>NZ_CP049246.1:0-671698 GCF_011046555.1 Sphingobacterium lactis
GTTGTAGGAAATCTCGTCCTGTGGATACATCCATCGCCTTGCGATTTTATTATCGGAAGTACCGATGCCGGAACCACCCTCCTGGAATTGCGGATACCCTGTTCTCAACCAGTTGTAAAAAGGTTCATATCCCGCCTGACAGAAGAAAGCGACGTACTTTTGCGAAAGGATCTGACGCAGACCAGCTGTATTTCTGCCTTTATATTTCAATTCAGGATGTCCTAAAAAGCCATTGATATCAATAGTGACTGTGCCTAAACTCCGGCCCAGGCGATCGCCTACCGTTACTTTGGAACCCTGCACCAAACCATACAGCCGAAGGGATGCCTGCACGCCTTTCATGTACCATTCCTCTGCATCTCCCGTTGCCCATTGTCTGTGGAGTGCTTCTGCAATATTGAAACACATTTCTGCATAGCTGAACAGGATATAATGCTCCGTTCCGGATCCATCCTGCGCGCGGAAGTAGCGTCGATCATTGATATAGGAGTAAGCACTCTTATCTCCAGCCGTGGATCCACCATCGGTATCCGTTTGGGCGAAGAGAACGGCCTGCGTCTCATTGGTACTCGCACCAACATACGCCGTGAAATCATTGATGGTTTTTCCACCCTGACGGTTGTATTGCGCCGGTGCAGGAGTCGCAAAAATATACGTCCGCGGATCTTTGGTACTTGTGGTAATATCCAATAGTGTCTTCGAAATGTTCACCCCATAGCTGTATGGACGATAAAAAAATGGGCCATACGGATTGAAGGACTGATTGGAACGGTAAACCATGTTGTCCGTATTTCCATCCATGAGTGGGTTTTTCGTTTGATTCGCCAAAATCTCACTCAACTTTTGTTTCACCGCAAGATCCGGTGTATCGTCCGCACGGTTACTCAAGCTGATAAGGATCCGTATTCGGAATGCATTGATCACCTTTTGCCATTGTGCATTGGTTAATTTAAAGATATCACCCTTCGCGTCCAGCAAATTATTCGGTGAGATCACTTTTTTAGCGATCAGATCATCAAATATCCCATTTGCTTCCTCCAACAATTTTAAGGCTGCCGCATATACATCTTTCTGGCTATCGTATTTCGGCGTCAGGTTATTTGGGTCGCCAGCTTGGGAGAAAGGGATATCTCCTACCCGTTGGGATAACCAGATCCCGGAATAGGCACGGAAAAACTTCGCCAACCCCATGTAAACATTGGCAGTCTCCCCATACTGTCTTTTCGCCTCTTCTTCCAATTTTGTGGCGTAACGCATGATATCGTAGCGATGGTTGGAGTTTGTCCAATTGTAAAAGTTGGTCCCCCAATAGTATGAGGTATTGGACACCAAATATTGGTTGGTCCGGTGGGCACCAGCAAAAGGCTTTTCATCAGCGGAAGCCATATTCGCTGTCAGGTTACTCAACACCAAAGTCGGCGTTGCTCTGTTGGATGCATTGGGGTTGCTCAGTAGATCCCCCTTCTTACAACCCGTTAGGGATAATGCTGCACTTAAAACACATAGTGCAGCAGAATATTTTATCATTTTCATTTGAAATTATGCTATGAGATTAGAAACTAAGATTAAGGTTGAATCCGTAGCGACGAGGCACGGCACTCTGTAGGCCAACTGTTCCTTTTGAACCGGAAGCTCTGCGGTCGGATGAGTTGAAACCGGAAGCATAGCTATCCAAGTCCATATCCTTACGCTGTGCGAAATAAAGTAAGTTTCTACCAACCAAGGAGATACTAGCAGAGCGGATAAATCCTTTGCGCAAGAATTTCTGTGGCAAGGTATAACCGATACTCACCTCACGAAGTTTGGCGAAAGAACGATCGATCATGAAGTACTCGGTACTTCCCAATAGACCATTGGATCCTGTGATGTAACTCTGCAGGGCTACAGGAACGTCATTCGGTGCAAATTTCAACTCATCAAGATTCTTGATCTCGCCACCTTCAAAGATTGGTGTACCGGATACGATCTTCACCCCTTCACCGATGTAGTGTGGTGTAATCTTTCCATTATCGCGTAGGGATTCCCATTCTTTACGACGGGCTTCACCCATTGCACCCTGAACAGTTTCGATAGCCGTTCCAGCATTCATCGCCTGTGCATAGGCAAAATCGAAGATCGAACCGCCCACTCTTCCATCAAACTGGAAACCCAAGGATACATTCTTGTAACGGAAGTTGTTGTTGATACCGAACGTAAAATCAGGATTCAGGTGGCCAAGAAGTGCATTCTGCCCGATTCCCGATGGCGTAGGATAAAGTAGACCACCATTGTGGATCACATTGCCCTGACCATCTCTGGCCAATTTACGGCCGTAAATAGCATCCAAGCGCTCGCCAACAACGAAGTTATGACCATTCATGGTCAATACATCTTCACCGGCATAGATCTCCTTCAAGGTCTCGCGGAAGGTACTCCAATTGGCACTGATGTCCCAGTTGAAATCTTGTTTCTTGATCGGGTTTGCATTCAAGGAAATCTCCAAACCTTGGTTCAAGGTCGTAATTCCGTTGATGTTCCGACTGCTATAACTAGTGGATGGAGCTACATTCAATGCATAGATCTGCGGACCATTCACTGTTCTGAAATAGGTCGCATCCAATCCGATTCTGCCTTTCAGCATGCGCAAGTCCATACCGAATTCATACGATAGTCTATTGTATGGTTTCAGATTCTGATTGGCAATCGTGCTGGAGAAATCCACCGCTGGCATACCGCCATAATAACTGAATACTGTATACGCATTCTGGTTGGCATAGCTTGGTCCATCATATACCGTCTGTAGATCCTGACCATAGCCCAATACACCGCGACCTGGAGAAGTCAGGTCAACACCGGTGATCGCTGTAATGGCAGATTTTACCGTCGGTGAAGTAAGTCCACCTTTAACCTCGGCAACAGACGCCCTGAATTTCAACATATCGATCGCATTTGGCATATTGATGTAGTCATTCACCACAGTGCTCAAGGAAAGCGATGGATAGAAGAATGTATTGTTGTTGTCAGGAAGTGTTGACAGCTTATCCACACGGCCAGTACTGTTCAGGTTGAAGTAATTTTTATATCCGATATCGAAGGAATAGAATCCACTATATACCATCATATTCGCGGTATAGTTGTATTCCAATACGGGACTTTGGGAATTGGAGAAACTGTACAATTTCGGGATTACCAAGCCACGGGTTGTCGTCCAATTGGAATGGAAATTAAACATACGTGTCGCCAGACCGCCCAATGCGGATATCGACCAGTTCCCCAAATCCTTGTTATAGTTCAAGGTCAGATCAGAATTGTTTTCGAACAGGCGGCGTTGATCCTCACGATAATCACCGAACCAGCCGAATGAATACCATTGCACATAACCGTTCAAATTCGTGGATGGAGGAACCTTTTCTGAACGCAATTGATTCCAGGTGGTGATCTGCGTGCGCGCCAATAGTTTCAGGTCATCATTGAATTTATAGGATAGGTTCAAATTTCCGTAGATATCTGTTTTATCATGTCTTCTTAACCATTCTTTTGCCATAAACCAGGGGCTATTGACACGTCCATATTCATGTGCATATTGCATCTGATCTTTCACACCCTGTGGACCTTTGTAGATGTCCTTCAGGTCGCGGACATCGAAATCAGCTGATCCGTATACGCGGAATAGATACGCATAACTGTTCGGGCCATAACTCACGTCCGGAATATTCGGGGTGTACTGCAGGTTCAGGTTCAGGTTACCCTCCACACGAAATTTGTCGTTGATATCAAATCCTGATGTCAGGCTGAAGTTATCGGCATTCAATTTCGTATTGGGATAGATGCCCTTTTGGTAGGTATGTGAGTAGGAAACACGCATATCGAAATCATCACCTGCCTTGGCAAATGATAGATTATTTGTCGACAACAATCCGGTCTGCACAAAATTCTCATAGTTTTTGGCACCTCGCGATACCCACGGCGTAGCAGAACGCTTTTTCTTCTCCGCATCCCATGGGCTATCGTATTGCTGGATCAACTGCCCTTCAAAACGTGGTCCCCACGTCGGAAGTCGTTGGTCATTATCGTATAGTTTATCGCCATACGAGTACATAAAACGTGTACCACGGCCATATTCAGATTGGCTTTCCGGCAGGACAATGAAGCTGTTCTCCATCTGGTTGGTACTGTTGAAATCAACACGCCAATTATTGCCTGAAAATTCCGATCCTTTTCCTCTCTTGGTCGTGATCACAATTGCTCCATTGATTCCTCGTGAACCGTAAAGTGCCGCGGCATTCGGGCCTTTTAGGATCGAATAGCTCTCGATGTCATCCGGGCTGATGTTCCAGGTATCGGAGTTGATCGGAACACCATCGACCACAAAAAGTAAATCCTTGCTTCCGCGGAGCACGATTTCAGGACGGCCCAGCATTTCTGTACTGGCACCAATGGTCAGACCGGCCACCTTTCCCGCCATCGCATTCAAGGGATTGGCATCGCGAACCTTATTGACCTCATCGCCCTTAACTTCTTGAACTGCGTAGCCCAATTTCTTGGTTTCGCGCTTGATCCCCATCGCGGTTACCACAACTTCATCCAAGACGTTGGTTTCCTCTTCCAAACGGACATTCATTTCTGTTTGATTTACTTCCACGCGCTTGGTGGTAAAGCCCAATGCGGTGATACGCAGCATGCTACCTTTGTCGGCAACAAGTGTAAATAAACCCTTGGCATCGGATAATACTTTCCGGTCACTGTCCTGTACACTTACAGTTGCCCCAGCTACGGGTTTCCCCTCTTCATCCAACACGCGCCCCTTAATGGTGAACGTTTGGGCAAAAGCCAACTGCAAATTGAAAAGAAACAACAGCAATAGTAGCCAGCTACCATGCCCTCTTGTTAATAATTCTTTTGGTTTCATGTTTTTATTAATTTGATGGCCAAAACAACTATTTCGAGAGGATTGGAACGTCCGTCCAAATTGGTAGACCTATGCACCTACAATAACACTACACTAATCAACTTATTAACAGTGAGTTATGTATTGTTTTGTTTATTTAATTAAATTATTAACTAAATATTAAACAACTAATCCAGCAACAAAGAATTTGCCTGCTGCTCCTTAACATGCTGATCTATATACGCGGATGGCGAACTCCCAACCAACAGTTTGAAATATTTATTGAAGGTAGATTTGGAACTGAATCCGGACGTATAGGCCAAGACGAGGATAGTCATTTCTCCAGCAATGACCCGGTCGATTTGGGATAAAAAATATTGAATCCGCAATCCGTTGATATATTCATAGAACGTACTGTCGAGATATTGATTTATGGCAATGGAAAGATCATGTTGGGAAACTTCAAGACTTTCTGCCAATTGGGCAGCTGTAAAATCCATATCCAAATAGGGCTTCTCCTGCTGCACATATATTTTTATGCGCGACGCCAGGACCTGATATTTATCATCGTCAAGGTTTGATTTTTGGTATTTGCAATTGTTGTTGGTAACTGTGCTGCTGTGGTCGTTCAATGCAGTTTCTTTTTCTAAAAGTTCAGCGATGCTATCCTCCAGTTCCTGATTTTTCCTATTGCTTACGAGGATCACTTTGAAATACACGATGACGGCTAGTATGGTGGGCATGGATAACAAGCCCAGGTAAAGATTTAAGCTTTCATGGGGCAGCAAATGCTTGGGGAAAATCAATAGTCCGATCAATAAAACCTTATGGATGACAAAGTACGCCAGGAGGCCGCCGTTAATCTGATCCTTTAAATTGCTTAACGTATTTCTATATTTCCAAAGGCACCAAACATCCAGTATAAAGTAAAAAAGGAGAACGTACGGCCGGAATGTTTTGCTGATGATAAGCCACCACATTTCATCTGTTGGATGGTAGAGAGCTCCCAAAGCATTGATAAAAATTAGGATACTTAAGGTCATCGGTAATAAATGAAGAACGGTTATCCATAATTTAACTTTCCTTCCTGATACGTTTTCATATAGAAACAAGTGGGACATTGCACTGAAACATACTGTTGACGAAATACTGGTTAAGAAATTAGGTTGCGGAGCAGCTAGATAGAGCGTGATCTTAGACAGCACGGCTATAGCACCACCCAAAAATATAATGATCAGGTAGCGATTGGAACCGGTCAATTGTTGAAACCGAAAGAGCACCAGGGAAAAAATCAGAATTTGACAGAAGTCAAGAATTAAGAAGGGCAACATGTTTATTCATTTAATTTAGGCAAAATTACCTAATTAGTATTAATTTATCGTTAAATGAATTTTTAGAAAACGAAATGGTTAAAATTTAATGTGAATAAGGCACCGCACGAGATATTGCGTACTTATTTTTTTCCTAACATGAATTTTAATATGCCGCAACCTTCATTGATGTAATACTTCAGCATGGGCAGTATACCGGCTATGGTTTTTTTATATCTTTCTGGTTAACACTTTTTTGATAATAACATTCAATAATTTGAAACTTAAACCTGCAATAAAAATAAGGATTATCCTTTTTCAGCTATTCTTTTGGCAAAATAAAACATGCATACAGCCGATTCTTAATCCTGCTAGCATAGTTTGGTTATTTTAAAATGTAATTATCCGGTTAATAATGCTGGACAATTCTAAACAGTCAAAAAGAAGCTAAACTAAAGATTACAATATATCCCAGTTCTGCGACGTTTTTTCTTGGTAAGGAAGTATTAGTCAACCCTACACTTTACTGTTTAACAAACAAAAGTGATATATGGAGAAAAGAAAACAAATGTTTGATATTATCAGTTTTACGGCAGATCCCAGAGAATATTATCCAGCATCCATGGAGCATAAAAATTGGATGCCAGGCAACTATGTAAAACACACGGAAATGAACATCCCATTAGGGCAATCCCGTTATGGTGGACCACTTGTAGATTTACCTGCAGACATTGCTTATCCCGATGATCTAAGATTTGCAGCGCAACTTGACCTATCCAAATTCTCACCCTTCGACAAATCGGACCTCCTACCCCAAAAAGGTCAACTCATTTTCTTTGCAGACATCTTGAATGACACAGGAAAAGTGATATACGCAGATGTTCCCAACGACCAATTAGTACGAGTCACCAGGGAGCATGAAGACAATTTCTTTTCGGGCATCTTAATCGATCAAATTTACGCTGATACGGAAACCCTTGAAGAACGCTATTCGGAGGCAGAAGAAGGCGATGAGGATGTGAATGAGGAGGGCAAAGTCTGGAATTACTTTGCTGGGCATGAGCAATCAAAAATATTCGGAATCTATACGCATTGCCAATTACAAGCGGAAGAAATTGAAGAAATATCCTTTTCAGACCGAGTGGTCCTTTTGCAGGTTGGAGAAAACGGCTTCAATGAAGAAGGCGTTTTTACTGTAACCATCCCAAAAGAAGATTTAAAGAACTTAAACTTTGATAATTGTGAGTTTGTATGGGCGCAGTCTTGAAGTAAATTGAATATATTTTCTTAATTTATATGGAAAGAGATATAATGCTTTTATATAAAATTCTTTTGTTTTTATCTTTCTAAATTAGAGAAAAGCAAGGCTAGAACTCAATACCAAAATCTTCTTGATTATTTTAACGCATAGTGGAAGGTTCAGCTTCATTCTCAGAAGAAAGTAAAACAGTATTATCCCCCACTACAACTGGTCCATTACTACGACGACTATGGGAAAGAACGTCCGTCTTTCTGACTTATGCCAATCACATTTCGGCCAACAAGCTTCCGAACTTTATAAACCGATGGAGGTAAAACTGTTCTATAGGTGGATGAATCAGCAATCATAGCATCATTTATTCTCTTCCGCATTGAAATCATAACGTTTTATAGTTTCCACCAATAGCGAACCGTAATTCAGCTTTAAGGTTTCGTTGAAGCCGCCGGTTTTAAAATTCCAATCGGGCAGGGATGCCAGGTAATCATTTTGCCAAATTTCACGCTCAGCTAAAGCATACGATGGGTCAACAAAAGCCAAGTAGTCCCCAGACGTTCCTACTGAGTAAGGCTCAAAAGCGAAAAATGCGTGTTTATAATTAATATAGACTGAGAAGTTTTCCTTTGTGCCGTACCCTACCCTTACCCATTTCTTCTCAGGGAATTTAGGAAAATGCGACGTGAGTTCAATCCAAAATTCATTGTTTTCAAACCTATAGGGAAATTTCAGATCAATTAAGCTGTTATAAGTTTGCCAACCGATCCGTTTTAATTGAGCCTTATATTCTGAGACCACATAGATCAACCCATGGATGGATACGGAATCTGTATTCGGATGAAATGTAAAGGTCGTGTTATTCATATCTTCGTCAACAGATCGTGCTAAACTTCCGGATGAAACCTTAGTTGAATCGAACAGCGAATATTTATCCGTGAAGATTAACCCTTTTTCAGTATATTCCATTACATTTTCTGCTTTGATCGTTGAATTTGCCATTGATAATTTAATGGGCTCCTCCTCTTCTATTGTGGGCACCAAATTGGATTCTTTGGAACAAGAAAGAAATAAAGTGAACAAGATAAGCAGTAAAATAGGCGTCCGTAGAAAAGTAATCATAATGGGCATCAATAATTTTTTGGTTAGCTAAATTTTATGCAATATATAAATTTTTTAAGCTTATATTAACAAAACATTTAATTATACAACAGTATTTGAAGCAATTATAGAGAAAAATCAACTGTAGTAGTATTTGTAAAAGGCCTACGAAACCCTAACTTTTAATAGCAACTCATTTTCTAAACTTATGGAACTACCAAAATTTAAATACAGTCCTAACGCTTATACGCTGCCTATCTTTGAAGAGGAAGAAGGTGTTTGCTCTGCCTGCAACGAGAACCGAAATCTTCGATACAATTGTTCGTTTTACAGTATTGAAGAACCGGAATATATTTGCCCTTGGTGCATTGAAAATGGGAAGGCAGCTGAAATTTTTGAAGGAGAATTTAATGACTATGAAGGAATTGAAAATTCTAAAAACATCAATAAAGAATTACTCTTAGCGGTTTCCGAAAGGACTCCCAGCTATCCAAGTTGGCAACAGGAAGTTTGGCTGACACATTGTAATCAACCTTGTGCATTTATTGGTTTTGCAGATTACAAAACACTTGAACCATTCATGGCAGAACTACAGGATGATATCAACAACCTTGGTATAGACCATGAATTTATTCTTCGTAATTTAAGTACTGATGGTAGGGTTGTGGGATATCTATTTCAATGTTTAAATTGCAAGCAACATAGGCTGCATGTAGATTCCGATTAAAGGAATTATTCTTTCAATTAAGACAGCAGCTGTAGCCCAACTCCTAAATACCAATAGCTATGAATAGATAAAAGACTGAAATGGGAAATTAGTTTGGTTTTCGTTTCTTTAATTATAGTTACAGTTTTAATAAAATTGTAAATACATTTTGTAAATAGTAGTAAATATACTACCTTTGTAGCGCAGAAATCGCAAAATGTTTGATAATTTTAAGGATACAAAATCCAGATGCATTTAAGCTAATTTTATTATGAAATCAAGTGAGTTTCACAGATTGCTGCGAAAAAATGGCTGGAAACATATCCGCACTTGTGGATCTCATTACATATATGCAAAAGATGAGAGAACTTATTCCATTCCCTTTCATGGCAGTAAGGAAATTGGAGAGGGGCTCCGCAAAAAAATCATGAAGGATCTGGGACTTAAATAGCGTTCTGAATCTGAAGAAAACTAAAAAAACAAACTATGAAAACCCTGAAGATCATTATCGAACGCAGTGCCGATATGTTCGGCGCATACGCGGAAAATGTAGAAGGCATCTATGGTGGAGGAGACACGGTGGCAGATGCAAAACAGTCCATTTTGGATGCTATAGAGATTATGAAGAAGGAGTTTACTTCAGAAAATATCCCAACTATGCTAAAAGGCGAATATGAAATTAAATACTTTTTTGATGTGGAAAGCCTACTAAATTACTACAAAGGGATCTTTACCAACGCAGCTTTAGAGAAGATTACAGGTATTAACCAACGCCAATTGCAGCATTACTCTTCTGGACTCAAAAAACCTCGCAAACCGCAACTGAAAAAGATAGAGGAAGGTCTTCACCTACTGGCTGCTGAATTACAGGCAGTGGAGTTGGTTTGATTATTTATATTATTTTTCGAATCAATGAAAATCGTAGGTTAACTGCTTGCTAATTTACTTCCTCCATTAAGAATCGATTATAAAATAGGAGAAGTATCATGATAAAATATTATCTCCCTACCATCTTTTTATGGTTAATTTGGCGGGAAAAAGTGGCTTTATAACGTTTCCGTCAATAAAATTTTAAAGAATTTTTAGAATAAACAAGTAAATCAATACGATTGCGCTCATTATACCGGTTACAAGATACCCGTTAGATTTATAATTCTTTCCTTGTTTAATTCGAAAGTAAATCCTCACAATTAGCGTGATAAACAAAGCAGCTATGATAGCTAAATGAAAATATGTCAATACATAATTTAGCGGTATTGCGAAACTTCTTGCGATACCCAGCTGTTCGAACTTCTCCACTTCCAAATAGCGCTTTCCCAACTCTTCTGAATACGTAGTTCCTCCCCAATAACCAACTTCCAACCCTCTTCCAAGTGGAGACCCCATTATAAACCATCTTAAAGTAACATTTAAAACTGATATTATATATCCACAGTATGTCAGCGCTCTTAAAATAAAAATTTTTGCATTCATAATTGATTTTTAGCAATTAATTTTCACAACCGAAACAAGGTAATACCCTTAACCAATATACTTTAAGATGAATCATATGAAATTTCAAAAAAATTACGTTTGGTATTCAAATATAGTATTCACAAAGCAGCTCTGAAATCTTTGGAGGAATTATATTTCGCCATAGGTCTACCTACTAAATACTAACTACTATATACTAAAAAAGCTCATCGTAAGATGAGCTTTTTTCCAGTAGCGGGGAGCAGGATCGAACTGCCGACCTCAGGGTTATGAATCCTGCGCTCTAACCATCTGAGCTACCCCGCCGTTTTTCGGTATGCAAAGATAGTAAATAGCAACAATTATCAAAGAAAATTTTAGACAAAATAAATGGAAAATATTGCAATTCCATCCCCTCTTACCTCAACCAATTTATTTTCAAAAGGATAGAATTTGGGGCCCAGGGGTATTTTATTCAGGAGTGCCAATAATTTACGGAATTCCACCTGTTAGTAAACCCGGGAATGTGCATAAAGATTTTAGCGACTTTTTTTTGAATATTGGATTTATTCATTATACTTACAAAAATAGTATGGTAGCATACAAATAAAGCAAGGAACAGAAAATAAGAGATTCATTAGAAATAACCTATGTCAGAAAAGATAAAATTAAATTTAGAATACGTATTGAATTCCTCTCCGCGGATCTTATTCCCGTATTTACAGGAACCGAACGAATTGGCGCAGTGGTTTGCGGATGATGTAAATTACCACGATGGCATCTATGAATTTGTTTGGGACAATGAGTCGAACCGTGCGCGGTTGGTTTCTTCGAAGGAGAACAAGAGTGTGAAATTTAAGTGGTTGGATGATGAGCCTTATTTCTTCGAGATCGAGATCATTCAGGATGAATTGACGAACGACGTAGCCTTGAGCGTAACGGATTACGTAAAAGAGGACAATCTGGAAGACAGGAAGCAGATTTGGAACAATTCCATCGGTTACCTGCAACGCGTGATTGGCGCATAAAGCATTTCGGGCAGCTACCCTCCCGGCGTTGCTGCCCAACATTTTACCACCCCAGCATAACAATTTCAACCTCCTGCCGTCCTAACGTACAATCCAAAACTCCCCTCTCCATTCGCCCTGCGACATTAACTTTTTTCTAACATATTTGAGCGCACAAAAAATGTATCTTTGCATAATTGGACTGCCCTTGTTATTGCAGTCCGATGGAATTTGCAGGATTGCCAAATGAAAAAAATTAACTTATTAATATTACAGGCATTCATCAAGCCTTTCATGGTGACATTCTTTATTGTCATGTTCGTGCTATTGATGTTGTTCCTGTTCAAATATGTAGATGACCTGATCGGAAAGGGTTTCCAATGGTACGTGATCTTGGAGCTATTGAGCTACCAATGTGCGGTGCAATTGACCATGGCCCTACCCCTCTCCATGCTGTTATCTTCCATCATGACCTTCGGTAATCTCGGTGAAAGTTACGAGCTGGTCGCCATTAAGGCTGCCGGGGTATCCCTGCGCCAGGCCATGACGCCACTCTTTGTGGTGGTCGGGCTCTTTGCAGCGGGGTCCTTCCTCTTTTCCGACTATATCCTACCGGTGGTGAACCTGAAAATGGGTTCCCTGCTGTACGATGTCCGGAAGAAGAAAGCCGATTTCTTTATTAAACCGGGCGTCTTCAACAATACGATCCCGGGTTATTCCATCCGTGCCAAAAGCAAGAGCGATGATGGAACTACGCTATACGATCTGATGATCTATGAACACCCAAGTGGTGCTACAGCCAACAACGTCACCTTCGCGAAGGAAGGTTATATCCAAAACTCGGCCGATAACAACTATATGGTTTTGGAACTGAAAGATGGTGTTCGCTATGAGGATGCGCGGTCGAAAAATGCCAAGCGGTACGATCCACGGCAACAGTTCACCCGCTTCCGGTTCAAAGAAACGACGACCAAGTTTGATATGGGAAGTTTTAAGATGGACCGTACGGACGAAGGGCTCTTTGCGTCCCACCAACAGATGTTGAACCTGCGGCAGCTTCGCTTGTATTCAGATTCCAACAGAATGGAACTGGACAGTCTCCGGAGCGTAAATTCCCTGGAGTCCAAGCGCTATATCAACTACTATTCGCCCTATTTCCGAGATTCAACGGTACAGGCGACCAATAAGCCGATCAAGATTGCAGACTTTGAGCGCAATGATCAGCGCAGGATGGCGATCAATAACGCCTTGAATCAAGCGCGTCAGATCAAGGATATGGCGCAGAACAGGGAGGCAGAATTTGCGCCCTATGCGGATAAGGATATCCGGTATGATATCGAATGGCACCGGAAGTTCACCCTGGCGGCGTCCTGTCTGCTGTTATTCGGCATAGGTGCACCGTTGGGCGCCATCATCCGAAAGGGAGGACTCGGGTTACCGGTGGTTATGGCGATTATCTTCTTCCTGATCTACCACGTCATTGCGACCTTGGCAGAGAAGGCTGCGAAAGATGCCAGCTTGGCCCCAATGTGGGGAATGTGGATGGCCATCATTGTATTGACACCACTCGCGATATTCCTGACCTATAAATCTACGACGGACTCTGCCCTATTCGATGCCGATCAGTATAAACAGAAAGCATTGGGATTGTGGCGGAAGGTTGTCGGATTCTTCAATAAAAAGAAAGATAAAAACGACAAACCGTTGACAGCATAAGAAAAGGGGCACTCTAGAACGAGATGCCCCTTTTGGTTTATTGGTTTGACATTGTTTAACTTCCACCTCTGACGCGTTGTTGCTCGGAACTATCCGTTTCCCGAGTTCGCATTTTGCCCTCCTTACCAATCTTTAGGGAAAGCGAGAATATAAAGGTCCGGCTATCCAGATTGAAATGCTGGTTCATACGGACCGACCCCGAATGAGATTCTGTTTGGTATTTCATGGTCTTGAAAATATCGTTCGCCGCCAATTTCAGCGACAGCTTATCCTGCCACACCTTCTTCATAATCCCTGCGGAAACAAAACCAAAGCCCTTCCTTTCAAACACACCATCGGACTCCGCCGAATTATACTGTCCATTCAGCTCAAATGACCAAGCGTTCGGTAGTTTGAAAATATTATTGCTCTGCACGGTATAGGACCATTGCTTATTTTCGATGGCCTCCTGATTGAAGCTTCCGAAATAATGGTTCTGGAACGTACTGGCATTGTTGATGGTCGTCCAAAAAGATACCGGATTATAGGAGTGGTTCAGACTGGCGCCGATGTTCCGGAATCCCTCGATATTGGCCCGGCTCCGTATGGTTTGATTCTTTGCTGGGATCTGAGTCAATACGCTGGTCATTACATCAGATACATCGGTAAAGAACAGGGAAAGATGCAGGTTCTTCCCATAACCGTAGTTCAGTTCGTAGGAATTGGCTAGCTCGGGTTGCAAGAGCGGATTCCCTTCGAAGAACACAAATGCATCCACATAATAGCGGAAAGGATTCAGATCGTCATAATCCGGACGGTTGATCCGTCGACTATAAGATGCCTGTAGGTTATGCCTTTCGCCCAATTTCTTGCTTATGGACGCACTCGGGAACCAATTGAGGTAATTCCTCTTCGTTTCTATGGCAGCGGTCAGCTGATTCCCGAGGGAGGCGGTCTGCTCCATGCGCAGGCCTGCAGTCAAGTTCCACTCTTCCAGATCCAATTTGTAGTTCACATATCCGGCATGAATCTGTTCTTCATACAGGAAGTGGTTGCTGGTCTGCATATCGCGAACCATTTGGCCAGCTTTCAACGTATCGTTAATGGCATTGTTATCGGCATTCATAAAGCTACTCTTCCACCCCACTTCCAGCACCTGCTGATTACTCAAATGATGCAGGTAATCCAACTTGCCCACATAGAGTTTGGTGAGGGACGGTGTTTTATTCACGCGCTTGGACAGGAAAGGCTTTTGATGAGCGGTTTCCTGAAAATCCGATAGCAACACCTGATCGGCTTTATAATCGGCATGCAGGAATTCGAAATCACCGGATAGCGTATGGTCCTGACTTCCGAATTGCTGTTGAAAATTGAAATTGAGGGTGTTCGTATTCCATTTACTAACGTTGGAATTGTCGGTCAAGGAATTCGAAATGCGTTCCTCATTGCTAAAAAGGATATCGTTGAAGCCGTTGTTAAAGTTTTTATAGGTTCCGAAGCTGCCCGTCCAACCGATGCCAAAATATAACTTTTCATTGGCCTGGAAATCCAATCCCAACTTGGCGTTATTTGTGCGCAAGGGTTCACTGGTTGTGGAGTATTGGATGGACTTGCGCGAGAATTCCTCCGGTGGGTTCTTAGGAAAATAGCGGTCGAAATTCCGGTACTCTTCTTCGCCACGGAATCCGTGATCATAGCCCAACATGAGGTTCCACTTTCCGGACTGGGCATTCATATTGACGCCGGCACCATAGCGCTCTTTCCTTCCGGCGCCACCAAAACTGTTCACCGATACATTGAAGCCGGATTTACGTTCAGCCTTCATCTGGATATTGATGATTCCGCCCATCCCTTGGGCATCATACTTTGCGGAAGGGTTGGTGATCAGTTCAATGCTCTTCAGTGATGAGGAAGGGGTACCTTTCAGGAGTGTAGCCAGATCCTTGGGCGTGAGATAGGACAGCTTCCCATTGATCATGACCGCAACATCGGATTTCCCGCGCATATTGATGTTGCCATCATCATCGACCTTTACGGCCGGTGCACGCTGCAGTATCTCCAAAGCCGTCATTCCATCGGCGAGGATGCTATTTTCAATATTGATGACCATGCGGTCGGATTTATGCTCGATCAGTCTCTTCTGTCCCGTCACTTGAATAGCTTCGATGGATTGATGAGCGGGAATGAGTTGTATAATGCCAATTTCAACCGGATTATCGGCAACCTGTATATCTGACTTTTGGTAGGTACTGTAACCCTGAAAACTCACCGTCAAGGTGTAGGCACCGTTTGAAAGGTTGAACTTGAACTTTCCGTTCCCATCGGTTTTGGTCTGTTTAGGCTGAGCCTTTCCGACTTCCTGAATAGAAACGGTTGCTCCGCTGATGCGTTCGGTGAGTTCATTGCGGACGACCCCTTCAACATCGGACTGCCCAAAACCGGGTAGTGAAAACAAAAGGAGCAGCATGCATAATTTCGTGTGTAATGGCATGATAAAATAGATTAATGGAAAAAATAAACAGGTTTGTTTTCATAGGTTTAGCGTTTTTTTGGTGTTTTCTTTTTCTTCCTGCGGCCCCACCAGATCAGGAAGCCCGTAATGGGCAACGACGTGGCTACGATACCCGCAAGAAAGGTGGACAGTTTCCCAAACTGACCCCACCATTGGCCCATGTGCAATTGCCAAATCATGTTCTCCACCTTTTCGTGGACAATATAGGGACGTTGCACTTCTAGTTTTGCACCCGTATAGCGATCGAAGATCGCAAGGTCCAGTTTTTCTGTACTCTTCAACCCCGAGACACCGAGTTGGAAGACATAGGCACCAACCTCATCCAAACTATAGACCCAAATACCAGCATTCTGCTTCTCCGGATGTTCAGCTAAGGCTTTATAGGCATACTGCGCATAATCCAATGATGGTTTCCCCTCGACAACCTGTGGCAGGGCAACATCGATATGCTCCTCGGATCCACCGAACGTTTTGATAATGGCATCCGCCGCACCATGGAAAAAGATGATAATCCCCGTGAGACTCAAAATAAAACACAGCAATAAGGAATAGAAACCATATACATTGTGCAGATCGTAATTGAGACGTTTGAATTTCGCCTTCCATTTAACGGTAAAGCTATCCTGTCTTGTTTTCTTCGTCCATCTTTTGGGCCACCACAGGATCAATCCGGTCACACAACTCACAAAAAATATAGCGGTAGCCACCAGGACCACCCATCCCCCAAATGATCGGATCATGAGGTGGGAATGCAAATGTGCTGTGACAAAGAAGAAATGACCGGTATAATCCACCTTTAACAGCGCTGCCGTATATGGATTTAAATAAATGAAATTGAGGCGACCGGTTTCTTTGTGGAATGCCCGCACACGGATACTCCGTTTCGGATCCTGAAAGAATACCATCTGTGAGACCTGCAGATTGGGGTCGTATTGTTGAATGGACCGCATTATGTTCTCTGCGGGAACTGGTTCTCCCGTAACTTCGACATATTTCGCGTCACCGGCCGTAAAATCCAAGATCTCATCGCAATAGACAATAATGGTCCCGGTCAGGCAGACAAAGACCACGATCAATCCAGATACTATGGATGGCCATAGGTGCAGCCAGGCATTCAGCTTGGCGAACCAGGATTTACCTTTTTTCTTTGCGGGGGCACGGTCCACGGCTGTTGTCCGCGGCTTTGGTTTCGTTCGTAGTTCGAAGTTTTGCATCAGGGTAGGTGTTAAAATAAACCACCGCTGGCCTCGCGCCAGCAGTGGTTCGGCATTAGAAATTGAAACTAAAATTTAAATGAAAGATTTGCCAGGAACTCAAAAGGTCGCTGGGGCTTTCCAAACACATCCCAATATTGGAGATCTGTAATATTGTTGAACTTTAATCCTAACCGGTATTTCGGCTGGTCGTAAAAAGCAGTTGCATTCAGTACCGTTGAAGAAGGAATCTTAAAGGTTCCTTCCACATTCATGTAACTCTCGCCAACATGGTTCATACCTGCTCCAAATCCCAATCCATGAACCTTTCCATCCAAGATTTTATAGGAAGTCCAGAAATTGGCCACATGTTTCGGAGTCCACGCCTCACGCAAACCTTCGACATCGGCCTCTCCCTTTTCGAATTTATTCGTATTGAATCCGTAACCGGCAAGAATATTCCAGCCACGCACCGGATTGGCGATGACATCAACCTCGAAACCCTCACTCTTGAATTTTCCATCTTGCGTGGATGCATCATCCGTCACCATCCGCAAGCGATCCTTCACCTTGATATGGTAATAGCTAACGGTAGCATTCAGAAGGCCGTCCAACATTTCGAGCTTCGCACCAGCTTCTAGCTGGTTTGCTTGCTCCGGTTTCCAGGTCTTCATCTGCAATTCGGAATTCGGATCATTGGGATTGCTCAAACCATAGGAAGCACCAATATTCGTAAAGCTGTTCATGTAGTTGGCAAAAATGGAAACCTTATCCTTGATGGGTTGAAATACAAGACCAATCTTTGGAGATACATTCACTTGGTTATACCCTTCAGTCACGGTATACGATTCCTTGGTTTCCCGTTGTACAACCTTTCCTGCTTCATCTTTCACCTCGGGTTGGCCCGGATTGTAGTTCTTGATATCACCCTGATAGAACCTGTTCACGCGCGCACTCAGCATCAGGAAAAACCGATCGGAAATATTGGTCACATTGGATACATAGGCGCTGAGCACATTGTACTTGCTGTCATCCACACCATCACCGTAACTGCGCTTCCCTCTTGAGCTTTCCACTTCAGAGCGAGTTAACGGCTTCCAGGCTTGATCGTTAATATTAACGGTATCCAAGATGGCAAAGTAAGGAACCATATAGAGGTTTTTATCGGTATAGAAAGTTGCATCCAGACCAATCAGCACTTTGTTTTTTGTGGAACCCAGGTTATAGGATCCATTGAAATTCTGTTGGATGATGGAGAAATTCATGCTGTAGTTATCAAAAATCCGGTACCGACGTTCGATACGGTCTTTATCCACCACCATAGGGACCATAAAAATGGACCCTTTATCGCCACTGTTGTTGTAGAGATAGGATGTTCTGGATGTCCAGTTCTCGGAAATCTGTTGTTCGATCTCCGCACCGATATTCACATTGGTACGGTTTGTCGCCACATCATTGGATGTTAGGGAGCGGTCATGAGGTAGCGGATAATCCTTCATGGAGCTGTACGGCAATTTATGCACATTGCGCAAGAAGGCCACCAATGGTTTCGTGGTATTGTAGACATCGGCATCAAAACGGACTTTCGTTTTATCGCTTGCCTTGAACAATAGGCTGGACGCAAATCCCAGAGCAGACACCTTGCCTTCATTCTGGAAGCCATCATTGGTCATACCCATGATATTAAAGCGACCCAAAGCAGTGCGATCCTTATTCAGAGGGGTATTCACGTCGGCTGTAATGCGGTTCATGCCGAAGCTCCCAGTCAGGTAGCTGACCTCGCCACGTAAGGACTCAAAGGGCTTTTTCGTAACATTATTGATCACACCCCCGTACGAAGTAACCTGTGCCCCGAACAGGGTGGCCGATGGACCTTTCAGCACTTCGACTTTTTCAAGGTTGAAGATTTCAGATACCGCTCTGGAATTTATGGGCATCCCATTTCTCACCATATTGGAATTTCCGGAACCGGAATTTGAAAATCCACGTAACAGTACGCCATTCCCATTGTCATTGACCCCATTACTTATAACGGCACCAGGAACCTGTCCCATGGCCGTGATGTAATCCGTTGCAGCAGTTTCCATCATCAGGTCTTTACTGATTACGGAATATGCCTGTGGATTTTCCAGGTTCGCCAGTGGCATTCGGGCGATATCATCCGTTTCCTTTCTAGCGAACTTATTCCGCTGAATATCTGAAACGATGACCTCCCGGATATTTGTCGAATTTGATTTCACGACGATCCGCTCCAGTGTCAGCACCCCATTGGCTTCGACTTTCACTTCTTCTTGGAAAACGATATAATTGGCATAACTAACCTGTAAGGTATATTGTCCGGCAGGAACGGAAAGTATAAAACTTCCATCCTCTGTTACAGAGGTGCTGTACTGTGTGCTGCTCAATTTGACAGAAGCATAAGAAAGTGGCTTTCCATCCATGGTATACACCTGGCCATGAATTTGGCCCTGTTGCTGGGCATTAAGCAAACTAGGCATGCCAGCCAATAGCACGAAAAGTATCAATAAGCGTATCCGACTAAATAATTCGGGGATTTCCATATATAATTTATTTAGATTAAATATAAATAATGAGGCAAAAGTATTAGATTTGACTACGCATTGATAACACATCAGGGATAATCGATAACAAATGCAGGATAAATTGAAAACAATTAGCTTGACTGAACTTTATGGAAAGGGAAGTCTTCATGAGCTTTTGGAAGAACAGGCGCATGAAGGTGTACCCAATGGATACCAGCGCATAAAACTGGAGAACGCCTTCCTGCAAGCGACCTTAATGAAATTCATCTGCTCGGATTTAATCGTTAGCTATCAGGAATGGATCCTAAAGGAACCTTTCCAATTGGTAGTGAATCATGACCAAGAGCTTATCAAAGTCCAATTTGAACTGGAAGGTCATTCCCGATTTGAAAGCACAGAACAGGGACTCATTGAAATTCCGAACAGTCATTTTCAGTTCATCCATATTCCCAGAACACAAGGTACCCTGACCTATACAACCTCCCGCAAGGTATTGGATATTTATGTGCAGGAAGCATATCTATTTGATTTATTGCGAACGCAGGGTTATTCGGAAAAGCAAGTGCGGAATTTCTTCTATCTGCAGAACTATACCTTTTGCAAACAACCCCATATTATCCGCATTGATCAAGCCAAATTGATCCAGGAAATGTTGAACCACCCCTACCAAGCTGATTTTGCTAAAGAGTATATTCGGACCAAAGCGACGGAATTGATTCTTTCGGTCTTTCACGGAGCCCATGACAGGCTTCCGAAAAGTAAATGGAGTGAACAGGACATCAAGATCATCCAGGATGTCCTCCATTTTCTCAATACCGAATACCATACCGAATTGCACCTGAAGGAACTTACCCGCAAGTTTGGCATCAACGAATTTAAGCTCAAAGTAGCCTTCAAAGATCTCGTCGGAGAAACTGTCTTTACCTACATCCGCAAGAAAAGGCTTGCCAAGGCGCAGGAATTACTACGGGATTCCGATATGGACATCAAGGAAATTGCTTTTCTGACCGGTTTTAAATATCCGCACCACTTCAGCAAGGTCTATTATAATTACTTCAACGAATTGCCCAGTGCCCATCGAAAAAGCAAGGTTATCCATTGACCAATTGAATTAATCGGGAAAATTAACTCCGCAGCACCCTTGTTCATTAGGCAAGAAAATCCTAATTTAGAAAACAAGTGTTCAAACAACCAATTTTAGAAAACCGAAGTCAGCAAGGAAAGTGAAGTTGAAGAATAGGGCGTTGCGGATGGCCGGATTTAGCCGTACCTTTACGGCATCGTTTTTTATGACAACTTACTTATAAATAAATAGCAATTTACAGCTACCTTTGTACCATATTTCAAATCGAATGAAAGTTAAATTAAACACGATTGAAGAAGCAATCGAGGATATAAAAGCGGGTAAGGTCATCATTGTTGTCGATGATGAGGACCGCGAGAATGAGGGTGATTTTGTTACCGCTGCGCGTAACGCAACACCAGAGATCATTAATTTCATGGCGACCCATGGCCGTGGTTTGGTTTGTGCTCCCCTAACCGAGGAGCGTTGTAAGGAACTCAACCTGGGATTAATGGTGAATGACAACACAGCCGTTTATGAAACGAACTTTACGGTGTCGGTTGATTTACAGGGTTACGGTTGTACGACCGGTATCTCGGCTTCCGACCGTTCCAAAACCATTAAAGCATTAATCGATCCGAACATCAGACCTGAAGAATTGGGACGTCCGGGACATATTTTCCCTTTGATCGCCAAGGATGGCGGTGTATTGCGCCGTACGGGTCACACGGAAGCTTCCGTGGATCTTGCACGTCTTGCAGGTTTTGAACCGGCTGGTGTTTTGGTGGAGATATTGAAGGACGATGGTGAAATGGCGCGCCTTCCAGACCTGATCAAGGTGGCGGAACGTTTCGACCTGAAGATCATCAGTATCGAAGACCTGATCGAATACCGTTTGAAACACGATACCCTGATCCAAGAAGAGGTCAGTGTGGAAATGCCAACGGAATGGGGTGAATTCAAATTGAAAGCCTTTACCCAAAAGAATACCGGCGAACAGCATCTTGCCCTGTACAAAGGCGAGTGGAATGAAGATGAGCCGATCCTAGTTCGTGTACATAGCTCCTGTGTAACGGGTGATATCTTCGGCTCCTGCCGTTGCGACTGCGGTCCACAATTGCACAAATCCATGGAGATGATCCAGAAAGAAGGAAAAGGTATCATTGTCTACATGAACCAAGAAGGCCGCGGTATAGGTCTGGTGAATAAATTACATGCCTATAAATTACAGGAATCCGGCGTGGACACGGTAGATGCGAACCTGCAATTGGGTTTCAAACCCGACTTGCGCGACTATGGCGTTGGTGCACAGATCCTCCGCTATATGGGCGTTACAAAAATGCGCTTGATGTCCAATAACCCGACCAAGCGTGCCGGTTTGATTGGTTATGGTCTTGAAGTGGTTGAAAACGTGCCGATTGAGATTGTACCTAATCCCTACAATACCGAATATTTAAAAACAAAAAGAGATCGTATGGGACACACCCTGAACAATCTTTAAGATAATCAAAATGGAGGCCTCAAAAACCTCCATTTTATTTTTCCATTATACCCAACGGGGCGCCAATGGTAAACAATTCCCAAGGCCACTTGTTGGTTACAAAAAATAGGTTATGAAAAATACGTTATTGCTACAGAAAGCATACCTAAATGGTTCATTTATTGATTCCAAAGATACATTTACAGTTATCAATCCTTCCTCGCAAAAAGCCATCGGTAATTTACCGGACCTGACGGTGAAGGATTGCAAGAAATACATACAGACGGCACATAAAGCTTGGCAAAGTTGGAAAGATGTTCCTGTTGGCGAACGTGCCGCCCTCTTGCGGAAACTCTATAACCTGATCAACGACCACAAGGATGAGCTCGCAGAGATCATGACCTTGGAAAGTGGAAAGCCGATCACGGAATCCCTGACGGAGGTGGATTATTCAAATTCGTTCATCGACTGGTTTGCGGAAGAGGTGAAGCGTGCCTATGGGGAGACCATCCCTACCCTTTCGGGAAACAACAGGATGCAGACCATTAAGCAGGGTGTCGGTGTCGTTGCGGCCATTACCCCATGGAACTTTCCTTTGGCCATGATTACGCGCAAGGTGGGTCCAGCGCTGGCAGCAGGCTGTACCGTTGTCCTGAAGCCAGCTTCGCAAACTCCATTTTCAGCAATTGCCCTGGCAAAACTGGTGGATGAAGCCGGATTTCCCAAGGGTGTATTCAATGTGATCACCTCCAAGGATAGCAAGGGAATTGGCAAAGAACTGGCCACGAACGAGTTGGTACGGAAGATATCCTTTACCGGATCAACGGGAGTGGGCAGTACGCTGATGGAACAGGCAGCATCCACGATCAAACGGATCTCCCTCGAATTGGGCGGAAATGCGCCATTCTTGGTTTTCGACGACGCCGATATCGATGCAGCGGTCTCTGGAGCCATCACCGGCAAATTCCGGAATACGGGACAGACCTGTGTTTCCATCAATAGGTTCTACGTGCAGGAAGGCGTTTATGAGGAATTCAGCAAGAAATTGACCAAAGCTGTCAGCGAGCTGAATGTTGGCGATGGACTCAATAAAAAGGTTCAGGTCGGACCACTGATCAATGAAGATGGATTAAAGAAAGTGGAGCACCATGTAAAGGATGCCGTGGATAAAGGCGCAACAATCGCGACAGGTGGAAAGCGCATCAAAGGTTTATTCTTTGAACCCACGGTCTTGACAAACATGGCTAAGGATAGCCTAATCGCCGAGGAAGAAACATTTGGTCCAATCTGCGCACTCTTCAAATTCAAAACCGAGGAGGAAGGGATCCAAGCAGCGAACAATACGCCATTTGGTTTAGCAGCTTATTTCTTCAGCCAGGATGTCCATCAGTGCTTCCGCGTGGCCGAAAAATTGGAATCCGGGATGGTCGGTGTGAATACGGGATTAGTATCCAATGCTTCCGCACCATTCGGCGGTGTAAAACAATCCGGATTGGGTCGTGAGGGATCCAAATATGGACTTGACGAATATATGGAAATCAAATACATCTGTTTTGGAGGCAATTAACCTCCAAAACATTACCAGATATGATAGCGTAAGCCGAGCATAACAAAGTTAGGCTCGCTTACCTCATTCTTGAACTGGTATTTATATTTGTAACCCGCATATATGGAAAGGTCGACTACCGGAAAGTAATAGCTTAAGCCGATCTGTCCGTTAGCCTTCGTAAAATTCTCTTTAACCTGCGTTGGAGCTTCCGTGTTGCCCTCAAAGGCATAGTCGTAGGTAAAGAATTCCTGCCCCAACCCGACGCCGGCAAACACGTTAAAATTCGATTTCTCCTTATCAAGGAACTGTACCAAGTAATCTGCCCCTACGGCCAACATATCGCCGCGGCCATGGAATTGTGCCTGGACGGATTGCCGATTGGTAAAATCGTATTTACCCTGCACACCGAAACTGGCGTCGTAATTCGCATCCTCCAAACGGAGATCACTGTAAAATCCAAAAGCCCAATCGTGTTCCTGTGCGTTGGAAAGGAAAGGCATGATCAGCACGGCTGCTATCCAAATTAGTTTCTTCATCATCTATTTTTTTTAATCAACCTGTTCACCTTTGCTCTTGCGGTATTTCTTATAGAGCTTGACCAGAATCATCAATAGGATTCCCAAACTCAGAATCCCAACCACGCCGAACACCCAGCCAAAAGCGGATTTTAGGATAACCAGGAAAACAATGGCAAAAAGGATAATCGTGGAGACTTCATTCCATAGGCGAAGCTGTGTGGAAGTCCAAGTGGATTGCTCGTCTCGAAGTTTGAACATGATCCGCTGGGACATGAAATGATAAACAATCAATGCGGCCACAAAGCCGAGCTTCACCTGCATCCAGCCTGTCAAGAGCAGCGCGGGATTCTGGTGCAGCATAACCAAAGCTGAAGCAACGGTGATATACATGGCCGGTGTGGTGATGACCCACCACAACCGATTCTCCATGATCACGAATTGATCGTGCAGAACACGGTAGGCCTCGGCTGGTTTTTGCTTCGCCTCCGTGTGGTACACAAAGAGACGCGGCATGTAGAATAAGCCTGCCATCCAGCAAATCACAAAAATAATATGTATCGCCTTCGCGTATAGGTAAAGCATATCAGGTCTTTAATTACAAAAGTAGCTATTTAATCGCAGAGTACGGCTTTGCCGACGACTCGAAATTCGGATTGGCCCGCAATTTCTCTCTGGGATAAAAAAATATCCCCAACAAAGGTTGGGGATAGGATGACCTTTACAGATCGATAGAATTAATATTTAAAATCTTTGATCACTTCGACCGCATATTTCACATTATCGAATGGAATATCCGGCATGATGCCGTGGCCTAAGTTGAAGATAAATCCGTTTTCTCCACGCATCCGCTCGAATAGATCGATAATTTTCTTTTTGATCACCGGTTTATCCGCATACAGCACGAACGGATCCAGGTTACCTTGAACGGCCATACCCGCTGGCAGCGATTTTTTGATGTTCAATAGATCGGCATTCCAATCTACGGAAACAACATCTGGCTGTGCATCCGCCATAATCGGTGCAAATACCGAACTTCCCTTACAAAAGGAAATAACCGGAACATCCTTGCGGTTCAACTTGGATAAGATGTATTTGTTATATCGGTGCGAAAACTCTTGGTAATCGTTCCAAGATAAGGCCAATGCCCAGCTATCGAATAATTGTAGCGCATTCACGCCAGCCTCGATCTGCATGTTCAGGTAATCTACCGTCACATCGGCAATCTTCTGCA
Organism: Sphingobacterium lactis; assembly: GCF_011046555.1. Taxonomy (NCBI): domain Bacteria; kingdom Pseudomonadati; phylum Bacteroidota; class Sphingobacteriia; order Sphingobacteriales; family Sphingobacteriaceae; genus Sphingobacterium; species Sphingobacterium lactis. The sequence goes on from NZ_CP049246.1 coordinate 25,480, forward strand.
GGATGGTGTGTGCCATTTCTGGCTGATTGTTCAATAAAGTCTTGGTCAGTTTGAAATCTTTGGAGGAACCACCTTCTACCAAGTAGCTCAAGATGGTAAATGGTGCACCAGCGAAACCGATCAAAGGTACCTTTCCGTCCAAGCGGCCTTGGATAACTTTGATGGCATCAGCCACATATTGCAATTTATCCAAACAATCTACATTGAGGTTCTCCACGTCCTGCGCCGTACGGATTGGGTTTGCAAAGCGCGGCCCTACACCCTGCTCGAAGGATAGGTCACCTCCCATTGCCTCTGCTGTTACCAAAATATCCGAAAATAGAATAGCTGCATCAACCCCTAACAGGTCAATGGGAAGCATGGTCACATCTGCGGCAATTTTTGGGGTTTTGCACATTTCCAAGAAAGAATATTTGTTCTTGATTTCCCAATATTCCTTCATGAATCTTCCCGCTTGGCGCATCATCCATACTGGCGGTCTTTCCGTTGGCTGCGAAAGCGCAGCACGAATCAATAGATCGTTCTTTAAATTTTTGTCCACTATTTATGCTTATTTAACTCGTTTTTTATTTTTTCAATTATCGACTGCTGTCTGGCGGTCAGGCGCAGTTTCTCAGCTGCGGCAATATAGCCTTCCACACGTTCATAGTCCTTTTTGCGCAAGTTGATATTTGCCAGATTGATCAGGACCATTCCTTTTTCATTGTCGCGCTTCCAGGGTAAACGGGAAGCCAACTGGAAATGGTATTCGGCCTCATCGATCCGCTCTTCCTTCAGGGCAATGTTCCCCATCATGAACTCATAATAGTTCCGTCTCCCCTTCCGCAGACGATCCGGATTCTTAATTTCTGCCAATAGCTGTTTGGTCTTTTCGTAATCCTGCTTATGGAATGCCTGCGTAGCCAGGTACACCGTACCTTCCTTCAGGTAACTCCACACCAAGTAAGCGATAATACCCAGGATATAGACAATGAAGTTATATTGCTTGGTGTAAATCGCATAGATGATGAATAGAAACGCAATGGCGATTACTATCTTTCGGGCATTGTTCGTCATGCTGTACCTTAGTTCTGGTTGTCCGTGAACTTATAACCGACCCCACGGATGGAGTGGAAATAAATCGGATGTTTCTGATCGGGTTCAAAATACTTCCGGAAGGTCAGGATAAAGTTATCGATGGTCCGGGTGGATGGATATACGTCGTAGTTCCATACGGTCTCTAGGATCTGTTCACGGGACACAGCTTCATTTCTGCGTTCGATCAACAGTTTCAGCAGCATGGTTTCTTTTTTGGTCAGGGACGTAATGGTGCCATCGGCCTGGTGCAACTCGAACGAATTGAAATAAATGGTCTTATCACCGATTGTATAGGAATTCAGTTCTTTCAGATCGTCACCTTTCATACCGCGACGAATCAGGTTACTCACACGCAGGATCAGCTCCTCAAGGTTGAAAGGCTTCACCAAATAATCATCGGCCCCTTTCTTCAGGCCTGTAATGCGGTCCTCCGAGCTGTTCTTCGCTGTCAGGAACATAATGGGCACTTCGGAATTCTGCAAACGGATGGTTTCTGCAACCTGGAATCCATCGATCTCCGGGATCATGACATCCAGGATGATGAGGTTGAAACGCTCTTCCTTAAAGATCTTAAGGGCTTTCTTTCCATCGGTTGCTGTGGTTACACGGTAACCTTCAAGTTCTAGATTCAATTTGATTGCTTCCAACAAGTGTTCCTCGTCTTCCACCAAAAGTATACGCTGTTTAGTTTGCATAATTTTCAAAAATAACTTCAAAAATGCTTCCCGTTGGGGTATTATCCTTTACCTTAATGGTCGCATTGTGTTTCTGTAATACGGTCTTTACAATATATAACCCCAAACCTGTTCCTTTAGTTTTACGGGTCGCTTCGCTACCTACGCGGTAGAATTTATTAAAGATAAGTTTTTTTTCCTCAGCAGGGATACCCTCGCCATGGTCTGCAACCGAAAAAAGCAGGTTATTCTCCTGTTTTTTCAATTTCACAAAAACGGTGGCACAAGGCGGCGAATATTTTACTGCATTTTCGATCAGGTTGGTGATCACATTGGTGATGGCAAACTTGTCGGCATTCAGTTGGATATGCTCCTCAAGCTCAAATTTAATCACCTGCGATTTACAGGCGTTCTTTTGCAGACGGTCAATGATCTGCTCCACCAGTTCCGTCATATCAAATGCTTCCTTCGGTAATTGATAGGAGCGGTTTTCCAGTTTGGTGGTCAACAGGACATTCTCCACAAGATCATCCAAGCGTTCGATATCCTTAAGGGAATTGGAAAGGAACACCTTCTGCTGCTCCCGATCGAGTTCGCGCTTCAGGATCGTCTGTATATAGAGTTTCACGGAAGCGAGCGGTGATTTCAGCTCATGGGTAATGGCCAATAGGAAATTCTGCTGCTGCTGATTGTTCTCATGCTCCTGTTTCACCTGCTTCTTCAGGCGCAGCGCACCCCACACGAAGATCAACAGGAAGATCAAGCCCTCTCCGACGATCATGCCCTTGCGATCCGGCTCAAATTTGATCAGGATAAAGCCCCACCACAACAATTGGGTGATCGCATAAAAGAATAGAAAATAAAATAGAAATAAGGCTTTTTTCATATCCGATGTTTCCTGCGCAAAGGTAACCAAATACGCCTGCAAACGGAAGTACGCCCAACATTATGACAGTAAACTTAGAATATGGGTTGATTGGCCCATCTTAAGGGTTTATATTTGCACATGTTCAATCATAAAAAGCACCTATTTTTCGATCTCGACCACACCATTTGGGATTTTGACAGAAATGCAGAGGAAACCCTGCAGGACCTGTACCACAAATACAATTTCCACCAGCTTTTTAATGACGACAGTCCAGAGCAATTCATCGCTACCTATACGGTGAACAATCACCGGGTCTGGGGATTGTACCACCATGGCCAGATCGACAAACCCACGCTTCGTAAAATGCGCTTTGCCGACACCTTCACCCAGCTTGGTGTTGACCCGGAACTCTTCCCGAAGGATTTTGAAGAGGAGTATCTCGCGATCTGCCCCACGAAGACCAACCTTTTCCCGAACGCCCATGAAACCTTGGCATACCTCAAAGACAGGTATGTGCTGCACCTGATTTCCAATGGCTTTAAGGAGGCCTGCGAAAAGAAACTCGAGAACAGCAAGCTCTACCCCTATTTTGAAACGATCGTGATCTCCGAGATCATCGGCATCAACAAACCGGACCGCCGTATCTTTGAACATGCACTCAAAAATGGAGGCGCCTTAGCACAGGATGCGATCATGATCGGCGACAACCTGGACGCGGACGTACGCGGTGCCCAGAATGCCGGCATGGAAGCCATCTTCTTTAATCCCCTGGAGCAGGAAAAGCCCGCAGATGTACTCCACATGATCAAGGATCTGAAAGATCTGCAAGACTGGTTCTAGATCAACGGAAATCCATTGCTTACATTTTATTGGTGTGTAAAAAATCGTCAATCCTATAGTCTATACAGGTAGAATCTGTATTGGCGAGGTAGTCGCGCAAATCCTTCTTTAATTCACCTGTATTTCCCCAGGAACAGCTAAGCGAATAGATCCCAAACAATCAGGCACCAATTTCCCTATTTCCCTCGATTTTATGAACATATGCAAAATGGCCGAAAAACAGCTATTGCGGTATGTTTTTCAGGTAAACGGGTGGAATTTCGCAAAAAATTCCCCTAAAAACATAGCTGGATGTCCAATCCTAAAAAAGCTATACACAAAAACAAAGTGTATGGAAACAATAGAAAGAGAGTTTGAGTTCGCTGAGCGGACCAGTAAGAAGCAGCCATTCGACAAGCGTTTGATCCTCCACATGCTGGATCAGATCGAACTTGGGGTCCCCCGCCGGGACCTGATGGAACAGTACGGTGTCTCCGAAGTGAGCCTGATCCGCTGGATGAAGAAGTTCGGGCGACAGCCCATTGGGGCAAAGCGGTATACCACCGAGCTGAAGCGTTCAGTGATCAGGGCGGTCCAGGACGGGATGAGCGCCTACCGGGCGGGGAACACCTTTGATATCTCCTGCGGTACGGTCTCCAGATGGGTCAGGGAATATAAGGGGGAAAATACCGAACTTAGTTCCCCAGAACCCGATGATATGGCCAACAAGAAACCCGTAGACCCCAAAGAGGCAGAGATCCTGGCCCTGAAGAAGGCCCTGGAATATGCAAACCTGAAGATCAGGGCATTGGATACCATGATCGATATTGCCGAGGAACAGCTCAAGATCGACATCAGAAAAAAGTCTGGTGCCAAGCGGTCGTAAAGATCAAACAGGAATCCCCAGCAATGGGGATCCGTTTGATCTGCGGACTGTTTGGCAGAACAAGGCATGCGTACTATGACCGCCAGTGGCGGGTGCAGGATGTCGGACTGAAGGACGAGATCATCCTGCAGCACGTGCTGCGGATACGCAGCGAACAGAAGAGGATCGGTACCCGGAAGCTGCTCCATATGCTCGCCGGCCCCCTGCAAAAACATGGGATCAGGATCGGCCGCGACTATCTCTTCGCCCTGATGAGGGAGCATTCCCTACAGATCAGGGTCAGGAAGAGGAAGGCGGTCACCACCGATTCGCGGCACTGGATGAAGAAGTACAGAAACCTGATAAAGGAACTTGCGGTCGAGCGCCCCGAGCAGGTCTGGGTAAGCGACATCACCTATGTACAGCTCAACCGGCGCTGGGGATATCTGAGCCTGGTCACCGATGCCTATTCCAGAAAGATAGTGGGCTGGGCGTTCAGGGGCGACCTCTCGGCACAGGGATGTATCGATGCCCTGCAGATGGCACTGCAGCAGAGGCAGTATCCGGGAAAGGGACTCATACACCACTCCGATCGGGGTTCGCAGTACTGTAGCAAAGGCTATGTGGATATCCTACGCACCAACGGGATCGGGGTCAGCATGACCGAGAACGGGGATCCCTATGAGAATGCGATAGCCGAAAGGGTGAACGGCATACTGAAGGCGGAGTTTGACCTCTACGCATCACAGAGTGGCCTGAGGGAGACCACAAGAAAGATCAGGGAGAACATCAGGGTATACAACAACCTAAGGCCCCACGCGAGCTGTGATTACCTCACACCTGAACAGGCACATATGAGGTCAGGTGCGCTGAGAAAGAGATGGAGACCGAAAAAATATCCAATAGTGCAGAAAGAGTTTGTATAGTACATATAGTATTACCAAATTTGCCTGTATAATCAATTCAGAATTAATCCAATAATTTGTATAGCTATATAAGGACAAGACAGGACCTTGTCCGACATGAGAGCGTGGTGAGAGCGTGGTGAGAGCGTGGTGAGAGCGTGTCTATGGGACGTATTCACCTCGGTAAAAATACGGTCGCACCACGCTAGCATGTCGGACAAGGTTGGAGTGAAGGGATTGTGCTAGCGTAAGTGTTGTGTGCAGGAATGGGCGGGAGTTTTTTGGTATCTTTTTAAATCTCAAGCTCCCGCTGGCGCAAGAGTTGTGCGGAGGGCCAAGTGCAGTGGCTCTCTTGTGCCTCAAACATGCGTCAGCAGCCCATAATTAATTGCATCCCAAATTGCGATTCAGCCGTCTATCACCCATGTAACGCCATTGGGGAAAAACAACTTTTTGTTACAATAATAATTTTATCTTAAAGTATGTTTTTTAATTTTTTAACGATTTAGCTGTTTATTATTTCAATTTTAATTCTGTTATATAGCCAAAAAAGGATGTGTGAAATCAGATTTACATAATTTTGACTTAAATGTTTCTCAAATTGAGCAAGTTTAGGTTGAGTTTTCAAAAAGAAAGAAATTGAATGATTTATATATTTCCCAAAATGTTCATCCAACAGGTTAAATGTACCAAATAGCAATATTGGATTTACAACACCGGCTGGCCTATACAAATCTTTAGATGATCTACGAAAAAGTGGAAATACAAGTGTGTCAAATGTTGCCGGTAAACCCCCAGTTAGCACAAAATGTAAATAGAACAAACTATGAAATGGAAATTTATTTTTGTAACCCTCGCAATCGTCATCATCATTGTAAACTTACCAATAATCAACAAGAACATTTTATTAATGATAGATGGAAATGATCCTTTTAGATATTCTAATTCGAATGCATCCTTTACACTAGTGGAGTCATTTGGATTTAAGGATCCTTATTTGACTGACTGGCCAATAAATCGTTTCATAGAAGAAACAAATCCTTCCGAAGAAGACAAACAAGTCTTTCGTCTTTATAAAATCAATCCCTTATGTTTTTGGAGATGGCATTACTATATTTTTATTAGCAGGGATTATAAGTATAAATCCTGGGACGATATAGAACCAAATCGAGTTCCATACGACCCGGAGAGTATGTGGCAGGATTTTTAAAAGAATTTCATTAAAAAAATCCGTGTTTTAGAGGAGAGGCTATCCCTTTATCGTTGATGATCAGGTGCACCGCTGACGCAAGAGTTGTCTGGTTGGACCTGTGCGGTTTTTTTTTGTGACTACGGCATGTTTAGGCACAAGTCCGCCACCCCACAGGCCACTTCAAAAGACTTTGCGCCAGCATGCGTATTTACGCGGTTAGGAGATATTTTGGGAGGGAATTGGCGCGCTCTGCGCGCCAATTCCCTCCCAAAATATCTCCCTTATTTCAAGGCCACAACGCTGGCGCAAGAGTTGTGCGGAGGGCCATTGCAATGGCTCTCTTGTGCCTCAATCATGCATCAGCCCCTCCTTGTCACACCCGCTGGCGCAAGAGTTGTGCGGAGGGCCATTGCAGTGGCTCTCTTGTGCCTCAAACATGCGCCAGCCCCCCCTTATCACACCCGCTGGCGCAAGAGTTGTGCGGAGGGCCAAGTGCAGTGGCTCTCTTGTGCCTCAATCATGCGTCAGCCCCCCCTTGTTACACCCGCTGGCGCAAGAGTTGTGCGGAGGAGCAAGTGCAATGGCTCTCTTGTGCCTCAATCATTCGCCAACATACCTTCTACAACCCTAATCCCTTCAACAATTTGATATAGGCTTTTGCGATTTTATCCATCCCGTAGTCATTTGGGTGGGCATAGTCGACTGTTGACTCCAAATCCAGGCCAAAGTCTTGGCTGGAGATCCAATAGAGATTCTTATCGCCACGACCTTGCAGCTGTTTGATAGCCTGTTCGGCGACCATTGACCGCGCTTGGTAGTCTTCCTGGGTGTTGGTGTTGGCGATATGGGCCACATCACTGGAGCTGTGGGCTGCCATGACAATGGGAACCTGGGGATGTTTTTCGCGGATCGTCCGCACAGCATTTTCGATTAGCGCGATAAGCTTTCGCTCGCCATCTTCCTCCTTAACATCCAAGTTGGGGATGCAATCCAGGATAAAGACGGCTGCGTCTTCGACTTTGATCAGGTCCAAGATGGGCTGTTCCAATCGACCGTTGCCACTGAAGGCAAGGTTGATGACTTCCTTATCGAAGCTCCGCCCCAACCAATTGGTCCACGCCAAACCCGGTCTCGAAGCACAGGCGCCTTGGGCGATCGATGTACCATAAACAATGATGGGTTTGCTCTTTTGATGCTGAAAAGAAAGATCTGCCCCTTTATCAACGGAAATATCCATCCATGACACGGTGTTGTAGAGCGGGAGGTACAACCGAAATGTACCATCTTTTGGTGCATTGAATTGCGAAAAGGTATAGGATATAGTATCCTTGAAACTGTATTTGCCATGGATCCATGACCATTGTCCCGCCTTATCCTCTTGGACATAGAGATCCAAACCACTGACGCCAGTTGTCGGCATGTGCGGCATAGCAAGTCCTCCCTGCACCTGGTAGCGGACGGTAATGGTCTTTGCTGAAGTTTTGAAATCGAGGTAAACACCGGCCGAATTCTGGCCCAATCCCCATACGGGTTTCCGGACCTGGTCCTTCAATTCGATGGGAAGGCGCCCAAAGTTCATCACCGTATCCATTACCTGCACCCTGCCTTGAAGTATTGCGGTACCAAGAACTGGCTGAGTAACCTGTTCCTGTGCACTTGCAAAAAAGCTGCAGATACAAAAAAGAGAACCCAATAGGTTCTCTTTCCAATATGTCATGCTCTTGAACATTACAATTCTTTCACGGTTACATTTCTCAACCAGATGTCATCGCCATGATCTTGGAATCCGATCACACCCGATTTGGATTTTCCGCCCACTTGATTCAACAGATCAAATGCCAAAGGCCATTTCTCCTTGCTGAACTTACTCGCCTGCAACAATTCGGTCCATTGTGGTGTCCACAATTCATATTCAACCACTTTTTCATCGTTCTGGAAGTGCGTCACTTTACCTTTGTTCACGACGATCTTTGCACGGTTCCACTCACCCGCAGGGAATGCGTTCTGAGGTTTTGCCGGGATCATATCGTAAAGGGATCCTGACTTGCGGTTACCATCTACACCCATTTTTGCATCCGGGTGGTTGATGTTATCCAACAGTTGGTATTCCGGACTGGAAACATAGATCGGCTGACCCTTGATTTCCTTTGCCAAGAAGAACACACCGGAGTTTCCGCCTTGCGAGATCTTCCATTCGAATTCCAACTCGAAGTTCTTGAAGTCGTGCGCGAATATCAAATCTCCCCCTTCAGGGTTCTGTACTCCAGCTGGTGCTTTGGAGAATTTCAAGGTACCGTTATCAATCGCCCATTTAGATGGCACATGGTCTTTGCCATAGCCTCTCCATCCATTTAGGGAAGAACCATCAAACAGCACATAGGCACCGTTAGAATTCTTTTTATAGTCTTTTAGGCTTACTTTGGGAAGATTAAGTATTTCATAGGCAGGTGCCGCACCATCTTTTGCCACAGTGGACGACTTCGTTCCACAGGCAGCAGCAGTCAATCCGATCACACCGACCAATACATACATAAATTTTCTTTTCATAGTGAAAGTTGATTAAGTTGAATCGTAAATTTAAAAATTCTCAGGTGAATAGCAAGAATTAAAATTGTTGGCCACCCATGTCTTCCATTTCCGGTTGGCGATCTTCACGGTTGTTCTTTCCGAGGTTCTGAATACCAAAACGGTAGGAGAAGGACAGCGTGATCATCCGGCGCATCCAGCGGTGGGAGAATTGAGTCTCCCGGTTCGGCAAATAGTTATGCATCTGAAATTTACGGGTATTGAATGCATCACGTACGTTCAGCATAAATGTCCCCCTGTTCTTCAGAACGTCTTTCTTAAGTGCTACATCGACACCTTTCATCGGCTCCATTTCCCCTTGCATGGTCTTCATACCCGAGCGGTAATCCCCACGGACCTGTGCGGAGAATGTCGGTGTAATTTTTACATTGGTCGTCAGGTTCGCATTCCAGTTGAAGGAATTCCGGCCTACCAGTCCCAATCCATCTTTCGGATGGAAAGTAATGTGGGAAAGGTTCGCATTTCCTGTAACATCCCACCACTTGGTCAGGTTGACCTTACTTATCAATTCAAAACCTGCCGCGTCCAGATCGGATGCATTTTCCCACTTCATGTAGGTCACGTTGGTGCGGTCGCCCACGATATCGGCGATTAGGTCTTCATCGTAGATTACGGGTTGTGTCTGATCATTCACGCGACGGTAGAATGCAGAAGCGACAAAGTTCCATTTGGTATAGAATTTCGAGAAACTCAATTCCGTAGCGTGGATATCCTCCGGCATCAGGTTCGGGTTACCCTGGCGATAGTTCTGCACATCGGAAACATCGATGAACGGATTCACCTGCCATCCGCGCGGACGCTGTACGCGTCTGGAATAGCTCAACTGTACTTTATCGCTCTTGCCCTCCCCAACGGCATAGCTCAAGAAAACACTCGGATACAGTCGGAAATAGTCCAGCTTGCCCTGATCGTTCTTGATGATGCTCGGGTTCTCAAGGTCATGGGAGTAAATATTGGTATTGAGGTTCGCCTGTTCTGCCCGGAGACCTACCTGCGCACCGAACTTATCGGTTATCTGGCGCTGGTAATTCACGTAAAGGGCATGCACGGTGCTCGCCATATCAAAGTCGTTCGTAATGCGGTAATCCGGTATGAAATTTTGCGTAATCGAGTCCAGCTCTTCGGAGTACTGGCTTTCGTCCGAATAACGCAAGATACTGCGGTACCCGGCTTCAAACTTATGGTTTTCACCAAATGGAAGCACATAATCCAATTGCATATTCCAGTTTTTACCAGATTCCGAGGTATTGTTCACCCGTTTCAGATCGGCATTCCCATTGGCAAAGGTCTGGTGGAAATCATTGACCCCATCCTCCGTATCGTAGCCAAAGGAAACATTGGCCGTCAATTCCTCTCCTTCGCGATTCAGGGTCCGTTTGAAATCCACCTGTGCATCAATGCCCAGGTCATCTTCATGCTGAAGCGAATTCCGGAAACTGGAACTTCCCAATCCAGGTACATTCCAGTAATTGTAGTTGATATCGTTGCCACGCTCGTTGTCCCGAAGGCTGAGGTTTGTGGTCAAGCTCAAAGTAGTCTTGTCGTTCATGTAATAATCCGTACCAAAGCGAATGGTATGGTTATACCCCAAGCGGGAGCTTTCCTCGATACTCTGGGTCCGCGGACTCAGGTCGGTAATGGCGCCATTGATATAATCAACATTATCGGAAGTTCCGTCGCCCAGGCTATGTCTTCTCGCGAAGTTGTAATTTCCGAAATAATTCATCTTGCCGGCACGGTAATTCAGTGTTACTCCTGCATTGGCGTTCTCATAGGAACCTCCTGACGCCGTCACGGAACCGTTAAGACCTAGACGTGCATTTTTTTTCAGGATAATATTGATGATCCCGGATTGCCCTTCGGCATCATATTTCGCCGATGGGTTGGTAATGATCTCGACCTTTGCGATCGCATCGGCTGGTAGGGACTGCAGGAAGGAATTGATATCCGATCCAGCCATCGCAGACTCTTTTCCGTCCACTAGGAAACGGACATTAGTGGATCCGCGCAAGCTGACACTTCCATCGGATTCCAACTGCAGGGTCGGCACATTGCCCAAAAGATCCTGTGCGGAACCACCCACACTCACCATACTCTGGGAGACATCGAACACCTTTTTATCTATACCGATCTGCAGATCGGGAACTTGTCCCTGCACGACAATCTCGGAGAGCAGCTCTCCTTCTTCCACCAGGACAATGGATCCCAGATTGATGTCCTTGCCAGGTTCAACAACAAAATTACTGCGTGTAAAGGTCTTGTAACCAACAAAGGTGACTTGTAAATTATAGGTACCTGGGTCAACCTCCGGAATTTGAAAATTACCATTGCTGCCAGTCTGTTGACCGCGCAAATAGGCATTGTTGACTGTGGACAACAGGCTTACACTTGCCCCTACAGCTGGGGAAATGGAATCCTGTTCCAAGACTTTTCCTGAAATGTTAACTTTTTGTGCTAGTAAAAATAAGGGAAATAATAATAGTAAACTGCTTAGAGCTTTCTTAAGTAGCATGCGCTTTATTTTTGTGATTTAAACCCAAAATTGCGCATAATTTAAGAAAAACAAGGTCTCGTAACTGCTTTATTACGCAGGTGTTACTCGACGGAAACGGATAGTCCTTCTGTTTTCAGAATCTTTCGGTAGACTTCCACCTCGGTGTATGAGCCTTCCAGGATGATGCATTTCCCTTTGGTATGGACGGTCCAGGCTATGCGCGCAGCTTCTTCCTCGTCGTATTGCAGGTAATGCATCAAGCAGTGTATGACATGGTCAAATGTATTGATATCGTCATTCCATAGGATCAGTTTATTGGACCCCTTTGTTGCTGCCAGTATCTCTTCTAGGGTAAATGTTTCCTGTTCTACTTCTACGCTCATACTGCAAAATTAGACTATTTTTCAATAAAATGAGTAATTTAGCTGAATTGTTAAAAGAAGATAGACCTATGTTTCATTCAAAAATTGCAGGATTGGGGTATTATGTCCCCAAGAATGTATATACCAATACCGATTTGACCCGGTTTATGGATACCAGCGACGAGTGGATCCAGGAACGAACGGGTATTAAAGAGCGCCGCTATGCAGACCGTATCGGCGAAACCACCACGAGTATGGGAGTCGAGGCGGCCAAGATCGCGATCGAGCGCGCGAACACGACAGCGGAGGAGATCGATTTTATCATCTTTGCCACCCTTTCTCCAGATTATTACTTCCCGGGCTGTGGCGTCTTGTTACAGCGCGAGATGGGCATGAAAGAAATAGGTGCATTGGATGTTCGCAACCAATGTTCCGGTTTTGTGTATGCCCTATCCATTGCCGATCAGTTCATCAAAACAGGGATGTACAAAAACATCCTGGTGGTGGGATCGGAAAAACATTCCTTCGCTTTGGATTTCTCCACCCGTGGTCGAGCCGTTTCCGTCATCTTTGGTGATGGTGCCGGTGCGGTTGTTCTGCAACCGACCACCGAAGAAGGCAAAGGGATCCTGAGTACTCACTTGCATTCGGATGGTGCGGACGCAGAGAAGCTGGCGATGTATTATCCGGGAGCATCCGCAGGATATTACCTCGGTGAAGATATGCCGGAGTGGCCGGATGTTGAGCTCGGTCAGATGTTGATGACAAAAGAAATGCTGGATGATGGCTCTGCTTTTCCGTATATGGATGGTCAGGCCGTGTTCAAGAAGGCGGTTGTAAAATTCCCAGAAGTAATCGGCGAAGCCTTGGCGAAGAACAACCTGAAGCAATCGGATATCGATATGTTGATCCCGCATCAGGCCAACCTTCGGATTTCACAGTTTGTACAGAAAACCTTGGGCCTATCGGATGATCAGGTATTCAATAATATCCAAAAATACGGGAACACGACAGCCGCCTCCGTACCGATCGCGTTGTGCGAAGCATGGGAACAGGGAAAGATCAAAGAGGGCGACCTGGTCTGTCTGGCAGCCTTTGGCGCAGGTTTTACCTGGGGGTCAGCGCTCATACGCTGGTAAGCTAAAAGATAGTACGAATAGCGGGTTCAGTTTTGCTGAACCCGCTTTTTTATGCTAGTTAATGTAATTGTTCTGTTCCGACCGAATCTTCTTTTTTCTCTACCGTTTTAAGTTGATTCTTTGCTGTACCGGCAGCTTTTTTCTTAGTGAATCCGGAATCAAAAATCTTATCCCAGAGTGCCGAACTGACGCCAAACCCGCGATCAGGTTCCGCATAATGATGCAGCATATGGTGATCCTTTATCTTCTTGAACAATCCAGATTTGAAGTTTGCATGATGCATCGCGTAATGGCATTCATCATAAATGAGGTAGCCCAATAAAAAGCCCGAGAAAAAGGCCGCTAGCGTATAGGGAGAAAAGAATAGACTGAATAGCAGATAGATAATGGCAGCCATGGGAATGCTTGCGGAAAGCGGCATCACCAACCGTAACCTATCCTTTGGAAAATCATGATGGACACCATGGAATATAAAATGGACACGTTTACCGAATTTTGAGCTCGGTTCGTAATGGAATACCCATCGGTGGAGAACGTATTCGGCTAAGGTCCAAAAAGCTAGACCAAACAAATAATACATAACCACAGTCCCTACGGACAACTCCCCCGGTACCAATGCCCGCCATATAAAATAGATCTTCACCGGAATCCAGAAAATAATGGGTACCGACCAATGCACCTTCGTCAAGGATTCAAGGAAATCATTCTTGAACATTCTTGAAGATTCGGTTGAATTTGAAACGTATAACTTTTTTGCCATAACCTTAAAACACTATCATTCACCTTTAGTTAATAACATTAACCCTTTTCTGAGAAAATTGGGTTTAAATACTGAACAAAAATAAGGAAAACATGGTTGGCGGAAAATGAAAACTATTATTTTGACAATTCAAGGATAATAGTCAGAAATAAAGTCGGGTATTGCATTTTTAGATGCTTACCTCATCGAGTTCTTTGGCGGCAGTATGGTAAGAGCACATAATTGGTAACGAACAGTATTATACTTTTCGGATATATAAAACAGCCTTGAAAATTCTGGGCTGATAGTTTTAATTGGCTTTCTGGAAAATTTAGGGATTCTGATTTACTTAAATAATTTTTAAAGTATGTAAATAGCTCTCTGCATTCATAATAGGTATTTGAGAATTTTTAAAGTCCTTTTCATTTCTAGTTACAATTAATTCACAGTCTGAAGCTAAAGCACTAAAATATTGCATTGCATCTTCAAAATCTTTAAAGTCAGAATGTATAGCCCTTTCAATAACATCATCATCCATTTTGGAGATAGAGCATAGCACTTTAAATTTTCTAATTTTTTCTATAGCAGCTTTTGCATTTTCATATTTTGCTAAAACATAAAAAGTGTTTGCTATCGATATAGGTGAAGTCAGGATTTTGATTTTCCGCTTATCCGCCAATGTCATAATTTTTGCAGAAGCATGATAAAATGCTTCTCTTTCACCCAGAAAATCTATTAGAATATTCGTGTCTAAAAATATCTTTTGCATTTACTGATACTTTCTATCTACATATTGCGTGTAATCTTCTCTTATTTTTTTGGCATCAATATCGTTTGGAATACTTTTTCCCGTTGAAATACTCTTTACAAAAGGGGAAATCTCAAAGTCATTATTTTGCTCACGCGTTATTGAATCAAGATAATTTTCAATTAATCTAGATAAACTGACGTTTTTATTCGAAGCATATTTTTTCGCACGCTTAATTACGTTTTCATTTAATTTTAATGATAGTTTAGCATCCATAACTTTTAGCTTGTACGGATAAATATACAAAATTTATACGTACAATGAAATTTGAAGTTAGGTTCTTTAGTAATTAGGACTAAGAGAAAAAGAACCGTCGGTCTGCCATTAAAAATGGCTAGATGGTTAAGAATTGAACAAGCAGTTCAGATGTTTTATTGGGTTCAAAACCACATCAATCTGCAAAATAAAAAGCCGTTACTTTAGTGTAACGGCTTTCCCTATACAAATTATAAAATTTTATTATCCGTTTGACAATGCTGCAGCACCAGAAACGATCTCCGTCAATTCTGTTGTGATGGCTGCCTGACGTGCTTGGTTGTACGACAATTTCAATTGGCGCAACAAGTCACCAGCATTTTCAGTTGCTTTGTCCATCGCTGTCATACGTGCTCCATGTTCGGAGGCATGCGAATCAAGAACAGCTTTGTACAACTGGATTTTAATCGCTTTCGGGATAAGCTCTTCGATGATCTTCTCTTTGGAAGGCTCAATGATATAATCCAATTCAGCTACATCTTCGTCTTCTTTATTATCTGGCAGAAGAGGTAAGATCTGCTCAGACGTCAAGATTTGAACTGCGGCATTACGGAACTGGTTGTATACAACCTCTACGCGGTCAATGTTCCCTTCCTTAAACTGCTCCATCACATATTCCGTGATTTTGGATACATTTTCGAAATCCAGGTTATTGAACAGCTCATTGTGGTTACCGATTACGTTGAACTCACGTTTGGAGAAGAAATCATGCCCTCTTTTACCGATAGCAATAATGCTTACATCACCGCGTGCAAATTGATCTGCATACTTTGTTGCGATCAAGTTGTTCGTAGTTTTGATAGCATTGGCATTAAAAGCACCCGCCAAACCTCTGTTTGAGGTTACCACAACGATTAACACCTTTGTAGGGATACGATCTTGTGTGTATGGCGAGTCATTACCTTCTACAGAAGCGGACACTTGCGCAAGGATCTCTCTCAATTTTGTCGCATAGGGACGCAATTGAACGATCGCATTGGTCGCACGTTTCAACTTCGCTGCAGATACCATTTTCATTGCTTTGGTGATTTGTTGCGTAGAGGTAACGGAGGTAATACGATTTCTAACTTCTTTTAAGTTTGCCATAAGTCTATTTTAGAAGTGAGCCAGGAGATATGTAGCGGAAGAAACAGTGTTCTCAAGCTGCATATCTCAGCGCTCAATTCTTTATGCTAATTAATATTTTGAAGCTAATTCTTTAGCTACTTTTTCCAATACATCAGTTAATTCATCAGAGAATTTACCAGCCTTCAATGCTGACAACACCTCTGGATGACGTTGCTCAAGCTGCGTCAAGTATTCTTCTTCGAATTCTCTAACTTTCGCTACAGGCACGTTACGCAATAAACCTTTTGTACCGGCATAGATGATCGCTACTTGTTTCTCAACAGAAACTGGTGAATATTGACCTTGTTTCAAGATCTCTACGTTACGAACACCTTTATCCAAAACCGCTTTTGTAGCCGCATCTAAGTCAGAACCGAACTTAGCGAATGCTTCCAATTCACGGTATTGTGCTTGGTCAAGTTTCAATGTACCGGCAACTTTCTTCATGGATTTGATCTGCGCATTACCACCTACACGGGATACCGAGATACCTACGTTGATCGCTGGACGGATACCTGCGTTGAACAAGTTCGATTCCAAGAAGATCTGACCGTCAGTAATGGAAATTACGTTGGTAGGGATATAAGCAGATACGTCACCCGCTTGCGTTTCAATGATTGGAAGTGCAGTCAATGATCCACCACCTTTTACTTTGTCCTTTAGGGACTCTGGAAGGTCGTTCATGTTGCGTGCGATCTCATCGGAAGAGTTGATTTTCGCAGCACGCTCCAATAAACGGGAGTGAAGGTAGAATACGTCACCTGGGTATGCCTCACGGCCTGGAGGACGCTTCAATAATAGAGACACCTCACGGTAAGCTACCGCTTGTTTAGACAAATCATCATAAACGATCAATGCCGGACGACCTGTATCACGGAAGTACTCACCGATTGCAGCACCCGCCATTGGCGCGTAGAACTGCATTGGTGCAGGATCTGCTGCAGATGCAGAAACGATTACTGTATAAGGCATAGCACCTTTTTCCTCAAGGGTACGAACGATGTTCGCTACAGTAGAGTTCTTTTGTCCAACAGCAACATATATACAATATACTGGCTGACCAGCATCGTAAAATTCTTTTTGATTCAAGATGGTGTCGATACAAACGGCAGTTTTACCAGTTTGACGGTCACCGATCACAAGCTCACGCTGTCCACGGCCGATCGGGATCATCGCATCGATCGCTTTGATACCTGTCTGCAATGGCTCAGTTACTGGCTGACGGTAGATAACACCTGGCGCTTTACGCTCGATAGGCATTTCATAAGTCTCACCAGTGATAGGACCTTTACCATCGATTGGCTGGCCCAATGTGTTTACCACACGACCCAACATACCTTCACCTACTTTAATAGATGCGATACGGTTGGTACGTTTGATGGTATCACCTTCTTTAATTTCATCAGATGCACCCAAAAGTACAACACCCACGTTGTCTTCTTCCAAGTTCATCACAATACCTTGTAGTCCGTTTGCAAATTCAACCAACTCACCTGATTGAACTTTTGTTAAGCCGTAAATACGTGCAATACCGTCACCTACTTGCAATACGGTACCCACTTCTTCCAATTCGGCTGCTGACTTAAAGCCTGACAATTGCTCTCTTAGAATTGCCGAAACTTCATCTGGTCTTACCTCTATCATTGTTAAATTCGTATAAGGGGTTTTTGATTCTATTATTTCTTGTTCGTGAACCTGCGGATTAAACGCCTTGGTTCTCGAAGTGTCTTTCTAACTTGTTTAATTTACCAAGAATACTGGCATCGATCTGTCTGTCGCCAACCTTCACCACAAATCCACCGATCAACGATTTGTCAACCTTATTGGTCAATTGCACCGTTGCATTGATCTGGTTTGCGATTTCTTGTTTCAGTGCGCTCAGACTGGTTTCGGAAAGTGGTGCCGCTGATGTAACCACCGCATGCACGATTCCTTTGACCTCGTTGTACTCACGGATAAATTCAACTGCCGTCGGGTAAACGATTTCCGCACGGCCTTTATTCACCATGATACTGAAGAAATCCAATATCTCCGGCTTTACTTTATCTTGAAATAGTGCTTTCAAAATCGCAAGTTTCTTCTCCGTCTTGATGATCGGATTGTTCAACACCGCCTGCAACTCTGTATTGGACTTGATAACGGCAATGACATCTTCCATATCGGCCTTAACCTCATCCAAGTTGTTGTGCTCTTTGGACAAGTCAATCAATGACTTGGCATATCTGGAAGCTACTTTGAAAACTGACATATATTCTTCTTTATAGGGTAACCAATTAGCTTAATTTCACGTCCTTCAACAAATCAGCAACTAGGGCTTCTTGTTTGTTCTGATCTTCAAACTCTTTGGTTAATACTTTACGTGCGATATCCAAGGATAGTGTAGACACTTGGTTCTTCACTTCAGCAAGCGCTTTTAACTTTTGCTCTTCGATTTCACGTTTCGCGTTTTCGATCATCTTGGCACCTTCCACCTGCGCAGTCTCCTTTGCATCAGCAACGATTTTCTCACGCAATTGCTTGGCCTCTTTCAAGATCACGTCACGCTCTTCACGCGCTTCTTTCAACAACTGCTCGTTTTCGTTAGTTAAGCGAGCCATTTCCAATTTCGCTTTCTCAGCGGATGCAAGGGCATCAGTAATCCCCTTTTCGCGTTCCTCTAAAGCGTTTACAATCGGTTTCCAAGCAAATTTTCCCAATAACAGGATTACGATCAATAAGATGATAACCTGCCAGAAAACCAACCCGAAGGAAAAATCATGAATTAAAGCTTCCATTTATGTACGTTATTATTTTTTTCTGTGTATAATTTTTTGTCTTTGATAAACACAACTTGCAACCAACCGTTGCAAGTTATGTCTATTGTTTTTTGATAAGCCTGAGCTTATTTACCCAAGATTAAAGCACCGAATGCTAAACCTTCTACTAGGGCACCAATGATGATCATTGCAGTTTGGATTTTTGATGCTGCTTCTGGCTGACGAGCGATAGCTTCCATAGCTGAACCACCGATTTTACCTAAACCTAAACCAGCTCCGATAACGATCAAACCTGCACCTACTAAATTTGGAATCATAACAATTTAATTATTTATAAAATTTAACAAAAAATTCGAATTAATGATGCGCGTGTTCCTCCACCGCCATACCGATGAATAGGGATGACAACATGGTAAAGATAAACGCCTGTAAAAATGCAACCAATAGCTCCAAGAAGAACAACACCAAGGTCAATAACATCGATACACCGATACTACCACCCAATGTCAATTCATGTTGGAATAAGTAAATAATCGCGATCAATCCCATCACTACGGAGTGACCTGCCGTGATGTTCGCGAACAAACGAAGCATTAATGAGAATGGTTTGGTGAACATACCCAACACCTCGATAGGCGCCAAGATAAACTTGAAGGGAACTGGTACACCAGGCATCCAGAAAATGTGCTTCCAGTAATCTTTATTGGCTTTGAAGTTCGTAATGAAGAACGTAAATAACGCCAAAACCAAAGTTACTGTGATATTACCCGTTACGTTCAAGCCCAGTGGCGTCAAACCTAGCAGGTTCAATAAAAAGATCAAGAAAAATACAGATAGCAAATAAGGCATGAACTCTTTGTAACGGTGGCCAATGTTTGGCACAGCCATTTCATCGCGGACATACAGTACCAAAGGCTCCAATACTCGACCTACACCTGTAGGGATTGCATTTGGTCCTTTTTTGTAGGTTCTTGCTAAGCTGGTAAAGCCCAAGAACAACAACAAAGCCGCCAACATCAGACCTACCACATTCTTGGTGATCGAGAAGTCCAATGGCTTCGCATTGGTTGGGTGGTGATGTTCGTCGTAGGTAATCGTTCCAGCAGCATCCGTTTTATAGATTTTGCTGTGGTATAATTTGTAGTAATTGCCATTTTTTTCAACGACTTTATTGCCATGGTCAAATTCGCCTGAAGAAAACACATGCAATCCGTTATCGATCAAGATTACCGGTAATGGAAAACCATAGTTCTTTCCAGTTTTTGAATCGTGTGCGAAATTGAAATAATAATCGTCCTTTAAGTGGTGTTGAATGTGAGCGGTAATCTCCTCCGGAGACGATGTCTCTCCATGGGCAGGAGCCGCTTCAGCAGCTAATCGGAATGGATTTACAGTGAACAAAACCACTGCCAATAATAAAAGTACTTTCTTAAGACTCACCATTTTAAATAATGTTGAATTATGACAAATTTTGCGCAAAATTACAATTTTATTTGGCATAAATTCAGTTTTGTGTAAACTTTTTAAAAATTTAGATTTTCTTATCTGGTTCCTCCTGATTTACAAGGAAATACGCAACATAGGCATCATACACTAAATAAACGAAAAACACGACCAGAAAATTGAGTTCGATGAAATCGTTTTCGAGCAGATTGATGCCCTCATGGATGTAGTAATAACTGGCTGCTGCCTTGACTGTCATACCGACCAGGAAAGCGAAACCGAGTTGCTTCGGCATGGAGTAATCGACACCGAGATAAACGATCAGCATGACCAATGAAGCCACCGCCCCAAAAATATACATACCCGACAGGCTGTAGCCCGAGCCGATCCACCAATGGTCCTGATCGTTGTAGCTAAGCACTGCATAATGGATCCCAAAACAGATCCCCGTAACGGCAAACAAAATGAGTATTAACTGCAGGTATTTATTCATTTTTATTGATGTAGTTTACTTGTTTGATAAATTGGTATAGCGACACGATAACGCCCAACATGGTCAGGCCTTTCATCCACCACTCCCCTTCCACTTCGTATCTCCGGTCCAGCCAAGCACCCACCCAGTAAAACAGGTAGATCGTGATGCCCATTTGCACGGGCATGGAGGTAAATACCAACCACTTGTTGACTTTCTTGTCCGAATTATTCCCTTTCAAATTTTTCTGGCGATGTGTACTGCAACAAATATAATTAAATATGCCACTCTTACCGTTTCATTTCCTGACTTTTAACGAAAAACCAGAAGTTTTTATCCAAAACAGCCAATTAACTATTCGAAACAAGCCAACACAACTACTTAATTTCCAGATGTTTTTGCGCGATACGGATTTGAGGATAGTCCGATTTATTGTTCAACAAAGTTTTGACCTCCGTCGCGGAAGCGCCAGGATTCTTCTCCAATACCGTAACAATCGATTCCAATTCTTCGGGCGATATCAGATCCGTAGCTTCGATTTCGGAACCGATGAAATTGATCAAGTGTCCATAGATCGTACCGACGACCATATCCCGCTTTTGCGCGATCTCCTCCACATCCATCCCATCCATGAACATATCCAAACTGATCTGCTTGGTATCACGTTCCTTCTCATCGTCTTCCGACACGATATCGTCCTTGGGTTTGTTCCACTGCAACAGTTCCGCTGTCAGCTCATCACTCGATTTATTCAAAGCCTCAGCAATTGTCTGGCTATGCTTCAACTGCTCAAATTTCCGCTTAAAGTCCAACAGGATACTCTTCAGCGTAGCAATATACTTCTTGGCTCTCTTCTTGATGACCCAAGCTTCTATATGGGCTTCCAGCGGCTGTAGACACTCTTTTTCGAAGGTCGGGATAAACCAACTTACCGCAGCCTTGGAACGTTCGCAGATCTTCTCGTAATCCACTTCGGCCTGGCCCAACATTTTGTAGAGTTGGGTGATAAACTTGTTTGCAACCTGCTCCTGTGCACGCAACTTGCTCAGGATAGCTTTCAATACCTCCAATGCCTCTTCCTTGCCTTCAATCTTTTTATTTTCCTGCTCCTCGATCAGCAGCGCTAATTCTTCGCACATGGTGTTCCAACGGAAACTCTGCAACAGAATCTGCCCAAGGTATCTACGCTGTGCTTCCTGCAGGATTGGATCTAGGTCGCCCATTGCTTCCATCTGCTTCATGAAATTAACCACTTGGGCATCCGTCCGGATGGCATAGGAAGGTACTTTGGAGCGCAGCACCAAGCCCTCAAGTCCGCGAAGCCTACTCAATGCGACATACACCTGCCCTGCGGCAAACGAGGTCCCTGCGTCAATGATCGCCTTGTCAAAGGTCAATCCCTGACTCTTGTGGATGGTGATAGCCCATGCCAACCGCAGCGGAAATTGGGAAAAGGTCCCCATCACTTCCTCCTCGATCTTGTCTTCTCCCTTGTTGTAGGAATAGCGGATGTTCTCCCAGGTCTCACGCTTCACCTCCACGTCATCCTCCTCATTCGGAAAGGAAACAATGACCTGATGCTTGTCCAGATTGATTTCCTTTACCGTCCCGATCTTGCCGTTGAAATAGCGGCGCTCCTCCCCCACATCGTTCTTGATGAACATGACCTGCGCACCGACCCGCAACTGCAGATTCTCCTCCGCAGGAAACAGCCCATTTGAAAAGTCATCCTTCACAATGGATTTGATCTGGTGCAGCTTGGTATCCAGACTGGCCAGTTTTTCCTGGTTGATGGTATCCGCCAGCCGGTTATGGGAGGTCAGGGTAATGTATTGTTCCCCTGCTGGAGCGACGAAGTTCTCCTGATAGTGTGCATTCAGCTTATCGAGATCCTCCTGCATGGTTTCGTTGTTCCGGATCTTATTCAGGATATCGATAAACGTATTGTCCTGTTGCCTGTAGATCTTTTTCAGCTCGATCAATATCGGCGTTTGCTGCTTGAATACCTTTGCATCAAAGAAAAAGGGACTGGTGTAGTAATTCCTGAGGACCTGCCATTCCCGATCCTGCACGACTGGTGGCAATTGGTAGAGATCGCCAATGAAGAGCACCTGTACCCCACCGAACGGTCGCATATCCCGGCGCACGCTTTTCAGGATCACATCGATGGCATCCAAAGTGTCCACGCGGACCATGGAAACCTCATCAATAACCAACAGCTCCAGCTCCTGAAGGATGGCACGACGGTTCTTGGTCAGCTTAATGGTGCTGAAAAGTCGGTGTTTATTGTAGATAAATTGATCCTTGTCCTCCCATTGCAAGGGATAATCTTCCACAAAAACACCAAACGGTAGCCAGAACAGTGCATGGAGGGTTGTCCCACCTGCATTCATGGCTGCAACACCCGTAGGGGCAGTAATCGCCATCTTCTTATAACTGTTTTCCCGGATGAATTTGAGGAATGTGGTCTTTCCCGTCCCTGCCTTTCCCGTTAGGAAGACCGGTTGTTGGGTTTGGTTCACGAAGGCAACGGCTTTGGCAAAAATATCGTTCTGTGTATCGAAAGTTGACATAAGGATCTTACAATTTGTACAAATATAAGCCAAATCATTGGTTAGCGTTTTGACATCGTTTGATTTGATTTAAATTTATGTTATCTTCACATTAGTTAAACACAGTTACCATGACATATATTGATAAAAGCGAATTATTTCAAGAGATAGAAGGAAAGTTGACCGAGAAAGGTTTTAAGATTGAAAGTGAGGATCAGAATAGACCTTGGGGCGGTTTCTTTGTTATCAATGAAGATCAGGCACAGGAGTTTGCCAACGCATATTTTGAGGGACTTGATGTCCAGGATTTAAAGATCTCGGGCAAATTGAGCCCAAAAGTTTTGGTTGTCGGCCCGAACAAGCGTCTATCATGGCAGTATCACCACCGTAGAGCGGAAATTTGGCGTGTGATTCGTGGCGAGGTTGGCGTGGTGACCAGCGATACAGATGAGGAACATGAATTGAAGATCTTGAAGGAAGGCGATTCTATCCGTCTGGTTCAAGGCGAGAGACATCGTTTGGTCGGTCTAGGCTCCTATGGTGTTGTTGCGGAAATCTGGCAGCACACGGACGCCGGAAACCCTTCCGATGAAGACGATATCGTTCGTGTACAAGATGATTTCGGTAGATAATCCAATACATCAAAATTCCAAAGCTGTTTGAACGGGATTCGCAAAAATAAGCCGTTCAGGTGATGGATGCATAACATTTTACAAAGTGGCCCTAACAGGCCACTTTTTTTTGTTTTACATTCTCCATTTATTTAACCAAAACATACTCATAGCCAAAGGGTTTAATAAAATATTTCACGTGAAATAGCTAATAACTACCGATAATGTGGAAAACCACCTTTCATTGGCTTGGCTCATTTGCATCTCCAATGTGCTGTATTCCCTACAAAACCAGCCATATTCCATCTTTTCCACGCGCAATGTGACCGAATTGTGCAAAAGTGTTGTGCAAAAGTCGATTAACTTTTTTATATTTTTGCGATGGTTCAATTATCTTGGATATTTTATGAGTACATATAATGAAGATAGTATACGGTCCTTGGACTGGAAAGAGCATATTCGTTTGCGTCCGGGGATGTATATCGGTAAGTTGGGGGATGGATCTGCCTATGACGATGGGATTTATGTCCTGTTGAAAGAGGTGGTCGACAACTCCATCGATGAGTTTGTGATGGGTGCGGGAAAGATTATCGATATCACCGTGAATGAAAATAAAGTCAGTGTCCGCGATTATGGCCGTGGTATTCCCATTGGCTCCGTCGTGGACGTGGTATCGAAAATCAATACGGGAGGTAAATACGACAGTAAGGCTTTCCAGAAATCGGTAGGTTTGAATGGGGTGGGTACCAAGGCGGTGAACGCCTTGTCCAACCAATTTTCGGTCCAATCCTACCGTCAAAATGTAACACGTATCGCCCAATTCAGCAAAGGAGAATTGGTATCGGACGAGCAGAAAGAAACGACCCAGCGCAACGGTACGGCAGTCATCTTTTATCCGGACGACAGCATCTTTAAGAACTACAAGTACCGCTTGGAATTCGTAGAGAACATGATCTGGAATTATGTGTTCCTGAACTCGGGCTTAACCATCAACTTCAACGGGCAAAAATTCATTTCCGAAAACGGCCTTAAGGATCTTTTGGAGCGGAATGTCGATACGGAAGGCATGCGTTATCCGATCATCCACCTGCGTGGAGAAGACATTGAGATTGCCATGACCCACGGCCAGCAATATGGCGAGGAATATTATTCCTTCGTGAATGGACAGCATACCACCCAGGGTGGTACCCACCAAGCCGCATTTCGGGAAGCTGTCGTGAAGACGATCCGCGAGTTCTACAAAAAGGAATTTGATGCATCGGATGTGCGGGCTTCCATTATTGGCGCCATTGCCATTAAGGTTCAGGAACCGGTGTTCGAATCGCAGACCAAGACGAAATTGGGTTCGCAGAGTGTCGGACCGGAAGGTCCTACCGTCCGGACGTTCATCAACGATTTTGTCAAGAAAGCGTTGGATGATTATCTCCATAAGAATCCTGCAACGGCTGAAGCCCTGCAAAAGCGTATCCTCCAATCGGAGCGCGAGCGTAAGGACATCGCCGGTATAAAGAAACTGGCCAACGAAAGAGCCAAGAAGGCATCGCTACATAACCGCAAATTGCGGGATTGCAAGATCCATTTTAGCGATAAGCACGAGCGCAACCAGGAAACTACCCTTTTCATTACCGAGGGGGATTCCGCTTCCGGATCGATCACCAAATCCAGGGATGTACAGACCCAGGCTGTCTTCAGTTTGAAAGGAAAGCCGCTGAACTCCTATGGATTGACGAAAAAGATCGTCTATGAAAACGAAGAATTCAACCTGCTACAGCACGCCCTGAATATTGAGGATGGCATCGAAGGTCTCCGCTACAACAATATCGTAATTGCAACGGATGCCGATGTGGATGGAATGCACATCCGCTTGTTAATGATGACCTTCTTTCTGCAGTTCTTCCCTGACCTGGTCAAAGCGGGTCATGTGATGATCTTGCAGACTCCACTATTCCGTGTCCGCAACAAGAAGGAAACCATCTATTGCTATTCCGATGAAGAACGCATCCGCGCGATAGCCAAATTAGGAGGCAAACCGGAGATCACCCGATTCAAGGGACTGGGTGAGATCTCGCCATCTGAATTCGGCTTGTTCATCGGGGAAGATATGCGCCTAGAGCCAGTGATCTTATCTAAGGAAAATAAGCTTCCACAGATGCTGGAATACTACATGGGCAAGAATACACCCGACAGGCAGCACCATATCGTCAATAACCTCCGTGTAGAGCTGGATATTGAGGATATCGCGGAGAAAGCGAAAGCTGAAGCAAACGATGAAATCGAAGCGGTTCAAGAAGCCGTTTAAACCAAATCAGGAGCGGCAAAACCCCGCTCCTGATTTTCAACCTAACCAACATGAACAATCAAACCTTGATTCTGATCCAATGTCAGGATGCCGTTGGCCTTGTCGCCATAATTTCCAATGTCCTTGCCGCCCATGACCTCAATATTGTCACCATGCGTGAGTTTGTTGATGAAGAAAAAGGGAAATTCTTTGTACGCGTAGTCTGTACGGGGGACCTTACGGATAAGGATGTACTCAAAAAGGCGTTGGAAAGCAGATTGCCGCAACAGGCTTTTGTGATGGTCAACCCGGACCTGCGCAAGAAACTTGTCCTGTTGGTAACCAAAGAGCACCATTGCCTCGCCGATATCCTGGTCCGCAACTACTTCCAGACCATGCAGGCGGAGGTTGTGGCCGTCATTGGCAATTACGATAACCTGCAGGAGTTCAGCAAAAAATTTGACATCCCCTTTCATTACATCAGCCATGAACAGAAGAGCAAAGAGGAATTTGAAGATGAATTGGCGCAGACCATTGCCCAATATCCCGCAGATTACATTATCCTGGCCAAGTTCATGCGCATTCTTTCGCCAACATTCGTTGCGAAATTCAAAGGGAAACTGATCAACATCCATCACTCCTTCCTACCTGCTTTCATCGGTGCAAATCCCTACAAGCAGGCGCATGATCGTGGTGTAAAGATTATCGGCGCTACGGCACATTTCGTGACCGATGACCTTGATGAAGGCCCAATTATCGTTCAGAACACCAAATCCATTGATCACAGCTACGATGTGCTCCACATGCGAACCGCAGGAATGGAAATCGAAAAGGCCGTCCTCAGCCGCGCAATTCAGCTATTGACGGAGGATCGCGTGATGCTGCATGGAAATAGGACGATTGTATTTAAGTAGAAGAATAGTCATTGTTCTACAAATTTTCAGGTCAATCATAACAACTAAATAAATTTGGGATTGGTTATCTAATTTTGCCTAAATTTTGATTATTAACTGAATTACTATTTTTTCGATGAAATTTAGGTACGATATAGGATATCTCCGTGGAATAGCCGTTTTAGCAGTCTTTTTTTATCACTTTAGGATTCCATTTTTTGATGGAGGTTTTATAGGTGTTGATATATTTTTCGTTATATCAGGATTTCTAATGACTAAGATTATTTTCTCTAGCTATGAAAATGGAAAATTCAGTTACTTAGATTTCATCAGAAAAAGAATCGTCCGGATCGTCCCTCCACTAATAGTTGTTTCGCTTTTCATATTATTGATTTCTATATTTTTCTTTTTTGAAAATCAACTGATTGAAAATATAAAACAAATTATTGCAAGCCTAACATTTACCTCAAATTTTTACTACTATTTCAATCAAGATTATTTTGCAACTACCGCACAGTATAATATCTTTTTACATAGCTGGTCTCTTTCTGTTGAATGGCAATTTTATCTTTTGTTTCCTGTATTTATCATTATTTTAAAGACCATATTTAAGGATAATGCCCGTCAACTCTTATTCAGTTATCTTGGCATAACTATTATATCCTTTCTTTTATGTATATACGCATCTAACGGGTATAAAACAATAAATTTTTATATGTTTCCTACAAGAGCATGGGAAATGTTGTTGGGAGGTATCTTAATTTTCTTTGAAAAAGAATCTGGTAAAATTCCTGTAGTTCTAAAGAATTTTCTCTTTCTCATTTCTACAGCCATCCTGATTACTTCTATTATGTACTTGAATGAAGAAACAACTTGGCCATCAATTTATACCGTCATTCCCACATTTGCGACCGCTGGAATTATTTTTTTGAATGTAGAGCCCAAATTTTTAAAAAATAAAATTATTCAATACTGTGGTAACATTTCATATTCACTGTATCTCTGGCATTGGCCAATATTTGTTCTTATACATTCATACAACCTAACAGACACAAATTATAAAATCATCGGCCTATTAGTTTCTATAATTTTTGCAATATTATCGTATGAATTTATAGAAAGAAAACGGCGCCTATCTAAGTTGCCTGTACTAGGTCTCTCCTATGTCACGGTACTAATATTCTCGTTTGCTGCAATATTCCTAGCGAATAACAACTCGTTGGAAAACATTCGTTTTATTGATAATAAATTTAAAAACCTACTTGTTTATGACATTGAAAATCATTTCAAATCAAATGGATGTTTTATAACAATTACTTCAGAAGAGAAAGTATATGATTACCAGAATTGCCTTAAAATCATTCCTGAAAAGCAAAACATCTTGTTAATTGGAGATAGCCATGCAGCACAATATTCCAAATCCATTAGAAAGAAGCTCTCCCCAAACCAAAATCTATTGGAGGTTTCAGCAGGGTTCACATTTCCTTTTGTACCAACGAAGGGAGAACCTCAACCTGCAGAGTTAATGGAAAAAACATTGACAGAATTCATACCTAAAAATGCTGAAAATATAGACTTAATTCTTATTTCTATCCATCTCCCAATGCGAAATTACTTAAACTATACCGAAGAAGAGTTGGTGCAAAATTTAAAAGAATTAGCAAGTAAACTAGCATCTTTGAACTTGAATTTTTATTTCATCGGACAAACTGAATCATACTCCGTAGATTATGGTAGAATTTGCTTAGGAAAAGAAATAAGTGATCAAGTAATAGAAGAAAAATATGTTGATAAAGAAACAGAAGAATTAAAAGAGCTTATGAAAGGGGCAATACCAAAAGACAGGTATATCGACCTTTATGATCTAAATGGTTTAAAGAAATTAGATCAATCCACGAATACACCTTATATGTTTGACTCGAACCATTTAACAGAACTTGGAGCTGATCAAATAATCGATTTACTTAAATCCAGAAAAATTCTTTAGTGGTCGGAAGTCCGTATATTTAGATATATAGAGTTGTGACAACAATCACAATTTCCAACCTCTCCCATTACTTTCTAATTCAACAAAAAGTTGCTATTTGCGGATGTAAAAACAAGGATTGACTCTCCTTGTCGATTGCTCCGCAAAACAATTGGGCAATCGAATTTACGGACAGCCAAGCTGTCACATCTTTAGCCCACGATGTGTAATACTTTAATACCTACCTATGAAAACAGAAATAGCCATCTCTCGATGGCTATTTTGTTCTTTATAGGAATTTCATGCTGTAAACAGCAAGGAAATCATTTTATCAGTTAAGCGAATTTCCGGAATTTCCCGAAAACACCCAATGGCAACTTTGGTCCGGCAGTCGCCTGCAGGTACAGCTCACCGATTTCCAGGTTTTCCACTTGCGGGAAGGAAGTTCTGATCAGGTTCTCAACGATTACTGAGGAGAAACCCAAGGAATAGGTATTTAGTATTAAGAAATGCTCCTTCGGATCCAGGAGTTGCACAACATCGCGCATCATTTCCATAATATGATCTTCCAGCTTCCATTTTTCACCTTTAGGTCCATGGCCATACGCCGGAGGATCCAGGATAATACCGTTATAGGTATTGCCGCGTTTCAATTCGCGTTTTACAAACTTGAGCGCATCCTCCACGACCCAACGGATATTGGAGATTTCTGAGAGTTCCTGATTTTCATTCGCCCAGGTTACGACCTGTTTGATGGAATCCACGTGCGTAGTATCGGCACCTGCCGCTTTCGCGATCAGGGAGGCACCACCCGTATAGGCAAAAAGATTCAATACCTTGGGGTTTTCAGTCTTGAAACCCTTCACCGATTCCGAGATGTAATCCCAGTTGACGGCCTGCTCAGGAAATATACCCACATGTTTAAAGGAGGTTAGTCCCAGTCGGAACCGAATGGCGACATCGTCGTTCTTATAGGTAATATGCCAGCGATCTGCCGATTTCGGATTTTTCTTTAACCAATCGCCCGAAGTTGCGGACCTTCCCTTGAACTTAATGTGGTAGCGTTTGTTCCACTCCGCATCGCCCAATGCCTTTGGCCATACAGCCTGTGGTTCCGGACGAATAAGGATAAAGTCGCCAAAGCGCTCTAGCTTTTCAAAGTCACCACAATCAATCAGTTCGTAGTCCTTCCAATGCTGCGGCGTAAGAAGTTGTATTTGGGTATTGTTATTCAAGACGTATATTTTTCTGCAAAGATAGAAAATTCGATCAATAAGCGTTAAGCTTGGCGTTTATCCTCATTGAGGGTTTCACGGGCCGCTTTCATTAATGGACTCGCAAAGACGAAATCGTTCAATTCTTTGTTATCCGATTTCAGCATATCCTGATTCGATCCTTCCCAATATTTCTTCCCCTTATATAGGAACAGGATGTAGTCACCAATCCCCATTACGGAGTTCATATCGTGGGTAACCACGACCGTGGTACATTTATATTCTTCGGTCAGGTCCTGAATCAATTCATCGATTAGAATAGATGTAGCCGGATCAAGACCGGAGTTCGGTTCATCACAGAAGAGGTATTTGGGGTTCATGCTGATGGCGCGCGCAATGCCGACCCTTTTTTTCATCCCTCCGGAGAGTTCGGCAGGATAGAGATCATTCTTTCCGGCCAGGTTCACCCGTTCCAGACAGAAATTTGCCCGTTCGACCTTTTCCGCTTTGGACATATCCGTGAACATATCGAGCGTAAAGGTGATGTTCTGCTCCACGGTCATGGAGTCGAAGAGTGCAGAGTTCTGGAACAGCATCCCGATTTCCTTTCGGATAGGGACCTTTTCCTCGAAATCCATACGCGTAAATTCCTGCTTATCGAAGAAAACTTTCCCCTGGTTCGGTTCGTGCAAACCGACGATGCATTTGAGCAGCGTACTTTTCCCCGATCCGGAACCTCCGATGATCAAACTGACTTTGCCCGGCTCAAAGATGGCATCGATTCCATCCAACACCACATTATCGCCAAAGGCCTTATGTATATTCGTTACTTCAATCATAAATTTTTACAGCATTAATGCAGTGATTAAATAGTCACATGCGAGGATCGCGATACAGCCGATCACCACGGCGCGGGTTCCTGCCTGCCCGACTTCCAGTGCTCCTCCACGGACATGAAAGCCTTTATAGGCCGGTACGGAGGTCACTATAAATCCAAACACAGTAGCTTTGACCATAGCCACTACCATCGTAAAACCATTAAATCCACCCCGGATACCCTCGATGTAATCATCGGGAGTAACTGCTCCAGATAGAGAGCCCCCCAGCAAACCGCCGACAAGCGCACAACTGATCGCTACGATAACCAGAACGGGAACCATGATGAGCCCTGCGATTACCTTCGGCAGGATAAGATAGCCCGCAGCATTGATCCCCATAATTTCCAGGGCATCAATCTGTTCGGTTACCCGCATGGAGCCGATCTGTGAAGAAATGGACGACCCTACCTTCCCCATCAGTACCAGCGCAGAAATGGTAGGCCCCAATTCCAAAATGTTGGAGTCCCTGTTGATCTGCCCGATTACGGAAGTTGGAATCAAATCGGATACCAGCTGAAAGGCGATCTGCATCGTCATAACGGCACCGATAAATGTTGAAATGATAACGATTAAGCCCAACGACCCCACGCCTATCTCTGTCATTTCATGGAAAATTTCCTTGAGGTAAATCTTCCACTTTTCCGGCTTGCGGAAAACCTTTTTCAATAACAAGAGGTATTCACCAAAATAAAAAAATATCATACGTTGGTATTCTTACAATTTATTTACTGTCAATAATTTTAACCAAATCCGTTCAAAAATGTTTTGAAGCAGTTCAAGATACAAATAATTGACGCGCTTTTCACCGACAAAACTAATTGATTTACCGAAAAAATGAATGGTTAAACCTATTTTGCTTATATTAATTTGTATTATCGTACTAGTTTTGATTCAACAAAGCTAACAAACAATGAACAATAAAATCACTACGGGTATATGGTTGGTATTTGCGGGACTGGTGTTCCTGCTGCACAACTTCAACATTATTGAATTCAACTTCTACGGTATTCTGCAATTGTGGCCGCTACTCTTGGTCTCCATTGGTATTGGTCTGCTGATGCAGAACAAGCCTTTCAGCAAGCCGGTAATCATCGGTGCGAACCTGCTTTTGTGTGGCATAATCTTCTATCAGGGCATGACCAGTGAAAAACGTTTCCTAGACAATGTCCAGTTCTCCAATGACAATTCCGACAAGGCTGGACCATTCACCCAAAAAGTGAACCGTACGTATGATGGGCCCGTAGAGACCGCAAAATTGACGGTCAATGGCGGCGCTTCGAAATATGCCTTCAAGACGGCAGGCGAAGGTTCCGATTTATTGCTGGCCGAAGCTACCCAAGCTCAGTCCTCCCTCAATCTAGAGAGCAAGGGCAACGAACATGTGAAGATGGAGCTGAATAGCAAAGTCCGCAACAACAAATACAACAACAGCCTGATAAATGTAACAATAAACCAAAAACCAATCTGGGACCTGGAATTCAATGTGGGTGCGGCTGCGATTTCTGGCGATTTCAGAGCCAGCAAGCTTAAAAACCTGGAAGTGAATTCAGGAGCGAGTTCGTTGGATATCCACCTTCCGGCGCCAACATTGGGCGAATCCAAAATTGAAGTAAACACGGCCGCTTCGAAGGTCATCCTGTACCTGCCAAAAGGTGCTGCATGCAGTGTGGAAACCGACGCGATCTTTTCCAACAACAAATATGAAGATGTGGATGTCGTGGGTGATGGTTATCGCAAATCAAAAAACTTTGATTCCACGGGTAACAAATATGTCATCTCTGTAGCGGGCGCTGCAAATTCATTATCCATCTTACGTTATTAACTTCCAAAAATAGCTAACTTTGTTTCCAAATGGAAAGTAAGGACATAACAACACTTGCAGGTGGCTATTGCAACACGAAGGTAGATTATTCAAGATTCGTTACCCGCGAGGTGAAGATTGGTGATATCCCCATGGGGGGATCCAATCCCATCCGAATTCAGAGCATGACAACGGTTGATACCATGGATACGATAGGTTCTGTAGAGCAGACTATCCGTATGGTGGACGCCGGCTGTGAATATGTCCGCATAACAGCACCGAGCATTAAGGAAGCAGAGAATCTGGCGAACATCAAGAAGGAACTTGTTGCCAGAGGATACCACGTGCCTTTGGTGGCGGATATTCATTTTACGCCAAATGCTGCCGAGGTAGCTGCGCGCCTGATTGAAAAGGTTCGCGTCAATCCCGGAAATTACGCCGATAAAAAGAAATTTGATCAAATTGACTATACCGATGCAGCCTATCAGGCTGAATTGGACCGTATATACAAGAAGTTTGCCCCATTGGTGAAGATCTGCAAGGAATACGGTACGGCCATGCGCATTGGGACCAACCACGGCTCCCTATCCGACCGCATCATGAGTCGCTACGGCGATACACCGGAAGGAATGGTGGAATCGGCATTGGAATTCATGCGGATCTGTGAAGATCTCAATTATTACAACTTGGTGGTATCCATGAAATCATCCAATCCGCAGGTCATGGTGCAAGCCTACCGCCTATTGGTGGAAAAAATGGTGGCCGAGAATATGAACTATCCCCTACACCTCGGTGTTACGGAGGCAGGAGATGGTGAAGACGGCCGGATAAAATCTGCGGTCGGCATTGGAACGCTCTTGGAAGATGGCCTAGGCGACACGGTACGTGTTTCCCTTACGGAAGAACCGGAGAAAGAAGCTCCCGTGGCAATTGCTCTTGTCAATCGCTACAGCAAACGGGCAGCACAGCTTGAAACCGCTCCGAAACGAGAAATCATACAATTGGCACCGACCAAGCCAACGGAAGCATACGTTTCCAAAGAAGTGAATGCTTTTATTGGCGGTTCCTTGGTCCCACGAATTATCGTGGATATATCCCAAAAGAATTTAAAAGATCCATTTATCCTGAGTGATGTGGGTTATAAATACGATGCTGTACTGGATAAGTATCATATGGGTGATCAATCGGTAGATTTTGTTTACCTCGGTGATTCCCTTCCCTCGTTTACTATGCCTGGGAACCTGAAACAGCTGTATAATTACGATACATGGTTGAAACTGGAGAATAAGACCAATATTCACCCGATCTATACCTTAGCGCAATACCAAACTGCCGAATTGAAAGATCCGTCGATGAATCTGATATACCTCAGCAATGATCTGCTCACGTCGGATGTCTTTGCAAATCTTCAGCTCGACAAAACGGTTGTTTTTCTTTTGGAAACCGATCACATCCATGGCATGGCTGACCAACGCCAGTTTTTCGCCAACCTTCAGGAGATCGGCATTGATTGCCCGGTGATCCTGAAAAGGACCTACCCTGCTTCGGAATTCTCAGGTCCTATTGGCGATGATATGAATCCGGAAGAGCCAATCTCAAAGATCCAACTGTACGCGGCTACAGATTTTGGGGCGCTGTTGGTGGATGGATTGGGATCTGGAATCTGGCTGGATTCCGTAGCGACACCTACGGATAAAATTGCTTCCGTATCCTTTGGTATCCTCCAGGCTACACGCTCAAGAATTTCGAAAACAGAATATATTTCCTGCCCAAGCTGCGGAAGAACGTTGTTTGACCTACAGGAAACAACGCAAATGATCCGCAGCCGGACCAACCACCTGAAAGGCCTGAAGATCGGTATCATGGGTTGCATCGTGAATGGACCTGGAGAAATGGCAGATGCCGATTACGGGTATGTGGGTGCTGGACCGGACAAGATCACGCTATACCGCGGAAAGGAAGTCGTGAAAAGAAACGTGACATCTGCAAAAGCCTTGGACGAACTGATTGAGATCATAAAATCCGATGGTATGTGGGTTGAAGAAAATAATGCTTAGTGCATTGCGCTATAAAAAAGAATAGGGACGAAATATTTCGTCCCTATTCTTTTTTATTCTATAACTCTTTCCCCTAAGGGGGGGTATTTATTTCACCTTTTTAAAGCGCATGATAGCGATATCGCCCACGATCAACGTAAGGTTATCTCCATTAACACTCTGAACATTCACTTTGTCCAACGACTGGAAGAACAACGGTTCTCCTTCACCCGGACATGCCATGCGTGTAGAAGCTACAGGTCCGAAATTGATGTTACGTCCATGGATTTCAACCGTACTGTTGAAGTTATTGCAACCACCATTTCCGTGTACTTTATTGGATCCCGCCTCAAAGATCAATGTAGGCTTTTTCTCCGGATATAGGGAATCGAAGGAAGCTCCTTTGGAATCGATGTAATCAAGTTCCCAGGTTCCTACCAATTCATTTGACGCATTGATTGCTCTGAATTTTGCCAACGGGGCCTTGCGTCCCTGTGCTAAGGTCAATTCATCGCCGCTCAGGATATAACTGTTGGTTTTCGCGAATACATCTTTCAATCCGGTTTCAATCTCCATATTTTCACAAGCCATCATGGTCGACATTCCGGTCTTGAACGTGATTTTGCCCAAACCACCAAAAAGGAATTCACCACCCAGCATATTACAGCCACCATTTGCTGAAAAACGACTTCCATCGTTCATAAAGTCCAATGTCGGCATTTTCCCGTTGATTTTCTCCGCAACAGGTTTTCCACCCAACTCAACCAATTGCCATCGCTTACCCGTAATCTCTGTAAAATCAGAATCCTTATTACCTGTCGTGTTTTTCGATCCTGCACAGCTGGCGAATAATATGGTAATTACTGCGAGCATACTAAACATTGTTTTTTTCATATCTACTTATTTATTCTATTGTTTAAACGTATTTTTTTCAAAAAGGTTTAAAACCCTTCGTTTTCGGGAAGACTTTTGTTGGCAGCATATCCAAAAACCATGCTACCTTATATGTCCTTGCCCTTGATTTTCAATTTCCCAAAATTCCGTGTCTTTTAAGCGGCAATTCACAATAATTATGCTTTTTACATACGTTTTATGTATGTTTGTAGCTAATTAAGAATTAATCTAAAAAGCAACTTGGACAGCTTCACCCTGTATATCCTTACCCCGGTGGCAATATTTGGATTTATTGCCCTTTTTACGCTTTTCGCTGTGTATGCGGAGCGCAAAATCGCGGGTTTCGTACAGGACCGCTTAGGTCCAATGGAAACCGGAAAGTTCGGTCTACTACAAACGGTTGCGGATATCATAAAGCTACTCCAGAAAGAATTTATTTCCCCAAAAGCATCCGATAAAATCCTATTTGCCTTAGCACCAGTGGTGATATTTGTGGCCGTATATGTCGGATATAGTGTCATTCCTTGGGGACCAGACCTGATTCCTGCGAACACACATACGGGATTATTCCTGATCATGGCCGTCGTGTCCATAGATGCCATTGGGATTTTGATGGCCGGTTGGGGATCCAACAACAAATATTCCCTTCTGGGATCCATCCGTGCCATCGCGCAGATGATCTCCTATGAATTGCCTGTCGGTCTTTCCCTGATTGCGGCGGTCATGATTACACAGACTTTAAATCTCAACGATATTGGGTTTAATCAAGGGGTTTGGGCAACATCGGATATTTATGCCTTTGGTTTCTGGCAGGTGAATAATATAGGCGGAATCTTTGCCTGGAATATTTTCCAAGCACCGCATCTCTTGGTATCCTATGTGATCTTTTTCATTGCGTCACTTGCCGAATGCAATCGGGCGCCTTTCGATATTCCAGAAGCAGAGAGTGAGCTGATCGGCGGTTTCCATACCGAATATGGCGGTATCCGCTTTGCATTTATTTTCCTAGCGGAATATGCGATGATGTTTTTGGTCGCCATGCTGGGTGTTGTCATCTTCTTGGGTGCATGGAATACTCCATTGCCCAATATCGGCGGTATACGATTAGCGGATTGGACCACCGGTCCTTTCTGGGGAGTGTTCTGGACCTTAGCGAAATCATTGGTCATCGTCGCTGTACAGATCTGGATCCGATGGACATTGCCACGCTTCCGAGCGGATCAATTGATGACGCTTTGTTGGAAAATCCTGATTCCTGTAGCCTTCTTATGCATGGGCATTTCCGGAATCTGGCGAATATTAATCATGCTTTAACGTGCTATTAAAAACAACCATACAAGGGCTGGCAACAGCAGTGAAAGGACTTACGCTTACCGTGAGGCACCTTTTCTCTGCCCGAAAATCCCGAGAGCAACTGGACATCAAGCAAGCGGATTATTTCGACAAGCAGGACGGGGTGACAACCGTTCAATTTCCGAATGAAAAGATGCCAATCCCTGAGGTAGCGCGGTATCAATTGGATGTGGAGATCGACGATTGTATCGTTTGCGACCTTTGTGCCAAAGCATGCCCTGTGGATTGCATTACCATTGAAGCTATAAAATCACCTGAGGCCATCGGGAAAACATCGGATGGATCGGTGAAGCGCTTATATGCTGCGGAATTCGATATTGATATGGCAAAATGCATGTACTGCGGCCTTTGCACCGTCGTTTGCCCTACAGAATGTATCACGATGACCGATCAATACGATCGTGTGACCACAAACCTTGCGGATCTTACCTACACCTTTGCTGACATGAGCGAAGCGGAAATAAAACAACGCAAAGAGGAATGGACACGATTCCAGGCTGAGAAGGAGGCAGCAAAGAAAAAATAATGGAAACAGCTTTATTTTATGCCTTTGCCGCTTTGGCGCTGGGATCCGCCCTGCTGGTGGTCAGCCTGAAGAATACTGCCCGGGCTTTGTTTTTATTTTTTATCGTCCTATTTGCGATGGCTGGCCTTTTCATATTCGCCCTGGCGGATTTTGTGGCCATCACGCAGATCATGGTCTATGTGGGTGGCGTACTGATCTTGATGATCTTTGCCTTTATGCTCTCCAATAAGGAGCTCCTAACAGACCTGCAAAATAGCAGCGCAAAATTCCTGGCCTTACCAAACTGGCAATCTCTACTGTTAGCTTTGGGATTTCTGAGTGTCATGGTGTACGGGATTGTGGAGTGGCAAGAGCAACTCCCTATCTGGATCACAGAAAATATGGCCGATGGTCAAGTGATCAAATCTACCGACAATAATATTCAGGCTTTAGGGATTAAGTTTATGACGCAATACTTATTGCCTTTTGAGGTGATATCCATCTTTCTCCTTGCGGCATTAATTGGCGCAGCCCATCTATCCAGAAAGGAGATCAACCCATGATCGGATTGACGCATTTTCTCCTTGTTTCGGCCTGCCTATTTTGTATCGGATTGTATGCCATCATCGCGAAGCGGAATGCGATCATGATATTGATCGGCATTGAATTTATCATCAATGCAGCGATCCTAAACTTGGTTGCTTTCGGACGTTACGATAAACTGAATTATGGCGGACAGGTTTTTGCACTATTCGCGATCGTCCTTGCCGCTGCCGCAGTAGCCGTCGGACTTGCGATTATCCTGAATGTCTACAGAAAATACAAATCCATCAACCCGGATAACATTACGGACCTACGCGACTGATGAATGGCTTTATGAACATATCGACCCCTTCTGTCAGTTTACTTGTAGTAATACTGCCTTTCTTGGCGTTTCTCATCCAAGCCATGCTCGGACGGAGATCGCAAAGCGGCATGATCAGTTTAGTGGCCATTGGATTGAGCACGGTCCTCTGTGCCCTATTTGTCTTTGCCGAAGTGTGGCAGGACCAACCACAGCATGAATCTGTGGAATGGTTCCGCATCGGAAATCACAGCTTCCAGATCGGCGTGATGTTGAATAACCTCACGGTGTTGATGCAGCTCATTGTTTGTGTCATTGCCCTTCCCGTACACATCTACTCCAAGGCGTATATGAAAGGTGATCCCGGCATTCACCGGTACTGGATGTACCTCAGTCTGTTCTGCTTTGCGATGTTGGGACTGACTATTGCCGACAACCTCCTCATGATGTACATTTTCTGGGAACTTGTCGGATTTGCCTCCTACCTGTTGATTGGTTTTTGGTTCACCAAGGACTCGGCTGTTCAGGCCAATAAGAAAGCATTTATCATCAATCGCATCGGCGACCTTGGTTTTCTTTTGGGGATTGCTACCGTGTATTCACAATTTGGAACCTTGAACCTGATCGATATTTTTGGAAAAGAAGGATTATTGCCTACATTAAACGCTACTTCGGAAGGATTGATGACCTTTGCAGGCATTTGTTTCTTCGTGGGTGCCATGGCGAAATCCGCGCAGTTTCCCCTACATGTCTGGTTACCGGATGCGATGGAGGGACCAACAGCCGTTTCTTCCCTGATCCATGCGGCTACCATGGTAGCTGCTGGGGTATTCCTGATGAGTACGGTTTTTCCGCTATTCAACGAAACAGTCCTCGCCGTAATTGCCATAATCGGCACGATTACGGCCTTATCTGCCGCTTATTTTGCCTTGGCACAACGTGATATCAAACGTATTTTGGCTTTTTCTACCATATCCCAATTGGGCTATATGATGGTAGGCATTGGCATTGGTGCGTGGGACGCGGCCATGTTCCATCTGGCCACACATGCATTCTTCAAATGTCTCCTGTTCCTTTGTGCTGGCGCGGTAATCCATGAAATGGCCCATCTCAAGGATGCCAACAACACTGATTTTGACCCACAGGATATCAACAATATGGGTGGCCTTCGGAAATGGATGCCAAAAACAGGTGTATTGATGGTCATTGCCTCGCTGGCGCTGGCAGGATTTCCACTTACGTCGGGCTTCCTTTCAAAGGATGCCATCCTGGTTTCCGCATTCGAATGGGGTTTACACCATGGTAATGTAACACTGCTCATTCCGATAACCTTGACAATCGTTAGCTTAATGACTGCTTTCTACATCGGCAGGCTTATTTTTAAAGTCTTCTTTGGAAAGTTCAGGTTAAACATTGCGCATCCTCACCTGCACGAAGCGCCAATAACCATGTTGGCTCCAATGTTTTTTCTGGGAATCTGCTCCTTTTTCTTTGCATTTTCCTGGAATCCCCTCACCTACCACCATGCTTACCTGTTGAAAGGGTTTCACGTTGATTACCCATTCAGCGAGGTGCACCTGTTACATATTGCTTTACCGCTTTTTCTAACGGCAGGATCCATCCTTACTTGGATAATCGGCTGGCGTTGGTATGTTCAGGAACGGTATCCATTGAATAAGGATAATCAACTGCTTGCATTTTCCCTGAATCAAGGATATCTGAATACGTTCAATCAACGGGTTTTTGTAAATGGAACCCTCGCTATAAGTAAAGGCCTCTATTGGTTTGATAGAACCATTGTGGATGGCCTTGTTAATTTATTTGGGCAGGTCACACGTAAGGTTGCGGACCTGGCTGCATGGATCGACACAAATCTGGTCGATGGGCTGGTGAATACCATTGGCGGCACGACCTATTATGTAGGCCATTTATTGCGTTGGGTCCAGAACGGAAGATTGCAAAACTATCTTGGTTTTGCCTTTACCGTTGTATTATTAGGAATAATTTATTTGATATTTAAATAAGATGGGTGCACTATCCTTACTTATATTTCTCCCTTTATTGGCCGTCGCAGCGATCCTGCTACTGCCTAACCGTCTTGGTGCCAGTTATAAATATTTGGCCCTGGCGGTTGTCCTTGTACAATTTGGATTGGCAGGGTACCTGTATGCGAATTTCTCCCCTACAGTGGGGGAATTCTCCGCTATTGAAGGTTACCAATATGTAGAGCAGTTACCATGGATCCGGATGGATCTGGGCACCATCGGCACGCTGGAAATCGATTATTTCCTTGGTGTTGACGGATTCTCACTACCGTTATTGGTACTGAGCGCCTTTGTGATGTTGATGGCTGTCGGTGCTTCCTGGAATATGGAAAAAAGTAAGAAAGGTTATTTTGCCTTATTGATGCTGCTGAATACTGCCGTGATGGGCATATTCTGTGCTTTGGATTTTTTCCTATTCTATGTTTTCTACGAAGTCATGCTGCTACCATTATATTTTCTGATCGGCATCTGGGGTGGCGCGCGAAGGGAATATGCGGCGATTAAATTCTTTATCTATACGCTCTTCGGTTCAGTTTTCATGCTTTTAGTCATTGTCGGCCTGTATTTTTCAGTTCAGAGTCCGGTGAGTGGCGCGCATACCTTTAACATGCTGTACATGATGAATCCGGAGAATTACATCCAGGGTTCTTTCTTTGATTTTCTTGGAAATTCATACGAGATATTTGGTATTCCGGCACGGATGATCGGATTTATTGTTCTGTTTATTGCTTTTGCCATTAAAGTTCCTATTGTACCCCTACATACCTGGTTACCGGATGCCCACGTAGAGGCGCCCACTCCCGTATCGATTATCTTGGCGGGAATCTTATTAAAGATCGGTGGTTATGGAATCATCCGGATCTGCTTTGGTATCTTTCCTGATGCGGCTGCGGATGCCAATTGGTGGTTGGGTCTGATCGGTGTGGTCTCTATAATCTATGGCGCTTTCAATGCCTTGGCACAAACAGATCTCAAGCGCTTGATCGCCTATTCCTCGGTATCCCACATGGGTTTTGTACTATTGGGCTTGGCATCATTTACCGCCGAAGGGATTTCTGGAGCGATGTTCCAGATGATCAGCCATGGGTTCCTTTCAGCTGCCCTGTTCTTCCTGGTAGGTGTAATCTACGATCGTGTGCACGACCGCTACATCTATAACTTTAGGGGATTAGCAGGACTCATGCCGAAATATACAGCTTACGTAGCGATTGCCTTTTTTGCTTCGCTGGGTTTACCCGGATTCTCCGCATTTATCGGTGAAGCTTTCGTAATAATAGGAACATTCAATGCAGAAAGCCTTCAAACTGGGGTTCCACGCTGGATGGCCGTATTTGGTTCCATCGGAATCTTGATGAGTGCGGCATATTTCCTCTGGACACTGCAACGCATGTTCTTCGGTCAGACCCGATTGAAAGGTGGTGAAGCATGGGCAACAGCACTTACGGACCTCACCAGCAGGGAACAGCTCATCCTTTTCCCTACATTGGCACTGGCGCTCGTATTGGGTATCATGCCTTCCTTCGTATTCAATGTATTGAATCAATCTGTCTTAAGTTTATTGAATTTAGTATCGCCATATTTATAGGATTGCTGGATGAACGATTTTGTATACCATATTACCGACAGTATCGATCATATCATTCGATCCATTCCCCTATTCAAGGTTGAACTCGCATTGGCTATAGGATTTATCCTCACCATTGCTTGTACCCTTTTCTTCGATAGGTTCTGGAAGCACGCCTCCTTCAGTATTACCCTATTGACACTTCTGGCTTCGATAGTTATGCTGGTCAGTCAGTACAACCTGGCTGACAACGGTTTCTATGGCCTATTGACCATTGACAGAACGGGGTATTTTTCCCGGCTATTGATTCTGTTCGGGCTAGTTATATCTTTACTTTTTCTTCAGCAACATTTCCAAGCGATTCAGAGCACAAAGCGTCGTGGCGATTTATTCAGTGTACTGTTAGCTGCTGGCATTGGGATGAACCTACTGACCATCACCAACCATTGGCTCATGGCTTTCCTTGCGATTGAAATGGTTTCCATCAGCTCGTATATTCTGGTCGGTTATTTCTCAGCGAATAAAAGACAGGCCGAAGCGGCCATGAAATATGCACTATTCGGATCCGCATGTTCGGCGGTCATGCTCTATGGATTATCATTGGTTTATGGATTCACTGGAGATCTTAATTTTGCAAGTGCACGTCATATCCAAGGGCTCATTGCCGCACCTGAGGTGATGACCTCCATTGCCTTTCTGTTTGTTTTTGTGGGAATAGGCTTTAAATTAAGCTTTGTCCCATTCCACCTTTGGGCACCTGATGTGTACGAGGGCGCACCAACCCCTGTTACGGCATTTCTTTCAACAGTACCCAAAATTGGGGCAATCATCTTATTTGCCCGATTGGCGAAATCCATGGTCAGTACACAGTTCTTCTTTTCCGAATTGACCTTACTGTTCATTATCGTGGTTGCGATAGCAACGATGCTGTTCGGAAATCTGATCGCCTTGCGCCAGTTGGATATCAAGCGCATGATGGCCTACTCCTCCATTGGACATACTGGCTTCCTATTGATGGCTATTATCGCTTACATCAACGGCAATCAGGACATCTTGTTTTTCTACCTCTTTATCTACACGATAATGAACCTAGCAACTTTTGCTTTCATTGATGTGTTGGAACAGAGAACCGGTAGTACCCACCTCAGCCAATTCGCAGGTCTAGGTAAGACCTTCCCCCTACTGTTCACTTGTTTTTCCATTGTGGGTATATCCCTGATCGGCTTGCCGCCAACAGCGGGATTTGTTGGAAAGTTACTTGTGTTCACGAGTATTTTTGAACTCTATCAAAATACGCCCGATCCGTTATTGTTGGCACTTCTGGTCGTAGGCGCCCTAACATCGGTAATCTCGCTGTTCTACTACTTTAAAATTCCGTTGTATGTTTTTTTGCGCAGTAACAGGACGGAGGATAATAGCGGAAAATCTCAAAGTGGTCTTCTAATGTATGGGATTGGCTTGTTATT
Source organism: Sphingobacterium lactis (assembly GCF_011046555.1). Classification (NCBI taxonomy): domain Bacteria; kingdom Pseudomonadati; phylum Bacteroidota; class Sphingobacteriia; order Sphingobacteriales; family Sphingobacteriaceae; genus Sphingobacterium; species Sphingobacterium lactis. Next base: position 68,941 of record NZ_CP049246.1, read on the forward strand.
AAGTGTTCTTGTGCTCCTATTGGGGATCTTTCCATCCCTACTCATGGACTGGTTCGCAAAATAATCAAAGAGCACCAGCATAAGCTGATTGCCGTCTATCCTTTCTTTCCAGCAAGCAGAGAAACCTGCCAAGCAGGATTCCATACCAATATTCTTCCAAGGGGCTGTTTTATCCTCTTGTATTGTTTATATTTGTATATGATTAGTGCAACAGCAAACCAGATTTTTCAAAGGGTAATTGAAGATTACCATGTTCATGATAAGATTGATCAACCTGTGGAAAACCCATTTGAACGCAGCAGCCTATCGCATTTGCTCTATTTGAAATGCTGGATAGATACCGCTCAATGGCATATGGAAGATGTTGTTCGCAATCCGGATATCGATCCACGCGAAGGCCTTTATTGGAAACGCCGCATCGATCGGCAGAACCAAGAACGTACCGATACGGTAGAATTTATTGACAGCTATTATCTGCAGCAATTTTCTCAGACCGTGCCCTTGATGGACGCCAAGATCAATACCGAAAGCCCGGCATGGGCCATCGATCGATTATCCATTCTGGCACTTAAAATCTACCACATGGAACAGGAGACCCTGCGAACGGATGTTTCCAATGCGCACTTGGTTGCCTGCCAGGAAAAACTGGCCATTTTAATGGAACAGCGCAAGGATCTTTCCCAAAGCATTGACGAGCTCCTCTTGGATATTCAAGAAGGCAGAAAATACATGAAGGTGTACAAACAGATGAAGATGTACAACGATCCCAATCTCAATCCAGTTTTATACGGAGCACAGAAATAAGTATGGAACGCATTGTGGTGACCCGCTTTTCAGCGATGGGCGATGTGGCCATGGTCGCTGCAGTTCTCAAGGACTTTCAGGAGCAACATCCCGATACCGAGCTCATCATGGTTTCGCGGCCATTCTTTGCCCCATTTTTTGCAGATATCCCGCGGGTGGTTTTCCATCCCATAGATCCTAGGGGAAATCACCGTGGAATTGGTGGCTTAATCAAACTGTTCAAGGAACTAAAAGGCTATAAAGCAAAATATGTAGCCGACCTGCATAACAACCTGCGCTCTAGATTTCTCGATGTCCTGTTTCGATCTTCCAACCATAAGGTTCAGGTGCTGGACAAAGGTCGGGCGGAGAAAAAGGCATTGACAAGGAGCAAAAACAAAATCAAGAAGCAACTCCGTACGATGACCGAGCGCTATGCCGATGTTTTCCGCAAACTAGGGTATCCCATTGAACTCAAAAATACGCTACAGAAGCAACACCGCCTTATTCCCGAGGGGATGTTAAGCTTATTGGCTTCAGACGCAAAGAAAATAGGAATTGCACCATTTGCCCAACATCCCTATAAAGTCCTTCCGATGGAAAAAATGAAGGCTGTAATCGCAGAGTTGAGTAGATCCGTAAATGTCCAGATCATGTTATTTGGCGGCGGAAAAGCGGAAAAACAAATCACCGAAACTTGGTCTGACGAATTTCCAAACGTGACCTCCCTGGTCGGTAAGTATTCCTTGGCGCAGGAACTGGATATCATCTCTCACCTGGATGTGATGGTCAGTATGGATAGCTCAGGAATGCACATGGCCTCTTTAGTAGGCACTCCATGTATTTCCATTTGGGGAGCCACGCATCCCTTTGCTGGATTCTTAGGATATGGGCAATCTGAGAACGATTGCGTTCAGGTCGAACACCCCAATAGGCCATCCTCCGTATACGGCAATAAGCCATGTTTATGTGACGATATCGAGGCAATTGACTTGATAAGCAGTGAAATGGTTGTGGAGAAAATAAAATTAAAGTTAAATTTGCAGTAGCATTTGAACAATTGTTTTACGTTTATCTGCAATTAAGGATTATCTATGGCTAAGGAAAAAATCTGCTTTGTTATCAGACAGTATGGATTAGAGGTAAATGGTGGTGCAGAATATCACTGCAGAATGCTTGCTGAGCGATTGACAACTGATTACGATGTAGAGGTGATCACATCGAAAATAATTGATTACAATACCCTCGAAGAATATTACTCCAACGATATTGATCTGGTAAATGGCGTTCGCGTTTTGCGATTTAGCTGTGCCCCATTTTCCAAGCAACGGCATGAGCAGAGCCGTAAGAACACCAAGTTTGCTCGTAAAGTTCGAAGAAACCTCTATCGCTTAGGGCTATTAAAAGGAATAGCCAATATACATACCGTTTGGGACCTAGGAATTAAGGAGGAAGAACAATTACTGCAATCCGATGGTTTCTATTCTCCCGAAGCCCTCAATTACCTCAAAGAAAACCAAGGACAATATAAAGCCATACTTCCGATTTGGTATGTTTCACCGTTTACTATTTACGGTGCACAGATTGCTCCTCAAAAAACGATATTGATCCCTGCATTACATGATGAAAGTGAGGCGTTCCGCTCCATTCATACCCATGTGTTTACCAAAGTAAACCATATAGCCTTCAACACACATGAGGAAACACAACTTGCCGAGCATATTTTTGGAAACAAGATGTCCAAAAACAGCATTGTAGCGGTTGGTGTGGAAACTGACTTCGATGAAGTAGCAACACAGGAGGAATTGACTGAAAAGTTTCATCTTCCTAGTCGATATATCCATTATTTCGGTCGTGTGTGCGAATCAAAAATGGAACAGTTAATCCCATGGTTTGTTGCCTATAAAGAAAAAAATCCGAGCGACCTCAAGTTAGTACTCACCGGAAAATTATTCCAAGAAAAAGTAGACCATCCGGATATCATATATACAGGCTTTGTCAGTGATGCTGAAAAAATCGGTTTGATTAAACATGCGACATTGGTAATCAACCCTTCAAAATTGGAGAGTCTTTCCCTGTTGTTATTGGAAGCGATGAATTTGGGAAAAACAGTTATGGTGAATGGTAAATCCGAAGTAATGAAAGGACATGCTATTCGCAGTAATCATGCAGCAGCCTATTACGATAATGAACAGGACTTCCAACAGATTATCAATAAATACCTTGAAAATCCGGCCCTAATTCAAGAAAATAAACAGAAAGCGATGGATTATGTGCAATCCCATTACGATTGGAAAATTATTCTGGACAAGTTAAAACACTTGATTCAAGAGGCTCGTTAAGCATTTTTCTCCTCCAATGCTTGGAGATAGCCATTTTCTGTACGCTGGATTCCATCCGCGCGCACTATGTCGATGGTTTTTTCATGTGTATTTTCCTGGGACCGTGCTGCTAGTGGGTGGAAAATATGATATTGTATACACCGCAGCTTGACCGATTTTTTCAGGATGCCCATATTCACAAAACGCGCAGCAAGCTCTTCGTCTTCATGGCCCCAGCCCTGAAGGTCATTGTTATACCCATTGACGTTTATAAAATCATCCAACCAATACCCCATATTACAGCCTCTAACACTATAGCTATTTGATTTCTTTTTAATCATTAGACCCGCAAGCATAGGGAGACGTAAGGCATTGAACCTATGTTTTACGCCTTTAGATAGAAAATTGAAATCAACTTTCTTATGCTTAAATAAATACGGCAGGAAGTCTTCTTCGATATGTGAGCGGGTTCCGCGGATAAAGCATCCTTTTTCTGCAACTTGGAGATGATCTTTTATGAAGTTCCTATCCAGGATGACATCGCCATCAATCTGGACGATATAGGGTGTTGAAGCTTCATGCAAGGCCTTGTTCAATATAATGCACTTCCTGAACCCTTCATCTGGATGCCAAACATGCTTTATAGCCAATTGACCATTATATTTTTCTATAATAGCTTTGGTAGCATCCTTGGATCCATCATCTGCAATAATGACCTCCGTCGGAATCACGGTTTGGTTGGCAATACTTTCCAAACATAATTCCAATGCTTCCGGCCAATTATAGGTAGAGACGAGTAAAGTGCATTTATCTATGGATGAATCTTGATCCAACTTATTCATGTTTTGAGGGTCCAATATCTCCAAATGTACTGACTATTCACTATTTTTGCACTAAAAGTGGGATTAAAAAAATTAATTAAAGCGCTAAAGAAGATCCTGCAGGCAATATGATTGAAAATTCTACCTCCTTAATTGTCGCCACGTACAATTGGCCCGAAGCTTTAAAGCTTTGTCTGCTCAGCATACAGCAACAATCTGTACTTCCAAAAGAGGTAATCATTGCTGATGACGGTTCGCGCGATGACACGAAGGAACTGATTGCGTCCTTTCAATTGACCTTCCCAGTTCCTTTGATCCATGTTTGGCAGGAAGATTCCGGATTCCGTCTAGCCGAAATCAGGAATAAAGCCTTTGCACGGGCAAGCTACGATTACCTGATCCAGATCGACGGTGATGTTTTCCTCCATGAGGACTTTATCAAAGATCATCTCAAAGCCGCCAAACCGAATACGCTACTACAGGGAAGCCGTGTGATGTTGGGGGCAGACTTTTCCAAAAAACTTTTGGCGGGACAAAAACCTGATTTCAGTTTCCTGGCAACGGATACCCAACGCCTGGAGAATGCTTTGCGCATCCCAATGCTTTCCACCTACCTCCTAAACCGGTACAAGAACCGATTTCCGGTTTACTTTGCACGTGGAGCCAATATGTCGTTTTGGAAAAAGGACATCCTAGCCGTCAATGGATACAATGAGAACTATGAAGGCTGGGGACATGAAGATAGTGACCTCACCCTACGCATGATGAATAATGGTGTCAAGAAATCCGTAATTAAGTTTTCAGCTATCATTTACCATCTATACCATCCGGAAAACAAAAATCCAGAACAGGAGGAAAAAAATAAATTAATATTGGAAAATACCAAGCAAAACCACGTAGTTTGGGTGGAGAATGGTGTAAGCCAATATTTAAAATAATATGCACGAAACAAAACCTGAAACAGTTGCGATTCTCGTTTCTACCTACAATTGGCCTGAAGCGCTGGAACGCAGTGTGTATTCCATTTTCGCCCAAGATCGGTTACCCGATGAGATTATCATCGCAGACGATGGCTCAGGTTCCGAAACCAAAACCTGCATTGAGCGATTAACAAAGCTTTCTACCATACCAATCCGTCATGTATGGCATGAGGACAGTGGTTTCCGACTTGCCGAAATTCGGAACAAAGCCATTCAAGCGAGCAGTGCCGATTATATTATCCAGATTGACGGCGATATCATTTTGGACCCTCATTTTATTTCAGACCATCTATCCTTGGTGGAGAAGGACTATTTCCTTTGCGGCAGTCGCGTATGGATAGATCAGGAACAGAGTGCTGAGATCTTTGCGAATCCGCCAGGATTTAAATTGGACAAACGCAAATTCCCATTGTCGACTGTCTTGAATAGCTTTCGATCAGCACCACTCGCCCGGTTTATGGCAGACCGTTACAAGAAAAATAAACCCACTGCGCTGCGGGGCTGTAATATGTCCTTCTGGAAAAAAGATCTGATCGCGGTGAATGGATATGACGAATCCATACAGGGCTGGGGTAGCGAAGATGCAGAATTGGCCTTGAGATTAATCAATAAAGGAATCAAAAAACGATTCCTAAAATTTGCGGCTGTAGCCTATCACCTGTATCACAAAGAAAACAGCAAGGATAACCTGGAAAACAATGAAAAAATCCTTGCCCACACACGAAATTCGGGCCTAACTTGGGCTACAAAGGGAATTCAGAAAAAAGAACAGGAATAGTTAAAAATTGCTATCATAAAAGTCCACTTGTTGCTCTTGTTTTTTGATTTGCTTGGCATGAATCAGTGACATTTCATAACTTTTTCCTTTTACACGTCCCATTTTCTTAAAGCCAAAAAGCACTTCATGAACTTTATTTTTCCATTTTATAGGATAACCTGTCTTTAGGTTAATGATCCGGGGTTGCCAATCAGGAAAATTGATATAACCATCTGCATTCATCTCCCAATTCCACTTTTTCAAATGATCTTCTGTTATCCCTTCGACCGTATTTATGCGCGAAACACTCAGGCAATCGTATTTCGACTTGAATTCCAAATAACCGGGTAATTTCTCGATCAAGGTCTGGGGCAGCATTTCATCGGCATCAATTTGAAAAAGGTAATCACACTTTGCCAAGGTAATCAGTTCATTTTTGAAGGATGCAAAATCACCATTCAGTCTGGACTCCGCTTTAACAATCCGACCTTGATACTGCTCCAATATTTCGGAAACTTGATCATCCGGATTGGTAACATCTTGAAGAACAATAATTTCATCCTTTTCCCGAATCTTTGGCACCAAATCATCCAAAAGACGTTTGATTTCCATGCGTTCATTGCAAACGGTGATGGCGTATGATATAGATGGTCGAGTACCGAAAAGATAAGATAAAATGGACATGCTATGAATTATTTTTTATGGGAGTCGATATAGAAAAACTTCTTTCTAACGGATTAAAGTTAAATATTTTCCCTGAAATATGACCTGTTTTAATTTTCGAATAATCTTTAAACAAGCTTTTCAAAGGATGTTTCATTTTTATTCTATTCCGAGAGATGATGTCGGAAAGAGCTCTGATTCTTTGATAATCCTTTTCCGTTAACTGCTTTTCATCCAAATGTACCACTACATCATGGTAGGGAATTTCATCAATGGGTTCGATTCGATCGGAAAGATCGATAGCCGTGGTATGTTGATATTTATCGATATATTCAGCTTTTGGCAAATCGGTGTATACTTTCGCGAAAAAGGGTTCAATTTTGTAGAGCCCATCGGGAGTGGCATTTTTCACCACTGCGACCAAGTCATAGGAATGTTTGAAACTTGCTTGAGGACTACATCTCCATTTTCTGTAAAAATTCCTTATCCCTAATTCGTCTATTTCTTTGCTTTTCTTTTCAAATTCCTTGGAGAATCTTGAGGTCTTGCTCACGAAGTGGTAAGCTACCGCTTTCGGTACCTGGATAAGTTCGGCGTCTTGGATATGAAATCGCATCATTAAGTCAGAATCCTCACAGAACATAGGCTGAAAAGTCGTATCCAATCCTCCCATTTCGACCAACCATTCCTTCTCGACACAAAGGAAAAAGCTTTCATCTTTTGTAACAAAAGGCTTGGCATCCGACGCCATTACACCACTTACATAATCGTTGAAAGCACCCATGTCAAATGTCTCTAGATCGGATCCAAAATCACGAATTGTCTTCCAATTTTGCTCATCTGAAACAAAGATCGGTGGTTCCACCAGCGAATAAATCAGGACAGTCCTTTTTTTCCATGCCTTCACCAATTCTTCAACAAATCCTTCACCAATAATTAGATCATTATGGAGATAACTTACCAGTTCTGAACTCGCCAATTCCACTCCCTTATTGTAGGTATGGGACAAGGACTTCGATTCATTCTCGTAATGGTATTTCACACACTCGTCCTGCAAATTATCCAGCCACTCATGTGTTCCATCTGTACTCCCATAACTCACAAAAACGATTTCCACTTGTTGATATAAAGCTCTTACCCGATTGTAAAATGCAATAGTGTAGTCTAAATTATTTCGTAAGCCCACAATAAGTGACACCCTTTTCTCAAAATCCATTCAATTACCGCTTTAGTTAAAGATTACCATCAAAGGTAATAATCTCCAACAACAATTATTATTTCTTTACAATTTGTGAACTTTATTTTAAAGATTAAATCGATATCTTGGATGCTTCATAAACATAGCAATATGAAAACACTCTATCTCATCCGTCACGCTAAAGCTGAAGAGCACAGTTTCTCAAAAGATGACTTTGACCGCGACCTCCAGGACAAGGGCATCACGCGCGCAACGCGCATTGCTCAAGAACTCAAGGAGCGCTTTCAGCAAACGGAGAACACGTTGGTGATCTCCTCCACGGCGAACCGCGCGATACAAACAGCAGAAGTATTCTGTCCGATTCTGGGCTTGGACGTTGCGGCGATCCAGCAGACACGAGATATCTATGAGGCACATTTAACGGATATATTAGCCGTCATCAATTCGGTTCCTGAATCTGTGGATCAGGTCTTGGTATTTGGCCATAACCCTGGCTTATCCAATTTGACCAATTACCTGAGTCACTCCATCATTGAATTGGCGACTTCCAATGTAGCGGTATTGCAGCTTGAAGAAGGGATAACCTTCCCCATGTTGGCTGGCGGTTCGGCCTCCCTTGCAGGGCTATTGAAATAATCTTTTTACCTTCGTAAGGTATGGCAAATAAACTGCAGGGTGAACACTCACCTTATTTAAAACAACATGAGCACAATCCGGTGCACTGGTACCCTTGGGGTGAAGAAGCACTGAACAAGGCCAAGGAGGAGCAAAAACTGATCATTGTCAGCATCGGTTATTCTGCCTGCCATTGGTGCCATGTGATGGAACGGGAGAGCTTCGAAAATGAAGCAATCGCGGAAACCATGAACAAATTCTTTGTTTCCATCAAAGTGGATCGGGAGGAACGACCTGATATCGATCAAATCTATATGATTGCTGTTCAGTTGATGACCAATGCCGGTGGCTGGCCATTGAATTGTATCTGTTTACCTGATGGCCGACCGATATATGGTGGCACCTACTTCAAACCACAAGATTGGCAGCAAGTGCTGTTACAAATTGCGCAGATGTGGGAGGAGAAGCCAGAAGTGGCCATTGACTACGCCAACCGCCTTACCGAAGGGATTCAGCAAGCTGAACAACTTCCCATTCAAGCGATTCCCGAAAAATACAGCATTCAAGATATCATCGAGGTCGTTGAACCTTGGAAGGCACAATTTGATATCCGGGACGGCGGATACCGACGTGCCCCAAAATTCCCCTTGCCCAACAACTGGGTCTTTTTTCTCCGTTACGGTTTTTTGAGCCAAGATCAACACGTGCTTGACCATGTACATTTCACGTTGGAGAAGATGGCTCATGGAGGAATTTATGACCAGATTGGCGGTGGCTTCGCCCGATATTCCGTTGATGGGCAATGGCATGTGCCCCACTTCGAGAAAATGTTGTACGACAATGGGCAATTGATCAGTCTGTACAGTGAGGCCTACCAGCAACGCCCTACCCCATTATATAAACAGGTCGTTCAAGAAACCATTGCTTGGGCAGAACGGGAAATGCGCGACCCCAATGGCGGTTTTTATTCCGCATTGGACGCCGACTCCGAAGGGGTGGAAGGTAAATTCTACACGTTCGAAGATGAAGAATTCGACCTCTTGGGAGAGGATGCTACCCTAGCCAGAAATTATTTCAATATCAGCAAGAGCGGCAATTGGACCGAAGAACAGATCAATATCCCTTTTGTCAAGGCAGAAGATGCCGGATTGATTGCAGAGGCAGGTTATACAGAAGATGAATGGCAGGTACAATTACAGGAAATTAAATCCAAACTTCTAGCGTATCGTGCTCAGCGAGTCCGTCCTGGTTTGGATCACAAGCAATTGGTGACCTGGAATGCACTATTTTTGAAGGGATTGGTTGATGCCTATCGCGTATTTGGGGATGCTCATTATTTGGAGTTGGCTCTTGAAATCGCGGCGTTCCTAGAACGTGATTGTTGCCAAAATGGCAGTCTTTTACACCAGCCTGCAGACAGCAACCGCAGCATACCCGGATTTTTAGATGATTACGCATTTACCATTGATGGGTTCATTGCGCTCTATGAAGCAACGTTCGACGATCAATGGGCCGAAAAGGCTAAAATACTAGCTGATAAAGCAATAACCAACTTTTTCGATGCCGATCAACACGCATTTTACTACACTGGCAAGGAAGCAGAAACCTTAATTGCTCGCAAAAGCGAGATCATGGATAACGTCATTCCGGCCTCATCCTCGACAATGGTAAGGCAACTTTTCAAACTCGGCTTATTATTTGATATAAATGAGTACACGGAAATTGCGGATAAAGTTTTTGCCAATGTTTTTCCACATATTAAGAGCTACGGCTCGGCATATTCCAACTGGGCAATCCAATTATTGGAACTCCATTATGGAGTCTGGGAAATAGCTATTACGGGAGATGCAGCTGAAAGCTGGCGAGAGGAACTCGATAGATCCTACGTACCGAATAAAATCACCTTAGGTGGAACAAAAAGCAAGCTTCCGTTGTTAGAGAATAAACCGGGTATGGAAGCAAAAGCATACCTTTGTCAAGATAAAACCTGCAGTCTACCACAATCGTCGATTGCACAGATCATAGAATTAATAAATAATAAACAGGGATTCGATCCCACAATCTAATCAGAATGGCAGTAGAAAACAACAACGTAGTAACGTTGAATTACGTTCTTCACACAATTGAAGATAATGGTGAGAAAACATTTGTAGAACAAACGACAGCTGAAAATCCTTTAACTTTCTTATATGGTGTAGGTATGATGCTTCCTAAATTTGAGGAAAATATCGCAGGCCTTAATGTTGGAGACAAGAAGTCTTTCGAATTGGAAGCTACTGATGCTTATGGTGAGCGTGATGACCGTGCTATCGCACAGTTACCAGCAGATATGTTCAAAGAAACTGGACTTCCTCCAGTAGGTGAAGTACTTCCTTTACAGGATAACCAAGGAAATCAATTCCGCGCTGTTGTCGTTGAGGTAACGCCTGAGGCGGTAGTTGCAGACTTGAACCACCCAATGGCGGGCAAGAAATTAAACTTCGATATCGAGATTCTAGCTTCTCGTGAAGCAACACCAGAGGAATTATCCCATGGCCATGCTCATGGCGCTGATGGAACCGAAGGTCACTAAAAAAAATAAAACTATACAAAAGCCGGATTCTTGTAAAGATTCCGGCTTTTTATTTCCCAATTATCTGGACCGCTAAACCACAGCGCTTTCCCATGAATACCGTTATTTTTCCGGATCTGTTGTTCCCATAGTTGCCGGCTCAGGCATATTTTTTCTAAATCCTCTTTCTTATTTTTCGTATTTTCATGGGCAAACCTAAAAACTCATGAAAAAATTGCTATTGCTCCTACCCCTATTGACACTTGCTGCCGCTAGTTTAGCACAGGTCAAGAAATCAACCCCAAACGTCATCTTGATCTTTATGGATGATATGGGTTATGGTGATTTGGGCGTTACTGGAGCACTGCAATACCATACTCCCGTATTGGATGCTTTAGCAAACAATGGCCTACGTTTCACTGATTTTACCGTACCGCAGGCGGTTTGTTCTGCATCCCGATCGGCCCTGCTAACCGGCAATTACCCCAATAGGATGGGCATTCAGGGGGCATATATGCCCAATGCGGGGCTTGGTCTGGCCCCTGATGAATATACACTGGCGGAATTGATGCAGGATCAGGGGTATACTACCCAAATGATCGGCAAATGGCACTTGGGCAATGAACCGCAATTCCTTCCCACCAACCAGGGGTTTTCGGCTTATTTCGGGCTACCCTACTCCAATGACATGTGGCCCGTGGAATTTGACGGCACGCCGGCAAAAAAAGACAGTCCGTATGCCAAGTATCCGGCTCTCCCATTATTGCGCATGAAGGCTGGACAAGTCGTTCCAGATACGGTTCAAATAATCGAGACCCTCGATGATCAGGCTGCCTTGACAGGACTGTACACTGACAAAGCAGTTGATTTTATCCGCGAGAATCGAAAATCGCCCTTTTTCCTTTACCTCGCCCATAGCATGACCCATGTGCCCATTGCGGCGTCCGCGGCATTCAAGGGCCAATCGGAACAGGGCGTATTTGGCGATGTCATGATGGAAGTTGATCATGCCATAGGTCGAATCATCAGTGAACTGAAGAAACATGATCTTGAAGAGAATACGCTCGTAATTTTTACCAGTGATAATGGCCCCTGGCTTAATTTCGGCAACCACAACGGTTCTTCAGGAGGCTTCAGGGAAGGAAAGGGTGCCAGCTGGGAAGGCGGTGTCCGTGTACCGTGCATCATCTCCTGGCCCGCTAAAATCCACGAACCCATAGTGAACAACAACCTGGTAAGCAGCATGGATATCTTTGCCACCATTGCGGAAATTTTAGGCAATCCTAAAACACCTCATAAAATTGACGGCATCAGCTTCCTCAAGCAATTGGGTGACCCCATGGCGGCGGCAGACAGAAAATCACTGTATTATTATTACAACAGGAATGATCTGGAAGCGGTACGTTTCGAAAATTGGAAACTGGTATTTCCCCACACCTACCGTTCATATGAAGATGTCCTTCCGGGAAATGATGGATTTCCTGGAAAATACAATCACAAACAGGTGGAGGCTATGGAACTTTATGACCTGCGTAGAGATCCGGCAGAACGATACAATGTCATCCAACAGCATCCGCAAGTGCTGGAAAAATTATTGGAAATTGCAGATGAAGCAAGAAATGACCTAGGCGATAATCTACAAAAACAAGAAGGTAAAAACAGAAGACCCGTTGGACGTATCATCCGGGGAGAAGAAAAGTAAAGGGCGAGAATCTCCTACCCGCCCTTTGATCATTTATAATTTCGTTGCGCGCAGCATCTCCCGTTTCCCTGGAGCACCGGGGGCTTTTTCGATCTGAAAGCCCAATGCTTTCATGGTACGCTTTAAATTTCCAGTGATGGCATACGTTACGAAAACACCGCCAGGTTTCAGGAACGAACAGACGTGCGCTAAGGTCTCCGGAGTCCACATCTCCGGCTGATGTACTTCTGCAAACGCATCGAAGTAAATGACATCGTAACGATCGGTCGTCTGAAAGTCCATAACCTTTTGATTGGCAATCCCCCACCCCATCTGACGATTGAATTTGACTTGCTCCTGCAGCGCAATTGGATATTTATAGACAAACTCCAGCCAGATCTCACGGGACACGTAAGCATCATACCCCGTTTGTTCAATGACCTCTTTCGCCAAAGGATAAGCCTCTATTCCCATATAATGGAGCACTATTTGCTCTTTGAGGCAATAATCTGCCGTCATCAAGAAATTCAAGCCCGTCCCGAAACCGATTTCCAGAATTGAAGCGTCCTTTTGTGCATCTCGTTCCAGGAAGTGCTTCAGCCCTGTATTCAAGAATACATGGACACTTTCCTGTTGCGCACCATGCTTGGAATGGTAATGCTCCCCGACCTCCGCATTAAAAAGCGTTTTCGAACCATCTGCTGTTGTAACAAATTCCATTATTATTTTTTTGACAAAGCTAAGAGAAAAACAAGTATTTTAGCCTGAACAAATTACTTTAATGAAAGAGGTTATTAAAAATTATGGAAGTATCATCCTCCTCCTGATCGGTATTTCGATCGGTAGTTTAGTTGGTATTTTCCTTCCCGACCTGGTGGACATTCTAAAACCGATAGGCGATATTTTCCTGAATCTATTGTTCGTATCGGTTATCCCTCTGCTATTTTTTGCGATTTCTTCCTCCATTGCGAATATTGAGGATAGCAATAAATTGGGAAAAACCATAGGCATCATGACCGCTGTGTTTGTCGGCACGATCGTGATTGCGGCCATTGCGACCATTGCCGGATTATGGGCATTTCCCGTTACAGCGACTACGGATGGATCTGCGGTGAACGAGGCCCTATCCACCAACGCTGATGAAACCTGGGGAGACCGTATCGTGCGTTTTCTCACGGTTGATGAGTTTGCCAACTTACTCTCCAGAAAAAATATCCTTGCCTTTGTGATCTTTTCCCTTTTGGTGGGAACAGCAACGCGTAAATCCGGCGAGATGGGCAAGCAGTTTACCAATTTCCTGAACGCAGGAAACAAGGTAATGGAGAACCTCCTGATCTTGGTGATGAAAGCTGGGCCGATTGGACTAGGTGCTTATTTTGCTTATCAGGTGAAGACATTAGGCCCTGAATTATTTGGTTTTTACGCGAAACCGTTAGGGTTCTATTATGGCTTCGGAATTCTATTTTTCTTTGTGTTCTTTACACTGTATGCATTCATCGCAAAGGGAGGTGCCGGCGTAAGTTCCTTTTGGAAACACAACATATCCCCTTCTCTGACCGCACTCAGTACCTGCAGCAGCCTAGCAACCTTGCCAGCCAACCTGATTGCTGCGAATCGTATCGGTATACCCAAAGAAATAGCCAGCATTGTCATTCCCATCGGGAATACCCTGTATAAAAATGGATCATCGATATCCTCCATTTTAAAGATATATGTAGCCTTCTCCATTCTGGGGTGGGACTTTTTCGAACCGAGCACGTTGATTACCGCTGTTGGCATTACGGTGTTGGTATCCATGGTCGCTGGTGGAATACCCAATGGTGGGTTTATCGGCGAGATGCTCATGATCTCCATCTATGGTATCCCAAATGAGGCCGTTCCTTCCATATTGATCATTGGTGCGTTGGTGGACCCTTTGGCGACCGTTCTGAACGCTACGGGAGATACTGTTGCCGCCATGCTCGTCACGCGATTTTCCGGCGAGAAATTCAATCCAGAACAAGCAGAAGCATAAGCTTTTACTCCGCTTATCGCTTACTTTGAGCAACCGACAGCCGCATTAGAAAAAGGATGGGCTATCGGTTGCTCTATGTAAAAATAACAATACCACTCCTGTTCACAGCGCCTTCCAGCAAGAATAATAAACTGAAAGGCAAGTGTTTAACGCCAACTAAGCGTTTAAATTAGAATTGTTCTAAATAACTCTAAATCTTTGCGAAATTCATTCCTTGCCTTTGTATTTTGTAATTTTGTAGTTGATTTAAAATTTATTAAACGGCAATGAAGAAAAGTTCGATCATTTTAATTGTAATTATCGCGGTTGCTATCGCCATGATACTTGTGATCTACACCGATTCCAGCACGTATTCAACCTTCACAGAAGCCAAGGAAAAGAACACCGAGCTTTACGTGGTTGGGGTATTGAATAAGCAAAAAGAATTGCATTATGATCCTGTGAAGGATGCTAACCACTTTTCCTTCTACATGTACGACAACGACAGCACGGAATGTCAGGTAGTCTTCAATGGTTCCAAACCACAGGATATCGAGCGCTCCGAGCAGATTGTATTAACGGGTAAGATGGATGGCAATGTCTTTCATGCGAGCAAGATCTTGATGAAATGTCCTTCAAAATACAATCAAGATCAGATGGAAGTTATTGAAACGACTTCCAGCCCTGCTACTGCATCAATAAATTAATTCCAGATACCACATATTTTATGGACGTCAATTTTGTGGGCGAAAATCTGCTTCCTGGGCAGATAGGTCAATTTTTCGTTGTCCTTTCCTTCGGAGCAGCATTATTATCCCTTATTTCTTATTTTTTTGCAACCAAATACCCTGAAGAGAAATCCTGGAAACAACTGGGACGGATCGGATTTTGGGTAAATGCGATATCGATCGTTGTAATCGGTTCCACGTTATTTTATATCATCTACAATCACCTTTTTGAGTACCATTATGCTTGGGCACACTCTTCCATGACGCTGCCTACGCATTACATTATATCTTCCTTCTGGGAGGGGCAAGAAGGTAGTTTTTGGCTATGGATGTTCTGGCAGGTAGTGTTGGGTGCAATCTTGCTCTTCAAAGCGAAAAGCTGGGAAAGTCCGGTGATGACCTTTGTCATGCTCTGTCAGGTATTCCTGGCGTCTATGCTGATCGGGGTTGAGATCTTTGGCTCCCGCTGGGGAAGCTCGCCTTTTATCCTGTTCCGCGATGCCATGGATTTCCCTTTCCTGAAAGACCCAAATTACCTATCGATGGTTAAGGACGGTCGCGGCTTGAACCCCCTATTGCAGAACTACTGGATGGTTATCCACCCACCGACCCTATTCTTGGGCTTTGCTTCCATGATCGTTCCTTTCGCCTATGCAGCGGCTGGATTGTGGACCAAACGCTATAAAGAATGGATCAATCCGGGTCTACCTTGGGCACTCTTTGCGGTGATGATCCTTGGTGCCGGTATTATCATGGGTTCTTTCTGGGCGTATGAGGCCTTGAACTTTGGGGGCTTCTGGGCATGGGATCCCGTGGAAAATGTATCCATTATTCCTTGGTTGACATTAATTGCGGCTGTCCATGTGATGGTTGCCTATAAAAATACCGGACATGCCTATTTTACGGCATGCTTCCTGAGCTTGATCAGTTTCGTATTGGTGATCTACGCATCGTACCTGACCCGTAGTGGTATCTTGGGTGAAACCTCCGTACACTCCTTCACGAGCTTGGGTATGTCAGGCCAATTGATCGCCTTCAACATCACCTTCCTGGTCTTAATGATTGTTCTCTTGGTGGTTCGTAAAAAAGATATGCCATCCACCAAAAAGGAAGAAGAAATCTATTCACGTGAATTCTGGCTTTTCATCGGCGCCCTGGTCCTTACCGTTGCCTGCGTGCAGATGATCGCTACGACGTCCATTCCGGTATTCAATGCCCTATTTGGCACCAAGGTAGCTCCGCCGATCGACCCTATCCCGCATTATAACAAATGGCAGGGTGCTTTTGCGGTCGTTGTGATGTTACTTACCGCCTTTACGCAATTCCTGAAATACAAACGTACGGATGGCCGGAAATTCTGGGCTGCGACATTAGCATCCTTTATATTCGCCTTATTGATCGCTGGTGCAATCGTCTATTTCACCAATATCTACACGAATATCATGTATATCCTGATCACGCTGACATCGGTATTCTGTATCCTGGCAAACTTGCGAATCCTGGGTGATTCCTTCAAGGGCAAATGGCGCTTGGCAGGATCTGCTGTATCGCATATCGGTTTCGGATTGCTATTGATCGGTGCGTTGATCGCAGCTGCGACCAACGAGGTCATTTCTGTAAACAGCAGCAATTACATTGCTGTTGCCGGCTTCGATCAGGTTGAAAAACCTGGCGACAACCTATTCCTTTCTGAAGGTGAACCGGTAGATATGGGTAAATACCGTATCACATACGTCGGTGACAGTGTGGCCAAGCCCAATGTTTTCTACAAGATCAAATACGAAGAAATTGATGAGGAGTCCGGAAATGTTAAATCATCGTTTATCCTAAAACCGTTTGCACAGAACAACCCGCAAATGGGTGGTCTGATCGGTACACCGGGTACTAAACATTTCTTGACCCATGACATCTATACGCTGATCACGGCAGCAGCTTCAGATTCACAAGCTCCAGCGCAGCATGAGCAGCAGGCTGCATCTGCAGGATTTGATGACTATGAAGAGCCAGCAACCTACCTGGTATCGATAGGTGATACCCTACGGTACAGAAATGGATATTATGTGATCGAAGGATTGAACAAAGATGCCACGCTAAAGGATATGCCGAAAGCAGAAGGCGATCTATTCGTCGGTCTCAAGATCAAGGTGGTTTCTGCGGATAACAAAGAATATCATGCCGAACCTGTCTTCTTGATCAAGGGAGGAAACACATTCGATTTCCATAAAGATGTAAACGAACAGGGATTACGCTTCAGATTCTCGAAGATCGTTCCTGATCAGAATAAATTGGAATTGATTGCCTATCAGAAACCACTACCTGAGAAAAAATGGGTGGTATTCAAGGCCATTAAATTCCCGTATATCAACTTCTTCTGGGTAGGAACCATTGTGATGACGATTGGATTCTGTATGGCGATCTACCGCAGGGTAAAGGACGGTAGGCGCAACCCGAAAACAAAAGAACAGACCGCATGAAAATAGTCTTGATCGGCAGTGGTAATATAGCAACCCATATGGGTAAAGCCTTTATGCACACTGGCCATCAGATCGTACAAGTATACAGCAGAACCTTAGCCAATGCACAAGCATTGGCTAAGCTGTTGAATAGCACCGGTACCGATTCGTTGGAAGCGGTAGTCGATCATGCCGATTTATATCTATTGGCTGTCTCCGATGCCGTTATTCCGGAGGTTGCAGCCCAGCTTCCGCAAGAACTGGAAGGCTTGGTGGTTCATGCTTCCGGTGCGACCCATATCGATGTACTGGACAAGTTTCGGCACGCTGGCGTTATTTATCCCATACAGACCTTTTCGAAATCCGTGGATCTCGAATTAACAGAGACACCTTTTGCCGTGGAGGCGCGCGAGCCTGCCGACACCAGCACGCTGATCACATTCATGTCGGCAATTTCCAACCGCGTCTTTGAAGGCAGTAGCGAACAGCGCATGGCCATGCACCTGGCAGCTGTCTTTGCCAACAACTTCAGCAACGCCCTGTTTCAGGTAGCATACGACCTGCTAGCGCAACATGACCTACCCTTTGACCTCATCCGCCCGATCATCCTGCAGACGGCAGAAAAAGTGCAAAATAATGAACCTCGAGCCGTTCAGACAGGCCCTGCCAGCAGAAATGACCAGAATACGATAAATAAGCATTTACAGTTTATTAGTTCCAATCCAGATTGGCAATCTATTTACCAAAAAATATCAGACCTTATTGTTAAAAGGAAAGAGAACAATTCAGAAAATTAAGAATTCAGCAATTCTTTAAAGTTGATCGTTATTTTTTCTTAATCCTCTTTTAACTTGCTAATTTTGCAACCAAATAACCATTAGTAGGTTCCCGCTGTACACTATGGCACATTTATAGCGAGGAATACACGACGGTAAATAAAACAGAATTATACAATATTATATAATCGTAAGATCATGCCTGTAAGAAACCTCATCCTAGGGATAATGGTTGTTATCAACCTCATTATTATCTCCTTTGGTTTAATCTTCACCCCAAGATGGTTCTGGTTGCTGTTAATACCATTTCCATTGTTAATTATCGCATTGTACCATAGCTTTCAAAATAGCCATGCGATCCTTCGAAACTACCCTTTGGTGGGGTATTTCCGCTATTTCTTCGAATCAATCCGTCCGGAATTGAGACAGTATTTCTGGGAATCGGACACCGATGGTAGACCATTCAACCGCCGCCAACGTTCCATTGTGTACCAACGTGCAAAGAACCAGCGCGAGACGGTGGCTTTCGGTATGCAGAGTGATCCGCAAGCCGTAGGTAACGAATGGGCAGCGCACAGTATTTTCCCCGTTCACATCGAAGATCACAACTTGCGTACAACCGTAGGGAACAGCAGCTGTAAACAACCTTACAGTTTAAGTGTTTTCAATATTTCAGCGATGTCCTACGGGGCGTTGAGTAGAACTGCGATCACAGCATTGAATAAAGGTGCTGCTCTGCAGAACTTTGCCCACAATACTGGTGAGGGTGGTATCTCACAGTACCACATCTCTGGTGGTGACTTGATCTGGCAGATCGGTACGGGTTATTTCGGTTGCCGTAATGAACACGGTTTCTTCGACCCTACCCTTTTCCGTGAAAAATCAACACGTCCGTATGTAAAGATGATTGAGTTGAAGCTTTCCCAAGGTGCAAAACCTGGTCATGGTGGTATCCTTCCTGCGGCAAAAAACACCCCGGAAGTAGCGGCCATCCGTCACGTCGTGCCTGGAACCGATGTAATGTCGCCTCCGGCACATAGCGCATTCAAGACACCTGTGGAAATGATGAACTTTATCCAACAATTGCGTGAGCTTTCCGATTACAAACCTGTAGGGTTCAAATTGTGTATTGGTGACAAGCAAGAGTTCATTGATATCTGTCAAGCGATGCAGGAAACACAGATTATGCCTGACTTTATTGCTGTGGATGGATCTGAAGGTGGTACGGGTGCGGCGCCATTGGAATTTACGGATAACTTGGGTATGCCGCTATACGATGCCTTAGCTTTCGTAACAACCACATTGATCAACTTCGGTCTGAAGAAACATATCAAAATCATTGTATCCAGTCGTATTGTCACTGGGTTTGATATCCTTAAAGTAATTGCTTTAGGAGCTGATGCTTGTTACAGTGCACGCGGAATGATGTTCGCTTTAGGTTGTATCCAAGCCTTGAAATGTAACGAAGACGTTTGTCCGGTAGGTGTGGCAACACAACAACCTCACCTGTACAAAGGATTAAATGTCGAAGATAAATACGTCCGTGTGGCCCAATTCCACCGTAACACCCTTCGTGCTACGGTAGAAATCATGGAAGCCTGTGGATTCAATAGTCTGGATGAAGTTTCGGCCGATAAATTCTTCCGTAAGGTAGACAGCCAGAATACGCTATCTTTCCAGGATATTTATTTTAAAAATACCGGTAAGTTAGTGAATAACCGCAGCGATTTTGCTCCGGAAGTATTTGACTAAATAGACTTACTTTAAGTTATTGAAAACTATCTCCAAAAGCTGTTGAGCTTGGGCCATCGAATTTTTATCGACCCCTTTCATCGCTTCGGAGATAGTTTTTTCTGCTTGTAGCATACACTTATCCCGAAGTTTATGGCCTAGGGCCGTTAGGTAAATCTGATTGGCGCGCTTATCTCCTTCCGAATTCACTCGGATTAATATCTTTTGTTTTTCCAAATTGGAAATCAACCGGGAAACGCTGGGTTTATCACGGTAGGTCAGTTTCGCAATCTCCTGTTGACTGAGGCCTTCCGATTCCCATAGGAAATACAAAACGCTCCACTGTTCAGCGGTAATATTCAGTCCGCTTTCCTTGAAATTACGCTGTAAACGCCTCCCGATAGCCGTGGAAACACGCCCCGTTAAAAAAGAATAGAATTCGCTAGCATAGCTGGTTTCATTGATCATCACAAATAAGGTTAATGTGGTAAGGATTAGTTGTCACTGCAATTAAAAAATAAAATAGCACTTTTGCAAATAATTTACCGTCAGAAGGATTTATACCTTGAAAAATTAATTAACTTTAGGCTATGGAGAATCCGATTCTGATTATTCTGATAGTTGTTGCCAGCTTTGCCTATAAGATTTATGATAATTTTAAAAAGGAGCAGGAAGCAGCGAAAAAACGTCTGGAGCAGCTCAAGAAGCAGCAACAGATGTCATCCTATCCGGATACTCCAAAACCAGCGCCCGTTAAATCGAAACCCGCTAACCGGAAAATAAATCCGCCGCTCCCGGAGATTCCTAAAAAGACCTATGAACATGTGCAGGAACAACGGCCTGAAGTGGTTGCGGAGGTTGAAAATTTTCAACGGATGAAAGAAGAACAACGACGTCGAGCGCTCTTGGACCAACAGAAAAAGGAAATGAAACCTGTTTTGGAGAAAACCGAAGATCAATTTACCCCTCAGCAATTTGACCTCCGAAAAGCAATTATCCAACAGGCGATATTGGAACGGCCATACAAAGACTAAACCGGCTCTTCTTGTTTGGATTTTGATCTTCTAGGGATAGAATCCATCTATTTCTGTAAAATTCACCATCATTTTACCTGCTTTATATCTTGGATATTCTTACCGAACATCCATTTTTTAGACCAAATGGCACCTCGTTAAAATTGAGAATCGGAAAAAAGGTTCACTTGGTCGAAATCCCCTACCTTACCCCCCAAAATAAACGCTTAAAGCCAAAATTACGAATTTCGCAAAATAGAAATCAATAATCTGAAAATCAACACGTTATCACGAAATATACTAACTTTTATGCTAAAATGGGACTGTTTTTTCCCTAGACCTTGTCTGAGGTGAGTCCGAGGTGAGAGCGTGGTGAGAGCGTGGTGAGAGCGTGTATATAGCACGTGTGCACCACGTCTAAACCACGGTCGCACCTCGCTAGCATGTCGGACAAGGTCCAGCCCATGTAAAAGCGGGCACTGACCATGCGCAGCAATTCGGAAAATTCAAGAAAAGGGGAGATAGCAGGCAGGCCTCGAGATGGGAATACGAGTGGAGAGGCAACCAATGTTAAAACTTAAACAACCAGTTTTGTGCAGCTCAAGTTCAAATTGGCTTAAAGATTTATTAACTAATTTTTTAATCTGTGTTGGGTATCCTGTTGGTCCAGCTTACAACAATTTAAATTGATCCTGGTCCTGTAGAAAAGGGAAATGTTCTCGATTTTCTTCGAGGTCTTTCGGGTTAAGCGTAAAGGTATAGAGATCCTCATCTTCTGGTTTGTAATAAACCACGTCGCCATTCGGCGATATACACATGGATCCACCTGAATAGTAAACTTCCTTACCATCGTGACCAACACGGTTGACACCGATCACGAAAGCTTGATTTTCGATGGCACGGGCAGGAATCAAGGCCCGCCAATGTGCAGATCGTTTATCTGGCCAACTTGCGGTATAGACCAATAGATCGTAGGCACCCTGTTGGTTTCTGGACCAGATTGGGAACCGAAGGTCATAACATACCATTGGACAGATTTTCCAACCTTTCAGTTGAAAAATAATTCTGGAATTGCCTTCTGAAAAGATTTTATCTTCGCCAGCCATGGAGAATAAATGGCGTTTATCGTAATGGGTATAGCTTCCATCCGGCGACATCCAGACAAAGCGGTTATAATATTTCCCACCTTCTTCAATGATCAATGAACCTGCAACCACACATTCATATTTCTTGGAGGTCTCAAACAACCAATGCATGGTCTTCCCGGACATGGTCTCGGCACATTTCTCCACGTTGGTGGTGAACCCTGTGTTGAACATCTCCGGAAGAATGATCAAATCCGTTTTTTCCCGTAAAGAAGATAGCCGTAGCCCAAGATTCTGTAGATTCTTGTCGATATTTTCCCAAAAAAGATAAGCTTGAAATATGGTTACTTTTAATGGCTCTCTTTGCATGCTATCCTCAAAATTTTCTTTAGTGTATTTTACCAAATTAGGAAAAACTAAGCAATAATCATAATTAGCGCTTGCGGTGCATTAATGTATCTGCAAGTATTCTTAATTCTGTTTTCTGTGCATCTGAAACGGCGATTTCATCTAATTTATTGTAGGCCAACTCGGTATATCGCTGCTTTATATCCTCGGCATATTGATCTACAGCCAATTGGGCATATAGTTTTTTCATACGGAAGACTTTTTCATCGTCGGAAATGTCACTCCCCTGAAGCAATAGGTCCAATTCTGACCGCGAATCTGCTGTTGCCAATTCTTCGGTTTTTATGCGGAGGAAGGTTTTTTTGTTGCATAGGATATCACCGCCAACCTGTTTCCCGAAGGTCTCCGGATCGCCATAGACATCGAGGAAATCATCCTGCAATTGGAAGGCAATCCCCAGGTTAACGCCGAAGTCATACAGTAATTGCTGTTGTACCTTATCGGCATTGGCCAAGATCGCTCCCAACTGGAGCGCACCGCCCAACAATACGGAAGTCTTCCGACGGATCATTTCGATATAGTCACCTTCAGCCACATTATCCATGGTTTCGAAATCCATATCCATTTGCTGACCCTCACAAACTTCCAAGGCTACCTGATTGAACACCACCAATAATTCGCCAATTTTGTCTGCCGGGCATTTCCCTAATTCCTGATAGGCTTTCACCAACAAGGCATCTCCCGAAAGAATGGCCACATTATCGTTCCACTTCTGGTGCACGGTGTCCTTTCCACGGCGTAAAGGCGCCTTGTCCATGATATCATCATGAATCAAAGAGAAATTATGGAAATATTCGATGGCGATACTTGCCGGAAGTACTTCTGCGGTATCTTCCTTCCCGAATAATTTTGCTCCCATGAAGACCAGCATGGGTCTGATGCGCTTGCCGGAAAGGGATAGGATGTATCGAATGGGATCGTAAAGATCAGAAGGCCTGTCAGGAAACTCTGCCTGATCAATATAGGCACTGATCAACTTGCCATATGGATGCTGTTCAAACATATCTTCTAATATTAGCACGAAGATAGCAATTTGAGGTGGAAACGACTGCGGAATTGGATTTGATTTTAGCCATTATCTATGTAAATTGCGGCAAACAATCGAAATCTATGCGTATACTCATTATCCATAATCAATACCAACATATCGGCGGCGAAGATTTTGTAATGAGTCAGGAAATGGAAGCGCTAAGGAAGAACCATGAGGTCGACCTCTATACGGTACGAAATGTGAAAGGATGGAAAGGCTATTTGCAATACTTGCAGTATCCGATGAATTGGCCACAGGTGAAACTCCTGAAGGCTAAAATCGAGGAATTTAAGCCCGATATCATCCATATACACAATATGCACTATGCCCTTGGCCCTCTTTTCATTCTCCACATCAAGAAAATGGGAATCCCCATGCTGATGACCCTGCACAACTTCCGGTTGATCTGCCCGTCAGCAACACTTTTTGATAAAGGCAATATCTTTTTGGACTCCATAAAACAGGATTTCCCTTGGAATGCAGTAAAAAAGAAAGCGCTGGAAAATTCCTATTTTAAGACGTTCTGGACAGGGTTCACCTATTGGATCCACCGCAAGCGGGGCACCTTTCAACACATCGATCGTTTTATCGTACTTTCCGAATTTGCCAAGGGGATATTTTCCAGGTCAAAATTTGGCGTTTCCATGGAGAAGTTTGTGGTCAAACCGAATTTCGTGAAAGAGGAGTTTGTTGAAGATCCGGTCGAAGGGGATTACTTTGTGTATGTAGGTCGATTATCCGAAGAGAAGGGCATTGTCCCTCTGTTGCATGCGTGGCGCGCGACGAACCATAAGATCAAGATTTTTGGGACCGGCCCACTCCAACATGAGGTTGAACAGATTGCTGCAGGCAGCCCGCATATCCAATACATGGGTTTCCAGAATAAGCAGACCCTAAGCAAGCAGATTGCGCATGCTTCAGCGGTCGTCGTCCCTTCCATTTGCTACGAGTCCATGCCGCTATCCGTACTCGAGGCCTATGCGCTCAAAACACCGGTACTGGCCAGCAACATTGGTATTTTAAGCGAAATGGTCGTACCTTTGCATACAGGGTTGCTGTTCGACCCCCATAACCACATCGATGTGGTACAGAAACTGAACGAATGGACCTCCCTAACGAAGGAAAAAAAGGTGGCAATGGGTGAACATTGTTACCATGAATATGTCAAAAAATATAGCCAACCCGTTGTTATGGATCAATTGGAACAGATCTATGCCGAGGTGGCTTTAAGAAAGGAAAAATAATGAACATCATTGTTATGGATAGATTGGGCTTGGCCCCTCAGATTGAGGAAGCTTTAGCTACCGTATATGACCCTGAATTGAAACCGGCGAATATCCTGGATCTGGGATTGGTCTATGAGATTATCACCAAGGAAAACCGCCAGGCGAAAATCGTTATGACTCTAACGGCTCCGGCCTGCCCGGTTGCTGGCGAGATCATGAATGAAGTCCAGCAGAAGGTAGCTGCCATCGAGGGGATTGATGAAGCGATTGTGGAGTTGACATTTGATCCACCTTGGACCAAGGATATGATGACCGAAGAAGCGAAATTGGAATTAGGCTTTCTATAAGCCCTATTTCGTCTCGTCTGCAAAATATTGTCGAAGTGCTTGCACCTGTTTGAGGTTAAGCACTTTTTTTAGTTCCTCATCGGAAGCTTCCTTAACCTTCTTCACCGAACGGAATGTTTTCAATAATTTCTCTACAGAGACCTTCCCTACCCCTGGGATATTATCAAGGTCGGAGACAAATGTCTTCCGACTTCGTTGGTTTCGGTGAAAGGTGATCCCGAAGCGGTGTGCTTCATCCCGCAGATGCTGAATAATCTTTAAGGTTTCGGATTTCTTGTCCAGATAGAGTGGATATTGATCCCCTGGATAGAAAAGTTCTTCCAACCGCTTGGCGATACCGATCACGGTGACTTTCTTTTCAATACCCAAAAGCTTCAGGCTCTTCAGTGCAGCCCCCAATTGGCCCTTACCACCGTCGATCACGATGAGTTGGGGCAAGGACTGGTCTTCATCCAACAGTCGCCTGTAGCGCCTGAAAACTGCCTCCTCCATGGTCGCGAAGTCATTCGGTCCTTCCACGGTTTTTACGTTGAAATGTCGATAATCTTTTTTGGACGGCTTGGCATCCTTAAAGACCACAACTGCCGACACCGGATAGTTCCCTTGGATATTCGAGTTATCGAAACATTCGATATGCCGTGGTAAAACGGGAAGGCGTAAATCCTTCTGCATCTGCTTCAGGACGCGTTCCGTCTTGATCTCCGGATTCAACTTCTCATACTGCAGCAGTCGTTCCTTTTTGAAATAGGCAACATTCTTTAGGGATAGCTCCAAGAGCTTCTTCTTATCCCCCAGTTT
The DNA here is from genome assembly GCF_011046555.1 of Sphingobacterium lactis. Taxonomy (NCBI): domain Bacteria; kingdom Pseudomonadati; phylum Bacteroidota; class Sphingobacteriia; order Sphingobacteriales; family Sphingobacteriaceae; genus Sphingobacterium; species Sphingobacterium lactis. The sequence goes on from NZ_CP049246.1 coordinate 94,899, forward strand.
GGGCACCAGGAATCGCATATCCTCATTCCCCTCGATATCCAGTTCAAAAGGCACAATGATTTCACGGGAGTGGCTTCTGAATTTGCTGCGGATCTGGGGAATTGCTATAGCCAACAGCTCGGCATCCGTTTCATCCAAACGTTTCTTCAATTCTACCGTCTGCGTCTGGATCACGACCCCATTGACCACTTTCAGGAAGTTTACAAAGGCGTAATTGTCCTCCGAAGCGATACTGAATACATCCACATTGGTAATGGATGAACTAACGACCGTAGATTTGCTCTGGTAATTGGATAATTTATCCAGCTTGACCTTGCTCTTATGCGCCGCTTCGAAATCCATGGCTTCCACCGCAGCATGCATCTGTTCTTTCAATCGATTCGTGACCATGGAAATCTTACCATTCAGGATATCCTTGATATCGGCTAGATTCTGATCATAGTCTTCCTCGGATTGGTAACCTTCGCATGGCCCCTTGCAATTGCCAATCTGATATTCCAGACAGACCTTGTACTTCCCTTTGGCAATATTCTCTGGGGCAAGGTTCAGGTTACAGGTACGCAATGGAAAGAGTTCGCGGATCATGTCCAGGATGATGTGCATCATCCCGACCGAAGCATACGGACCGTAATACTTGGATCCATCCTTGATGTATTTGCGGGTCCAGAATATTCTAGGAAAATGCTCCTGTTTGATGACAATCCAAGGATAGGTTTTATCATCCTTGAGCATCACATTGTATCGTGGCTGGTGTTTTTTGATCAAGTTGTTTTCCAACAACCAGGCATCGATCTCCGTATCCACGATGGTGAATGCGATCCGGTTGATCTTGCGCACCAACACACGGGTCTTGCTATTCAGTTGGGTCTGGTTTACAAAATAGGAACCTACCCGATTCCGCAGATCCTTTGCCTTACCGACATAGATCAGCGTATCGTCCTTATCAAAATATTGATAAACCCCAGGTTTGTGTGGGATTTTCGTCAGTTCTTTCCTGTAATCAAATTCCATCATAGCAAAAAAAACCAGACCAATCTAGGTGTAGATCTGGTCTGGTAATAAATTTATCAAAGTTCAGGCTAAAAACCTAACCTATCCTCTTCCAATGTTTCCGTTTCGCCACCCCTAGCCGGGTCATTACCCCAGAACTGCGAATAGTTGGAGCAGTTCATTTCAAATCGGGTGATGCCTCCTGGCGGTTTCGGGAAGTCCTCTTGTGTATAGTTGAGGTCCTTATCCTTGTATACTTTGTTCATGAAGAGTCCGAACACCGGCATCGCCGCTGCGGCACCTTGCCCGTACTGCATACTGCTGAAACTAATACCACGGTCTTCCGCACCAGTCCATACACCGGTTACCAATTCAGGTGTAACACCGATAAACCACGCATCGGAGTTATCGTTTGTGGTACCCGTTTTACCACCGATTGGATTTTTCAAACCACCGAAGTTCGGGTCCCAGCGTAAACGGGATCCCGTACCGCCGTCCACAACACCTTTCAGCATATCCACCATGGCGTAGGCCGTTTCACTGTTCAATGCTTTCAATACCTTAGGCGCTTTCTCATAGATTGGCGAACCATTCTTATCTTCAACACGAAGGATCATGGTCGGCTCAACCCAAGTACCCTGATTCACGAAGGCCGAATAGGCACCCACCATATCAAATAGGGAGGCGTCATAGGAACCCAGCGCAATGGACAGGTTATTTGGAATATTCGAGGTAACCCCCATACGCTTGGTCAAATCAGCGACATTGGCAGCACCGACCTCACTGATGAGGTATGCGGACGCATAGTTCTGCGAATATTTAATAGCATTCCGTAATTGGATCGGGTCACCACCTTGCACGGTACCCTTTGGCGTCCAATCACCGTATGTACGCATATGGTTCGGGATGGAAACACATGGTCCATATCCGTTATCGATCGCATAGGCATACACGAATGGTTTCGCAGTTGAACCCACCTGGCGTGTACCCAGTTTAACCTGGTCATATTTAAAGTGCTCGAAGTCGATACCACCGACCCAAGCCTTGATATATCCGGTCTGTGGCTCCATGGACATCATCGCATTACGCAGGAATAGCTTCGTGTATTTGATGGAGTCCATCGGGCTCATCACCGTATCCACGCTACCTTTCCAGGTAAAGAGGTTCATAGGCACTTTCTTGTCAAATTCTTTGCGGATCTGTTCTTCGGATAACCCTTCGGCCTTCAGCACCCGGTATCGGTCGGAACGTTTCATCCCCGTACGGAGTAGGTTTGCATTTTTACCCGTAAAGGCATTTTTGCGGCGCCATTGCTTATCAAATTCGTTCTGTAGGCGCTTCATCCATTCCTTTTGTGCTTCTTCAGCATATTGCTGCATCTTGTAGTTGATCGGCGTATAGACCTTCAATCCATCACGATCCAGATCATAAGGGGTTCCATCCGGTTTGGTAATCGCCAAACGCTGGAATTCCTTTTTGATTTCTTCTTTCAAAACCGCCCGGAAATATGGAGCAAGACCTTCGCCGTAGTTGGAGATGGTCAACTTCAAACCAAGAGGTTTTTCTTTAAATTTCTCGTATTCTTCGCTGCTGATAAAGTTTTGACTGAACATGTTGTGCAACACCAGATTTCTCCGGGTTGTTGCATTCTCGGGATAGCGTACTGGTGAATAAACACCTGGACCCTTTAACATTCCCACCAATAAAGCTGCCTGCTCGGCAGTTAGTTTATCAGGTGTGGTATTGAAATAGGTCCTTGCCGCGGATTTAATACCAAATGTATTGTAGGCACCGAAATCAACCGTGTTGAAGTACATCATGATGATTTCCTCCTTGGTATAGTTTCTTTCCAAACGAACGGCCGTAATCCACTCCTGCAATTTCTGCATGATACGCTTTAGGGAATTCCGTTCGCGCTTTTCGGCGAATAAATTCAGGGCCAATTGCTGGGTAATGGTACTACCTCCCTGCTTATTCCCGGAAAGGGTCAATAACACAGTGGATAGTGTACGGGAATAATCAATCCCTGAGTGCTCATAAAAACGCTTATCCTCCGTGGATACAAGCGCCTGCACCAAATACGGGGATAGCTCGCTGTACTTGACATTCGAACGGTTGTGGACAAAATAGGTACCTAATACCTTATTGTCTTCAGTTAAGATTTCTGAGGCTAAGTTACTTTTTGGATTTTCAAGATCCTTGAATGTAGGAAGTTTCCCAAATAAGCCAATCCTCACACTCAATAAGAACACTACAACAAACAACACCAACCCTATTAAAACTTTCCAAAAAAGGCCGGAATATCGTTTTACGTCCTCTTCGGTCAGTTTACTACTTTTTGATTCTCTCTTCATTTGTTAAATTAATGAAACTACGAATGGTTACCCATGAAAATGTAATTCTGCTATTATCAGTAAATGTGCCAAACATTTTTTAACAACAACAAAAATACCATAAATTTCCCGATGTCAATAATTCTAATTTTTTATCCTACGAAAAACATGCGAAATCAACCTTAAATCTGTAGTATGCAATTATTTTCACAGGGATTTTATACCTTAGTTTTTGCATATGCCTAACACGAAATCAAAAGCTGGACTTTTATTTATTTTCATCACCGTTGTTCTGGATTCGATCGGTCTTGGGATCATCATTCCTGTGATGCCGGCCTTGATCCAGGAGCTGATCCATGGCGACCTTAGCAAGGCCTCCTCCTACGGCGGATGGCTGACGTTCAGTTATGCATTTACGCAATTTTTCTTCGCTGCCGTCCTTGGCAACTTGAGCGACCATTACGGTCGTCGGCCCGTGCTCCTTTGTTCTTTGTTCGGATTTACCATCAATTACCTGATTATCGGATTTGCTCCGTCCATTTTCTGGCTATTCCTTGGGCGATTGGTGGCGGGAATTACCGGCGCCAGTCATACGGTTGCCGCAGCCTATATTGCCGATGTATCCACAAAGGAGAATAAGGCACAGAATTTTGGTCTACTGGGTGCAGCCTTCGGTTTGGGATTCATTATCGGTCCCGTGCTGGGCGGGGTTATTGGCCACTACGGCCCAAGGTATCCGTTCTTTGCCGCCGCGGGACTCACCTTCCTGAATTTCCTGTACGGTTATTTCATCATTCCAGAGTCGTTACCCAAGGAAAATCGACGGAAATTCCACTGGCGGAATGCCAATCCAATCGGCAGTTTCCGTCACCTCAACCGCTATCCGCAGATCTTACCCTTGGTTGTCTGTATCTTTCTGCTCAATGTAGCGGCGCATGCTGTACAGAGTACATGGTCGTATTTCACCATGGAGAAGTTCCAATGGGATGAACGGATGGTTGGCTATTCTTTAGGTTTTATTGGCGTGTTATTGACCATCGTTCAGGCCGGCCTGATCCGGTTGATCATCCCGAAATTCGGCATCGCAAAGAGTATTGTTCTGGGGCTGTTGCTGAATTGCTTCTCCCTGTTTGCAATGGGGACTGTCCAATCCACGGAGATGTTGTTTGGCGTGAGTGTTTTTTACGTTTTTGCCGGAATTGCCGGTCCAGCAATTCAAAGCTCCATTTCCAATCAGACACCGGCAAATGAACAGGGGCAAATCCAAGGAGGCTTGACCTGCCTGATCAGTCTGACGGCCATCATCGGCCCATTGATCATGACCTCGCTATTCTCCTATTTTACGCAAAAAAATGGCCCGGTATATCTACCGGGCGCACCTTTTTATCTTGGAGGTCTCCTTGCATTGATAGCCGCATTAATCGCTATCAATTACTTCAGGAAAACAAAATCAACTTAATCTTTCTGCAATAGGCATACGGCATAGGCAACAACGCCTTCTTCCCGACCGATAAAGCCCATCTTTTCGTTCGTCGTGGCCTTTATGGAGATATCATCCACAGAGATTCCAGCCGCGCGGGCCAGATTCTCCTTCATTTGGGGAATGTAGGGTTTAATCTTTGGGGCCTCCAGGCACAGCATTCCATCGATATTGCCGATAGACCAGCCTTTATCTTGGATGAGTTTAACACAGTGTTTTAACAGCTCCAAGCTATCCGCACCTTTCCACCGCTCATCGGTATTCGGAAAGTGGTAGCCAATATCCTCCAGGTTCGCAGCACCCAAAAGAGCATCACAGATGGCATGGGCCAGCACATCGGCATCCGAATGGCCAAATGCCCCGGAATGATGGTCCAAGGTTACACCGCCAACAACAAATGGATGTCCCGATTTCATTTGGTGGACATCAAATCCAAATCCTACTTTAATTTTCATATCGTTACGAATATACGCAGTATTCAACTAGCTAAAAAATGAATTTACCTTTGGGACGAAGGTTCGGTTCGGCCCAAAAAAATCCGCCGAGCAAAATATTCGCTCGGCGGATTGTACTTCTTATCAAAAGTCTCTCTCGTGCTGCTTTAATCAAGCCGCTCGGTGTGCTTTACGCGGAGACTTCTTCATTCACGAACTCATCATACAGTTCGCCAAATGCTTCATAGTCATCATCTGCGGAAGGCGCAAAGGTACGGATGTTATTATCCTTGATATAGGCCAATATTTCCGGGTTGATGTCAGCGTCCGATTTTATAGCTACGTCCGTAAAGGAAAGTGCTCCCTTATAGATGTCTACATAGCTACCTGACCCATACTCCTTCAATTTGTCGGCTTCGATATCTTCCTGTGCTGCCAATTCAGCATACTTGGTACCCAAGGATTCGCCATTGAACTCTTCGTTGTACAACGAGAAGAACACTTTCGCATCCTTGAATGTAGGATCGTCCTGGTAAACGGTTTTCAGGTATGCTGGTACCATCGCTGTAAACCAGCCGTGGCAATGTACCACATCCGGTGACCAACCTAACTTCTTAACGGTTTCCAAGGCGCCTTTACAGAAGAACAATGAACGTTCGTTATTGTCTTCAAATGCTTTTCCAGACTCATCACGAAATACTTTTTTCCGCTGGAAGTACTCTTCGTTATCCAAGAAGTACACTTGCATTCTTGCCGCTGGCAAGGATGCCACTTTAATAATTAGCGGATTATCATTATTGTCCACCACAATGTTCATTCCCGACAACCTTATCACTTCATGTAGACGATTTCTGCGCTCATTGATATTACCAAAACGAGGCATTAGAATCCGAATCTCGAATCCTTTTTCCTGCATTGCATGTGGTAACTGGCGTGTAATTTCAGAAATTTTACTAAGTTCAAGGAAAGGCGACATTTCATGGGTTATAAACAAGATTTTCGTTTTTGCCATCTCCAACTGTTTTTTTTTATTTTATTGAATAGTAAAATCGGTCTACAAAGATACAAAGAATATCTCAATTTTACAATTGATTAAAAATCATCGTTTTATAATTCAAAGATTATTCCTCACTTTTGTAGCTTATTTCATAATTTTTGCCAGTGAAAATAGTTCGCACCAAGCAGGAGCTCCAAGATGTCTTGGAACCCCTACGTCAACAGAAAAAGGTCATCACCCTGATCCCTACCATGGGCGCCCTGCATGAAGGACACCTTTCCCTAATCAACTTCGCGAAGCCACGCACCGACATTACAGTCTGCAGCATCTTCGTCAATCCCACACAGTTCAACGACCCCAAGGACCTGGAGAAATACCCACGTCCCATTGAGAACGATATCGCATTGCTAGAATCTGTAGCCTGTGATATCTTGTTCCTGCCTGAGGTTTCCGAAATGTATCCCGCAAACGATACGCCATGGCATATCGACTTGGGCCAATTGGACCACATCTGGGAGGGCGAACACCGTCCCGGTCACTTTCAGGGCGTAACCCAGATTGTCTATAAATTGTTCAAGCTGGTGGAACCGGATCAGGCCTGTTTTGGACAGAAGGATTTTCAACAGGTTATGGTGATCCAACGCATGGTGGAAATCAAGGAACTGCCTGTACAACTATTGATCTGCCCGACGGTCCGCAGTGAAAAAGGATTGGCACTAAGCTCCAGAAACGCTCGCCTTTCCGAACAGGGCAAAGCAGATGCCTTGACCTTATCCGCCGCCTTGCGGTACATTAAGGAACAGATCGGCACGAAGGAGATTCCCGAAATATTGGAAGAAGCCAAGGGGTTGATCGCGGCGAATCCCAACGTGGAACTGGAGTACCTCGGCATTTGTGAGACGAGTACGCTGGAACCGGTAACCAGCTTGACCCCAAATAAAGAATATGTTGCCCTTATTGCGGCATGGGTAGAAAAAGTACGTTTAATAGACAATATATTACTTTCCCATTAGAGAAAAATTAAAGTCATTTTATATTAAAAGATTAACTTTGCACCATGATGATAGAAGTAATGAAATCAAAAATTCATAGAGCCCGTGTTACGCAGGCTGAATTGAATTACGTAGGCAGCATCACGATCGATCAAGACTTAATGGATGCCGCTGATATAATTGCTAATGAACGAGTACAGATTGTAAACAACAACAATGGGGCGAGACTGGAAACCTACGTTATTCCCGGCGAACGCGGCACAGGTACCATCTGTTTGAATGGTGCAGCAGCACGCTTGGTCCAGGTTGGCGATATCGTGATCATAATTTCTTACGCGCTTATGGAGCGTGAAGAAGCTAGAGCGCATCAGCCCCTTCTTGTATTCCCGGATGAGCACAATAAAATTGTATAAAATTAACCTTAAAATAATTTGGTTTCAATCATATTCCCTAAAAATTAGCTAATTTTAGGGAATATTTTTTTGAAAGCATTGCATAAATTATTGACATATCGCCAACTTGTCGCCAACTTCCTACTCGTTTGGATGCTGGCCATCATTACGAGCGGTGTTGTCTTTATGCACAAGGAGGTTACTTCAACCGGGGAGATCGTTACCCACATTCACCCGTACAACCTCGGCGAAAAGAATCACCACAAACATCACTCCGATGCCGAAATCCGCATCTTGGACATTGTCTACCAAGGGACCTACCTGAATTGGAGCCCAGTCACTTTCCAAGCAGCCATCCAGCCGGAATTCGCTATTATGGAATTCCAGGTCAGCACCATCCAGGTCTTTTCCATTGACCTCGACATCCCCAGCGGAAGGGGACCCCCGAATTTCTTAGCATAACCCCGATTTATTTTTTATGTAGTGATCGTATGCCCCCATGAGCATGCCATATCCTGCATCATCCCCATTTGGGATGAAAATCACGTATGTATTTATTGCTAAGAATTCTTTATGAAACTTCACTTCATCAGGGTTACCCTGATCATTATATGCTTATTTATGGGCGGCGAATTTGCTATGGCCCAAATTCAAGGACATGTCGTAAACGACAAAAAAGAGCCCATTGCGAACGCTACAGTGCAATTGGAGGGCACCAAAGTCGGTACCTCAACCGATAGCTTGGGTTATTTTAATCTAGATTTACATGGACAACAGGCGAAGAACCTATCCATCCGAGCAGTCGGGTACCAACCCTTAAGAAAGGGAATGCAGGACATCAACCCGCAAGAACCCCTACAGTTCATGTTATACGAGGACAACCTCAACCTCAACGAGGTGGTTGTAAGCGCCAGCCGCTACGGGATGGAGCGCAAGAAAGCGCCTGTCATTGTCAATGTACTGAGCCCGAAACTGTTCAATGCAACGCAGTCCGTGGCAATGTCGGAAACATTGAATTACCAACCTGGTGTGCGCGTCGAGAACAATTGCCAGAACTGTGGATTTACGCAGGTACGATTAAACGGCATGGAGGGCGCTTATTCCCAAATCCTGATCAATAGCCGATCGGTTTTCAGTGCGCTGAACAGCGTCTATGGTTTGGATCAGATTCCCACCAGCATGATCGACCGCATCGAAGTCGTGCGCAGTGGAGGTTCTGCCCTATTCGGTGCTAATGCCATCGCCGGGACCATCAATATCATCACCAAGGATCCGGTGGAAAATGATTGGCAGCTGAAATCAACAAATTCCATCATCGATGGACAATCCTGGGACAATACCATCGACTTCAACACTTCCTACGTGGATAACGACCTGCAATCGGGTGTGACCTTCTATGGTATGCACCGCAAGCGTGAAGCTTACGATGCCAACGGAGATGGGTTTTCGGAGATGACCAAACTGAAGAACCTCACCTTCGGTACAAAGGCTTTTTATAAACCGAATGATTACAACAAGATCACGTTGGACTTGAGTGTGCTGAACGAGTTCCGTCGTGGTGGTGACAAATTGGATGAGGCGCCACATTTTTCCGAAATTACCGAACAATTGCGCACCAACTCTTTTATCGCTGGATTGACCTATGACTTGTATTCGAAGGATTTCAAACATAAGTTGTCCCTTTACAGTTCAGCCCAATTTACCGACCGGGAGAGCTACTATGGGGGCCTCGGCGGCGGAAGAACCCATCTGGACAGCCTAACAGCGGCCAATGCCTATGGAAATACGGATGATTTCGCGATGGTTGCCGGTGCGCAGTACACCTATAATTTTGAGCGGGATGTTATCACAGCCGGCTTGGAATACAGCAACAATCATACAAAGGATAAAATTCCAGGCTATCAACGACTGATCGACCAAAATACGCAAGGATTGGGCGCGTATGCGCAGTATGAATGGAATTTATTGGATAACCTAAAGTCGCTACTGGGGGGCCGTTATGACTACATCTACGTGGATGGCACCTATAAATTGGCCGGACGCGACCGCAGTTCTACAGAGAGTTTCGGAACATTCAGTCCACGATTCACTTTGCTCTATGATATCACGGACTATCTTCAATTCCGTGGTGGCTATGCACGAGGATTTCGTGCACCGCAGGCCTTTAACGAGGACATGCACGTCACGTCCATTGGTGGACAGCAAGTATTCGTGCTGATTGGTGAAAACCTGAAAACAGAATATTCTAATGCCTATACGGGATCACTGAACTTTACCAAAAATTTCGGGTCGGTACAGACCAGTCTATTGGTAGAAGGTTTCTACACCGACTTGAAAAACCCATTCACGACCATTATGACTTCTGAGGAAGAAAGCCTGATCATCAAAGAAATGCGGAACGGTACAGGAGCCAAGGTATATGGATCGAACATCGAGCTGAACGTGGCACCATCTGCCAAATACAGCTTCCAAATGGGCGGAACGATCCAAAGATCGGAATATAAGGATGCTCAACTGCTCTATGAAGGAGAAACAGCAGCGGAAAACATCAGCAGTAAACGATTTGTCCGCACGCCCAACAGCTATGGCTACTTAAACGCCAATTGGAAACCGATCACGGCTTTTTCGCTGGACATCACCGGAATCTATACCGGTAGCATGATCGTACCGCATCTCTTTGAGGGAGAAAATATGACCCTAAAAAACTCACCGGAATTCTTTGAAGCCAATTTCCGCTTGGGCTATACGTTCGCGCTGAAAAAAGATCTGAATGTCGAACTGTTTGGTGGCATTCAGAATGTGTTCAATGCATTCCAGAAAGATTTTGATCGGGGTGCGCTACGGGATTCCGATTACATTTATGGACCTTCAAAACCGCGGACATTTACCTTCGGTGTTAAAATTGGCCACTTTCACTAATGCGCTTGTTACAATACCATATTATATTCATCCTTTTGACTCTTGGGTCGGTCCGGGCACAAACCATGACCGAACCAAGGGTGAATTGGTTAACGTTTGAACAGCTTGAAGACAGTTTGGCGGTGCAACCCAAACCCGTTCTCTTGTTCTTTCATACCGAGTGGTGCAGCTATTGCAAGAAGATGATGCGGGAGAACTTCACTAATGAAAGCGTAGTGAACAGCATCAACCAAAACTATTATGCGGTAGAATTTGATGCGGAATCGGTCCAAGAGGTGGCTTTTGAAGGACTTGTCTTAAAAAACGAAAGCAGGCAAAAAAGAACCGGTCAGTACCATGATCTAGTAAAATTGCTCTTGGGGAAAAATAAAAGACCAACCTTTCCGTTTACAATCCTCTTAAACGCAGACTTCTCCGTAAAATCCACAAATTTTAATTACCTAAGTGTTAAGCAAATATTAAAAATTTTATAAATTTAACACCTGATATGTAGCGTATCCCTTTCATGGAACGTTATCAAGCTTAAATAAACAGATACTTAAAATTTATGAAAAACATCAAATTACTCGTAGTGGCATTATTGGCCGTATTCACTGTTTCATCGTGTATGGATAATAATGATGTTGGTCCGACTGGCCCAACGTACGAACAGGAAATGAAACGTAGGGACTCTACTTTAAACGCTCAGAAAGACGATCTAGAAGCATATGCAAAAGCAAACTTTACCAATCCAAAGGAGGATACTACATACGGGATCTGGTACGAAGTGATTAATACACCGGAAAAAACATACGACTATGTGAAATCTGGACAAGGTTGGGTTCCAGTAGTTGCACAATTGAAATATAAAGGTGAGCTTATGGACAAAACTGTTTTTGATGATGAGCAAACAACCACGCAGTTTTTGATCGTTAATCCTTCATCTACAACTGGTGGTGTGATTCCTGCATGGTTGATCGCTTTCTACCCACAATCTGATAATAAAAGTAATATTCAGGGATTATTGAAAGATGGTTTGCAACCGGGTCAAAAAATCAGATTCATCACTTCATCCATTTGGGGTTATGATAATGCAACTGGGATTGATAAAATTCCTGCAAACTCTCCACTGGTTTTCACATTAGATGTATCTTCAGTAAAGAGCCAATACTAGAAACTCAAAAAATCAATAATATTTACGGAAAGCGGGCAATGCACATTGCTCGCTTTTTTTGGTCTTCAGTATTTTATTTTCTTCCGTAATCTGATCCCTGCAGGATCACCAGCGCATCATCCATGGTGAACAGTCGCTTCAGGCTAACGTCTGGGTGCTTTTCCATGTACCGACGCACGATCTGCCAACCGATGTAACTCCCCAATTTCGGCGCCGATTCTGCACCAAATTCCGGCGTATTTTCGGCCTCCGCAAAGTAGGGCTCCAATGCTGGGATCTTGTTGTTATCAAGTACTTTCTGTTTTACAAAATGGGCCCAGATTTCATCCTCATGACTCTTTGCCCAAGTCAACTGTGCTTCCGTATACCCAATTTTCACTTCTTCCGGCCGATCCAATAGCGCATCCAATGCGTAGAGCACCTTACCTTCGTAGATCATCAATTGCAGTCCCGTCACATCTTTACTGCTCTCCTGCAGTAACTCCTCCCGAATTACGGTTTCCATCACACGGGGCACGATATATTCCGGCGCAAAACGCCGAATGACGTATTTGGGAATCACAGTTTCCAATTCCGGGTAAAAGCGTGCATTCTCTCCCAGGAACATATCCAATCCAATGCCAATGTAATCTTCGCCGATCGGCAATTGGATAGAGAAACCTGAAAAGAAGGAAATGATACGTGGGACTTCGTAATCCGGAAAATCATGCTTCAGGTATTTGAAAGCTTGGGTAAGTTCTTCTTCCTGCGGCTTCATATCCGGGTATTTCTCCCCTACTGCGGCGGCCAATGCCTTAAAGTCCTCTTGAGCAATGAGACCTTTCAATAACTCACCCATATACAGCGTGTCGATCGGACTGCCGACCTGCAACATATGGATCATGTAGTCTGAATAAAATGAACCATATTTCTTGATCCATTCCCGATTCTTTGCCCCGATGGATGCCACGTTCAATTGAGCAAACTCCCGATCAAACCGTTCAATCTGAATATCAAGTTCAATTTCGGAAACATCAGGTTTTTTGTTTTTCGATCCACAGGAGGAAAAAAGAAGGGCAAATACGAGGAATAATGAGGTAAAAACAGTATATTTTATCATGGGGTGTGCTATAGTGATAGCCAAAATTAATTATTAAATTTACAATAAATACAGCTACATGAAAATTGCCTTATCACAGTTAAACTACCATATCGGAAATTTCGAAGAGAACAATCATAAAATCATTAGCAGCATCCAGGAAGCAAAATCTGCCGGCGCCGAGCTGATCGTATTCGCGGAGCTGGCTGTTGCGGGGTACCCGGCGAAGGATCTGCTCCGTAACAACCATTTTTTGCAACGCTGCTACGATAGCCTTCAGGAAATAGCTGCAGCATGTCAGGATATTGCCTGTATTATCGGTGCCCCCGTGCCGAATGCCGATGGCGAAGGGAAACCGCTCTATAATACGGCCGTACTACTCGAAAGTGGGGCTGTACAAACCATTGTCAAGAAAAGTCTCTTACCGGATTACGATGTGTTTGACGAATATCGATACTTTGAACCGAATAAACAGGTCAGTTGCATCAATTTCAAAGGAAAAACCATTGCGCTGACCATCTGCGAAGACCTTTGGGATGATGATGGCCCCAACTCCTATGTAGGGGATATCATGCAGGAACTGGCCAAGGAGCACCCCGATTTGATCATCAACATTGCCGCCTCTCCGTTTTCCTATACGCATTTCGACAGCCGAAAGAATGTTTTGGGCAGGAATGTGATTAAAGCAGGAGCACCGCTACTCTATGTGAACCAGGTAGGTGCACACGCAGACATCGTTTTTGATGGCCGATCTCTAGCCTTCAATAAAAAAGCAGAACCTATTCTGGAAATGGCTCCCTTTGCGGAGGATCTAGCCTATGTCCATTTTGACAATAACGACCTGCAAGCGGATCAGCCGTATGTCAGTCGCGAAACAACAGAAATATCGTTGATTCATGATGCCTTGATCTTGGGGTTGAAGGATTATTTCCGCAAGTCCGGATTCAAGACTGCGGTTTTGGGATTATCGGGTGGTCTGGACTCGGCCTTAGTTGCTGCTTTGGCTTGTGAAGCATTGGGCCCTGAAAATGTTTTGGCGGTTTTGATGCCGTCCATTTATTCTTCTGACCATTCCCTAAAGGATGCCCTCGATTTGGTCAACAATACGGGATGTAAGCACCATATCATTCCTATCAAAGATATTGCAGCTTCCTTTGAAGGGACTTTATCGGAGATCTTTGCCGGTCGCAATCCCGATACCACCGAGGAAAATATTCAGGCGCGGACGCGCGGAACGCTGTTAATGGCTATTTCCAATAAATTCGGTAATATCCTGCTCAACACATCCAATAAGAGCGAAGCAGCTGTCGGATACGGCACGTTATACGGCGATATGGCCGGCTCCCTATCCGTCATCGGCGATGTATATAAAACGCAGGCCTTCGAATTGGCCCGATACATGAACAGGGAAAGGGAAATCATTCCGATCAATACCATCGTAAAACCACCATCCGCAGAGTTACGGCCAGACCAGAAGGACTCCGATTCGCTACCTCCTTATGATCTGTTGGATGCCGTTCTATTCCAATTGATCGAGATGGAGAAATCCAAGGAAGAAGTGGTTCAAATAGGGTTTGATGAGGCTTTAGTATCGCGCATCTATAAGATGCTCGGCAATGCGGAGTTTAAGCGTTTCCAAGCCCCTCCTATTCTGCGGGTTAGCCCGAAAGCCTTTGGGCCGGGCCGGTCCATGCCTTTGGTCGCAAAATATTCATTCTAGGCTTAAACTTTTTCACGGGCGCGCTGTCTAATAAGAAATTGAAATACGTTATGAAACATATATGGTCTGTTATGCTCGTGGGGGTTCTTTTGGTTTTTGCCTCCTGTAGCGGCTACAAATACAATACAACAAAAGTCCAAAGCTTGGATTTTTCGCAATATAAAACCTACGGATGGTTGCCACCGGTAGATTCGCTATCGAAAAACTACTTTAATAACGATATCGCTCGCGACAACATTATGTCTACCGCAAATAGAGAATTAGCGGCGCGTGGTTTAACCTACAGCAAGGAAAACCCAGATGTACTCTTCCGTTACATTACGATCGTGAATAATAAAAGTCGCATGGTATATGGCCATTCAGGCTGGGGATTTGGTGGTCCTTGGGGTTATTACAGCCCATGGTGGGGCTATGGTTGGGGCATGGGTGGATCTTACCCTGTGGCTAAGGAAAAGGTCCGTTATTCACACCTGATCATCGAAGCTCGCGACCGTAGAACCAATTCCGTTGTATGGCAGGCACGTGGTTCTGGACAGATCAAAACTCCGGAAGCATCTATTAACAACCTACCGGAAGTGGTACAGGGAATCTTTAAGGAGTATCCTGCGAAATAAATACCTGCATGACCAAAACATACAGTATATACGTGCACGCCGAAAGGATGTGCATAAAAAAGCGAGCAGCACATGCTCGCTTTTCGTTTTTACTATCCGTAGGTCATCTTTTTTCGAGGAAAGCCAAGTGGAGATGGCTCAGTTAATTCCCAGCCTCATTTCCAGTACCAGCGGTTTAAATCCAACTTTCTCATACGATTTCTTGGCAGCGATATTTTCATCATACACCTCCAATCTGACCTCTTTCACATCCCTGGATTTGGCCCAGGCAAATAATTTTTCAATGATGAGTTTATTGACGCCCTTTCCTCGAAAAGAGGGCTTGACAAACATGAATCCCAAATAGGCATAGGCGGAAAATTTATTTTTAGGAGCTGCTTTCAGGATTTTTGCATACCCAGAACCAATAATTTCTTCTTGATAAGTTGCTACCACCAGCTCAGCCAGATCCGAATTGATCAGATCAAGCAGATCATAATAATGAATTTTGCCCTCTTTTAGGGTACTATCAAATGGTCTTTCAGCCGACACGACACCCTCCTCAAAGGTTAATAGCGTATCCAAGTCAGATTCCAGTGCTTTACGAATTTGTATATCCATATATAGTTTGATTGCCGTTTTTGTTTATTAACGATTTAAGAAATCAAATAGTCTATTTTCCTCCTATTCCAGCACGCAAAAAGAGAATGGAAATTCATCTTTTTTAAGGGTTATTCGTTTAATGAAAAAATCTGATTAGCAATTTTTCAACAAACTTCCCCCATTGGATAAGGCAAATTTTGCCTCCCTATCCGCTATTGTTGTACACTAAAAATTGCAAGAGATGAAAAATTACTTTGAAAGTCCCTTTAAGGGCAAGATTATTCAAGATCAGATAACAAATCCCAACATAAAAGCCGGCAAATATTCCTACTATTCAGGTTATTACCATGGCCATTCCTTTGACGAATGCGCACGCTTCTTGATGCCTGACAACGAACAGGTTGATCAATTGGTTATTGGCTCCTTCTGTTCTATTGGTAGCGGAGCCAGTTTTATTATGGCCGGTAATCAAGGCCACCGGCACGATTGGATCAGCACTTTTCCCTTTCATTATATGCCGGAAGTCGCCAGTTTTTCCGGAAGCTTAGATGGTTTTGCCCCTGCTGGTGATACCGTGGTTGGGCATGATGTATGGATTGGTACGGAGGCGATGATAATGCCCGGAGTGAAGATTGGGCATGGAGCTGTTATCGGTAGCCGCGCGCTGATCAGTAGGGATGTTGAACCCTATGCCATCATGGGTGGAAACCCAGCAAAACTCATCCGGAAACGCTTTGAAGAATCAGCTATCCAACAGCTGTTGGAAATGAATTGGTGGGATTGGCCTGAACATATCCTGCAGCAGGCAATGCCCATCCTCTGTTCTGGAAATATAGCGAAACTCTACCAGTTCTATCAGGACAACATCCAACGTAGCAAAACATAAGGTAAACTTCACAACAAGACATTAACCAAAAAGATTAGGGGCGAATAAATCCGCCCCTTTTCCAATATACTAACAACAATATGATCCAAAATTTACATCCTATATGTGCACCAGTTTCATCCTCGGCACCAAGGTTTTCATAATAATCCAAGCCAGCAGATAGGCAATGGAACAGGTCGCAAAAATGATAAAGTATCCAGATTCGATTCCTTCAAAACCCATAAATTTCATGTTCGTCTGTTCGGCATGGTCAAACAACATTCCTGAGATCTTATTGATCAGGAAAGATCCTATCCCCCCTGCCAGACCAGCAATGCCGGTAACCGTAGCGATGGCTTTTTTCGGAAACATGTCGCCGACAGAGGAAAAGATATTTGCCGACCAGGACTGGTGTGCTGCTGCTGCTATACCGATCAGGATCACCGGCCACCAATACGAGTATTCTCCCATCGGTTGGGCGAATAAAATCAATAAGGGAAAGAACGCAAAGATCAACATGGCCTTCATGCGTCCAGCATAGACCTCCATGCCCAATTTTTCCACGAAATAAGTCGGCAACCAACCGCCTATAATGGACAGCATTGTAATGGCATACAGCACAAAAATGGCAATCTGCCCTTCAAAATCGGAAGATTTGATATCATATACGGAACTCAGGTACGCTGGGAACCAAAACAGCAGGAACCACCAAACGCCATCCGTCAGGAATTTACCGAAGATCAATGCCCAAGTCTGTTTGAATTTCAGGCAGGTTAAAATCGAAACGCGCGCAGGTTTGGTGTCGCCAGTTACGATATCGCCATGGTCCAGGTCCTGTTTGATATAAGCGAGCTCCTCCGCATTCACCTTTGGATTCTCTTCTGGTTTCTTATACATGAACTGCCAGAATCCCATCCAGACAAAACCAAGTGCACCGATGATAATAAAGGATAATTCCCATCCGTAACGGGCTGCAATTGCAGGAATCGTCAGTGGTGCGAGCAAGGCGCCAATGGTCGCGCCAGAATTAAAGATACTGGTCGAAAAGGCACGGTCCTTCTTAGGGAAATATTCTACACAGGCTTTCATTGCTGCGGGGAAATTCCCCCCTTCTCCCAATGCAAGCACGATTCGTGCGAAGATAAAGACCGTGACGGAGATACTCACCACTCTACTGACATCTTCCACTCCGGCGATGATTTCCTTAGCCTCACCAAACGTCACCAACCATTGACCGGTCAGCATGCCTGAGGTAATCATGCCACAAAAAGCATGCAGGACAGCACCGATGGACCAGATCGCAATCGCCCACATATAGCCTTTCTTTGTCCCTAACCAATCGATGAATCGACCGGATAGCAACATCGAAATGGCATAGACGATGGCAAATATGGCGGCCACATTTCCATAGTCATTATTGGTCCAATGGAATTCCGGAGCGATAAAGTCCTTCCACGTGAGGGAAAGTACTTGCCGATCGAGGTAGTTGATGGTCGTTGCAAAAAACAATAATGCACAGACCGTCCACCTGTATTTTGTAGGTTGGTTTACTTGGCTCATTTTTTAGTTTATAAAGGTTGTATCTGGGGGATTAGGAACGGATGATCCCCAATTCCAATCCCCTGAGTTCTGCTAATCCACGGAGTCTACCGATGGCAGAGTATCCGGGGTTGCTGACTTTATGCAAATCGTCGAGCATCTGATGACCATGATCCGGTCGGAATGGAATCGGCATGTCCCGCGTCTGGTTTTCTGCACTCAGTGCTTTTACGATTCGGTACATATCCACATCACCATCCAAGTGATCCGCTTCATAGAAGCTTCCAATTTCATCACGTTTCACATTCCGCAAATGCGCAAAATAAACGCGGTGTTTTACTTTTTCAAAGATTGCCGGCAGGTCATTCGAAGGACCAGCTCCTAAAGATCCCGTACAGAAGCAGATGCCGTTGAATGCTTTGGGCTGTTGCTCGATCAGGAAGGTCAGGTCCTGCTCGTTGCTGACCACCCTCGGAAGACCGAGAATGGCATAAGGAGGATCATCGGGATGAATGGTCATCTTGATCCCATACTCCTCACAGACATCGGCTATCGACGCCAGAAAGTACAGCAGGTTCTGCTTCAACCCATCGCGGCCAATGGCCTTGTAGATTTCAATACTCTGGGTCAGGGAATCCAAGGAAATATCGGCTTCACCAGGAATCCCCATAAGCACGTTGATCTCCAGATCCTTCTTCGCTTGCTCATCCATTTCCGCATAGCGGGATTCGGCCGCCACCTGGATCTGTTCAGAATAATCTGCACGAGCGTCTGCTCGATTCAGGATGTAGATATCAAAGATGGCCAGATCAATCCAATCGAAATACAAGGCTTTCGATCCATCCTTCATTTCCAGATCCAACTGCGTTCTGGTCCAATCCAACACCGGCATAAAATTATAGCATACGGTCTTAATGCCGCATTGGGCAAGGTTGCGTAACGATTCCCGATAATTTTCAAGGTAATGCTCTGCCTCTGCCGATCTCGTTTTGATCGCTTCGTGAACCGGCACCGATTCAACGACGGACCAGCGCAATCCAGCGGCTTCAATTATTTGCTTGCGTTCCTGTATATCCGCCAGTGGCCACACTTCCCCATGGGGTATATGGTGCAGCGCACTCACAATTCCGGTTGCTCCGGCTTGTTTCACATCTTGAAGCGTCACGCCATCCTTTGGTCCATACCAACGCCAGGTCTGTTCTAAAAATCTTTTATTTTCCATAATCCATTAAACACCACACCAGGAATTAAAACCACCGTCCACAAATACCGTTTCGCCTGAGACGAAAGCGGAAGCCTCGCTCAAAAGGTAAATCAAGGTCCCTTCCAGTTCCGAAGGGTCACCCAATCTACGGTATGGCGTTCCATTAATGAACTTTTGCGCGCGATCGGTATAACTGCCGTCCGTATTGGTCAATAGGGTTCGGTTCTGTTCTGTCAGGAAAACGCCGGGAGCAATGGCATTGACACGTACCTTATCACCATAACGCAAGGCCAATTCCGTGGACATCCATCTCGTAAAACCATCAATCCCATGTTTCGCAACGGTATAACCCAAAACACGTGTCAAAGGTCGTGATGCTGCCAGGGATGAAATATTGATGATGGACCCCGCCCCTTTCTCAGCGATCACCTCACCGAAGATCATCGTAGGGATCATCGTGCCATATAGATTCAGTTCAATGGCTTTGATGGTATCTTGAATTTTATTATCAAATATATTCTGGTCATCACCAATGGTTGCACCCGGTATATTGCCACCTACAGCATTCACCAATCCATCAATGGTTCCATAATGCGCCAATACCGCGCCTCTGGCTGCTTTGACGGACTCTTCATCCATGACATCTGCAACCAGACCAATCGCTTCGGCACCAATTTCCCGTGCCGTTGCTACACGTTCATCAATCTTTTCCTGATTTCGGCCCAATATGCACAGTTTTGCCCCTGCCTCAGCAATAGCTTTGACAAATGATTTACCAAGGATTCCAGTACCTCCGGTAATAACAATGACCTTATCCTGCAGGGAAAACTTCGAAAGAATACTCATAGTTTAAGTTTGATTAATATTCAATATTAGTGATTTTTCCATAAACCATGGGTAAATCCAGCGAGTATAATTACTCAAACGTTTTCGAAGAATATTCACCGGATTCGTTTTAAAAGCCTTAAATTGGATCAATTATTCACCTATGCCACACGTATTAACATTCGGAGAAATATTATTGAGACTGCAAGGCAGCAGCGAGCAACTTCTGGCTCCTGGCGCGAACGACCTGAAAATCTATCCGGGCGGTTCGGAAGCCAATGTTGCTGTGACGCTTGCCAAAATGGGCAATCCGGTATATTATAGCAGCGCATTCCCCAACAACGGTTTGGCCAAAGAATTGATCCATGTCTTGGAAAGTTCTGGGGTTG
This sequence comes from Sphingobacterium lactis, assembly GCF_011046555.1. Lineage (NCBI taxonomy): Bacteria > Pseudomonadati > Bacteroidota > Sphingobacteriia > Sphingobacteriales > Sphingobacteriaceae > Sphingobacterium > Sphingobacterium lactis. The sequence continues at coordinate 115,405 of NZ_CP049246.1, forward strand.
ACTGCAGCAAGCACATCCAATCGGGTGACCGCATTGGCTTGTATTTCCTGCTTTCCGCAAATGGATTGACAAGTGGGGAAGTGATCTATGATCGGAAGTATTCCAGTTTCAGTTTGTTAAAAGCTGAAGAACTAGATTTCGACACGCTCTTTGCGGATGTGGATTGGTTGCATTGGTCGGCACTGACACCTGCCCTATCGGCAGAAATGGCAGACCTGATGGCCTTGGTACTCCAGGAAGCTAAACAGCGCGACATCACGATTTCCGTAGACCTGAACTACCGGAGTAAGCTTTGGCAATATGGCAGGACACCGCTGGAGGTGATGCCTGAGCTGGTGCAACACTGCGACGTCATCATGGGCAATATCTGGGCAGCCCACAACATGTTGGGTTCACCCATTGAGGAAAACTTGGATAAGCATACGGAAAGAGCACACTATCTGCACCTTTCCCAACAAACGGCGGATTACATCTTCAGCCATTATCCACAAGCGAAACATATCGCAAATACCTTCCGTTTCATTGACAATCCGAAGCATAACCTCTTTTATGGGACCTATCATTCCCGAGAGGAACAGGCCATATCCCAACAGTACGAGACCCATGAGGTCGTGGACCGAATCGGGAGTGGCGACGCATTTATGGGCGGTTTGATCCATGCCCTGCGCCAGCCATGGGATGCTTCAGCAATTATCGAATACGCAACGGCAACAGGTTATCAGAAATTATTCGTCGAAGGAGACTTTGGCGACGGTAAAGCATTATAATCATGAACGAACAACTCCTAGAGAAAATCTTAAATAATCCGGTCATCCCAGTTTTCTATGATGATGACCTGCAAACCTGTATAGCGATCTTGAAAAGTTGCTACGCCGGCGGTATCCGCGTGTTTGAATTTGTCAACCGTGGCCGTGAGGCGAAGGCCAATTTCAAGGCACTATTGGCCTATAAAGAAGAACATTTTCCTGACCTTAGTCTTGGAATTGGCACCATTATGAATCCGGAAGATGCAGAACGCTTCATCGATTTGGGAACAGATTTCTTGGTGAGTCCCATTTTCAATGAAAGCATAGCAGCCATTGCGCAGAAAAATAATATCCTTTGGATTCCAGGTTGTATGACACCTTCAGAGATTGCTGCAGCGAACCTTGCGGGTTGTACCTACATTAAATTGTTCCCTGGTGACACCTTGGGGCCCGGCTTTCTAAAGAGCATCCGTCCGGTATTCCCGAATATCCGATTTATGCCTACCGGGGGCGTGGAATGTGCAGCGGATAATATAAAGACCTGGTTTGAAGCTGGAGTAAGCTCCGTAGGGTTGGGATCAAAACTGTTCAGCAAGAAAGACGGGCAATATGACCTTGCCCAGATCGAAGACAATTGCAGAAACCTATTGGCTTGGGCTACAAAAAAAGGAACCTAGCTTACAGGCTAAGTTCCTTGATATGTTTGTTGCTGAGCAGCACATGCTCGAACTCACGAATGTTCCGCTTATCGATCAGCACCTCGATTTCCATCGTTAGGCGACCCTCCTGCAGGGTCTGTTTCTTCATTTTGAATTGTTTCACCAGCGGCTTCAGATCACGGATAATTTCCTGCCGTGTTTCGATATCTTCTTGATCGACACAGATCGTCGCGATCCGCACAATATTGTGGATTACATATTTATTCAATAACGGACCCGATATGATGATGAAAAAACACGCCAAAAGGAAAATCCCCGCCGTTAGGTAAATCCCAAAACCAATCGCCATTCCGACTGCTGCCGACATCCAGATGATACTGGCCGTGGTCAGGCCATTGACGTTCACCCCATCCTTAAAGATAACACCCGCACCCAGAAAACCAATTCCGGAAACCACATACGAAGCAATCCGTGTGGCATCTTCCGAATCACCGGCACCGAGTTTCAGGGAAAGCAGGGAGAATAAGGTACTGCCGAGGCAGATGATCGAGATCGTCTTAAATCCTGCAGACTTATCTTTCCATTCCCGCTCAAAACCCAATACAAAGCCGGCAAGCAACGAAAGGATCGCTTTCACTAAATCATTCCAGTCCCATTCGATCTGATTAAACAGAAAATCCATAGTTACCAAGTCATTTTATGGTGTAAACAACATTTAGGCTAAAATGTTGACCTTAATAGGCACTAAAATAAGAAATAAAATGAAAAAGCCCAGTTTATCAGGGATAAACTGGGCTTTATTTTATCTATTATACAGCTTGTGTGCTGTACGTTAGGACTAGTCTTCTTCTTTCGAAGCCAACAATTGATCGTATTCCTCACGGGAACCTACGATAATGTTACTGTACTGACGTAAACCTGTACCGGAAGGAATCAAGTGACCAACAATTACGTTTTCTTTCAAACCTAATAGGTTGTCACGTTTACCCGCGATAGCCGCTTCGTTCAATACTTTCGTTGTTTCCTGGAAGGAAGCAGCGGAGATGAAGGACTTGGTACCTAGGGATGCTCTTGTAATACCTTGCAACAACGGACTTGACGTTGCTGGAATCGCGTCGCGAACCTCCACCAATTTCATATCCTGACGTTTCAAGCTAGAGTTCTCTTCACGAAGCTTACGCATCGTTACGATCTGTCCTGGGCGTAAAGTCTTGGAATCACCTGCATCCACGATAACTTTCTTATCGTAAAGGGAGTCATTTTCTTCCATGAAGTCCCATTTGTTAACCGCTTCTTTTTCTAGGAAACGGGTATCTCCTGGATCCTCGATATTCACTTTCTGCATCATTTGGTGAACGATGGTTTCGAAGTGTTTATCGTTGATTTTTACCCCTTGTAGACGGTAAACCTCTTGGATACCATTTACAATGTATTCTTGAACCGCTGATGGGCCTTTGATGGAAAGGATATCTCCAGGGGAGATCTGTCCATCTGACAATGGCATACCAGCTTTGATAAAGTCATTATCCTGTACCAAGATGTGTTTGGACAATGGCACCAAGTATTTCTTCACTTGGCCGTCACGTGATTCGATAGAGATCTCACGGTTACCACGTTTCACACCACCTAAAGCAACAACACCGTCGATTTCCGTAACAACTGCAGGGTTGGAAGGATTACGAGCCTCGAACAACTCCGTTACACGAGGAAGACCACCCGTAATATCTCGGGTCTTACCTGTAGAACGAGGGATCTTAACCAATACCGCACCTTCTTTCACTTTTTGACCGTCAGAAACGGAAACGTGAGCTCCTACTGGAATGTTGTATGAACGGATGATCTCGCCTTTGTTATCCAACACTTTGATCATCGGGTTTTTCGTCTTATCACGAGTCTCGATGATTACCTTCTCTTTGTGTCCGGTTTGCTCATCGGATTCCTCACGGAAAGTTACACCTTCGATGATGGCATCGAATTCCACCTTACCGGCAAATTCGGAGATGATCACCGCGTTGTATGGATCCCAATCAACTAGTTTAGTACCTTTTTCAACTTTCTCACCTTCTTTAACAAATAGGTTCGAACCGTAAGGGATGATCTGTTGGTAAAGGACTTTTCTATCCTCGTTAACCACCTTGATCTCACCTGAACGACCCAACACTACTTGGTAAGGACCATCTTCGCCTTCTTTCTCAACGGTACGAACATTTTCAAATTCGATCTTACCGTCGTATTTCGCGATGATGGAAGATTCTGCAGCGATGTTCGATGCCGTACCACCGACGTGGAACGTACGAAGTGTCAACTGCGTACCTGGTTCACCGATGGACTGTGCTGCGATTACACCGACAGCCTCACCCAATTGAACACGCTTACCAGAAGCTAAGTTACGTCCGTAACAACAAGCACATACACCGCGCTTCGACTCACATGTCAATACCGAACGGATCTCTAATCCTTCGATACCGGCATTCTCGATTGCCTCAGCAACTTCTTCCGTGATATCTTCATTCGCAGCAACGATCAACTCGTTGGTTTCCGGATGAACAACATCATTCAATGGTGTACGACCTAAGATACGGTCATATAATGGTTCAACGATATCATCGTTGTCTTTCAATGCAGTAGTATAGATACCACGTAGACCGTTACAATCTTGTTCTACGACGATCATATCCTGCGCAACGTCATGTAAACGACGGGTCAAGTAACCCGCATCCGCCGTTTTCAACGCCGTATCCGCAAGACCTTTACGCGCACCGTGGGTAGAGATAAAGTACTCCAATACGGACAAACCTTCTTTAAAGTTTGATAAGATCGGGTTTTCGATAATCTCACCACCGGAAGTACCTGATTTCTGAGGCTTCGCCATCAAACCACGCATACCACATAACTGACGAATCTGCTCCTTAGAACCACGCGCCCCAGAATCCAACATCATGTAAACAGAGTTGAAACCTTGGTTGTCGTTCGACAGGATATCCATTACGTGAGACGTCAATCTATTGTTGATACGTGTCCAAATATCGATGATCTGATTGTAACGTTCGTTGTTCGTAATGAAACCCATGTTATAGTTGTTCATTACTTCTTCAACTTCGTTGGTAGCTTGTTGGATCAAGTCAGCTTTCGCAGCAGGAATGTTCAAATCTTGCAAGTTGAACGATAGACCACCTTTGAATGCTGTCTGGAATCCTAATTCTTTCATGTCATCCAAGAACTTCGCTGCACGAGCCATACCTGTGTTCTTCACGATCTCACCAATGACATTACGTAGGGATTTCTTGGTCAACAATTCATTGATGTAACCTACCTCTTCTGGAACGATTTGGTTGAAGATCACACGACCTACAGTTGTATCAATGATAGCGTCCTTGAATTCGCCTTCTTTTGTTTTAATCTGGGTCTTCACCTTGATGAATGCGTGAAGATCAACTTTTCCTTCGTTCAAGGCAATGATTACCTCTTCCGGAGAATAGAATGTTGTTCCTTCACCTTTCATGATGCGGCTATCGTCAGTCTTACGGCCTTTAGTAATGTAGTAAAGACCCAATACCATATCCTGTGATGGTACTGTAACTGGAGAACCGTTTGCCGGGTTAAGAATGTTGTGTGCTGCCAACATCAAGATTTGGGCTTCCAAAATTGCGGCATTACCTAACGGTAAGTGGACCGCCATCTGGTCACCGTCGAAATCGGCGTTGAACGCTGTACACACTAATGGGTGCAATTGGATCGCTTTACCTTCCACCAAAGTCGGTTGGAAAGCCTGAATACCCAAACGGTGAAGCGTAGGTGCACGGTTTAGCAATACAGGGTGTCCCTTCAATACGTTCTCTAGGATATCCCATACCACAGGATCTTTGCGATCTACGATCTTCTTAGCAGATTTTACAGTCTTTACGATACCTCTTTCGATCATCTTACGGATGATGAACGGTTTGTAAAGCTCAGCTGCCATATCTTTTGGAAGACCACACTCGTGCAATTTCAAGTGCGGGCCTACAACAATTACCGAACGAGCGGAGTAGTCAACACGCTTACCCAATAAGTTCTGACGGAAACGACCTTGTTTACCTTTCAAGATGTCGGAAAGGGATTTCAACGCACGGTTACCTTCAGTTTTCACTGCATTTACCTTACGCGAGTTATCGAATAAGGAGTCAACAGCCTCTTGAAGCATACGTTTCTCGTTACGCAAGATCACCTCTGGTGCCTTGATCTCGATCAAACGTTTCAAACGGTTGTTACGGATGATCACACGACGGTACAAGTCATTTAAGTCAGACGTCGCGAAACGACCACCATCCAAAGGCACCAATGGGCGCAACTCTGGTGGAATAATAGGCACGATTTTCACGATCATCCATTCCGGACGGTTTTCGATATGATCGTTTGCACCACGGAAAGCCTCAACGACGTGAAGACGTTTCAACGCCTCGTTCTTACGTTGCTGAGAAGTTTCGTTTGCTGCTTGGTGACGAAGATCGTATGAAAGTTGGTCTAAGTCTAGACGCTTCAATAGATCTTCCAATGCCTCAGCACCCATTTTCGCAACGAATTTCTGTGGATCTGTATCGTCCAGGAATTGGTTTTCCTTAGGAAGGGTATCCAAGATATCCAGGTACTCTTCTTCCGTCAAGAAATCCATGTACGATAGACCATCTTCTTCCTTGATACCTGGTTGAATAACCACGTAACGTTCGTAGTAGATGATCATATCCAATTTCTTCGTAGGAAGACCTAATAAGTAACCGATTTTATTTGGAAGAGAACGGAAGTACCAAATGTGTGCCACAGGAACCACCAAGTTGATGTGTCCCATACGCTCACGACGTACTTTCTTCTCCGTAACTTCAACACCACAACGGTCACAAACGATACCCTTATAACGGATACGCTTGTATTTACCACAGTGACACTCGTAGTCTTTCACCGGACCGAAGATACGCTCACAGAATAGACCGTCACGCTCTGGTTTATAAGTACGGTAGTTGATAGTCTCTGGTTTCGTAACTTCACCGCTTGAGCGTTCCAAGATAGTCTCTGGAGATGCTAAGCTGATCGTAATCGATGTAAAGTTACTTTTGATTTTATTATCTTTTTTGTAAGACATACTTATTAAAAAGTTAAAGCTGTATGTAAAAGCTTAAGAAGGCTTGCACCTTCTTAAGCTCAATTTGCTTGATTAATCTAATGTGATATCTAAACCTAAACCGCGAAGCTCATGAACCAATACGTTGAATGATTCCGGAACTGATGGTGTTGGTAGGTTGTTACCTTTTACGATCGCTTCGTATGTTTTCGCGCGACCCACCACATCATCGGATTTCACTGTCAAGATCTCTTGTAGGATGTTCGATGCACCGAATGCTTCCAATGCCCAAACCTCCATCTCACCGAAACGCTGACCACCGAACTGTGCCTTACCACCTAATGGCTGTTGAGTAATCAACGAGTAAGGACCAATTGAACGTGCGTGCATTTTGTCATCAACCATGTGACCTAATTTCAACATGTAGATTACACCAACCGTTGTCGGTTGATCAAAACGCTCACCCGTTAGACCGTTGTAAAGGTAAGTACGACCAGATTTTGGTAAGCCTGCTTTCTCTACCCATTCTTCTACCTGATCCATTTCTGCACCATCGAAGATTGGCGTAGCGAACTTAACGCCCAATTTCTGACCAGCCCATCCAAGAACAGTCTCATAGATCTGTCCAAGGTTCATACGCGAAGGTACCCCTAGTGGGTTCAACACGATATCAACTGGCGTTCCGTCTTCCAAGAATGGCATATCTTCATCACGAACGATACGTGCAACGATACCTTTGTTACCGTGACGACCCGCCATCTTATCACCTACTTTCAACTTACGTTTCTTCGCAACATAAACTTTCGCCATCTGAACGATACCCGATGGTAACTCATCACCGACAGAGATTGCGAATTTCTCACGCTTGAATGCACCCAACTCCTCATTAACTTTGATGTTGTAGTTGTGCAGCGCGATCTTGATCATGTCGTTCTTATCATCATCAGTAGTCCATCCTGTTGGATTTACATTGTTGTAATCCAAGTCAGTCAAGATCTTCTGTGTGAATTTCGCTCCTTTAGCTACCAAAAGCTCTTTGTACACGTTGTAGATTCCCTGAGAGGTCTTGCCATTAACAATGGTGAACAACTTCTCAACCAAACGGTCTTTAAGGGCTTTGATGTTTCTATCGTGAGCAACTTCTAATTTCTCTAATGCTTTGCGTTCAACTTCTTTCGACATTTTCTTCGCACGTGAGAACAACTTCGTATCGATAACCACACCTTTAATGGACGGTGGAGTTTTCAATGAAGCATCTTTCACGTCACCCGCTTTGTCACCGAAGATCGCACGCAGTAGTTTCTCCTCTGGTGAAGGATCTGACTCCCCTTTCGGCGTAATCTTACCAATCAGGATATCACCTTCGCCAACCTCAGCACCGATACGGATAATACCGTTCTCGTCAAGGTCTTTCGTCGCTTCCTCAGAAACGTTCGGGATATCTGCTGTCAATTCCTCTTCACCACGCTTGGTATCACGAACTTCCAATTCGAACTCTTCAATATGCAATGAAGTGAACAAATCCTGTGATACAACACGCTCAGAGATTACGATCGCATCCTCAAAGTTGTATCCTTGCCAAGGCATGAATGCTACTTTCAGGTTACGGCCCAATGCCAATTCACCATCTTCCGTTGCATAACCCTCACACAATACCTGACCTTTTTCAACGCGTTGGCCTTTCTGAACGATCGGCTTCAGGTTGATACAGGTATTCTGGTTGGTTTTCTTGAATTTGGTCAATTTATAAACCTTCACATCGTCATCGAAAGAAACCAAACGATCGTTGTCGTTTCTATCGTAACGGATATGGATTTCCTGTGCATCTACGTATTCCACAACACCAGAACCTTCTGCATTGATCAACGTACGGGAATCCTTCGCTACACGGCCTTCAAGACCTGTACCGACAACAGGAGCCTGTGGTCTCAACAATGGAACAGCCTGACGTTGCATGTTCGATCCCATCAACGCACGGTTGGCGTCATCATGCTCCAAGAAAGGAATCAAGGATGCCGCAATCGACGTAATCTGGTTCGGGGAAACGTCCATATAGTCTAATTTCTCAGGCTCGATAATCGGGAAGTCACCCTCGTATCTCGCTTTTACTTTCGCATCTAAGAAATTACCTTTATCATCATATAATGCATTCGCTTGCGCGATGGTCTTGTCATCCTCATCCTCAGCAGAAAGGTATACAACAGGTTGGTCAACGACAACCTTACCGTCTTCAACGATACGGTATGGAGTTTCGATGAAACCTAAGTTGTTGATCTTCGCATGTACGGACAAAGAGGAGATCAAACCGATGTTCGGACCCTCTGGTGTCTCAATGGTACACAGACGGCCATAGTGCGTGTAGTGAACGTCACGAACCTCGAAACCGGCACGCTCACGGGAAAGACCACCAGGACCTAAAGCTGAAAGACGACGCTTGTGCGTGATCTCCGCCAATGGGTTGGTTTGGTCCATGAACTGTGACAACTGGTTTGTTCCGAAGAACGAGTTGATAACAGATGACAATGTACGTGCATTGATCAAGTCTGTAGGTGTGAACACCTCGTTGTCACGGATGTTCATACGCTCACGGATGGTACGTGCCATACGGGCAAGACCGACACCGAACTGCGCATACAACTGCTCACCCACCGTACGAACACGACGGTTGGATAAGTGGTCGATATCATCCACTTCCGCTTTGGAGTTGATCAGGTTGATCAAGTATTTCACGATAGCAATGATATCTTCACGCGTTAACACTTTCGTGTCGGAAGGTGTATCCAAGTTCAACTTGCGGTTGATGCGGTATCTACCCACATCCCCTAAGTCGTAACGTTTGTCGGAGAAGAACAAGCGATCGATGATACCACGAGCAGTTTCCTCATCAGGTGGTTCAGCGTTACGCAATTGGCGATAGATGTGCTCCACCGCTTCCTTCTCAGAGTTGGATGTATCCTTCTGTAAAGTATTGTATATAATCGAATAGTCCGCATTGTTTGCTTCATCTTCTTTCGTTAAGATAATTGACTTAACGCCAGCTTCGATGATCAAATCGATGTGGTCCTCTTCTAAGATTGTTTCACGTTCAAGGATGATTTCGTTACGGTCGATGGAAACTACTTCACCAGTATCCTCGTCCACGAAATCCTCTGTCCATTTGTTCAATACCCTAGCCGCTAAACGACGGCCAACGTATTTCTTCAATCCAGATTTACTAACTTTTACTTCATCTGCAAGGTCGAATAATTCTAAGATATCCTTATCAGAATCGAAGCCGATTGCACGTAACAAGGTAGTAACTGGGAATTTTTTCTTACGATCGATGTAAGCATACATGACGTTGTTTACGTCTGTTGCGAACTCGATCCAAGATCCTTTAAAAGGAATAACCCTAGCAGAATAAAGTTTAGTACCATTTGTATGTCTACTTTGACCGAAGAACACACCAGGGGAACGGTGTAACTGAGATACGATCACACGCTCTGCTCCATTGATTACGAAAGTACCTTTTGGAGTCATGTACGGGATTGTTCCTAAATACACATCTTGTACAATGGTTTCGAAATCTTCGTGCTCCTCATCATTACAAGATAACTTCAATTTTGCCTTTAACGGTACGCTATACGTCAATCCACGTTCGATACATTCTTGGATATCGTAACGCGGCGGATCAATAAAGTAATCCAAAAACTCTAGCACAAAGATGTTTCTTGAATCAGAAATAGGGAAGTTTTCTGCGAAAACCTTGTAAAGCCCTTCCTGATGGCGATTGTCAGAAGTAGTTTCTAGTTGAAAAAACTCCTTGAAAGACTCTAATTGCACATCCAGGAAGTCAGGGTAATCAATTACCTTCTTACTGGTCGCAAAATTTATTCTTTCTTTTTGCATAGTATTGTTTGCCAAGGGAATAAGAATTTAGTTTAAAAAAACTGAGCTAACATCTGCTGTTTTCATCTGCCGATCAAGCAACAGCAGGTACTTGATCCATATACTATATATTATAAACAGGAATAGACTCTGATAGATTTGGACTATCAGAGTCTAATTTTTTGGCGCTTTATGCGAGATTACTTAATCTCAACTACAGCTCCAGCTTCTTCTAATTGTTTTTTCAAAGCTTCAGCTTCGTCTTTAGAAACACCTGATTTCAATTCTTTAGGTGCACCGTCAACTAGGTCTTTTGCTTCTTTCAAACCTAAACCAGCTAAATCTTTAACCAATTTAACTACGGCTAATTTCTGACCACCAGCTTCTTTCAAGATAACATCGAAAGATGTTTTCTCTTCAGCAGCAGCAGCACCGTCACCAGCACCTGGTGCAGCAGCAACAGCTACAGCAGCAGCAGCAGGCTCAATACCGTATTCGTCTTTTAAGATATCAGCTAATTCTTTAACTTCTTTTACTGTTAAGTTAACTAACTGTTCAGCAAGTTGTTTTAAATCTGCCATTTTATTTTGAATTTTTGAATGTTCTTTTAAAAAAATTGTTAATTAAAATTTAACGATCGTTTATTTTGGAGAGCGATCGTTAGCCTCTCTCTTCTAAAGCTTTTACTAAGCCTGAAATTGTATTTCCGCCTGATTGAAGAGCTGAAATAACATTCTTCGCAGGAGATTGAAGTAAAGCGATAACGTCTGCGATAAGTTCCTCTTTAGATTTAAGGGTTACTAATGCATCAAGTTGGTTGTCACCTACGAAAGCAGTTTCTTGAATGTATGCTGCTTTCAATACTGGTTTGTCACCTTCTTTACGTAATTGCTTGATCAATTTCGCTGGAGCATTTCCTGTTTCGGAGAACAGTAATGTAGACGCTCCTTTTAATACGCCAAAGATCTCTTCTGAATCCACGCCAGCCTCTAACAACGCTTTCTTGATCAAGGTATTTTTCACCACTTTGATCTCGATGTTCTGCTCGAAACATTTACGACGGATGTTATTCACTTTCTCAACAGATAGATTCGCAGTATCGGTAATGTAAAAGTTACCGTATGATTTAATCTGTTCTGCTAAAGCTTCAACAATTTCATGTTTAAGTTCTTTTCTCATGATTAAATACCCGCTACTGATTTAGTTTCAACGTGAATACCAGGACTCATTGTTGAAGAAATGTGAATACTCTTGAAGTACGTTCCTTTTGCTGCAGATGGTTTCAAACGAGAGATCGTTTGCAACACTTCTAATGCGTTATCATAGATTTTGTCTGCGTCGAAAGACACTTTACCCACTGAAGTATGGATGATACCGGTTTTGTCAACCTTGAAGTCGATCTTACCACCTTTAACCTCTGTTACAGCTTTACCTACTTCTGTAGTTACTGTACCAGTTTTCGGGTTAGGCATTAAGTTTCTTGGACCTAAAATACGACCCAATTTACCTACTTTCGCCATAACACTAGGCATTGTGATGATAATGTCAACGTCAGTCCAACCACCTTCGATTTTGCTGATGTAGTCGTCAAGACCAACGTAGTCTGCACCTGCTGCCTTAGCTTCTTCTTCCTTGTCAGGAGTACATAAAACTAATACACGTACTGTCTTACCAGTACCGTGTGGCAATGTTGCAATACCACGAACCATTTGATTTGCTTTACGAGGATCTACGCCCAAACGAACGTCGATATCCACTGAAGCATCAAATTTTGTGTTGGTGATCTCTTTAACTAAAGCCGCAGCTTCTTTTAAAGAATACGCCTTACCAGCTTCAATTTTGGATAGTGCCGCTTTTTGATTTTTTGTTAATCTAGCCACTGTCTTAAACTGATTTCGTTAATTAATTTTTCCAAGGAGCATCACCTGAAACAGTGATACCCATACTACGCGCTGTACCAGCAACCATTCTCATAGCTGATTCTACAGTAAATGCATTCAAATCTGGCATTTTATCTTCCGCAATAGTCTTCACTTGATCCCAAGTGATAGAAGCTACTTTCTTACGGTTAGGCTCTCCCGATCCGCTCTTAAGCTTCGCTGCATCTTTCAATTGAACAGCAACCGGTGGAGTTTTGATGATAAAATCAAAAGATTTGTCGGCATATACAGTGATCACAACAGGTAATACTTGACCTGGTTTGTCTTGCGTACGAGCGTTAAATTGCTTACAGAAATCCATAATGTTCACACCCTTAGCACCTAATGCAGGTCCTACTGGAGGTGATGGATTCGCAGCTCCGCCCTTCACTTGTAATTTTACTAACGCACTGACTTCTTTTGCCATTTTTTCTGTGATTTAATTTGTTAAATGTTTGTTAGTAAGTTGGAAGCAATAACGTAACATTTAATTCGTAGACATAAAAAAGCATAGCTTTGCATGTAAACGAGGTGCAAAGATAACTAAAATCCCCACAATAAAAAAAGTTTTTGAACTTTTTTTATTGTGGGGATTAGATTTGAGATGTGAGTAGTGAGATATGAGATATTAACCGGGATACTGGGGACTTCTTAGATTGAACAATTTCCTTTAGCAAGAAATCTAACATCTCAATACTAGATTTGAGATGTGAGTATTGAGAATTGAGATATTAACCGGGAAATAAGAATCAAATCCTCCTCTTTAGACAGGAAAATTTAGGATGAAAAAACGAACTTTTCTATCTACACCCTTTCTATCTCATATCTCAATACTAGATGTGAGATGTGAGTATTGAGATATGAGATATTAACCGGAATATTGAGACTTTTGGATTGAACAATTTCCTTTAGCCAGAAAGTCCAAATAAATAACAATCTCTTTCCATCTACACCCTTTCTATCTCATATCTCTAATCTAACAACTCATATCTCAAACCCACCTACACCCTTTCTATCTCATATCTCATATCTCATATCTCGAAAAGGAATAAAAAAAAGAGGCTCGAAATTCGAGCCTCTTTTTTTTATTCCTTTTCGACCTGCATGTAATTCAGTTCGAGTGGGGTCTTCCGACCGAACACTTTCACCATTACGGTCAGTTTCTTCTTGTCTTCGTGAACCTCTTCGATTTCTCCGGTAAACCCGTTGAAAGGTCCATCGTTCACTTTTACGGTTTCTCCTACGTAGTAAGGAACACTGATGGATTCGCCTTGCTCGGCCATCTCATCGACCTTACCCAAGATACGGTTCACTTCTGCCGGGCGTAGAGGGATCGCATTACCTGCTTTATCACCTAGGAAACCAATTACACTGTTCACATTCTTGATTGCGTGCTCGATCTCTCCATCGAGAGCAGCTTCGATCAGTACGTACCCAGGGTAATAGTTACGTTCCTTAGCCACTTTCTTACCATCACGCATCTGGTAATATTTCTCCATTGGGATCAACACCTGCGTTACCAAGTGCTGGATGCCCAAGCGGTTGATTTCAGCTTCAAGATATTGCTTTACTTTCTTCTCTTTTCCACTCACAGCACGAACCACGTACCACTTTAAACTTTGATCTGCCATATGATTTGTTGGATTAGAAAAATTAAGAAGCTGTATTGTACAGCAACTCCATGACATTGCTAGACGCCTTGTCCATTACAAAGATAACTAAAGCAATGATAACAGACGCTACCAGCACGATGACCGCGTGGCTCTGCAATTGGGACCATGTAGGCCAAGTCACTTTCTCCGTGATCTCTGTGTAAGAGTCTTTAAAAAAATCAAGTACTTTTGCCATCTATAATTATTGTTTTATTAGCACGGGCACAAGGATTCGAACCCTGATCGAAGGTTTTGGAGACCTCTATTCTACCATTGAACTATGCCCGTGTAGTTTATTTTTTGATGTTGCAAATATAGGCTTTAGACCGCATTACAACAAATATTATTTCACTTTTTTCGCGGTTTGAGCCGCATGTTGTCAGTTAGAAAAAATAAGCTAATCAGCCTGAGCTGATTAGCTTATTTCTTGTATTAAGATAATCGATACGATTATTTAATGATTTCAGTTACCTGACCAGCACCTACTGTACGACCACCCTCACGGATAGCGAAACGTAGACCTTTTTCCATTGCGATCGCGTTGATCAACTTTACAGTGATCGTAACGTTATCACCTGGCATAACCATCTCAGTTCCTTCTTCTAGAGAGATCTCTCCAGTTACGTCTGTCGTACGGAAGTAGAATTGAGGACGGTATTTGTTGAAGAATGGCGTGTGACGTCCACCTTCTGCTTTTGATAGTACGTAAACCTCAGCTTTGAAGTCTGTGTGAGGCGTTACTGAACCTGGTTTACAGATAACCATACCACGACGGATATCAGTTTTCTCAATACCACGTAACAATAGACCTACGTTATCACCTGCTTCACCGTAATCTAAGATCTTACGGAACATCTCAACACCTGTTACTGTAGATTTCAAGTTCTCAGCACCCATACCCAAGATTTCAACTGGGTCACCAGAGTTGATCACACCTCTTTCGATACGACCTGTTGCAACTGTACCACGACCAGTGATCGAGAATACGTCCTCAATAGGCATCAAGAAAGGAAGGTCTGTCAAACGTGGAGGGATTGGAATGTAGTTATCTACAGCATCCATCAATTCCATGATTGATTCAACCCACTGATCTTCACCGTTCAATGCACCTAATGCAGAACCTTTGATTACAGGAACGTCATCACCTGGGAATTCGTAGAATGATAATAACTCACGAACTTCCATCTCAACTAAGTCTAACAACTCAGCATCATCTACCAAGTCAACTTTGTTCAAGAATACTACTAACGCAGGAACACCTACCTGACGAGCCAAAAGGATGTGCTCGCGAGTTTGAGGCATAGGACCATCTGTAGCAGCAACTACGATGATAGCTCCATCCATCTGAGCAGCACCAGTTACCATGTTCTTAACGTAATCGGCGTGACCTGGACAGTCAACGTGTGCATAGTGACGGTTCGCTGTTTGGTATTCTACGTGTGAAGTGTTGATTGTGATACCACGCTCTTTCTCTTCAGGAGCAGAGTCAATTGAATCAAATGAACGAGCCTCTGAAAAACCTTTATCAGCTAAAACTTTAGTGATAGCAGCTGTTGTAGTTGTTTTACCGTGGTCAACGTGACCGATAGTACCAATGTTTAAGTGCGGTTTACTACGGTCAAATTTCTCTTTTGCCATGTTTATGCGAATTAGTAATTATAAATATTTCTTTTAATTAATCTTACAAAGTTACAAAACTATTGTATTCGAGCCAAAGATGGGATTTGAACCCACGACCTCTTCCTTACCAAGGAAGTGCTCTACCCCTGAGCTACTTCGGCTTACAAAAAGCTTATTTACAGATATAAGCCTCTACCCTTACTAAAATATGATTTTGAAGAAGATGACAGAGACTTAGATTTGTTTTATAAATGAGCGGAAGACGAGGTTCGAACTCGCGACCTATAGCTTGGAAGGCTATCGCTCTACCAACTGAGCTACTTCCGCTTGCTAGCTTAGCCTCCGAGATAACCCCTAAAGGTCGAAACTAAACTTTTTTGGTGGAGGGAGAAGGATTCGAACCTTCGAAGCCGAAGCAACGGATTTACAGTCCGTCCCATTTGACCGCTCTGGAACCCCTCCAGACCTGCAACTTGCGTCGCTTTTGAGCCTCCTATCGGAATCGAACCAATGACCTACTGATTACAAGTCAGTTGCTCTACCAGCTGAGCTAAGGAGGCGTATCTTATTTGATAAAACTTTCTGTTTTAAAGAACGGCTATCTTCCGATAGCGAGTGCAAAAATCAATTATTTATTCGATATCTGCAAGTTTTATTTTTATTTTTTTTTCGCTTAAAGAACTAACATCATTCGGTTGCGTATATCCCCGATTTGATGTTGCAAAGATAGCTAACCCCAGAACATATCAAAAATATTTGCGCATTTTTTTTACGCTTGAAAACCATATCGTTGATATGCAAGTAAATAATTTTCATTTTTCAATCCCCGATAACCCCTATATTTGCACCAAACAACAACAATTACTTTGAAAAAACAAACCCTAACATACCTTTGCCTTGGCCTATTTCTGTTGCATGGCCAAGAGACCTCCGCTCAGGAGAACCCTAATTTCATCAAAAAACTCATCCAAAAATTCGTCTCCTCCGAAAAAGATTCCTCCCGATCGGCCAGCTTTATGGTGCTACCTGCAGTCGGGTACGCTCAAGAAACCGGGCTCGAGTACGGAATCGCCAGTACCTATAACTTCTATGTGGACAAACAGGACCTCGAATCCCGAACCTCCAACATCACCCTGATCGGAACGCTCACCACCAAGAAACAGAAGAACATCAAGCTGACCTCCGATCTCTGGACCAAGGGCAACGAATACCATATCCTATCCGAACTGCGCTATCGCGACTGGCCATTCAACTTCTACGGCATCGGCAATGACACCTGGAAAGCCGATGAGGATTACCTCGACCAAAAGCTGTACCGCATCAAATTGGACGGCGAGAAAAGGTTCGCACCGAATTTCTATGCCGGTGTGAACATGAACTATGAACACTTCCAGTTTCAGGACATGGAAGCCGGTGGCATCTATGAATCCCCAGGGGTCTACGGCAAGGAAGGCGGCCAATACCTTGCGCTCGGGGTTTCGGCGCTATATGATACCCGCAACAACACCACCTATACAACCAACGGGTTCTATGGGCGTGCCAAGTACAGCTATGCGCCGAATTTCTTCGGCAAGGATAACTTTACAGGCAACCAGGTGGAAGTTGACCTGCGCGGCTTCTACCCCATCACCAAGCAACTGACAGTGACCGCCCAGGGACTCTACCGCGGCACCTATGGCAAGAACGTACCGTTCTACGTGATGCGCGACCTCGGTGGCGACATGACCATGCGCGGTTATTACCTCGGACGCTATAAGGACAAAAACTACCTGACCGCCCAGGCCGAACTGCGCTATCGATTCCACCCCCGCGTCGGCATCGCCGGTTTCCTCGGCACAGGATCGACATTCTCCAAACAACATGATATGCGCCTCCTGCCGTCATACGGCGGCGGCCTCCGCTATTTCTTCAGCCTTGAGCACAACAGCAGCATCCGCTTTGATTACGCATTCGGCGAACAACGCCCCGGCGAAAAAAGACAATCCGGATTTTACCTGAGCATAAGCGAGGCTTTCTAGTTTTAAGAGATTTGAGATGTGAGATGTGAGATATGAGGGTGAGATGTTAGATTTGAGATGTGAGATATGAGATAGTAAATCGACAAGCTTATCGGCATCATGGATCGCCAGGCTGGCGCAAGAGTTGTGCGGTTGGATGGTGCGGTGGCTCTCTTGTGCCTTTGGCATATTTTTAGGCACCATTTTGCCAGCAAATTGTGAGACGATTATGCGCCATACAACCCCGGAGGGGTGTAACTATTTTAGAACAATCCCGAAAAACGCATACAACCCCAGCGGGGTGTAACTATTTTTTCACCTCTTGAATGGGTTGGCAGGTGAGCTATGACAACACCTCGTCACAACGCTGGCGCAAGAGATGTGCGGTTGGCATGTGCGGGGGCTCTCTTGTGCCCCTGGCATATTTTTAGGCGCATATGCCCTAGCGTGCCTCCTAACCCATTTTTTTCAAACCGAAAACTTATATTTTTGGCCGGCACACACCAAATCCACGCAAACTTCCAAAATCACCGACCAAACCCTGTGTTTAAGCGTTTATTGCCCATTTTTATGAAAAACGAAATTTTGACAATAAAAGCCTAAATTTCAGTGCTTTACCTTAAAAACAATCTGTAAATCATTAAAAAACTCTTCAAATCCTGGTTGGACTGTCCAATCCTAAAAAAGCTATACACAAAAACAAAGTGTATGGAAACAATAGAAAGAGAGTTTGAGTTCGCTGAGCGGACCAGTAAGAAGCAGCCATTCGACAAGCGTTTGATCCTCCACATGCTGGATCAGATCGAACTTGGGGTCCCCCGCCGGGACCTGATGGAACAGTACGGTGTCTCCGAAGTGAGCCTGATCCGCTGGATGAAGAAGTTCGGGCGACAGCCCATTGGGGCAAAGCGGTATACCACCGAGCTGAAGCGTTCAGTGATCAGGGCGGTCCAGGACGGGATGAGCGCCTACCGGGCGGGGAACACCTTTGATATCTCCTGCGGTACGGTCTCCAGATGGGTCAGGGAATATAAGGGGAAAAATACCGAACTTAGTTCCCCAGAACCCGATGATATGGCCAACAAGAAACCCGTAGACCCCAAAGAGGCAGAGATCCTGGCCCTGAAGAAGGCCCTGGAATATGCAAACCTGAAGATCAGGGCATTGGATACCATGATCGATATTGCCGAGGAACAGCTCAAGATCGACATCAGAAAAAAGTCTGGTGCCAAGCGGTCGTAAAGATCAAACAGGAATCCCCAGCAATGGGGATCCGTTTGATCTGCGGACTGTTTGGCAGAACAAGGCATGCGTACTATGACCGCCAGTGGCGGGTGCAGGATGTCGGACTGAAGGACGAGATCATCCTGCAGCACGTGCTGCGGATACGCAGCGAACAGAAGAGGATCGGTACCCGGAAGCTGCTCCATATGCTCGCCGGCCCCCTGCAGGAACATGGGATCAGGATCGGCCGCGACTATCTCTTCGCCCTGATGAGGGAGCATTCCCTACAGATCAGGGTCAGGAAGAGGAAGGCGGTCACCACCGATTCGCGGCACTGGATGAAGAAGTACAGAAACCTGATAAAGGAACTTGCGGTCGAGCGCCCCGAGCAGGTCTGGGTAAGCGACATCACCTATGTACAGCTCAACCGGCGCTGGGGATATCTGAGCCTGGTCACCGATGCCTATTCCAGAAAGATAGTGGGCTGGGCGTTCAGGGGCGACCTCTCGGCACAGGGATGTATCGATGCCCTGCAGATGGCACTGCAGCAGAGGCAGTATCCGGGAAAGGGACTCATACACCACTCCGATCGGGGTTCGCAGTACTGTAGCAAAGGCTATGTGGATATCCTACGCACCAACGGGATCGGGGTCAGCATGACCGAGAACGGGGATCCCTATGAGAATGCGATAGCCGAACGGGTGAACGGCATACTGAAGGCGGAGTTTGACCTCTACGCATCACAGAGTGGCCTGAGGGAGACCACAAGAAAGATCAGGGAGAACATCAGGGTATACAACAACCTAAGGCCCCACGCGAGCTGTGATTACCTCACACCTGAACAGGCACATATGAGGTCAGGTGCGCTGAGAAAGAGATGGAGACCGAAAAAATATCCAATAGTGCAGAAAGAGTTTGTATAGTACATATAGTATTACCAAATTTGCCTGTATAATCAATTCAGAATTAATCCAATAATTTGTATAGCTATATAAGGACAAGACAGACCTTGTCTGAGGTGAGAGCGTGGTGAGAGCGTGGTCAGAGCGTGGTGAGAGCGTGTCTATAGGACGTACTCACCACGCCTGTAATACGGTCGCACCTCGGACGCATGTCGGACAAAGTCCTTAAAAAACACAAAAAGGGAGATTCTCAGGGCAAGATGCTTTAGGATCGTTACCAGGGGTGGCAAAACTTTTAGAATACTGACTGAAACGCCTATTAAATCCCGGGATAGCGAAGTAGGAAATCTTCCTTTCGCTGTCCTGAGCGATGGATCAGGATCCCGAAATAAAAAAGATTGATCGACACGACCACGCGCTCATCGGCTATGAGATTTTGCCAGAGCGACCGATGTTTTCGTGCATAGGGTTTATGAAGAAAAACAACTTTTCCACGGTGGAGGTGTTGCAGAATGGATTCCTCGGATATGGGAGGTGCGTCTACCCAATAAGCAGGGGCGGTATGATCTTCCAAATCAGCACTCAATCGATCCAGTTTCCAGAAGGCTAGGATATTCCGCAGCAAGGTCATGAATTTTCCGGTAAGTCCATCTGGCATGTCCACATACCTTGCGCTTTTGAAGCTGGGGTTATAGATGACCTTTTCCGCGAGTGCATACACAAAGGGCGAATGCGTCCCGTGCCGACTGTTGGACACAACAAAATGATAGGTATAGGATAAAAGGAACCGCATTGCGGCACAAAAATAAGAATAGATTTAGAATTGCAGTGTAAAAGTACTGCCTTCCCCTTCCCGGCTGTCCACGAAAAGATTTCCATTGTGCATCAGCATGATCTGCTTGCTCAGCGTAAGACCAACCCCCGTGCCCGTTTTCTTGGTCGTAAAGAAGGGCGTAAAAATCTGCTCCTGAATCTCTGCGGACATCCCGATACCATTGTCCTGCACCTTAACCTGGATATGGTCCTTGGTCTCGATGGCTGATAGGCTGATGTAGGGCTCTTCCACCTCCTTGACCGCTTCAATGGCATTCAGCAGCAGGTTGATCAACACCTGTTCCAACAGGTTCTGGTCTGCCATCAACACCAACCGCGTGTTCTTGATGATGATATCAACATCGATATTCCGTTGGATCAAATTGGGTTCCAACAATTGGTAGATGTTCTCGAACAGCTGCACGACCTGGATGTCGGAGAATTGGGGCTGGTCCACTTTATTGATCATGCGGTAACTCTTGGCAAACTGCAGCAAGCCCTCACTACGGCGCTTGATGGTAAAGATCCCCAATTTGAGGTCCTCGATATCCTGTTTCTCATCCCAATGGGCAAGTCGTTCGTGCAGGGTTTCTGCCAGCGAACTGATCGGTCCGATGGAGTTCATGATTTCGTGGGTCAGTACACGTAGGAGCTTGTGCCACGCCCTTGTTTCCGTTTCATCGATGGCTTCATTGATGTTCTGGTAGACGATGATCCGGAAGGAGCCGTCCTGTGTGTCGAAGCCGGAGCTCTGCATGAGGAGTTTGATCTTTCCCTTGCTGGAATGCGCAGTTTCCATCTGGTGCCTGCCCACACGCAACTGCATGGTCTTTTCATACAGTTCCGGATGTCGCTTCTGCATGCCAGCAATATTACCGAGGTGCGGTACCTGAAAGAGGTCCTTGAAGGCCTCGTTCAGCCAGATGACCTTCCCTGTTTCTGCATGGTAGAATATAATTGCCGTATCCAGCATATTGATAACCTTATTGAGGTACTGATGCTGCAGGGCCTGATCGATGGATATGTTTTTATAGATTTCGTTGATCTGGTTAAAGGCCTTGAAAACCTGCCCCTCGGCTGTCCTTTCGGATTTAACCAGAAACCGCCGGGTGAAGTCACGGTATTTCACCGCTTCCGAAAATTCCACCAACTGCTTAAGCAGGAAACGATGGGTGGAGAAGGTGCGGTAAGCAAGGACAACCAAGCCGATAAAGGCGAGCGTGGCATACAGGTAGTATCCCTTAAAAGCCAGATAGGCAATGCCAACAGCAAAAGCCATCAGTATCACCATCCGCAGAAAGTCCTTTATCGCTAATCGGGTCATGAATTAAAGGTTATATTTTTCCAACCTGCGGTACAATGCGGCACGTGTGAGCCCCAATTCCTTGGCGGCTTTACTGATATTCCCGTTGTAGCGTTCCATGGCCGATTTGATGGCCTTGCGTTCGATCTCCTCCAGGTTGTGGCTCTCCATTCCCGAATCGAATCGTTCTTCAGGAAGCTGTTGTTCAATCGGCGAAAACAGGATATCCTCCGCTCGGATGCTCTGCTGATCGGACATGATTACCGCCCGCTCGATACTGTACTGCAATTCCCGGACATTGCCCGGAAAATGATAGCCTTTCAGTTTCGATAGGGCATTGCTCTCCAGGCCTGCTATGTTCTTATGGTATTTATCGCTATAGAATTTTAAGAAATGCTCAGCCAGCAGCACGATATCCTCGCCACGCTCCCGCAAAGGCGGCACCTGGATCTCCAGGGTATTGATCCGATAGATCAAATCCTTTCGGAATCGGCTTTCATCGGCCAACACCTTCAGGGGTACATTGGTAGCGGATATCAACCGGATATCCACAGGAATCGGTTGACTGGAACCCAAGGGAACCACTGCCCTATTCTGCAGTACGCTCAACAATTTGGCCTGTTGCTGTAAACTGATGTTTCCGATCTCATCCAGGAAAAGGGTGCCGAGGTGTGCATGTTCAAACCTGCCCTTCCGATCCTCCCGCGCATCCGTAAATGCGCCCTTCTTATAGCCGAAAAGTTCACTTTCAAACAAGGTTTCCGTTAAGGCACCGACATCCACCTTGACAAAGCTCTCCCGCTGGCGCAAGGAACGTTGATGAATGGCATTGGCAATCAGATCCTTTCCTGTTCCGTTTTCACCCAAGATCAAGATATTCGCCTCCGTCGGTGCAACCTTATCCAGTTTGTAATGCAGATCCTCCATGATGGCGGATTTGCCGATAAGCCCATGCTGATCCCGTTCGGTAGGCTGTGCCTTCGCCTTTGGTGTCGGCAAACGCTCGTTATAAATCGTTTGTAGTGTTTGCAGGAGCTGTTCATTCTGCCAAGGTTTGACAATGAAATCCGAAGCACCCTGCTTTAGGGATTTTACAGCCAGATCGACCGCACCGTAAGCCGTGATCATGACCACATCGACCTTAGGAAACTTCTCCTTGATCTTATTCAACCAGAACAACCCCTCATTCCCCGTATTGATCGCGCTCTTGTAGTTCATATCCAACAGGACGATATCGATATCGTTCTTCTCCAGTAGGCCCATCAGGCGCTCCGGATTGTGCTCAACGAGAACTTCTTTTACATTGGGTCTTAAGAGGATGCGTGTGGCAGTTAATAAATCTTGGTCGTCATCTACAACTAAAATACGGGCTTTCTTCATGCTTAGGCTAAGTTAACTATAAATCTAAAGAACCTGCATAATAATCATTCACATATTTTTGCATCAACCATTCGTACTGGCGGATGATGAGCTGACTGCGCGTATTGTCAAGTTTATTCTTTGCTGTCAGGTAGATGACGGAGTTACTGTTGCCCGCTTCAAAGTGTACGGTGGCAATGCGGAAGGACTCGGCATAGCTGAGCTCCTGTTCCCGCAGGTTATGGACGTTGCGTTGCGTAAGGTGCAGATCAAAAACGGCACGTGCCGTCTGCATTCGGAGTTCATTGCGCAGGATTTCCCGATTGAAATATGCTTCATCCAGATTGACCTGCGCCAAACGAACCTGCGTCCTGTTTTTGAATTGGTTAAAGATCGGGATGCTGAGGCTCAGCCCCACCCCTTTATAGATATTGTTCTTGATCTGTGTGAATACGGCACCCTCGCCACGGCTGTAGTTGGAGCTTAATCCCCCATTCAGGGACAGGCTTGGCCAATAGTTGGATTTGGCGACCTGTATCCCCTCCTCCAATTCCTTGATCCGCCAATCCATGGCCTTAAATTGAGGCAGCACCTGCAACGATTGCTGGAACAAATCCGCCGCACGCATCGCCTGCACTTCTGAAGGCACATCCATAGGTTCAAGTTCCGGTAGGCTATCCAATTCGGCATTCAGTAAGCCCGCCAGCTCCACACGTGCATTGTTCAGCGATTGCTTCGTTAACTCCACGGTATTTAAATCCGCGCTGAACTGGCCCTTGATATCAAACAGGTCCCCCGGATTTGCTGCTCCCTCCCGATGCAGCACCTCTGTGCGATGTAGTTGTTCCTTGGTCACACCCAATTGCCCCTCCACTTGCTTCAGCATATCCTGAGCAGTCAACACCTTGACATAAGCTTCGATCACATTTAATTTCAATTCATTGATCTGCCCTTGGTATTCCAGTTTCCCGGCCTCGAGCGCATTGGATTTCATCCGTATGTTGTGGATGATGTAAAACCCATTGAATATCGGAACAGATAAGTTCAGGGATTGGCTCCCTGAACTGTTGTTCTGATCTATATATTGATTGGTAGTCGGATTGATGCTCCTGCCTTGTGTGATGTTGTGCGATAGATTGGCATTCAACGATGGTAACCGGTCGTACTTAGCCTGTTTATACGCTAAATCGGAGCGCGACACCAACAGCTCATCACGTTGAAGGGTTGGATTATTTTTGATGGCCATCCGTAAGCAATCGGCCAAGGACAGGTAGCCATCCTGCCCTTTCGCCGTGCTAACTAAACAACAAACAAATATGTAAACTATAAGTAAAAAATTTCTCATGTATTTCTGCTTTCCACCTTCCATTCCATAGGCTGTGCCAAAAGATTAGCACATTGATAAACAGCACTTTACTGTTTACGAAATTATAAACCTGTTCGGTCTCGAACATTCAACTGTTCAATTGCGAACACTTCAAACGAACAAACCCCAAAATCTTCGTTGAAATCGATAATTCACAATATTTGGGACCGATTTAACATTTCATCCGCATAACGCTGTCCACCAACGCACATAAACTGTTCGCTTTCGAACAGGCATCAACGCTTCGAACCAAGCAAAACACTGAATTTCAATACATTAAAAGTTTGGCACAACCTTGTATAGGTCATGGGCAGGAATTGATTATTAACATACATGGACAGACCTATACAACAGAAGAAGTGGAATACCAAGAGAATCCTTACCGTGGCGGGCATTGCGGGTATCGTGGCGTTGATCGGTGCTAGTTATTATTATACGAGCGGAAACAGCCGGTTGAACGTTGATGCCGAACGCATATCCATTTTCGAGGTTAAGGAGAATACCTTTCAGGAATTTATACCGATTAACGGATCGGTGATGCCCATCAGTAGCATCTATCTTGATGCTTCGGTAGGCGGTCGGGTCGAGGAGAAATATGTGGAAGATGGCGCGCACCTCCACAAGGGCGATCCCATTATGCGCCTTTCGAATACAGATATGGAAATGAGTTTGATTCAGCAGGAGGTACAGGTCCTGAATCTATTGACGCAGGCACAGATTGCGCAAACCAATGCGCAGCAGGCCACCATCAGCAATAAGAACCAGATGGCCGATGTGGAACAGGCCTACAAGGAAGCAGAGCGTGTATATGAACTGAACAAAAAGCTCTTGGCCGAAAAGGCCATCGGTTCCCAGGAGTACCAGAAATCCCTCAATGAATACAACTACCAGAAGGAGCGCGTTGGCTTGACCAAGCAGATCCTGAAACAGGATGAAGTCTCGAACAGCCAGAAGCTGCACCAGGACCGTGAAACGTACAAACGTACGCAGAATGCCCTAGACCTGAACCGCAAGAAAGTAGGCGACCTGATCTTGCGCGCACCGGTGGACGGACAACTGACCTCCTTTGATGCCGAAATCGGTCAGAACAAGAATCCGGGGGAACGCCTGGGACAGATCGATGTGCTGACGGGCTTCAAGGTGCGTGCCGATATCGATGAACATTATATCAACCGCATCTTCCCGGACCTTCGTGGCCAATTCACTATCGGCAACAAGTCCTACGACCTGCGGATCAAGAAAGTTTACACCCAGGTGAAAGATGGGCGCTTTCAGGTGGATATGGAATTTGTTGGCGAAAGACCGGAAAGCATCCGCCGCGGACAGACCCTGACCATACGCCTGGCCTTGAGCGATGAAACGAAAGCCATTCTGTTGGCGAAGGGTGGATTCTACCAGCAGACCGCCGGAAATTGGATCTTCAAACTGGATAAATCTGGAAATACGGCCTACCGAACCGATATTCAATTGGGCCGACAGAATCCGGAATATTATGAAGTGCTCAATGGATTGAAACCAGGGGACAAAGTGGTCGTATCCAGTTACGAAACCTACGATAAAATACAGGAGTTAAACATTAAGCACTAATACAAGATGCCAGAACCGCTGCGTACGTTGTCAGAATTCCACAGCAGCGGTAATAAGGCATCGGAAACACCAAGGGGAATAATTATGATACAGAATTTTATTAAATCGGCATTCAGAAATCTTTGGAAGACCAAGGGTTACAGCTTCTTAAATATATTTGGCTTGGCGTTGGGGATTGCTGTTACGGGATTGATCTTTCTGTGGGTCGAGGATGAGCTCACGTATAACGATTATTTTGCCAACAAGCAAGACATCTATATAACGAAATCCAAACAGACCTACGATGGAAACACTTTCGTTTTCGATGCTACACCTGTTCCGTTGGCAGAGGCGGCACAAGCTGAAATTCCCGGTATCCTGCATATTGCACGCGTGGATTGGGGAAATAGCCCCTTATTTTCTCGAGAGGACAAGAAAATCTACCTTCAGGGCAATTTTGCCGATCCAGCGATCTTAAAGATCCTGCAACCTAAATTCCTGGAAGGAAATGAAGCTACTGCCATGGATCAGAACGACAAGATAGTCTTAACAGCATCTGCGGCGAAAAAATTTTTCAATGGAGAATCAGCGGTGGGAAAAACCCTGAAAGTAGACAATTCAGATCTATTAACCGTTTCTGCCGTAATTGAGGATTTTCCAAAAAACAGTAGCTTTAGTTTCGATTGGTTGGTCAACATGAAAAAGGTTGTCGACAGCTATGGTGAACCAAATTGGGGCAGCAACAGCTTGCAAACCTTTGTCCAATTGGCTCCGCAGGCAGACTTAGAGCAGGTCAATGCGCAATTAAAATTGTTCGTAGAAAACAAAAAAAACAGTGATCGCCCCAACTCGGAAAACTTCCTCTATCCAATGGAGCGCTGGAATATGTACAATGTATTTAAGGATGGAATTGAACAAGAAGGGAAGATTAAGAACGTACGCTTGTTTATATCAATTGCCTGGCTGGTCCTACTGATCGCATGTATTAATTTCATGAACCTTTCTACCGCTCGATCCGAAAAACGTGCGAAAGAAGTTAGCATGCGTAAAATTGTAGGTGCAAAGAAGAACTCGCTGGTCGCTCAATTTTTGGGGGAATCCATAGTCTTTACAGGAATTGCTGCGGCAATAGCTGTCGGTATGATTAAATTGTGCCTGCCAGCCTTCAATAATATGGTCAGCAAAGAACTATCCATAGGAATGGACAACCCGCTCCATTTCGTTTTCTTGATCGCCATCATTCTGGTATGTGGTTTGGTTTCCGGAAGCTATCCCGCATTTTTTCTATCTTCTTTTGACCCGCTACTTACCTTAAAAGGTGGAAAAAGGAAGGCCGGAAGCAGTGGATTAATTAGAAAAGGATTGGTGGTAACACAGTTCACGGCAGCTATTATCTTAATGATATGTACCGCCATAATTTATTTACAGATTCAACATACAAAGAATAGGGATTTGGGGTTCGATCGCAGTCAAGTGATCACGACGGACCTACTCGGTGATATGCCCGACCATATAAAAGTTATTAAACAAGAACTTATCAATACAGGGAATATCGAATCCGTGGGGATCAGTGAACGAAGTGTGTTAAACGTAGGTTCGAATACAGCGGGCTTTACCTGGGATGGAAAGGATCCAAAATCTTCTCCTTTAATCGGCTATACCTTCGCAGATGAGGATTTCGTTCCTGCCCTGAGCATGAAGATCATTGACGGTCGGAATTTCCGCAAAGATCTACTCGGAGACAGTTCATCCGTGCTGGTCAATGAGACGTTGGCTAAACTCATGCAACCAGACGGGAAGGTGGCTGGAAAAACAATTGGTTTTGCAGAGCAGCCCTTAACCATTGCGGGCGTACTGAAAGATTATGTACACAATGATATCTACGGAAAAGCTGAACCTCTTCTGCTTTCGCCGATTTCCTTGGAAAATCGAAAAGGACTCTTAAACATCAAGACCAAGGCAGGTGCCGATTATCAGGTAGTGGCCAAACAGATTGAGTCGATATTGAAAAAATACAATCCCGATTTTCCAACGACCATCAAATTCTTGGATGACACGTTTAACAATTATTTCTTTTCGGAATTGATGCTCCAAAAGTTGGCCAGTCTATTTGCCATCCTTGCGATTATCATCTCCTGCTTGGGCCTATTGGGGTTAGCTGCATTTGCAGCCGAGCAACGGGCTCGCGAAGTCAGCATTCGGAAAGTGCTAGGCGCATCAGTGTCCCGATTGGTAAAGATGCTCAATAAGGAGTTTATCATTTTAGTGGGCTTATCCTGTCTAATAGCTTTTCCTGTAGCCTACTGGTTTATGAACGATTGGCTGAATGGCTATAATTATCACATGGAAATGCCTTGGATGATCTTTATTTTTGTTGCTTTGGCGGCTTTGGCTATCGCATTAATAACCATCAGCACCCAAGCACTCCGTGCCGCAACCAGCAATCCTACAAAAACTTTGAGAAACCAATAATCTAACTATATCTACATACACTTTAAACAAAGAAACACCATGATAAAAATCACCAATCTTCAAAAGTTCTACCGTACGGAGGAAGTGGAGACCATAGCGTTGAACAATGTAAATATCCATGTCAAGGAGGGCGAGTTTGTTGCCGTGATGGGGCCTTCCGGTTGTGGGAAGTCAACCTTGCTGAACATCATCGGTTTGCTGGATGACCTCGATGAAGGGAGTTACCTATTCAATTCGATCGAAGTTGCGGATTTTAAGGAAAATAAGCGTTCCGATCTGCGGAAACATAACATCGGGTTTGTGTTTCAGAGCTTCAACCTGATCGATGAATTGACCGTTTATGAGAACGTGGAACTTCCATTGGTATATACCAATGTCCCTGCTGCCGAGCGGAAGCGCCGTGTGGAAGAAGTGTTGGAAAAGGTGCAGATCATGCACCGCCGGAATCACTTTCCGCAGCAATTATCCGGGGGACAGCAACAGCGTGTCGCCGTAGCCCGGGCCGTGGTGAACAACCCGAAGCTGATCCTTGCCGATGAGCCCACAGGTAACTTGGACTCCAGCAACGGTAATGAGGTCATGCAATTGCTTACGGAACTGAATGAAGCCGGTACAACAATCGTCATGGTGACACACTCCGAACATGATGCCAAATTCTCCGATAGGGTCATCCGCATGCTGGACGGACAGGTGATCCTAGAAACTGCAAATGCAGTTTCGTAGGGTGTGAGATAGCGAATTGAGATTTGAAATAAAAAACGAAAAGTTAAAAATCACATATAAACACTAGGTCAAGCTTGGCTTGACCTATTTTGCTATAAAAGCTTTCTAGCTATTCATATTGTTGAATAAGGACTTCAGAAGATATATGCAGTTTCTCAGCAATTTTGTGAATAATTTAGTTGATCCATTCTGAATTTAATTGCCTCAATGGGATCTGGTAATTCGATGGGACAATTCGTTTCTTCATATTTTTCGATCAATATCCCTAATATTTCCAATTCATTTCCTTATGCAGTATTCTGTTCCGTATCGAAAATAATTTCTAACCTTTTTAAGGCTTGATTATAATCTTCAATTGTTTTGATTGGCTTTAATTCCATTGGACTAAATTGTAGTTTTCCAAAAAATTTCGCAGTATTTTTTTAGAAATAATCCTCAAAATTAATTTTTATTCAATTTACAAAATAATTCCGAGGAAATCCATCCATGTGAAACGGAAGTTCTGTTTAAAATCCTCATCGACCGGTTTTTTATAATTGACCCGGAAATCACTGTTCGGTAGTGAACAAAAAACCGTCCGATATCGAACAACTTAACAACCAACACACAAACAACAAGTTGTAAATAAGCAACTTACAATACTGGCAAATGGATTGACTTAAAAACAGTCATTGATCGTAATAAATTATTATCATGAAAAGAATGAACCTTTTATTCCGTAGACTTTGGCAAAACAGGTTGTTTACATTTCTAAATATTGTTGGCCTAGCCATAGGAATCAGCGCCTGTTGGATTGTATTTCGAATTGTCAATTTTGAATATAGCTTTGACAAGGACCACCCAGATCAAGAAAAAATCTTCAAAGTATATTCCACCATGGAAAAAGGTGAAGAATCAAATTCTTTTGATGGCGTAAATATTCCTATTGCTAATTATGTAAAAGAAAACATCGCATCAGCCGAATTGGTAGCACCAGAATATAAATATTATTATGAAAAAATAACTGTCGCCGATGCTGATGGTAAACGGGAATTCAGCAACCAACCCGCTATAACAGGTACTTTTAAGGATTATTTTTCAATGGTCCCCTATACGTGGTTGGCAGGAAATAAAGAAACTGTTTTTAAACAACCTAACGAAATCGTATTATCTAATTCACGAGCGCGGTTCTATTTCCCGAATCTCAAACCACAAGAAGTATTGGGAAAGGTATTACAAATTGATACCGTTAATTTTACAGTCACTGGTGTCATTCAGGATTTAGAAAAAACGAGTAGTTTCCGGGAAAAAGAATTTGTACCCGTTAAGGAGGAAGATCTTAAGAGTGACAACTGGGATATGGTGACCTCAAACCACAAGCTATATGTTAAATTGACCAATGAACAGGCAAAACAGAACTTTATTGATATTCTAACAAAAAAATCGAATGAGGTGAATGCTGAAAACCTTGCAAAGTACAACGTAAGAAAATCATTCGGATTAGCTCCACTTCAAAGCCTGCATTTTAACAAAATGATTCATGGAAGTGTTGATAAAAGAACATTGTATGGCATAATTGGAATTGGGTCATTTCTGTTGGTGCTTGCCAGTATTAATTATATCAATCTAACAACAGCTCAAGTACCGTTCAGAGCGAAAGAAATTGGTATAAGAAAAACTTTGGGCGAACAACCTCGAAATGTTCTTTTCAGTTTTATAACCGAAACTTTTTTGATCTCTTGCATTTCCCTATTATTTTCATGGCCATTGATCAAGCTTTTTGAAAAATATTTCAGCACCTATATACCGGCCGATTTAAACAATTTTTCAGATACCCTTCCTGTCGCTATTTTCCTATTCTTCCTCATACTGTTATTGACTTTAGTTTCGAGCTTTTATCCTGCATATTTGATTAACAAGGTTCAAATTTCGGAAGTCATCAAAATGAAAAATGTTGGCAAATTGAAGTTTGGAAGCATTCCGTTGAGGAAAGCTCTTATTATTTTCCAGTTTGTCATTGCACAGATATTTGTTATTTCAACTGTTTTAATGGGTTTCCAAATCCAGTTTATGCTAAACAAAGATTTGGGTTTTCAACACAATAGCATTGTTTCTTTAGACCTTCCCCATGCTAAAGATAAGCCAGATGATAACAGGCCAAATTTACTGAAGGAATCATTACAGAAATATAAGGAAATTGAGGGCTCAGCGTTGGGCCATTTACCTATGAGTGGCGAATATTATGGATCATCCATCAGCATGCAAACAGATACAGGAGAAGTGAGGTGTCCAATCGCGTTAAAGTATGCCGATCAGGATTATTTGGACACCTACAATTTTAAATTGTTAGCCGGTAGAAACATGCAGTTATCGGATAGTACATCAGGTTTTATTGTCAATGAAAAATTACTGGAAGAACTTGGCATTAAAACTCCGGAAGCGGCGATTGGCCAATCCGTTATAATGAACGAAAAGCAAATAGCAATTATCGGCGTTTTACAAAATTTCAACAGTTCAACACTGCATAGTCAAACAGACGCATTAGCCATCTTCCCAAGCAAAGATAGAGACCAACTCAAGCATATCAGTATCAAACTTTCACATAATACCGGCGAATGGAGAAAAGGATTGGAAGCATTAGAAAAGGAATGGAAAAATTTCTATCCAAATGATGAATTCGATTATACTTTTTTTGACGACAATATGAAAGAGCTTTATGAGAGCGATTATCGATTTTCAAGCATCATCAATCTTTCCTCAGGAATTACTGTTCTCCTAAGCTGTTTAGGACTAATTGGTTTGGTGACCATTAGCATTAGTCAACGGACCAAAGAAATCGGGATACGGAAAGTATTGGGAAGTTCAGTTTCGAGAATTATTCGATTGCTCTCAACAGAATACCTTGTTTTGGTTTTCATATCCATTATTATTGCCTCCCCGGTTGCGTGGTGGGCCATCAACAAATGGTTAGAAAATTTTGCTTACAAAATGGAGTTGACCTGGTGGATGTTTAGCATTCCAGCAATTGCCACCCTCATTATAGCTTTTTTAACTATGTTCTATCATTCATTCAAAGCGGCGATAGCCAATCCGGTTGATTGCCTACGTGACGAATAAATTCTTATCACAATTTAAAAACTTCGCATTATGCTGACCAATTATATCAAAATAGCTTTTAGGAACCTGAAGAAGAACAAATTCTTCAGCCTACTTAATATCCTCGGCCTATCCATCGGCTTAGCGATATCGCTCCTGCTACTGGCATATACCAAGTATGAGATGAGCTATGATAGCATGTTCCCCAATCAAGCGGACATCTATCGCATGTACATGAAAATGACTCCGACTTATAACTCGGAAAATTGGGTCAACCTCCCCAATGTCGTAGGACCACAGGTTAAGGAGAATGTTCCGGGTGTTTTGAAGTTCACCCGAATGGTAAAACATGATTTCGGCGCAAAAGCATCCCTAAAGATTGGCAATGAAACGATTATGGAGGATCGGTTGTTCCTTACAGACTCTTCCTTTTTCAGTATGTTCCATGTGGAATTCGTAGAGGGTAATCCGAATACTGTATTTAAGGAAAAGAATAGTGTCGTTATTTCGGAATCGCGGAAGAAGAAATTCTTCCCCAATGGCAATGCCATCAATCAGTTGATTGCCATTAATCAGAAGGACACACTTCGAGTAACGGGTGTATATAAGGATTTTGCGAGCAACAGCACGCTGGATGCTGAGATGATCTACAACATCATGGACAATTGGATGGGCAAAAACCTATCCTGGGGGAATGCCAGTTTTGAAACCTATGTTCAGGTAAAGGCAGGTGCTGATATGGCGCAGATGGAGAAAAATGCAACAGCGCTAATCGACAAGAATATCCCAAAGGATGAGCAGTATTATACCAACTTCTATTTCCAGCCTCTTTCTCAAGTTCATCTTTATTCGAGCGATTTTCGGAGTGGTTACACGTCGAGGGTGGGCAATATAAAAACCATCCATACCTTGCTTGGCCTTTCCGCGCTGATCCTATTGATTGCCAGCATCAATTACATGAACCTCGCAACGGCCAGAACCAGCAAAAACGCAAAAGAAGTAGGCGTCAATAAAGTTTTGGGAGCGCGTAAATCACAAATCACCTTACGATTCTATACAGAAACGGGATTGGTTACTTTTTTATCCTTCGTGATTGGCTTTGTACTAGCCATTGTCCTGGCCCCTTTCTTTAAAAGCATCACAGGGGCGGAATTTTCCCTTACAAACCTATTCAACCTGGAGTTTATCCTGTGGAGCATCGTACTTTGGTTGATGATTACCGTTCTTGCCGGATCGTTCCCATCGCTGTACATGTCCAGGATTAACTCCCTGATCCTAATGAATAAGTCGGTCTTAAAAAACTCGACGGTAGAGCTCGCTAAAAAAGGTTTGGTAATCTTTCAGTTCATTATTTCATCCGTACTGATTATTTCGGTGAGCGTAATGCTCTACCAAATGAATTTTGTGAAAAAGAAAAACCTTGGTTATAATCCGCAGGAGGTTATTTCCGTTCCGATTAAGTCCATCAATACCATGGAAAAATTGCAGAGCATCATGGGCCTGGTCAACCAACTTCCAGGTACGTTGGCCTCTACGCCCGTACAATCCATGCCCGGTGATAATGAAAGCGGTAAAACCACCTACCGGGAAATTGGTGATAAAACCGGTTTATCCACCACGACTTCCAGCACCTTTGGCCCCATAACGAAAACCTTGGGCCTAACGTTGCTGGCAGGACAGGATCTTCCTGCCAATCTCAGCAAAACAGATACCAACACCTATGTACTGATCAATGAAGTGGTCCTAAAATTCCTGGGCTATACTGAGCCTCAGGAGGCGATAGGAAAAAAGATCCTAACGGAAATGAATAAGCAATCAATTATCCGTGGGGTCGTTCAGAATTTTAATTTCCAGAGCTTGAAAGAATCGATTGGCGGCTATTCCTATTACACCATGAATGGGCCTTCTGAAAGTGTTCGGGAGCTATTGATCCGATTTAACACAAACGACCTTCCCGGATATCTCCAGAAATTGGAAGCGCTTTTCAAACGGGAATTGCCCGATGCGGCCTATGACTTTACCTTTGTGGACTCCCATGTACAGAGTCTCTATAGCAGTGAAAACCGCAGCAGCCAGATCATCATGATCTTTTCCTTCCTAACGATATTTATTGCATGCTTGGGACTGATTGGCCTCGCAGGCTTCACCACTGAACAACGGAGCAAAGAAATCGGGGTACGAAAGGTTTTGGGCGCCAATGTATTTAATATTACGGGCCTATTGTCCGGAAGTTTCCTCAAACTGGTCTGTATTGCCTTCCTGATTGCAGCGCCGATAGCGTGGTATATCATGAATGCTTGGCTTGCCGGATTTACGTACAGGGTCCAAATTCCATGGTGGTCATTTGCCTTGGCAGCTGCGATCTCCATCCTGATTACGGCGCTGGCAGTAGGTTATCAGACCGTCAAAGCGGCACTGGCAAATCCGGTTAATAGCTTGCGGGATGAATAATTTGGAAAAATATCCGCTTGGCGGCGGACAGAAAAGTAAATTAATATAGATAAAGAGATCGGTTTTATGCATAGTAAGTTCATTATACTTGCGCATCCGACCTTAAAAATACAAGGCAAATAAATTAGCGCCATGATAAACCAATTGATAAAAAACAGCATCCGTCAGCTTCGACGAAATCCCCTATTCAGTGCCTTGAATATCTTGGGGCTAACCATTGGCATCAGTTCCTGTTGGGTGATCTATAAGTATGTAAGTTATGAAATGAGTTATGAGAAAGGTATTCCCCAGCAGGAAAACGTATACCGGTTATTATCTCATTTTAAAACGGAAGATCGGGATCAACTTTTTGCAGGTGTTTCCCGACCTATCTATTTTGCTTTGCAGGAAGATCCCATGGGACTCGATAAGGTGGTTCCCTATTTCAGGAAATCGCTCATGAATGTCACTGTTCCGGAGGTCCAGCAGCAGGAGCGCAAATTTGAGGAACCAGATTGGAACGAAACAGCATGGGTAGAAACTACAGCAGATTTCTTTTCCATGGTGCCTTACCATTGGTTGGCGGGGAATCAGAAAACGGCGCTTCAGGAACCCCATCAATTGGTACTGACTGAAAAGCGCGCGAAACATTACTTCCCCAACAGCAGCCCCGAAGAAGTCATCGGCAGAACCATCATCTATAACGACACCATTCAGCGTGTTATTTCCGGTGTGGTGGCCAATCTAGACTTTCCTTCCGAATATACAGGTCAGGAATTTAGCCTTGTTCTCCGAACAGAGCGGGACAATATGCTGCAGTCTTGGGGTAGCAGCAACGGCGCAGATAAGGTATATTTTATAGCTAAAGATGCGGCTACTCTTGCGCGTTCCAAACAACGGATCCAAGCTATGGTCGATACCAAGTGGAAACAGATCAAGGCAGAGAATATCCTACCTTTTGACTTCACCAGAACGATGATAACCATGCCGATCGCCGAATCCCATTTTGCCACCGACTTGGAGGAAGGTGATAATCCGAAAACAAGCAAGCGTGTGGTCTATGGACTTATTGCCGTTGCCGGTTTTCTGCTGCTGCTTGCCTGTATCAATTACATCAATCTGAGTACCGCACAAATGCCACAGCGCTACAAGGAAATTGGTATCCGCAAGACCCTAGGGGGATCCCGCGGTTCGTTGATCGCACAAATGATGATCGAAACTGGAATTATCGTCTGCATTGCTTCGGTCCTATCCTATTTCGTCGGAAAGATTGGATTTATCGTCCTTGGCGACCTCATCAGCGAGCAGGTGAAGAATTATTCCGATCCACCAGTAGTTATTCTTTCTTTAGCCTGTACATTAATCGTTACAATGCTATTAGCCGGCCTTTATCCTTCCTGGTTGATCAGCAAGGTAAATGCTGTGGAGATCTTCAGAAATAAGGGACATGTGACAGCGGGTAGTGAAAAAATCAATCTTCGGAAAGCACTCATTGTATTCCAATTCATAATTGCCCAGATCTTCATCGTAGGGGCAATAATCATTGGACAGCAACTCCATTACGTGATCAATAAGGATATGGGCTTTAAAAAAGATGCTGTTTTGCTGAGCAATATACCCTATAAGCAAATGATCGAACCGGGATCCGATAATAAAAAAATGGTACTGGCGGACGAGATTCGTAACATTCCAGGTGTGCTAGGAGTTACCATGGGCGATCAACCGATTTCAAATAGTTATAGCTCCAACGCCTATGCTTACCGACCGGATGATGGTAAGGATCTCGTGCAAAAAGAATTATTCCGAAAAAACATCGATACTTCCTACCTGCAGTTCTATGGCCTTAAATTATTGGCGGGTAAAACCCCAATTCCTGCAGATACAGCAAACGGATACGTGATCAATGCGAGTGCGATGGCCGCCTTTGGTTTCAAAAATCCAACGGACGCAGTGGGCAAATTTTTAACGCAGGATAACCTAACCCTTCCCATAACCGGGGTGGTTCAGGATTTCCATACCCAAGATTTCTATACTAAAATTACGCCCCTAATCCTGATGTACGGTAAGGGAGATTTACAAAATTACAGCATTCGCCTCGATCCGGATCAGCGCAAAGAATGGCCAGCGATAATCGAAAAAATAAAAACTGCCTGGAGCGTACATTTCCCGGCGGATACATTCTCTCCTGTTTTCTATGACGACAGCATTGCTGAATTTTACAATAAAGAACAACAGTTGTATAAACTCACCAATATCAGTACGGCAATTGCCATTCTCATCAGTTGCTTAGGCTTGTTCGGACTTGCCACACTGACCGCTTTTCAACGGAGCAAGGAAATTGGTATCCGTAAAGTGTTGGGTGCTTCGGTGAGTGGTATCGTCGCGATGCTATCCAAGGATTTCGTCAAGATGGTCATTATTGCCATGCTCATTGCAGCACCGATTGTTTGGTGGGCATGCAGCACCTGGCTGGAAGGTTTTGTGTACCGCATCGAAATTTCATGGACTCCGTTTATTCTGGGTGGCCTATTGGCCGTGTTGGCAGCGGTACTAACCATCAGTTATCAGGCTGTAAAAGCCGCAAAAGCAAATCCGGTGGACAGTTTAAGAGATGAGTAGGATTGACATAGAAACTTGGCCTTGAATTCCCTGTTCTGCATTGGACAGCAACCGTCCGATAATGAACAGGGCACACGGATAAATTTAACGCAAAGTACTGAAATTATGTTAGTTATCAATTTGGCAAAACAATTGAAACTGGTGAGACATGGGATTATTCATACGATTTATAACTAAAGGTTTATTTGAATATGTTCAAGATTGCCTGGAGAAATATTAGAAAGAATACGGCCTTTTCGGCAACCAATATATTGGGTTTGGCGATTGGTATGGCCGGTGCCATATTGATTGCGCTTTGGCTGCAGAATATGCTGACTATGGATAGGTTTCACGAGAAACTTGACCGCATTTATGCCATGTCCAATCGGGATTTCAATGGCGGCAAAGATTGGGCTTGGCGAGCAACACCACGGATCATGTTGCCTACCCTCCTGTCTGATTTTCCTGAAATTGAAACCGGAACACGCTATTCTACAGATCTGACCCCGCTGGTCAGCTACAAAGAGAAACGCTTGAATACCGGAACGGCGTTTGTCGATTCAGGATTTTTCCATATGTTTTCATTTCCCATTGTAAAAGGGCAGAAAAATAAATTGCTTACGGATGCAAAGACGACAGTAATCACGGAAAAATTCGCCACGAAGCTTTTCGGAAATGAGAACCCCATCGGTAAGATCATTAAACTCGACTCCTTGGACCAGGTGACTGTGCAAGCTGTCATAAAGGATCTTCCCGCCAATACCACCATGGGTTTTGATATGCTCCTTTCATGGGAATACGCAAAGAAAATAGGGTATTTCGATGATAATTGGAACAATAACAGCACCGAGACATTTATCCTGTTGAAACCGGAGAGTAACCTTGCACAATTCAATAAAAAAGTGGAGCTGATCACGCAACGGCATGCCAATGTCGGGGAAATTATCATAAAGAATACACTGAAAGTTTTTGCCAGTCCTTTTTCAAAGCGGTTTCTTTACGATAATGGTGAGGGAGGGGATTTCTACAGTGGAAGAATTCAATTGGTCCGGTTATTCGCCTGGATAGGTGTTTTCATTCTCGCTGTGGCCTGCATCAATTACATGAATCTCAGCACGGCCAAAAGTGAGAAAAGAGCAAAAGAAGTCGCGGTACGGAAAGTAGTAGGTGCCAGGCGGTCTCAACTGATCCTCCAGTTTATCATCGAAAGTGTACTCATCAGCTTGATAGCGCTGGTTGCTGCCATTCTATTGGTCATCCTGATCCTGCCCGCTTTCAATTCCTTAGTCGCTAAAAATCTGGAAATTTCTGTACTCAGTGTTCAGACCTGGCTGTATTTAATCGCATTTGCCGTATTCACGGGTGTGCTGGCTGGCATCTATCCGGCTTTCTTCCTGTCGGCATTTACACCGGCCAAAACCCTAAAAGGAAGTTTAACCACAGGAAGGAACAAATTTACTATGCGATCGGCCTTGGTCGTTCTGCAATTTGTCTTTGCGATTATCCTCATCATTTCTACCATTGTGGTGAGCAAACAGATACAACATACCAAGGATCGTGAACGTGGATATAATGAAAATGGATTGGCTTATACCAACATGGTGGGGGATATCGGCAAGAATTATTTGAACATTCGGAATGAACTTTTGGCAAGTGGAGCTGTTGAATCGGTTTCCAAGAACTTATCCCCAATTACAGAAGTTTATAGTACGAGTTGGGCCTTTCAATGGCCAGGCAGTACAGAGGAAGACAAGCGTATAAGTTTTATTCGCTATAGTAGCGAAGCTGATGCCGTGAAAACTATGAAAATGACGCTTGTTGCAGGTCGTGATATTGATATCTACACCTACCCGACCGATAGTACGGCGATGCTATTGACCGAGACAGCGGTAAAAACAATGCGTTTAAAAAATCCCATTGGCGCGACTGTAAAAAACAGTTTCATGAGTTTTACAGTCGTTGGTGTTGTTAAGGACTTTATTTTAAGTTCACCATTTGATACCGCAGAGCCTTTGGTTATTGAAGGCCCTGCTACCTCCTTTTCTACGGTACATTACCGGTTAAATCCGGTGCACAGTACCGAACAGAACTTGAAGACGATTGAATCGATATTCAAGAAATTCAATCCGGAATATCCTTTTGAGTACCGGTTTGTAGATAAGCAGTATGAGAATAAATTCCGCGAGGCCCAATCCATTGGTACACTCTCGAAACTTTTCGCTGGCCTGACCATATTTATTTCCTGCCTGGGCCTATTGGCACTGATAGCCTATATCGCGGAAAAGCGGACAAAGGAAATTGCGGTCCGAAAGGTGCTCGGCGCGAAAGTCTCCCAGATTGCTTCCATGCTTTCCATGGACTTTATCAAATTGATTATCCTGGCCTTGGTTATTGCCTCCCCACTGGCATGGTGGATGATGCATGCCTGGTTAAATGAATACTCCTATCGGATTGAAATATCTTGGGTTTATTTTGTGGTTGCCGGATTGGCTGCCATTATCATCAGCCTGCTGACCATTGGATATCAAGCCTGGAAAGCAGCCATAGCAAACCCAGTTGTCGGCCTGAAGGACGAATAGCTGGATAGAACGTGCAGAAGGTATTGCCGTTCGCTGATTATCCGAAAAATATGAATTGATTATAAACGAATTAAAATAGCATACCCGATGTTCAAAATAGCATGGCGAAATATCATCAAGGCCAAGTCCTTGAGTTTCATTCACATTATCGGCTTGGCGATCGCGTTGGCATCTGCCATAATCCTTTTTCTAACGGCGAGTTTTGAACTTTCCTATGATAATTTCCACAAGGATGTGGACCGTATCGGTCTTTTGTACAGCAAGAGCCAACCCGAACGCGGCGTGAATTATAACACATCAATGGCTGCCCCGCTGGCTCCCCTATTGAAGGCACAGATTCCAAGCATTGCTTTAGCCTCTCGTATTGCCAACAGCAATGTCATCCTTCGCCACGGCGATAAGGAACTGGAATCCTCCAATAAATTCGTCGATAGAGATTTTATGGACATATTGACTTTCCCTATCCTTGAAGGCGATGAAAAGGCGTTGAATGATTTGGGCAACATTGTCCTTGATGAAGCCATGGCCATGCGTTTATTCAATAGCAAGGATATCATTGGCAAACAGGTTGAAGTACTGTCCGATGGCGTATGGTCGCCTCGTACCGTGACCGCTGTATTGGCCAGTTCACCTACGAACTCAAGTCTCCGTTTCAACAGTCTGATGCGCTTTGAACAACGGCCAAACTATGCGGCGGAAAAAGACCGCTGGGATATCGTTAACCACGATGTGATTGTCAAGATGAAAGCGGGAAAGGTGGATGATGAAAAATTCGCGAAGGAAGTCAGTGGATTCACCAACCAATATTTTAAGGAGACAATTGAAAATCTCAAAAGAGATGGTGGCCAGCAGGATCAGAATGGAGCCTATTATTCCCTGCACCTAATCCCCATTGCTGATTTTCACCTGAGTAATCTGGGGATTGCAAACGGTCCATCGGCCTCCTTCCCTTGGATATTATTGGGTATTGCAGGATTGATCGTTTTTATCGCTTGTTCTAATTTCATCAACCTCTCGTTGGCCAATTCCCTGCTGCGCAACAAGGAAATCGGCACGCGGAAAACTTTAGGCGCTACAGTGAAGAATCTGGTCGTGCAATTGTGGACAGAGGCCTTTTTGTTGTGCTTGATAGCCCTCGGCATTGGTTTGTTGCTGGCCTATCTGATTCTACCGGAATACAACGCCAATATGAATTATAAACTGGGTTTTCAGCAGTTGTTGACCCCAGCGAACCTGATGTGGCTCTTGGTTACATTTTTGGGAATCACTCTGATTGCTGGCGGTTACCCTGCATGGCGCATTGCCAACAGCAATATTATCCATTCTTTAAAAGGAACTGCCAAGGTAAAATCATCACGCTTGCGCAATATCCTCACTGTACTGCAATTCAGTATTGCTATCCTGTTGATTGTGGCAACAATCGTCATCAGCTCGCAACTGAATTACATGGCCAACAGACCTTTGGGATACAACAAAACAGAGGTGATCAGTATTCCGATTGGAAACGGGATCAACCATGAAGATGCCCTGAACCGAATGCGGGCAGAATTGGCCAAAGAGTCCTGGGTGACAGCGGTCAGTGCCGCGGACGTGAATATGGGCATGGGAAATGATTTTAGTACGCGACGCTCCGTTTTCGGGTTCAATCAGGAAAACAGGGAATATACCACCAATTATATGCGCATCGACTACGACTACCTGAAAACCATGGATATCAAACTCTTGGCAGGGCGTGATTTTGACCGCCAGTTTGCCACGGATAGCAATTCAGTGATTCTGAATAAGCAGATGGCTGAGCAGATGGGCGGTATCGAGAAGGTATTGGGCCAGCGCATCAACCTGAACGGGCAGTCCTTGGTGATCGGTATCATCGATGATTTCAACTTCCAGGATCTTCGCAAAAAGGTGGAACCCCTATCGCTGTCCATCAATCCACATGTTTTTACGGTAGATTATATTTTTGTACGGGTCAATACCCAGGATCTGAAAGCATCCCTGGCAAAGGTGGAGAGCATCTGGAAAAAGGTAAATCCAAAAGCGGAAATTGCCGCTTCATACCTGGATGAAAACACCCAGAACTTGTACCAGAGTGACCGCAGGTTCTCCGGAATTGTGATGGTCGGCACGGGTATCGCCATCCTTATTTCCTGTATGGGGCTCTTTGCACTAGCATTACTGACGATTAATAGGCGCGTCAAGGAAATTGGGATCCGTAAAGTATTGGGTTCCTCGGTGTCCAATCTGATCCTCCTGTTATCGAAGGATTTCATCAAGTTGGTGGTGATTGCTTTTCTGATCGCTGCTCCCTTGGCATGGTTTATCATGAACGGTTGGTTACAGGCATATGCGTTCAGGATCGATATCCAATGGTGGATGTTCGCCTTGGCAGCGATAATCGCCTTGACAATCGCTTGGAGCACGATCGCCTGGCAGACGTTTCGGGCAGCCAGGGTAAACCCGGTGGATAGTTTGAGGGATGAATAGATATAAATGGATATAGATTCGATTGGCGTTAAATAAAATCAAATACATCCTTGTGTCTACGACAAAACAACCGTCCAATTCCGAACGGTAATTGTCCGATTACGGACATACCCAGACAATGCACAACAGAAAGCCATTGACGCACAATTAATTACAAAATCGGCAAGCAGATTGCAAATTAAAATTCAATAGCATAGCTTCATTCACGGAAATACATTCCAAGAATTGACTTAATGATTAGTTAGAAAAATTAAATTAGCGTTTTACAGCAAAGACCACATTCATAACATGATAAAACTCGAACATATTTTCAAATGGTACAATGTTGGGGGTACCAAATCCTTTATTTTAAAAGATATCAATCTAACGATCGAGGCTGGGGATTTTGTCTCCATTATGGGGCCATCCGGATCGGGGAAATCCACCTTGCTCAATGTCATTGGGATGCTGGATGAACCCAACGAAGGTACATACTATTTCCTTGGTGAGGATGTCTTGCAGATGAAGGCCAAAAAGCGTTCGCAGTTGTTTCAATCGCATGTGGGTTATGTGTTCCAATCCTACCACCTCATTGATGAACTGACGGTGTATGAAAACATCGAGACGCCACTTATCTATAAGAACCTGTCCTCTTCTGAGCGCAAAAGTATCGTTTCTGATCTCTTGGACCGTTTCAACATTGTTGGGAAAAAGGATCTCTTCCCTGCCCAACTATCGGGCGGCCAGCAACAGGTGGTCGGTATCGCACGGGCTCTGGCGGGATCTCCACGATTGCTGTTGGCTGATGAACCGACCGGTAACCTGAATTCCAAACAGGGGGAAGAAGTAATGGAACTCTTCAACCAACTGAATGACGATGGTGTCACGATCATTCAAGTGACCCACTCGGAGAAGAATGCCGAATATGGAAAGCGGATCATCCACATGTTGGATGGCCAGCTGAAGCAAGATTAGGCCATCGAATTTGAGGAAGTGCTAAAATTTTCGTAATTTTCAGTGTGAATGAAAAAGAAATTAAAGCACTAATCTACCTTTTGGATGATCCCGATCGGGAAATCTTTCTGGAAATCGAGCACAAGTTGATCACCTGTGGTCCGGAAGTTATTCCTTTGCTCGAGCATTCCTGGGAATCGTCCTTCGATCCTGTATCGCAAAGTAGAATTGAGAATATCATTCACAAGATCCAATACGACCAGGTGAAGAACGACCTGCAGTTATGGAAATTGAACAATACGGAGGATCTGTTGGAAGGCTTATTGATCATCAACAGATACCAGTACCCGAACATGAACGAGGAACAGGTGTATTACCAACTTGCCGAGCTGCGCCGGAATGCCTGGTACCACCTGATGTATGATATGAGTCCGGTGGA
Organism: Sphingobacterium lactis; assembly: GCF_011046555.1. Classification (NCBI taxonomy): domain Bacteria; kingdom Pseudomonadati; phylum Bacteroidota; class Sphingobacteriia; order Sphingobacteriales; family Sphingobacteriaceae; genus Sphingobacterium; species Sphingobacterium lactis. The sequence continues at coordinate 159,226 of NZ_CP049246.1, forward strand.
GAAAGTGAAATTGCTCAACAATATCCTATTCCGGGAATTTGGGTTATCGGGCAATACGAGCAACTACCATGATCCGCAGAATTCCTTTATCCAGAAGGTATTGGAGAGCAAGAAAGGGAATCCGATCAGTCTGGCTTGCATCTACGCCTTGGTGGCTGAGAAATTGGACATCCCGATCTATGGGGTGAACCTCCCGAAACACTTTGTGCTGGCCTATGTGGATGGCGAACAACACGACAAAGTCCTATTCTACATCAACGTGTTCAACCGGGGACAGATTATGCGCGAGGAGGATATCTATGCATTCCTTCGCCAACTGAACCTCCCCCTTTCCGATCAATACACCCTCCCCTGCGATAATGTCTCCATTATCAAACGGGTATTGAGGAACCTGATCGCAGCCTATGAACATGTTGACAACGCAGAGAAGAAACTGGAAGTAGAGACCTTACTGTCCCTAATAGAAGAAGAGGAGCTGTCGTAAAAACAGCTCCTCTTCTTCCATATCGTATCTTGATAATTTCTTGCAGAATTTCCCTTATTGCCGGGCATCCAGTGAAAGACTGATCGGTGTATAATTTCCGGGGGAGACGAACTCCTTATCCGGTTTGACATCGCCAGTATCGGTCTTCTTGAAACGATAGACCTTCTTGGAAACCGCGTCAGCAACGAACAGATAATCGCTATCCTTACGGAAATCCAAATCCACATCTACGGGTTGCTTCAATCCTGTCGAAGCTCCTGTAATAATGCGTGTAGGGGTGATATTGCCTGTTGATTTTGCCATTTCGGAGAAATTGTCAAAGATCAAAATCCGTCCGACTGAACTCGCGCCCGTACCGGTAAAATCCGCCACTGCCAACATATTATTCACCGTGTCGATCGACATGCCGCGGATATTTTCCGAGCCTGGGATCGTCAAGATGATATCCGGTTTCACATTCGGCACCAAGGTATCCCGTTGGATGACCATATTGTTATAAATGTCTATTCCACCATCTTTATCTGTACGGCTTAGGTACATCTTGCTCTGCACGATCGCTGCGTCCCAAACGGGGCGGTTGTCAGCAATCTGGAAATTCTGGGAGGTCTTTGCATAATTCCTGATACCCCGTGGCAAATTGAACACATAGACGAACGAACTGTCAGGAGATACGCGAACGGCATATAGCTTATCCAAACTCGGATGGTATACCAAGCCACGCACTCCATTAAGGCGCGCATTGGCGATGTTTCCGGATGGGCTGAGCGCTCCATAATCACCTACCCTCAACGAATAGATGGTGGTATCTGCCTGGGTTGTATTCAGAGATGCCTGAAAAATGGTCCTTGCCGAGGGGTGAAACAGGATGGTGGAACCGCCCTGTACATTAGATTGATACCCTTGCGCAAAAGCACCTGCACCCAATTCTATAGAATCCGCCGCCGTAATGACATATAAATTCTTCAATTTGGGTCTTTGGGGATCCCGTTCGAATTCCGAATAGGAAATATAAAGTCTGGAAATGTCTCTGTTCACGATCGGTTCATCGTCATCACGTTTGCATGATGAGGACGCGACCAATGTCAATAAAGCGAGTAGCGTATAGAGGTACCTGAACGTCATGTATTTCTAATTTTATTACAAATGTATAAAATAATCCAGATGCATGGAGGTCTAGGGGCGTCAAAGATTGTTAAAGTTGATTAAATAAACGTTTTTGTGTAAAATTGCAGAATAGATTTGAATACGATGGAGAACAACGAATTTGAAAGGGAACAGTTGGAGTTGCCAAACGCAGGGAAGAAGCTTTTGCTTCACTCCTGTTGTGCGCCCTGTTCCGGGGAGGTGATGGAAGCATTGATCGCATCGAACATAGATTTCACGATCTATTTCTATAACCCGAACATCCACCCACGCAAGGAATATGACCTGCGCAAGGAGGAGAACATCCGTTTTGCGGAGAAGCACAATATCCCATTTATCGATGCGGATTACGATGTGGACCATTGGTTTGAGTTGGCCAAGGGCATGGAGCATGAACCGGAGCGGGGCATCCGCTGTACGATGTGCTTTGACATGCGCTTCGAGAAGACCGCTGAATATGCTGCAGCAAATGGATTTGATGTGATCTCGAGTTCCTTGGGTATTTCCCGTTGGAAAACGATGTCCCAGATCAACGATTGCGGTGTGCGCGCAGCTTCCCGATACCCGAACATGGAGTACTGGACCTTCAACTGGCGCAAAAAGGGTGGCTCGGCACGGATGCTGGAAATCAGCAAGCGCGAACGCTTCTACATGCAGGAATATTGTGGCTGTGCATACTCCCTACGGGACACCAATAAATGGCGCATGGCGAACGATCGCCCGAAAATTGAATTAGGTAAAAATTATTACGAATAGCAAAGTGCGATTTTTTAAAAATAAATTTCATTTATAGTTTATTAATCGTTACTTTTGCAGGCTCAAATGCAAGATTGTGAAGTATCTAAAAAAATACAGAATACCCTTTTCAGGTCTTTCAACAGGTAAACACAGTTTTGATTTTGAAATCGATGAGAAGTTCTTTGCTTGTTACGAACATTCCCTGATAAAGGAGGGAAACCTGAAAGCGGTCGTTGACCTACAGAAACAGGAGAATATGTTGATTGCAACTTTCGACATCCAAGGTACCATTCAGTTGACCTGTGATGTTTGCCTATCAACCTTTGATTCCCCGGTTCACCTGCAGGAGCGTGCCTTGGTAAAATTCAGCGACGAAGATTGGGACAATGACACCGATGAGGTGATCACGCTTTCCAAGAACGACTATGAACTGGACATTGCCCCATTACTCTACGAGTACATCAATGTGGCAGTACCTCCATATCCGAAGTGCAGCGAAAATGGCGACGGCATTAGCTGTGACCCGGAGATGTTAGACAGGATTCAAAACGAAGAAGTTTCATCAGACCTGGACAGTGAAGAGAACATTGATCCACGTTGGGAAGCATTGAAAAATATTAAAAATAACTAAAACAAAAGATACGAGATGGCACATCCAAAACGTAAGACTTCTAAATCTAGAAGAGACAAGAGAAGAACACACTATAAAGCTGAACTTCCTAGCTTAACTGTTTGTAAAGAAACTGGCGCGGTTCACAGACCACACCACGCATACACAGTAGATGGTAACTTATTCTACAACGGTAAATTAATTATCGAGAACACCGCTGCTGTCTAACGACATCTTTATTGGAAACATCCCAAAAAAGTATAATATTTTATATTATAGCTTTCACTTGGGATGTTTTTTGCGTATTATTGAATAATATAAATAATAACGAATGAAGATTGGATTAGACGTGTTGGGGGGAGATTTTGCACCGGATTCGAATATCAAAGGCGCAATTGAAGCCCAGAAACAGCTGGAAGATTCACAACGAATCGTTCTATTTGGCGATGAAGAAGCCAATAGAAAGGCCATTGCCGCCGCCGCTGGTGACCCCTCCAAATTTGATTACGTTCATGCCCCTGAAAACATCAGCATGCATGAGCACCCTACAAAAGCAATCACGCAAAAGCCAAATTCCTCCATTGCAAAGGGATTTGAGCTGTTAAAATCGGGAGAAATCGACTCCTTTTCTTCTGCCGGAAATACCGGTGCCATGTTAGTTGGCGCCATGTTCAGCGTGAAGACCGTACCTGGTGTACTGCGTCCGGCTATTGCCACCAATGTCCCTAAGCTGAAAGACGGCTTCGGAATCCTATTGGATGTCGGTGCCAATGCAGACTGTAAACCTGAAATGCTCAACCAATTTGCAATTTTGGGAAGTATCTATGCCGAACATGTATACGGTATCCAATCCCCAAAAGTGGGCCTGCTCAACATTGGTGAAGAAGAAGAAAAAGGCAACAACCTAACCGTTGCTACCTATCCCCTATTGAAAGAGAACACCAAAATCAACTTTATCGGAAATGCTGAAGGTCGTGATTTATTCAGTGACCATGCGGATGTTATGGTATGTGATGGCTATACCGGGAATGTGGTACTCAAACTTGCGGAGTCATTTTATGTTGTTACACTAAAGAAAGGTTTCAAAGACCAGTTCTTCGATCGGTTCAACTATGAGCAGTACGGTGGAAGTCCGATCCTCGGTGTGAATGCACCGGTAATCATCGGCCACGGTATCTCAACCCCTGAAGCAATCAAGAATATGGTCCTATTGTCAAGAGATATGATCTCCTCAAATTTCATTGATCGGATCAAATCAGCATTTAACTAAATAATATGTCAAAAATTCACGCAGCTATCACTGCAGTAAATGGTTACGTTCCTGACTATATCCTGACCAACAAAGAGTTGGAAACCATGGTGGAAACCAATGATGAATGGATTGTTACCCGTACTGGTATTTCAGAAAGAAGAATCCTGAAAGATCCCACAAAGGCAACTTCCGACTTGGCGGTTCCCGCAGTTAAGGGCCTCTTGGAAAAAAGAGGAATTGCTGCCGAGGAAATCGACCTGATTATTTTCTGTACCAGTACCCCTGACATGCTGTTCCCTGCGACTGCAAATATCCTTGCCGACAAAGTCGGTGCGATCAATGCTTGGGGATTTGACCTTCAGGCTGCATGTTCTGGATTTTTATTCGGATTGACAACAGGTACTCAATTTATTGAGTCCGGAAAACATAAGAAAGTTTTGGTAGTGGGCGGCGACAAGATGTCGTCCGTTGTAAACTACAAAGACCGCAACACCTGTATCCTCTTTGGGGATGGTTGTGGTGCCGTGCTTTTGGAACCAAACGACGAAGGCAACGGTGTGATTGATTCTTTATTGAAAACAGATGGTTCTGGTGGTCAATACCTGAACATTAAAGGCGGTGGTTCTTTACATCCGGCATCCCACGAAACGGTGGACGCTGGGTTGCACTATGCCTACCAAGAAGGGCGTACCGTATTTAAGTTCGCCGTAACCAATATGGCCGATGTTGCTGCCGAAGTGATGGAGCGCAACAACCTGACCTCCGAATCGGTGGATTGGTTGGTACCACACCAAGCCAACAAGCGCATCATCGATGCAACTGCTGAACGCGCAGGATTGCCTGAGGAAAAAGTAATGGTGAACATTCAGAAGTATGGAAATACCACGAGTGCCACGATTCCACTGTGTCTGTGGGAATGGGAAGACAAGCTGAAAAAAGGCGATAACTTGATATTAGCGGCTTTTGGTGGCGGTTTTACCTGGGGTTCTATTTATTTAAAATGGGCCTACTAATCCACAGGATTTTATTACCTTTATAGCTAACATTTTTTTAAAATATTAAACAAACCTACTAGCATATGAGTATGGATATTAAACAGATTCAAGATCTGATCAAATTCGTTTCTAAATCAGGCGTGAATGAAGTATCAATCGAGGAGAAAGATTTCAAGATTACGATAAAGACAAACCAAGAGCCTACTTATGTTACGGCTACGGTTCCAGCTCCACAGGTTGTTCAAGCGGCTGCACCTCAAGCTGCGGCGCCAGCAGCACCAGCAGCGGCAAGTCCAGCTCCAGCAGCACCTGCTGCCGATGACAGCTCAAAATATATCACGATCAAATCTCCGATTATCGGTACATTCTACCGTTCTCCAGGTCCAGATAAACCATCATTCGTTAACGTAGGTGATGAAATCACTTCCGGAAAGGTTATTTGTATTGTGGAAGCCATGAAATTATTCAACGAAATCGAAGCGGAAGTATCCGGTAAGATCGTGAAGATTCTTGTGGAAGACTCCCAGCCTGTAGAATACGACCAACCTTTATTCTTGGTTGACCCTAGCTAATCCCGGACTGTAGTCCCGATTATTTAGTGCCCAACGATAAAGTGTTACATCATACAGAATTATGTTCAAAAAAATATTAATTGCAAATAGAGGTGAGATCGCACTTCGCATCATCCGTACCTGTAAGGAAATGGGGATTCAGAGTGTGGCCGTATATTCTACGGCAGACCGCGACAGCTTGCACGTTCGCTTTGCTGATGAAGCGGTTTGTATCGGTCCACCTGCGAGTAAGGATTCTTATTTAAATATTCCAAATATCATTGCTGCAGCGGAATTGACCAATGCAGACGCTATTCACCCAGGTTACGGTTTCCTATCCGAGAATGCTAAATTCTCGGCAATCTGTGCGGAATACGGCATCAAATTTATCGGTGCTACCGCTGATCAGATTGAAAAGATGGGCGATAAAGCATCGGCCAAAGAAACCATGAAGAGAGCCGGCGTGCCTACGATCCCTGGATCGGATGGTTTGGTTCCTGATGTAAAAACAGGTATCAAGTTGGCACAGGAAATCGGATACCCTGTTATCTTGAAAGCTACTGCCGGTGGTGGTGGTCGTGGTATGCGAATCGTTTGGAAAGATGAAGAGTTCGAACCAGCTTGGGATTCAGCACGTCAGGAAGCAGGTGCTGCCTTCGGAAACGATGGTATCTACCTGGAGAAATTCGTGGAAGACCCGAGACACATCGAAATACAAGTTATTGGTGACCAATATGGCACCGTATGTCACCTTTCGGAGCGTGACTGTTCCATCCAACGTAGACACCAAAAATTAGTGGAAGAAGCGCCATCGCCATTCATCACGCCAGAATTGCGTGCGAAAATGGGTGAAGCGGCAATCCTTGGTGCGCAAGCGGTGAAATATGAAGGTGCTGGAACGATTGAGTTCCTAGTGGATAAACACCGCAACTTCTATTTTATGGAAATGAACACCCGTATCCAGGTGGAGCATCCCGTAACGGAAGAAGTGATCAACTTCGATTTGATCAAAGAACAGATCAAGGTTGCTGCAGGCATTCCTATTTCGGGAAAAAGCTACGAACCGACGATGCATGCGATCGAATGTCGTATCAATGCGGAAGATCCGTTCAACAACTTCCGTCCATCGCCAGGTAAAATCACCAATTTCCACTCACCGGGTGGTCACGGTGTTCGCGTAGATACACACGTATATTCCGGATACAGCATTCCGCCAAATTACGATTCCATGATTGCGAAATTGATCACTGTGGCGCAGACACGTGAAGAAGCAATCAATACGATGGAACGCGCACTGAGCGAATTCGTGATCGAAGGCGTAAAAACAACGATCCCATTGCACTTACGTTTGATGCGTGACCCGAACTTCAGAGCGGGGAACTTCACAACGAAATTCATGGAAACTTTCGACCTTACGGAGTATCCAGATGAGGAAGTTGTATAAAATTTACTTTACATAAACAAAACATGCCATTCTTCTGCCGAAGAATGGTATTTTTGTTTTCTTACGATTATCATACGCGCATAGAAATACATGTCCAAGAATATTAAACTTATTGAGGCTATCAAGAACAAGGGCAAGAACATTGAGGCAGAAATGTCCTTCTTTGATCACCTGGAGGTCTTGCGGTGGCACATCATCCGTTCTGTAATCGCCGTAACAGTTTTCGCGATCCTATCCTTTACCTTTTACGATTTCGTCTTCAATCAGATCATCATGGGTCCGAAGAACCTTGATTTCTGGACATACCGTATGATGTGTAAAGTAGGTGCGGCGTTGAACCTGGAGGGTTTCTGTGTGGAGAAGATTCCATTCAACATCATCAATACCGAGCTTGCCGGGCAGTTCATGTTACAGATCAACTCCTGTTTGCTGATGGCCGTAGCCCTAGGATTCCCATACCTTCTCTTTGAGGTGTGGCTATTCATTAAGCCGGCATTGACCGAGATCGAGCGGAAGTCAGCCCGTGGATTTGTTCTCTACGCTACACTCCTATTCATTGTAGGTGCGTTATTTGGGTATTACATCGTGGTTCCGTTATCGGTGAACTTCCTTGCGAACGTTTCGTTAAGTGAAGAAATCACCAACCAGATCACCATCGACTCCTACCTATCCACCATCGCTACATTGACATTGGGTTGTGGTATTATCTTCCTGTTACCGATATTGATCTTTATCCTATCGAAGATCGGCATCATGACACCGGAATTCATGCGCGCCAGTCGCCGCTACGCTGTTATCATTATTTTGGTCATCGCAGCGATCATCACACCAACCGCAGATGTTATTACGTTATTAACGGTGAGTGCACCGATGTTCATTCTCTATGAATTGAGTATCATGGTTTCCGCGAATGTGAAACGCGCCAAGGAGTTAGCAGAAAAAGAATTTTACAATACAAAATAGCATATCATGTCTAAAAAAGTTGCAATCGGCAGTGATCACGCCGGATTTGAGTATAAAACAGCTCTAGTCGAGCTATTGAATGAACTGGGTTATACCGTTCAGGACTTTGGACCTGCTACTGCAGATTCCGTAGATTATCCAGATTACGCGCATCCTGTTGCATCGAGCGTGGAAAACAAGGAAAACGAATTGGGCATCCTGATCTGTGGAAGTGCCAACGGTGTGGCCATTACGGCCAATAAGCACCAAGGTATCCGTGCGGCCATCTGCTGGTTGGAGGAAATCTCCGCACTGGCACGCCAGCACAACGACGCCAACATCGTTTGTATCCCGGCCCGCTTTATTGACCTGGAATTGGCTAAACGCATCGTGAAAACCTTCCTGACAACGGATTTCGAAGGTGGACGCCATGCCAATCGCGTAAACAAAATCAGCTGTGCATAACCAATTACATCAAGCATGAAAAAATATCTAATTCTTTCTTTTTTAGTCCCTACGCTTTTCAGCTGCTCCGTAGCTCAGCAAGCTTCTCAAAAGAAGTATGCTGACCTATTGACCGAGTCTTCAGCGAAAGCGCATTTGACAACCCTTGCTTCCAAGGAATTTGCCGGTCGGGGAACCGGACAGGAAGGTGGCAAGAAAACAGTGGAATACATCGCAAAAGTATTCAAGGACCTGGGGTTAAAGCCAGCAGTGAATGGCTCATATTATCAGCCTGTGGCGTTGGAAAAACAATCCTATGTCGTGGATAACTTTTCGATCAACAATACCCCATATACCAACGGAAAGGATTTCTTCGTGCAAGGCAACAACAATAGTCAGGCCTTCAAAGCATCGGAAATTGTTGTGGTTGGATACGGAATCCAATCGGAAAAATACAATGATCTTGCTGGTCAGGACATCGCAGGTAAGGTTGTTTTATTCTTGAACGAAGGCGACCCGAAAGACAAATCTGGCAACTCATTGGTGACAGGTACATCTACCCAATCTGATTGGTCAACCAGTCGATTCAAAAAAGCACAGGAACTTACGAAATTGAATCCTGCGATGATCATCGCCGTAAGCCCTCAGAATACGGAAATGATCAAACGCTTTGGCTCTCGTTTAACTGGTGGCCGTTTCACACTTCGTTCTGAAGGAACAGCAGCGAACCAACCAACCATGGGCATTCCTGTTGCGAACATCACCGAAGAAATTGCCAGCCAGATCCTAAGTGCAAATAAAACCTCATTAGGGCAAGTCAGAGAACAGATCTCCACCACCGGAAAGCCACATACGTTTACCGTAAAAGCGAACGTAGATGCTACGATGGGCGTGAAGAAAGAAGAATTCAACGATCCAAATGTACTGGGTGTTATCGAAGGTACGGATCTGAAAAACGAGGTGGTTATTATCTCAGGTCACTACGACCACGATGGTGTGCTTCCTGATGGAACTTTCTTCCCAGGTGCGGATGACAATGGATCGGGAACAGTGGGCGTAATGGAATTGGCTAAAGCATTTGCAGCAGCTAAGAACGACGGCAAGGGACCACGTAGAACAATTCTTTTCATGGCTTTCGCAGCGGAGGAAAAAGGATTGCTAGGATCAAACTTCTATTCCCAGAATCCAATTTTCCCATTGGCCAACACCGTAACTTGTTTAAATATGGACATGATCGGTCGTATCGATGACAAACACTTAGAAGGTAACCACAATTATATCCACGCCATCGGTTCGGATATGTTGAGCTCGGAATTGAAACAGATCAACGAGAAAGCCAACAAGGATTACACCCAAATGGAATTGGATTACATGTACGACGATCCGAAGGATCCAATGCGCATCTATTACCGTTCTGATCAGTACAACTTGGCTAAGCATGGTATCCCGGTAATTTTCTACTTCTCCGGTCTTCACCCTGATTACCATACACCAAACGATACAGTGGATAAAATTGATTTTCCAATGATGGTAAAACGTGAGAAATTGGTTTTCCATACCGCTTGGGATATCGCAAACCGTGATAAAAAATTAGTGGTCGATAAACCGCTTCCTACAACGGAATAAGCATTTACCACAACACATATGAAAAGGTCGTTCAGCAGAACGGCCTTTTTTTGTATCTGAAACCTTTTCAGTCATGCTCATGACGAATGAAAAAAAATTAAAATTTCTCTTGACAATTAAAAACTGTAGCGTATATTTGAAGTGTACTACCATATTAATACACTTAAACACTTAGATTATGTTACGCATTCAATCGCTATCATATTCCTACCGGTCCAACCGTAATATCCTCTGGAATATTACCACGGCATTGCAACCGGGAAATATCTATGGTCTTCTCGGACTCAACGGAGAAGGCAAGACCACGCTGTTAAAGAATATCGTAGGAATGTTGATTCCTAAGGATGGAGAAATCACGCTGAATGGAATGAAAAGCTCGGAACGAACTGCTGCATACCTGAACGATGTGTACTTTCTTCCCGATCACAGCCAACTTCCCGACTTGCGGATTGCGGAATTCGGCAGGCTTTACGGTGCTTTCTACAGCCGTTTTGATCAAGAACAATATGAACAATGTATCCGTGAATTCAGTATTCCAACAGATCATCGGTTGAAATCACTATCCTTGGGACAACACCGGAAGGTACACTTGGCCTTCGCCTTGGCCTGCAACACATCCATCCTATTGATGGATGAGCCGACAAATGGCTTGGATATACCCTCCAAGGCTATCTTTCGAAAACTGTTGACTCGATTCTTCAGCGAAGAAAAAGCCTTCGTGATTGCTACGCATCAGATCCGCGATGTCGATGCCCTGCTTGATCACTTATTGATCATGAAAAGTGGAAGCCTTGTTCTGGATGAGAGCATTTACAACCTATCCAAGACCTACCGTATCAGTCATGCTGCCTCCGATGCACCGCAAGCAATCTACGAACAGGAAGAGCTTTCCGGAGCCTATTACCTCGTACCCAATGAAACGAATGAGGAATCCAAGATGAATATTGAATTTATCTTCAACGCGTTTACGAGCAACACCAAAGTGAAAGAACTATGAAAACGACACTACAGTACCTAAGAACCTTGTATAAAGGGCAGCAATTTTTCCTTTATGCCGTCCCATTACTCTGTCTGATAGTCTGGCTTGCAGGCGTATTCTTTTTGAGTATGGGCATGTTGGATGTTATCACGAACTATAAAAGCTATAAAGCGGCTGTTGGCGAGAGCAACCTACTCCTTGCATTGGACGGGCAACAGTTTTTTGAATGGAGTAACCCCATTATCCTGATTTTACCCTTTATCCACCTGACATTCATCGCTACAAACTTTTACAAAAGCTATGACTTTACCTTGCCCATTAGCGCAGGGCAACGACTTACAGCGTTTGTTATCGTTGCGCTGGTCGTATTTCTGTACAATTATGCGATCGTGTTGCTACTTAATTACGGTGTGGAATTTTTCTTTCGGTACAATTTCCTGGAAGCAATGAAACAAGCTTATGTGGAAAACGGTCTCTTATATGAACCCATCAGCAAAAATAGTATCTTTTTCAATGGGTCACAGACACTGAAGATGTTCAGATTGATCATAGGATTTGCGATCATGCTGCCCTTTTATTTTTACGGCATCCTGCTGTTCAAAAAGAAAAGCTTGATCAAGTCCGTAGGGATATTAATCCTACTTTTTATGATTGGAAGTTATATCAGTAATTATTTCTGGAATGGCAATCATTACATGATCACTAACTCGAACTTCTACTTCGTCAGCAACTACCTGGTTTACCTAATCGCTATGTTGATCGCCTTTGTTGGGTTCTATTATTATTTAAAAGAAAAGGAGGTTTAGGTGCATTTTCAATCCGATAAGCCCATATATCTGCAGATTATCGACCTGGTGATGGAAAAGATCCTCACGGAAGAATGGGCCGTTGGGGAGAAGATCCCCTCGGTACGTGATTTGGCATCCGGCATTGAGGTCAATCCCAATACGGTCATGCGATCGTACGATAAGCTGCAGCAGGATGGTATTATCTTCAACAAAAGAGGGTTGGGATTCTTTGTCTCCGAGGAGGCCAAAACCCTGATCCTGCACGAAAAGAGAACGGCATTTCTCGAGGTTGAAGCGCCGAAGTTCTTCCAGAATGCCAAGTTATTGAACATCAGTATTGATGAATTAGTAGAACGATATAAGTCTAATGAATTATGAAAAAGTCAATGTTATTGCTCCTGATTGCGACTGCCACCATTTGGTTATTGTCTTTGGTCATTAAACCGCTGCGTGGCCATGTCTATGTAAAGGACAATGTTTCCTATACACCAAAGGATGGTCTGTCCAAGGCCATTGCTTCATTGAATAAATATGGAGATGCCAAACCCTATCACCTGGAAAAAATCCAACATGTACGCATCGTCGGTGGCCAAGGGAACACCATGGTCTCATTCAATCAGGGAGATTCTGCAACCCTGCGATTGAGTAATAATAAAGGAAATATCTCCTTCTCTCCTACGATTGAAAAGGACACCCTAATCCTTGCTATAACAGAAGATGAATTCCATCAGGTTGAAATCAGCTTGGGAGATTTGGGGTTGCAATCCATTACACTCGATGGTGTTACCGGGACATGCTATCTTCCGCAACAATTGGTTAACAATGCTTGGGTCGGCGTGCTCAACATCACCAATGCGTCCAATGTCACCCTTTGGAAACCCTCTCGAGCCGAGACAACATTTTATCCAACCTTGAATCTGGAAATTAAGGGTAAATCCTTATTGGAAGCAGAGCAGATTAGGATCCAGAACCTGAACGTCAAGATGAACAATGGCATGTTTAAATTTGAACCCAAGAACGCATGTGATACCCTAAGGGCGGACCTACAGGGATTAAGCAACATCAAAGTTGGAAACTACCCTACTCAAAGTGGTGTCAAGGTACTGGAACTGACCGGCAACCTGGACTATTATAACAGCAAACGCCCAAAATAACAGGTTATGCTAACAAAATTTATCCTCAAGTTCATGGTCTGGTTCTGCGCCTTCCTTTGGTCAACGATGATCCCACAATTGGCTATACTTTTTCCATCGGAGAAAACAGCGGACGGTCCAAAAACTGACGATTCCCAAAAACAAGAACATTCCAGAGCCTACCCGCAAGAAACTCAGGAAGATACACCCTGTTAAACCGCAAAAGCGCAGTATATACATACCGCGCTTTTGTGATTTTTGAAGAAACGTCACATTCCTTCCTATTAACTTTCAATCAATCTTCCTATTCAGGGCTATCTGCCGTGGACTCTCGCGCCAATGTCACTTCATCTGGAGCGTCAGCCAAGTACTTGTCCAAATTGAACAAGGATTCATCAGAAGCACGATCGCCTCCGGCAATTTTTAGCTTGTCAATTAAATCAAGGGCTAGTTTCTCTTCTTCGATCTGTTCTTTCACGAACCATTGTGCAAAGTTCCAGGTTGCCCAGTCCTTTTCTTCCATGGATTGATTTACTAACCCATAAATAGCGTTGGTATTATCAATCTCATGTTTCAGGACCAGATCAAAGCAATCGGTCATGCTTTTCGGAGCAACTTTTGGTGCTTCGACAGCTTCCACCTTTGGTGTACCGCCGCGTTCCAAAATATACATCATGATCTTAATCATATGGTTGCGCTCTTCCTGTGCATGACGGAACAGAAAGTTGGAAACGCCGCCATAACCCTTCGTATCTGCCCAGATCCCTAATGCTAAATAGATCTGTGAAGCTTGATTTTCCTTTGTCATCTGTTTGATCAACGATGTTTCCATCGCTTTCGAAAGTCTGTTGGTATCCATAATAATCTCTTTTTTATATACAACAGTTGGCATCACACTTTGTTTCGGAAATCACCTTTACATTGTAAACTTTACCTCGTACATTTGATTATAACTATTGCTAAACAATTCCCAAACGTACTTGTTCTTTTTTTAAATCAATATATATGGCGTTTTTAGATTACTATAAAGTGCTAGGATTAGATAAATCCGCGAGTCAGGATGATATTAAGAAGGCCTATCGGAAATTGGCCAGAAAATTCCATCCGGACATGAATCCCAACGATGAGGATGCAAAGAAGAAATTTCAGGAGATCAACGAGGCCAATGAGGTGCTGACCGATCCGGAGAAGCGCAAGAAATATGACCAATATGGCGAAAACTGGAAGCACGGTGAAGAATACGAGCGTGCGCAACAACAATACCGTCAGCAAGGTGGATCTGCCGGTGGTCAGAATCCATTTGAAGGCTTTGATTTCAACAATTATAGCGGAAACTACGATACTGGCGAATATTCAGATTTCTTTGAAGACCTCTTCGGTTCGCGGTTCGGCGGTGGCCGGAGCTCCGGAAGACGTGGCAGTTACAGAGGACAGGACTATGAAACCATGTTGGAGATTACACTTCTTCAGGCTTCGGAATCACACAAACAGACCTTTACCGTCAATGGTAAGAATATCCGAATCACCGTTCCTGCCGGCGTAGAGGATGGACAGAAGATCAAGCTGAAAGGCCAAGGTGGCGAAGGGGTTAATGGTGGACCGAAAGGAGACCTATACATTACCTTCAGCATCAAACCTGACCCTCGTTTCAATCGAAAGGGAAATGACCTCTACACCAATATCGATATTGACCTACCAACGGCTTTGCTGGGCGGGGAAACCATCGTCGATACATTGACCGGAAAAATCAATGTTAAGATCAAACCGGAAACGCAGAATGGAGCAAAGATCAGATTGAAAGGAAAGGGATTTCCGGTGTATAAAAAGGATGGTGAATTTGGCGATCTCTATGCAGAGATCCATGTAAAATTACCGACCAACCTATCAGCAGAGCAGAAAGAAATCGTTCAGAAATTAGCAGATTCATTAAAATAAGCTATGGAAAAGACATTATTTAGAGTAATCGACATCTGCCGGACCAATAACATTGAGCAGGCATTCATCCAAGAGCTGCACAGCAACGGATTGATCGAGATAATTGTTCAGGAGGAACAGGAATACCTGGAGGAAGAGCAGGTGCTGCATGTAGAGCGTTATTCCACATGGCATTACGAATTGGAACTGAATGTTCAGGGGATAGAAGTCGTCCACAACCTGATCGAGAAGATTGAAGATTTACAACGGGAGCTACGTTATCTGCGTGCGGATAAAGATATTTAAAATTGCCATAGCGGTCTATTTTTGATATTTTCGCAGCAATTAACTGAAACCACATGGAAAAAATCTATCAAGGGAAAACCAAGGATGTCTACCGTCTTGGTGACCATCAAATCTTATTGCAGTTCAAGGATGACGTTACGGGCGAGAATGGTGTTTTCGACCCGGGCGCAAATACCGTGGGCCTGACCATTGCAGGAGCTGGAAGATCTGGATTGAAAATGACAACCTATTTCTTCGAGGTCCTGAATAGACTAGGGATTCCCACCCATTTTGTCTCTTCGGATATTGACAAGGTGCAAATGATCGTAAAGGAAGCGCAGGTATTGGGAAAGGGACTGGAAGTCATCTGTCGATATCGTGCCGTAGGCAGCTTTCTGCGCAGATATGCCGCCTATTGTGAAGAAGGCCAGCCATTGGATAGTTTTGTCGAAGTAACTATTAAGGATGATGAACGCGGTGATCCTGTTATTTCGGAAGATGCCTTGGCCATGCTTGGCATCCTGACCACCGAAAACTACCAGGTGCTGAAATCCCTGACCCAAAAGATTTGTGGCGTCGTGAAAGACGAGTTGGCAAAGAAAGGATTGGAGTTGTATGACATCAAACTGGAATTCGGATACGATAAGGCAGATAACACCCTTCTATTGATCGATGAAATTTCAGGAGGAAATATGCGGGTGTATAAGGATGGTACGTATATCCCACCCTTGGAACTGGAAAAATTATTCCTTTCCTAAGCGGAAAATAATGAAATGGAATGGGCCTGATCACGTTGATCAAGCCCATTTTGTATTTTCAAGCTAATTGACCCGAAACTTCTCCTGCCCGATCAACAGGTCCTTTTCGGAATAATATTCCAGGATATATTCATTCGGACAGAGCTTCAGGGAAATTGGCCCCCTATCATCCTTCTTCATCAATTTAAAAAAGGAAATTGTTTTATTGGCTCCGTAAACATCATACAGTTTGAGGTAAACGACCTCATGGTTCTTCAGTTTTTCGATATCCGGTTTTAGGATCCAATCCCTGCGGTCGGGTTCTTCACAATCGTAAATCTGCCAACTTGGGTAATAGCGCTCCTTTTCCTTTATTTCCAAGGCATTGATGCCAGCAAGGTAATCGAATTTAGCTAATGGATTACCGGCATTTTCCACTTCCAGCGCATAGTACAGCAAGCTCAGTCCCTCTTTTTTTCCCTTGGGAATATAGACATGTCGGATATCCATCCCCTCGGATATAACTTTCTTCTCATAATAGTTTGCACCTTTATATTCCCGAATGTTATACCCTTTCAGATTCACATTATTCTTCAGGTGCTTCACGGCAACCATATTGTAAAAAGGTGGATATTCCGGTACGACAGAAAAAAGAACTTGATTGGCATTCTTCTTAATACCGACCAATTCCATCATCCGTTCATCAAGGGGATAGTAATTTTCCTTTCTCAACCCTGTTTTCCCGTCCTCTCGCGGTTGGAAGGCACGATAAAGCCAGACATTGACCCCTTCTTTTTCATTGAAGTACTTATCCACCTCACCTGTAAAATATCCTGTCTTGGAGTGGGACAAGGTTCTGCAGGAAAATAAACTTAAAAGACACAGCATGCCCAATAACAGACCGCTAAATTTAATCAGTTTTTGCATTGTATAGATTTATCAGCGGGCGTTGGACAGTGTTGGATTACACCCCTATTTCCGCAATTTCTTTTTTAGTGTTCGTAGGTTTATTGGAAGGCTATATTTTACATTGACCAGTTTCCCGTTTGCAATTCCCGGAATCCACTCAATTTCATTCTGGCTTTCTTCCACAACGCGGATCAGTTCCTCCGCCGTGCCGTATCCTGTATCATCGTTCAGCACTTTAAAGTCCTTTAATTTTCCGGTCTTGGACACCACAAAGGAAATCTTCGTGTTCCCCCAAACTTTGGCCGATAAGGCTTCCTTTGGGAAACGGTAATTTTTCTCGACGTACTCCCGGAAAGCCTCCATCCCACCAACAGGTGCAGCTGGGCGATCAGGTTCCGATTGGGTATACTGCTCATTCGCTTTTCCAACGTTACTTTGGCCAAAGGAAAGGTAACTCAACATACACAGAAACATCGTCAATAGCAAGTGGAAATAATTGGTTTTCATCTTCAGTTTATTTGATTTCGCCAAATATAAAAAATCAATGCATAGGTTCCGTACTTCCAATGTTATGTAAATATTAAATGCATATGCAGAAAACCGTTTCTCTTCGCAAATGGTTCCGTTCATTTAGCAGACCCTAAATGAACGGAACACATGCTTTTTAGCCTTTATTTGAAATTTGTTTCTACATTATTTTCTCATTGAGAAAGATCAAATTGAAGCGGCAAAATAAATCTGACCGCTGCCAGCTTTCCTTTATGTTTTCCAGGAGTCCATTTCTTGGACTTTTTAAGTGCCTTAATCCCAGCTTCACTTAGACCAAAACCTAAATCCTTCTGAATTTTTATATCAGTCGGCATACCTTTTTTGTCTATCACAAAAACCAATTCGACTTTACCTTTGGCTCTTGCATCGATTGCTGCTTTCGGAAAAACGACTGCATTTGCCACATCCAATCTAAATTGATTGATGCCACCGGGATAAGTAGGTTGTTCGTCGATCTCATCAAAATTGAAAACATCAGATTGACTACCTTCTTCTATTGGTTGTGAATTTGTAGCAATCGAATTAGAATTACTGGTTTTTCCATCTTTTGCGTTGATTAAAGATGCGCTCTCCATTCCGGAGCTTACTGTATCGGCCACAAGAAATGTGGTATTCTTGTTTGTAGATTTGCTATTGATTGAAAACCCAAATAGCAGAACTGCCATCGGCAAGATGGCCAGATATAAAAATCTATTCCTTGATTTTGATTTATCCTTAAATATCATGTTTATCCTTTCTTTTAAAATTGATTTATTGGAAAACTCATGACTCAATTGATGCGGATGAACATGCATGGCATTGGCGATCAACAGTTCGGCATACGCCACCCTGTCTTCGGAAAAATGGCTATCGACGATACATTCATGCTGGAATTTCAGTTCTTGTCGAATCCAATGCAAGATGGGGTTGAACCAATTGAATGTACGAACGATTTCAACAAATAAAATATCGTAGCTATGTCCTTGCCGAATATGCAATGCTTCATGTGCGCTGATCAAAGGTGATGCATTATTTCCATCTGCAATATTAATCAGATGGAAGAATGAATAGTTCCCGGATATGTTCTGGGAATGTTTCCTAGATAATAAAAGCACAAGCCTATAGCCCAGCCAAACAAGAGATAAAAGCACACCTAACCAGTACAGGAACGGAATCCAATTTTCTAGTATTCGATTTTCCCAACCGACCGTATTGCCAGCACTGGAACCCAGATCTGGACCTGTCGATCCATGCAAGGACAGATCGATTGCCGGCAAAGTTAATTCCATTAGCTCTGGCACACGAATATCAATGAATAATACCAATGGAGTCAGGTAGGCGATAAAGATGCTGCCCAATAAATACCAGCGGTTTAAATTGAAAAATGTCAGTCTCTTCAATCCAAATCTATAGATCAGGAAAAAGAGCGCAAGTGCTAGATTCGATATCAGTAGGTAAGCCATAGCCATATTCTTTATTTCTTATGTTGCTGAATAAGTTTCATGATCTCATCCAAATCCTGCACATCCAATTTTTTCTCCTCCAAAAAGAAGGAGAGCATGGAGCTTGCAGAATTTTCAAAATAACCTTTTAAGAGTTTTCCGGTTATTAGTTTTTTATACTCCTCTTTTTCAATCTTCGGAAAATAGCGATGGCTTTTTCCAAAAGATTCATGGTCCACGAAACCCTTGGTCTCGAGGATCCTAATGATTGTTGATACCGTGTTGTAGGCAGGCTTCGGTTCTGGTAGGCGCTCGATGATATCCTTCACAAAGCCCCCCTCCATTTCCCAGAGCTCATGCATGATCTGTTCCTCAGCCTTAGTCAGTTCTTTTAATTCGTCCATGATGTCATGAAATATGTAATAAGACAATATTGCCTATAATCGATTATAGAACAAATATAAAACTAAAGATTTAGTTATACAACTAATTTTTTAGTTTTCGTGGGAATTGTGGTTGTGCCCGCGCTGGCGCAAGAGTTGTGCGGGTGGCCTATCATGCTGGCGCAAGAGTTGTGCGGATGGACCGTGCGGTGGCTCTCTTGTGCCTTCGGCCTATCTTGCTGGCGCAAGAGTTGTGCGGATGACATGTGCGGTGGATCTCTTGTGGCTTCGGCAAAAGCCAATAGTTACACCCCTCTGGGGTTATTCCGCCCTCCAATGCGTGGGCTAAAATAGTTACACCCCTTCGGGGTTGCATGGCGTATAAAGGAAAAATAATTCCTTATGCTGGTGTGTATGAAATGTATGGTGGATGGATTTTTTGTGCCTACGGCATGTTTTTTGGCACAAGTCCTCCACCGCTCAAGCCCTCACGAAAGACTTGCGCCAGCGTGCTAATTGACGCGATTAGGGCGTTTTTTGGGGAGAGTAAGGCGCGCTTCGCGCGCCTTACTCTCCCCAAAAAACGCCGCTTTTAAAGCCGTAAAAAACGCTGGCGCAAGAGTTGTGCGGTTGGACCGTGCGGAGGATCTCTTGTGCCTATGGCAAAATCTATTAGTTACACCCCTTCCTATCAATCCTTAATTCGCCATTGGCGATCGGCTTTTTTGTCGCTCTGTTTTTTCTTGCGATCCAGCCGGTTCAGGATGACGGACTTCGGGGTTTTTGTGGGGATTCTTTTCTTATCTACCTTCAGGGCATCTTCGATCAAGAGGAAGAAACGCTCAATGGCGAGTTCCTTGTTTCGGATCTGGGAGCGATCAATGGAGGAATCCAATTGCAATAGCCCTTCTTTGGAAATGCGATTTGCCAATCGTTCCGCAATTCGCTGCTTCTGTTCCTCGGTCAATGCGGCACTTTGCTGCACGTCCCAACTCAACAACACTTTGGAAGACACCTTGTTAACATGTTGTCCACCCTTCCCTCCCGAACGGGACGCCTTAAAAGTAAGCTCCTGGAGGAGCTGTTCACGATTTACATTCATTTGTAATAAATGTACTGTTTTTTATAATCTGGTAAAAATATTGCAGAACAATTATAAAAGCATCCTTATCTTTAAACAACGAAAACAGAACGTATGAAAATAGGCATAGTTTGTTATCCAACCTTTGGAGGTAGTGGCGTTGTCGCTACGGAACTCGGAAAGGCGCTGGCAAATAACGGGCATCAAGTACATTTTATCACCTATAGCCAACCTGCACGGTTGGACTTTTTCTCCGAAAACCTCTACTACCACGAAGTGGCGATCAACCAATACCCATTGTTTGATTTCCCACCCTATGAAACCGCCTTGGCGAGCAAACTCGTGGATGTGGTCCGGTTTGAGAACCTGGATCTCCTACATGTGCATTATGCCATCCCACATGCTTCGGTAGCTTTCTTGGCCAAGCAGATCCTGCTGACCTACGGTATCGATATTCCGGTCGTTACGACCCTGCACGGCACCGATATCACATTGGTGGGCAAGGATAAAAGCTTCAGTCCGGTGGTCACCTTCTCCATCAACAAATCGGATGGCGTAACGACGGTTTCCGACAACCTCAAGGAACAGACCCTGAGCTATTTCGACATTACCACGGATATACAGGTTATTCCGAATTTCATAGACCTACAACGCTTCCACAACAAAAATCACGAGCATTTCAAAAAGGCCATTGCGCCGAATAACGAACGTATTATCGTGCATACCTCCAACTTCAGGAAGGTAAAACGTGTGGAGGATGTTGTGCAGATCTTCTACAAGATCATACAGGAGGTGCCTTCCAAGCTATTGATGGTGGGTGATGGTCCGGAGCGTCGCAAAGCAGAAGAGCTGGCGCGTGAATTGGACATTACCGACTGCATCCGGTTCTTGGGTAAGCAGGATGCCATTGAAGAGATCTTGTCCATTGCCGATCTGTTCATCATGCCATCGGGATCGGAGAGCTTTGGTTTAGCCGCCCTGGAGGCCATGGCCTGCAAGGTGCCGGTTATTTCTTCCAATACGGGAGGTCTGCCAGAGCTGAATAAGGAAGGTTTCTCAGGATTTCTGAGTGATGTCGGCGATATCGACGATATGGCCAAGAACGCCATTTATATCCTGAAGGACGACCAGATCCTGAATGAATTTAAGGAAAATGCACTGATGCGTGCCAAGGACTTTGAACTCAGCAAAATCGTACCGATCTACGAAGATTTTTACGCACAGGTAATCGATAAGGTAAAAAAAGGAAACAATTCTAATTAATAGAAAGCAAAAAGTCATATCTTTGGCTTTTGGAACTACTCCAAAGTCAAATATGAAATACAAACGCATCCTACTTAAACTTAGTGGCGAAGCTTTAATGGGCGAGCAAAGCTACGGTATCGACATTAATCGTGTTCAACAATACGCACAAGACATTCAAGAACTGCATAGCTTAGGCATGGAAATCGCCATCGTGATCGGTGGGGGTAACATTTACCGCGGCCTGAGTGCAGAGAAAGCAGGAATGGACCGTGTTCAAGCGGATTACATGGGTATGTTGGCAACCGTAATCAATTCCATGGCATTACAAGATGCCCTGGAAAAAGAGGGCATGAAGACCCGCCTATTGACAGCGATCAAGATGGAACAGATCTGTGAGCCTTTTATCCGCAGACGTGCCGTGCGCCACTTGGAAAAGGGACGTATCGTCATCTTCGGTGCCGGAACGGGAAACCCCTACTTCACCACCGATACAGCAGCATCCCTACGTGCCATTGAAATCAATGCGGATGCCGTATTGAAAGGTACACGTGTGGATGGTATCTATACTGCAGATCCGGAAAAAGATCCGAATGCCAAGAAATTCGACCATATTTCATTCACGGACGTATACGAAAAGGGATTGAACGTCATGGATATGACCGCATTCACCCTTTGTCAAGAAAACAACTTGCCGATCATCGTATTCGATATGAACAAACCAGGGAACTTGATGAAATTGGCCAATGGCGAACACGTCGGAACGGTAGTAAGCTAATCAAACAAGAAAATAATAAATCAAGATATGAACGAATTAATTTCACTTCAACTGGACGACAGCAAAGAAAGTATGGCCAAAGCAATTGCCCATACTGAAAATGAATTAACAAAAATTCGTGCTGGCAAAGCTAGTCCTGGTATGCTTGATGGAATTTACGTTGATTACTACGGTACAAGTACACCACTTGCACAGGTAGCCAATGTAAACACACCAGATGCAAGAACAATCGTAGTGCAACCGTGGGAGAAAAGCCTCCTATCGGCTATAGAGAAATCAATCATGGATTCCAACATCGGTTTGAATCCTCAGAATGACGGTTCCATTATCCGTTTGGCGGTACCTCCATTGACCGAAGAGCGTCGTCGCGACTTGGTTAAAAAGGTAAAGGAAGAAGCGGAAAAAGGCCGTGTTGCCATCCGTAACATCCGTAAGGACGGAAACGAGGCAATCAAGAAATTGAAAAACGACGGTATTTCCGAAGATGAGATCAAATCTGGCGAAGCTGAAGTTCAGAAATTAACGGATGCATACATCGTTAAAGTTGATCAGTTAGCTGATTTGAAAGAAAAAGATATCATGACTGTGTAAGCACAGCTCCTGAAGAATATTAACGGAAGGATTCTTAAATTAAGAATCCTTTTTTTATTAAAAAATTTACCTATATTTCATTAAACAAACATCATTCTGCATGGCACAATCAAGAAGAAATTTCCTCAAACTTGCCGGTTTGGGATTGGTGGGCGGACTCGTTGCCCCTCACTTGATATCATGTGAAAGCATGAAAAACGCACCTGGATCACCCCTTAAAAACATAGGCCTTCAATTATTCACCCTCCGCGACCTGCTCGCACAGGACCCAAAGCAAGTATTGAAATCCGTGGCGGGCATCGGTTACACACATGTGGAAACCTACGGTGCAGACCCGACCAATGGCACCCTATGGGGCGTATCCGTGGATGAATTGAAGAAAATCCTAAACGACAACAACTTGAAGTCACATTCCGGGCACTATGACCTGGGCAAATACTTGGACAAGGACAGCAAGGACAAGGAAAATATCGAAAAGTACATTGAAATTGCGCACAACTTGGGCCAGCAGTATATCATTGCGCCGGTACCACCAATGCACAGGCTGAACCAGCTTAACCAGTCGGATTACCAATACATGGCGGAACAACTCAATAAAGCAGGTGAAATGTCCGAGAAAGCAGGAATTACCATGGGCTACCACAACCATTTCTGGGAGTTCAAACAGTTCGGCAACAATACCAACGGATTGGATGTACTCTTGGCATTCACCGACCCCAAACTGGTTGTCTTCGAATTGGATATGTACTGGATCTCTAAAGCAGGTGAGCGTCCGCAGAAATACTTTGAACATCATAAAGGTCGTTTCCCATTATGGCATATCAAGGATATGGACCGGAATTTCTCCGTTCCGCTCGAACAGAACAAGATTAACCCGAAGACAGGAAAGCCAGATACATTGGACATGATGGAGACCATGAAGGACATCAAATATGCCGAAGTGGGAACTGGAAGCATCGACTTTATTAACCTTGCGCAATATGCGAATGAAAGCGGCTTGAAATATGCCTTCGTGGAACAGGATGAAATCTATTCCAACGATAAATACGGCAGTATCAAGAAGAGCTTTGATTATATGCAAAAGAATTTCAAATAAGCCAGCCACGCCGCTTAAAAAATAAAAAGGTTCGCCATGTGGCGAACCTTTTTTATTTTTTGAGGAAAGCTTCAGCGCATGCAGCTGAGAACCAATCCACAGCGTGCGCCAAAATCGTCAGGGATTAGAAGCGTAGTCGTTCTACTTCTTCAGCGGTCTCCTCTACTTTCTCACGCAGTTCATCCTTAAATTCCTGGATGCGTTGCACCAGCGCTTCGTCACTCGTTGCCAAGATCTGTGCGGCAAGAATACCGGCATTCTTAGCAGCATTCAAGGCTACTGTAGCAACCGGAATACCGTTGGGCATCTGCAGGATCGACAAGACCGAATCCCAGCCATCAATGGAGTTGGATGACTTCACCGGAACGCCGATTACCGGCAAGGTGGTAATGGATGCAACCATACCCGGCAAGTGGGCCGCGCCACCCGCACCAGCGATGATCACCTTAATCCCTCTGGAAGCTGCCTGCTCTGCAAAATCAAACATACGTTTCGGCGTACGGTGTGCTGAAACAATACTCACTTCACACGTTACACCTAAATATTTTAAAACCTCAATGGCATCCTGCATCACTGGCAAGTCCGACTTGCTCCCCATGATGACCGATACTTTCGTGTTTTCCATCTGTTCTTCTATTTTAATATGGTTATGCTATTACTTTGATCAATTCCTGTACCTTTCGTGCATTCTCAATCGCCAGGGCACGATCTTGGTTGATGATGCACACATGTCCCATCTTCCGGAAGGGTTTGGTGTATTTCTTACCGTACAAATGTACATAAACCCCTTCAATGCTTAAAGCTTCCTCAATACCATCGTATTCCGCCAATCCTTCATAGCCTTCCTCACCCAGGAGATTCACCATGATCGCGTTGGCTCTGGATTCGGTATTCCCTAGCGGCAGATTGAAGATCGCTCGCAGGTGTTGCCCAAACTGGGACGTAAAATTCCCTTCAATGGTCTGGTGTCCGCTGTTATGTGGCCGTGGTGCCAATTCATTCACCAGGATATCGCCATCTTTGGTCAGGAACATCTCCACCGCCAAGACACCAACGATCTGTAAATCATTTGCAATCTTCAGGGCAATGCTCTCGGCTTTGGATTGGATATCGAAGGAATAGGTCGAGGGTGAAATCAGGAACTCCACCAGATTCGCTTGCGGATTGAATTCCATTTCCACCATTGGGAAAGTCGCCATATCCCCCCTATCGTTACGCGCTACGATGACTGCGATTTCCTTTTCGAAGTCCACCATTTCCTCCACAATGCTTGGCGCATCGAAAGCATCAGCATAATCTGCTGATGAACTGATCTTCTTCACGCCTTTACCATCGTATCCATCCTTGCGCAGTTTCTGGATATAAGGCAGGGCAATCTGGCAGTTCGCCAGGCCATCCCTGTTGGAAATAAACTGAAAGGCTGAAGTCGGGATATCGTTCTGCTTGAAGAATTGTTTCTGCAATCCTTTATCCTGAATCAGACGGATTACCCGCGATTGCGGATACACCAACACACCTTCATCTTCCAATTTCTCCAGTGCATCCACATTGACCTTTTCGATCTCAATGGTGATCATATCCAGGTCCTTCCCGAAGTTGTATACCGTATCGAAATCACTCAGGGAGCCGACCTCAAACTGATTGCACAGTTTCTTGCAGGGTGCATTGGGATCTGGATCCAGCACGTGGATGTTTACATTAAAGTTAATTGCTTCTTGGATAAGCATCCGACCTAATTGGCCGCCACCTAAAATCCCTAGGCGCAAGTCACCATAAAAATCTTTAGCCATATTATTTTCTATTGCTCCACTTCCATCGGGAAGATATCCCCTTTCAGTAGAGACTGTTGTTCTATTATTTTCTGTAATTCTAAAAACGCACTGATCAGTGCTTCCGGTCTTGGCGGACAACCCTGTACATATACATCAACAGGAATGACCTTGTCCACCCCTTTTACCACATGGTATCCATGTTGCCAATACGGACCGCCGCAGTTCGAACAGGATCCCATGGAGATGACGTATTTCGGATCGGGCATCTGTTCGTAGAGTTTCTTGATCCGGTCCGCCATCTTAAAGGTCACCGTTCCGGCAATGATCATGACATCCGACTGCCGAGGTGAGGGCCTTGGAAATACGCCCAGTCGATCCAGATCGTAGGTTGCAGCCATTGCGCCCATCATCTCAATGGCGCAGCAAGCAATCCCGAAACTGATCGGCCACATCGAGGATAACCTCGCCCAATTCAGCAGGTCATCCATCTTTGCGATGATGACGCCGTTATTCTGTTGCAAGCGTTGGTCTAGACTCATTATTCTGTACTGGGTTTCTTGAATTTGGGCTTAAAGCCTATTTTCACAGGTGAAGCAGCTTTCTCTGCCAGCTCTTCTTTTATCTCCTGCTCCTTATAATCGCGCAGGGCATATGCTTTCTGATTTAGGGCATCGTATGCTGACGCAGGGATACCCACCGCTACAGTCAGTTTCTTATGGGTGGGCTTAATCCAACTGATATCGCCACTTTTCCAGACATAGATCAGCCCTACGATCAGGACACCAAGGAAGATGGCCATTTCAATGAGGGTAAACCATCCCCAGCGTGCATCTGCCGCGTTCAGTTCAGCCTGCCCAAAGACCGTCGCCCATGGGAAGATGAAGATCAGTTCCACATCGAAAAGTAGAAAGACCAACGCAATCACATAGAAACGCGGATTGAACTGTACCCAAGAGGTGCCTGTGGTATCCTCACCACATTCATAGGTACTCAGTTTGATCGGATTGGGGTTTTTCGGAGACAGCACGCGAGCTAAGAATATGGTGGCACTAACCAAGATAAAACCTATGATTGCCATCATAAGTATCTTTCCATATTCCGATATCTGCCCGGGGTCGTCCATATTGCAAAATTAAGAATAAATTTGATTCGTTTTATAGGTTTTTACCTTTCCTGCCCCGAAAGAAACAGCAAAGCTAAACGAATATACAAAATCTGAAGAAATTTGCGGGCGTATAAATCCCCGAAAATAGCCCTGAAAATAAAAAAGCGGTCTGCCAGAGCAAACCGCTTTATCCTTTTGCGAACAAAAGTATTAGAAAGGTTTTCCAGGCATTTTCGGCATGTTGCGCATCATCTTCGCTGCCATACCTGGATTGGACATTTGTTTCATTACTTTACGCATGTCCGTAAATTGTTTCATCAGTTTGTTAACCTCATTGATATCGGTTCCCGAACCTTTAGCGATACGCGTTCTGCGTTTCTGATCGATAGCGTCAGGGTTTTCACGCTCAAATGGTGTCATGGAATCGATGATCGCTTCAATTGGTTTGAAGGCATCATCCTCGATTTCAATATCCTTGATCGCTTTACCAACGCCAGGGATCATGCCCATCAAGTCCTTCATGTTACCCATTTTCTTGATCTGCTGAATCTGGGACTTGAAGTCATTGAAGTCGAATTTATTCTTGCGGATTTTCTTTTGTAATTCCGCTGCTTGTTTTTCGTCAAATTGTTGCTGTGCGCGTTCCACAAGGGAAATAACGTCACCCATACCTAAGATACGAGACGCCATACGATCTGGGTGAAATACATCCAGCGCTTCCATCTTCTCACCGGTACCGATAAACTTGATCGGTTTGTTCACCACCGACTTGATCGATAGGGCCGCACCACCGCGGGTATCACCGTCCAACTTCGTCAAAACAACCCCGGTAAAATCCAAACGGTCGTTGAAAGTCTTGGCAGTGTTCACGGCATCCTGTCCGGTCATGGAATCCACAACGAATAGAATTTCATGTGGTTGGGTTGCGTCTTTTACTGCGGTGATCTCTTTCATCAGGGCTTCATCAATCGCCAAACGACCGGCGGTATCGATGATGACCATGTTCTGTCCATTCTTTTTCGCAGCTTCCACACCTGCAACCGCAATAGCGATTGGATCTGTGGATTCACGGTCTACGTATACCGGTACACCTACTTGCTCACCCAACACTTCCAGCTGATCGATAGCGGCAGGACGGTACACGTCACCAGCAACCAATAAAGGTTTCTTGCCCTTGGTCGCTTTCAGGTAGTTTGCCAACTTTCCGGAGAAGGTCGTCTTACCCGCACCATTCAGACCTGCAATAAGGATTACTGTAGGGTTCTTGGAAGTTTCCAACTCGGTTACCGAACCACCCATCAACTCCGTAAGCTCATCGCTCATGATCTTGGTCAGTAACTGACCCGGGGAAATGCTGCTCAGTACGTTCTGACCCAATGCTTTTTGCTTCACCTCATCGGTAAAAGTCTTGGCAGTTTTATAGTTCACATCGGCATCCAATAATGCCTTGCGAATTTCTTTCATCGTCTCAGCGACGTTGATCTCTGTAATATTACCTTGACCCTTTAAAACCTTAAAGGCTCTATCTAACTTATCCTGTAGATTTGAAAACATTTTCTATCTCTCTTTTTGTCAATACCTTACACACTCCATCGCTGGATTTCAGTTTTTACCGAACATACCGACGGGAGTTTAATCTTACAAATATAAACTTTTATGCATTTATTTCGCGATAACAGAATAGATTCCCTAAATTTTCACAGGGTTTCAGGATGTTCTCAGGATTTCGGAAAGATGAACCCGCTGTCGACCTCCTTATCTGTTATCCGGGGAGTCCTGCCCCAGGATGTTCCCGAACAGGTTCTCGAAGGTAAAATTCAGGAATTTGCGGTGATAGTCCCTGAACCATTTTTCCACGACGCCCTGCCGCACCCCGAGATTTTCCAGCGGGATCTGCTGACTGCCCCTAAAACTCTCCCCGCTTCCCGTGCTGGGCTGATTCACCAGGATATTGCTCAAGCGAACTTTCACCCGATCGCCTTCTTGCTGCAGGGTTACCGCTCCTTCGAGCAGTGCCCCGGTCAGATCATTAGGAACGGAAAACTTGGATCGACCCATTTGATCGTAGGCGATACCCAGCCCTTTTAATTTCAGGAACACCGTCTCATTAATCGTTTGGTTTTCCTGAAAATACCCGGTTTCAAAGAGTTTTACCAAGAGATCATCCATCGAGAGATCCATAGGATACGAACGTTCCCAGATCAATTGCCCGTTCGAAAGCAACCGCATGCTATTGTATTCAATCTTGTAATCTGGCTCATACACGTCAGGAATGCCCTTTCGCCTGACACTGACCCGTTTGAAAAATTGAGGATCGGTTTGCAATTCCGGCTTCCGATCGGTCTCCCGAATGAGATTGCCAAACACATTGAGTTTATAGTACAGGGTGTCTGTCTGGGCTGTGGCGGAGGAAAGAAATGCCCCGGTCAGCAGGGTTAAAAATAGTTGCTTATTCATCGTCATGGCAGGTTAGCGTACATCCATTTTGACTGAAGAAGAGCAAGTAAGTTTAATGAATTGAAATATTTTTAACCGGATAATTTCTCAATAACACATGAAACAATAGGCCACGCAAAGACACAAAAAAAACCGCTGAAAGTTCAGCGGTTCTTTATATTCAAAAATTCAAATGAATTAGTCTCTTCTTCCGAATAGAATGGAGGCATAGTACAACAGGGTAACCAATGCGGACAAAGCAGCCACAACATAGGTCATTGCTGCCCATTTTAGGGCATCCTTCGCACCGTCATGCTCTTCTGTACTATGTGTTACCTGCGCACTGTTCAACCACGCCAAAGCACGGTTTGACGCATCAAACTCCACCGGCAGGGTAATAAAGCTGAACAGGGTGGTCAGCGCCAAGGCAGCTACACCGATCCCCAACACCAACGGGTTCTGTGTGAATGCCATCAGCATCACACCGATCAACAGTACCCAGGTCGTCAATCTGGAAGCTACGCTCACGATAGGCACCATGGCCGAACGGAACTGCAACCAGGAATAAGCGGTCGCGTGCTGAACAGCGTGTCCACATTCGTGGGCAGCTACCGCAGCGGCAGCAACCGAACGCCCATGGTACACATCCGGACTCAAGTTCACCGTTCTGTTTGCCGGGTTATAGTGGTCGGTCAACTGACCTTCTACCGATATCACCTGAACATCACTGATACCGTTTTCATTCAACATCTTCTGTGCGATCTCCGCACCGGAAAGACCCGATGAAAGGGGCATCTCCGAATATTTCTTAAACTTACTCTTAAAGCGAAACTGGACTATCCAGCTCACCAACATAATTCCAATAAATAGGATCCAATACATATCTTTTATTTCTTAATTTCTTTTTCTTTCATACTATCAAAACTAATTCCAATAGCTTGCATACCCACAAAGAAAGAAAAAAAATCAAGGAAAACAAGTCGTTTTGTACACAAAATGGACAAAGTGACATGTAAATTATTGAAATGCCCGTACGGGGGAAGCAGGAAAGTGGAAGGCGCACCAAGCGGATGAGCTTGGGTCGAAAGCAGACCCGTATATCTTTGACCTGACCGCACCCTTTACCCCCATCATAAACGTTTAAACCCCAAAATTGCGAAATTCATAAAAACAGGACTATACCATTGAATAACAGCTATTTAACACTTTGACGACAGCTGTTACCCACAAAATCAACTGTGGACCTTGTCTGACATGAGAGCGTGGTGAGAGCGTACTGAGAGCGTGGTGAGAGCGTGTCTATAGGACGACTGCACCACGACTACAGCCCGCACGCACCTCGGATGCACCTCAGACAAGGTCTAGGTAAGGTGCAGGCCTTCTATACAACTTGTGTCAGCAAGAATGAGGTGGCGTTGTGATAGCACACATGCCAACCCCGAAGGGGTGTAACTATTTTAGCATAAGCCATAAAAAAAAATGCCCCACCGCCCCGGATTTTGGTTTGCTGAAGCAAACCAAAATCCGGGGCGGTGGGGCTTGACGTTGTGTAGGCGCATTGCTAAAATAGTTCAACCCCTCTGGGGTCGCGTGCTCTCTGGGATCGCGTGCTGTAATACCTTAATCCGGTTTAAGCATAGGTGATCTTGCACATCTTCCACACGCACAAATGGCGCTAGCATTGGTGCATGAATTAAAGGGTTAGGTTTTAGGCACAAGAGATCCTCCGCACAGGCCTGGCGCACAACTCTTGCGCCAGCGGGTGGCTCAGTAATAAAAAGGGGGAAGATTTTGAGGCACAAGAGATCCTCCGCACAGGCCTACCGCACAAATCTTGCGCCAGCGTGTTTTGCCTTGGGCCGAGCGGTGGCGGACTTGTGCCTAAACTTGCCAAAGGCACAGGAAAACAAGCACACCTTCCCTGCTTTCGAAAAAACAAAAAAAGGCGGCCCAATGGCCGCCTCATCTATCTTTCACAATCCATTCGGATCGCTTTATAACTATCCCAACTGGAACATCATATTATTTTCTTCGATCATTTTCCGCAGATTACTTAGGGCATAGCGCATACGGCCAAGGGCAGTATTGATGCTGACTTCAGTAATGTCGGCGATATCCTTAAAGCTCATGTCGCAGAATAGGCGCATGATCAGGACTTCCTTTTGGTCATCCGGCAACAGCTGGATGATTCTTTTCAGATCCACATCGCGCTGGTCCTTTACCATCCGAGCTTCCACGCTATCATCGGAGAACTGTAGTACTTCGAAGATGTCGAAGCCATCGTTATTGATGACATTCGGTGCGCGCTTTTCCCTTCTGAAATGGTCGATCACCATGTTGTGTGCAATACGCATCACCCAAGGCAGGAATTTACCTTCATCATTATAGCGACCGGCTTTTAGGGTATTGATGACTTTGATAAAAGTCTCTTGAAATATATCCTCAGCTAGGTACTGATCCTTTACCTGATGATATATCGATGTATAGATTTTCGTTTTATAACGTTCTAATAGTACTTGCAAGGCTTTCTCTTCACCTTTTACATACGCTTGTACCAATTCCTGGTCACTTTTCTTATTCAATAGTTTCATAATTATACCTCCACAAATCTGTAAGAGTTTGCTATGTCTTCTGTAATATTTTAGTTTAAGCGTAGTCGTGTTTCGATAGGCTGTTTTTTTTATTTCGTTAAATCAAAGAGAATTAAAATTTCCGATTTATCAAAAAAAGGCTTGGCATTTTAACATTCTTTCACAGTTTAGATTTGTAACAAAAATGGCTCCAAAGTTATCCTTTGGAGCCATAAATTTGTAATTTAAGGATTAATCCCTATTTATATAGTGGGAATTGTGCCATCATCTCACGTACTTTACCGTGGATACGGTCAAGAGCGGCTTCATCCGAACGGTTGTTGATCGCTTCGTCGATCAATTCACCGATCTGGATAATTTCATTTTCCTTGATACCACGTGTGGTGATCGCTGCAGTTCCGAAACGTACACCTGAAGTGACGAATGGGGAACGGCTGTCGAAAGGCACCATGTTCTTGTTGGTGGTGATGCCCGCCAAGCCAAGAACAGCTTCTGCTTCTTTACCGGAGATATCTTTATTTCTCAAGTCAACCAACATCAAGTGGTTATCTGTACCACCAGAGATGATCTTGTAATCTTTCTCAACGAAGAATTGCGCCAATGCAGCCGCATTTTTCTTCACCTGCTGGATGTAGGTCAAGTACTCGTCAGACAAAGCCTCGCCATACGCGATAGCTTTCGCTGCGATTGTGTGCTCCAAAGGACCACCTTGCGTTCCTGGGAATACTGCAAGATCCAATAATTGTGTAATTGTACGCACCTCTCCTTTTGGCGTCTTGATGCCCCAAGGGTTTTCGAAGTCCTTACCAACCATGATCATACCACCGCGAGGGCCACGCAACGTTTTGTGCGTAGTTGTCGTTACGATATGACAGTGCGGAAGAGGATCGTTCAACAATCCGCGAGCGATAAGTCCTGCAGGGTGCGAAATATCCGCTACCACAAGCGCACCGATTTCATCGGCAACCTTACGGATGCGTGCATAATCCCAATCACGAGAATAAGCGGAAGCACCACAGATGATCACTTTCGGTTTCTCTTTGCGTGCTGTTTCTTCTAATGTTTCGTAATCGATCAATCCAGTATCTTCTTTCACGCCGTAGAATAACGGTTGGTAAAGTTTACCGGAGAAGTTTGCCGGCGAGCCGTGTGTCAAGTGACCACCATGGCTAAGATCGAATCCTAGGATTTTATCACCTGGTTTAAGGATCGCCAAGAAAACTGCAGCATTGGCCTGTGCACCGGAGTGCGGCTGAACGTTCACCCACTCAGCACCGAAAAGCTCCTTCGCACGGTCGATCGCAATGGTTTCGATTTTATCGACCACCTCGCAACCACCGTAATAGCGCTTGCCCGGAAGGCCTTCCGCATACTTGTTGGTCAAAACAGAACCCGCAGCTTCCATAACCTGCTTGCTCACAAAGTTTTCAGAAGCGATAAGCTCAATACCTTCTTCTTGGCGCTTAAGCTCATCAGCGATTAGATTAAAAATGGACTGATCTCTTTCCATATTCAAATTGTTTATTGGGATTGTTAAAATTTCGATTTTGGTGCAAATATAGAGAATTACAAAGAAATGGACTTATAATTACCTAAATTTCTGCCATTAAAAATAGATATTGCCAATTTGCTAAGCAATGAGCCAATTTAAGGGAATCCTATTGGATTGGCGATTGTAAACGAGCTCCACACCATCCACGCCCCAATTCTGTTTACCCAGTGTCAAAATGATACCGCCCATACGATGGGAATTTAAAAATGTGTATTTTTGTAGGAATAAATTACAGAGGATTATATATGGCTTCAGAGAATTTAACAGCAGCAGCTCCGGTTACATTGACCGAAGGTGCATTGAACGAACTTAAGAAACTGATCGACCAGCAGGAAATTGGTCCTGACTTCGGTCTTCGCGTTGGCGTTGAGGGTGGCGGCTGTTCGGGCATGAGCTATATCCTTGGCTTTGACCAAAAGAAAGATGGTGACTCCGAATACGAAGTGGAAGGCATCCGCCTATTCATGAACAAAGCGCACGGTCTGTACCTTGCCGGCATGGAAATCGACTTTAAGAACGGTTTGGATGCACGTGGGTTCACATTCAACAACCCGAATGCGACAAGCACCTGCGGATGTGGCAGTAGCTTCTCCGCCTAAAAATATGCCGTAAAAAGGATTCGCCATGCGTTAAAGACCCGAAGCGTCGAGATTCGCTAGTGTGAATACCCAAAATCTGTTGTTTAATATCATCCACATCAGGGAATGGACAATCAGTCAGAGTGGCGAAACCTTTTTAAAGATTCTTTGTAGTTAGTAAGTAGTATCAAGACCTAGGGTGGAAACTTCTACTTAAAAAGCAGGGAAGTCAATAGGTTTTATTACATGTAGGTCTAACCTATGTTTTTCCATCTTTTTTCAAATATAATTCCTAACTTACCACCATACTTAAAACAAATCTACATGTTCAGCGCAGCAATAACACCTTGCAAACAGACATTTACTCCACAGATTTCCATCAACCCGATTGAAATTATGGCGTTGATTTGTATTTCCATTCGAATTCAGGGCTAATCCTAGCACCATTTCAGGGCAAGAAATATCCGGAATTGGCAGTTGCCAGCGGTCCATGGACCTAAACCGTTTAAAAACGGTGGATTAAGTGCCGATTACTATTTCCCCTTTCCCATTAATTCATTAAATTAGCGACCTTAAAAAAACAGATTAAGATTACGTGATGTACAAGGAATATAAGCAGTTAAATCTATCAGAAATAGGAAAAGAAGTGTTGAAACGTTGGGATGCCAACAACATCTTCGAAAAAAGTATTTCCAACCGACCGGCGAGCAAACCGTACACATTCTATGAAGGACCTCCTTCGGCAAACGGGATGCCCGGCATTCACCACGTGATGGCCAGAACCATTAAGGACATCTTCTGTCGCTACAAGACCCTGAAAGGCTATCAGGTGAAACGTAAGGGCGGATGGGATACCCATGGCCTTCCGATCGAATTGGCGGTAGAAAAAACGCTTGGTATCACCAAGGAAGATATCGGTAAGAAAATATCTGTCGAGGAATATAACAATGCCTGCCGTAAGGAAGTCATGAAATACACCGATGTATGGAATGACCTGACCGAAAAAATGGGCTATTGGGTTGACCTGGAAGATCCGTACATCACCTATCAGAACGAATACATTGAAACCCTTTGGTTCTTATTGAAGGACCTATACAAAAAGGGACTTTTATACAAAGGATACACCATCCAACCCTTCTCTCCTGCAGCTGGAACAGGTTTAAGTTCGCATGAACTGAACCAACCCGGCACGTACAAGGATGTGAAGGACACCACCATCGTTGCCGAATTCCGTTTGGACAAACAGCAGATCCATCCGATGATGGAGCGCTTGGTTGACAATCCGGATGAAGACGTGGCCTTCCTGGCGTGGACGACGACACCATGGACCCTTCCAGGGAACAGTGCGTTGACCGTAGGAAAGAATATCGACTATGTAAAGATCAAGACCTTCAACCAATATACCGGGACAGCTGTTTCCGTTATCTTGGCGAAGAACCTGATTCCGAAACATTTCAAATCCGAAGGACAGCAGATTTCCTTCCAGGATTACAAATTTGGTGACAAGCTAATCCCTTGGGAAGTTGTTGCCGAATTTAAAGGTGCCGAAATCGAAGGCCTTCGCTACCATCAATTGATGCCGTACGTGACGTCCGAAGAGTTGCGGGAAAAAGCATTCCGCGTCATCTTGGGTGATTTCGTGACTACGGAAGATGGTACAGGTATTGTCCACACCTCCCCTACTTATGGTGCGGATGACTTTAGAGTTGCCCGTGAAAGCGGCATCCCATCGATCATGGTGAAAGATGAAAATGGCAAAGAGGTGCCTACAGTTGACCGTACAGGTCGTTTTGTAAAGGAAATCACTGATTTTGCCGGTCGTTTTGTAAAAGAAGAATATTACTCGGATGCCGAGCGCGCCGACAAGGACTTCCGTCCGACCGATGTCTTGATCGCCATCAAATTAAAAGAAGAGAATAAAGCGTTTGACGTTAAGAAATACGAACACACCTACCCACACTGCTGGCGTACCGACAAACCTGTACTGTACTATCCATTGGACAGCTGGTTTATCAAGACGACCGCAGTGAAGGAGGAAATGGTTGCCTTGAACAAGACGATCAACTGGAAACCTGAAGCGACCGGTTCGGGACGTTTCGGAAACTGGTTGGAAAACCTTGTGGACTGGAACCTTTCCCGTTCCCGCTATTGGGGAACGCCGCTACCGATCTGGAGAAGTGAGGATGAGAACGAAGAGATCTGCATCGGTTCCATGCCGGAACTGAAAGCGCTTTTGGAAGCATCCCTGGCTTCTGATGTGCTATCCGTTGAAGAAAGGAATACCAACCAAGCATACTTGGATAAATTCGGCACACCTGACCTGGATTTGCACCGTCCGTATGTGGACGACATTGTCCTGGTTTCGGAAGGTGGCCAGAAATTATACCGTGAGCCCGATTTGATCGACGTTTGGTTCGATTCGGGAGCCATGCCATATGCACAATGGGGATTGGATTATGAGAAATTGGAAAAAGGGGAAGCCCTTCCGTTCAAGGATCCTTATTTCTCGGCGTTTCCTGCGGATTTTATCGCTGAAGGTGTCGACCAGACCCGTGGATGGTTCTTTACCCTACATGCCATCTCAACCATGGTCCGCGGTTCCGTAGCGTTCAAGAATGTGGTTTCAAACGGTCTTGTATTGGATAAGAACGGTAACAAGATGTCGAAACGTCTTGGAAACGGTGTCGATCCATTCGCGACCATTGATAAATATTCTGCCGATGCGACCCGCTGGTATATGATCAGTAACGCTGCGCCATGGGATAACCTGAAGTTCAATGAAGAAGGTTTGGATGAAGTACGCCGTAAGTTCTTCGGAACCCTGTACAATACCTATGCTTTCTTCGCACTATATGCCAACATCGACAAGTTCAGCTATGCGGAACCGGAAATCCCGATCGAGAAGCGTCCTGAAATCGACCGTTGGGTGATCTCTTTATTGAACAGTCTGAGCAAGGAAGTGGATGAATATTATGCGGATTATGAGCCTACCAAAGCTGCACGTGCGATCCAGAACTTTGTTGACGAGCACTTGAGTAACTGGTATGTGCGCCTGTGCCGCCGCCGTTTCTGGAAGGGCGAATATTCGGAAGATAAGATCTCCGCATACCAGACCCTATATACCTGTTTGGATACCATCGCTAAATTAATCGCACCAGTATCGCCATTCTTTGCCGATCAATTATACCTGGATCTGAACGCTGCCACTCAGAAAGAATCCTTTGAATCGGTACATTTAGCAGACTTCCCTGCCTACCATATCGAATTGGTAGATAAGGCATTGGAAGAGCGGATGGCCTTGGCGCAGGATATCTCCTCGCTAACCCTGTCGCTGCGTAAAAAGACCGGTATCAACGTGCGCCAGCCATTGAGCAAGATCCTTGTTCCCGTTCTGGACAGCAGTTTCCAAGCCAAGGTTGAGAAGGTGAAAGATTTGATCCTTTCGGAGACCAACATCAAGGATATCGAGTTCATCACGGACACGACGGGCATCATCAAGAAGAAGGTGAAACCGAACTTCAAGGTATTGGGTGCGAAGGTTGGAAAAGATATGAAATTGGTAGCCGCTGCGATTCAAGCACTTGACGCCGCACAGATTCAAGATCTGGAAAATAACGGCTCCTTAGCTTTAAGTGGCACGGAATATGTAATTAGCAGCGAAGATGTAGAAATTATTGCAGAAGATGTTGAAGGTTGGCAGGTAGCGAACTTAGGCCGTTTAACGGTAGCACTGGACGTTCACATTTCGGCAGAGTTAAAGGATGAAGGGATTGCGCGCGAGCTCATTAACCGGATTCAAAACCTGAGGAAAGAGAAGAATTTTGAAGTGACCGACCGTATAAATGTAGCCTTAAGTCAAAATACTGAAATTCAACAAGCTGTAGAAAATAATTTCTCGTATATTTGTACGGAAATTTTAGCCGATCGTTTAATTTTCGATGCAGACCTGGCCAATGGAGATGCCATCGAGATTGACGGAGAGAATTTATTGCTATTTATAGAAAAAATTTAAAGTATGGGAAACACAGAGAAAACACGGTACAGTGATGCTGAATTACAAGAGTTTAAAGCAATAATTCTTGAAAAGTTACGCGTAGCAAAGGAAGAATTGTCATCCTTGACAACCTCCTTAAGCAACAGCAATGCGAACGGAACTGACGATACAGCAGGTACTTACAAAACATTAGAGGACGGTTCAGCAACATTGGAGAAGGAACAGATCAACCAATTAGCAGCACGTCAGAAGAAATTCATCGACAATCTTGAAGCCGCTTTAGTGCGCATCGAGAACAAGACGTACGGTGTTTGTAGAGAAACCGGAAAGCTTATTCAGAAAGAAAGATTGAAAGCAGTACCTCATACCACCTTGAGTATTGAGGCGAAAAACAAACAATATTAAGCAAAAGATTAAAATTGATGGTCTTTGCGATTAGCAAAGACCATTTTTATGTGCTATGAAAGGATACAGCAAGCCCCTTATTCTCATCACCATTATTTTATTGGTGGACCAATTATCCAAATTCTGGGTGAAGATGAACATGACGATCGGACAGAACTTCAAAGTTCTCGGCGATAAGTTCCTGATTCATTTCATTGAAAACCCGGGTATGGCCTATGGCATGGAATTCGGCGGTGAATATGGTAAACTGTTCTTGAGTGTCTTCCGTATCATTGCCGTTATCGGTATCGGATATGGTCTGCATTACATGATCAAGAATAAGTATAACCGTGGTTTTATCCTGAATGTAGCTTTGATATTTGCCGGTGCGCTAGGAAACATCATCGACAGTGCCTTCTATGGCCTGATTTTCAGTGAAAGCACGCCGTATTCCAAAGCTGTCCTTTTCCCTGATGGCGGAGGTTATGCAAGTTTCCTGCACGGTAAAGTTGTGGACATGCTGTACTTCCCCTTAGTGAGCGGCACATTCCCTACCTGGTTTCCGATCTGGGGTGGTGAGAACTTTATGTTCTTCCGTCCGGTATTCAACATTGCGGATTCCGCAATTTCCGTAGGCGTATTTCTGATACTGATCTTCCAAAAGCGCTATTTCAAAGAAGAGCACACCGAAAAAACCGGCGTGAACAGTGAAATCCTGGAAGATTAATCCACCGAGAATAAAAAGTTAACAAGAACGGGCTGGAGCAATCCTGCTTGATTCCGTATATTTGGGCATGAAAAACTTCCGAATTGTGTTTTCTGTGGTCCTGAGCCTGCTCTGTCTGGCAGGGGGACACACGACCCAAGCGCAGGTCAATCCGCAAAACCTCCAAAAACATATCGACTACCTTTCGACCGACAGGATGAAGGGCCGTGAAACGGGGCAAAAAGGTTCCAAAAAGGCAGCTTCCTATATCGAGAAATATTTCAAGAAATATAATCTGCAACCGAAGGGCGAGAAAGGCTATCGGCAGGAATTTATGGCGCAAGTGCGCCGTGGAAAAGCTACCGGACAACAGCGCAAATCGGAAAATATCATCGGTTTCCTAGATAATAAGGCTCCATATACCATTGTGGTGGGTGCACATTACGATCATTTGGGACTGGGGGATATCGGCGGCTCGCGCGATTCCCTGGGCGTCGGAAAGATCCATAATGGTGCCGACGACAATGCCTCGGGCGTGGCCGGGCTATTGGAATTGGCCAGACATTATGCAACAAACTCCGTTCAGGAAAGCTATAACATGCTATTCATCGGTTTCGGAGCCGAAGAATTGGGATTGGTCGGATCCAAATACTTCACCGAGCACCCAACCATTCCGCTGGATTCCGTGCAATGGATGCTGAACATGGATATGATCGGCCGTTACAGCCCGGAAAACGGATTGGCGATAATCGGCTATGGTACGAGCTCGGCCTTTCCGAAGATATTCGAAGGGCTCAGCAGCAGCATTACCTTTAACCTGAGCAAAGATGGCAATGGCGGTTCAGATCAAACTTCTTTCTACAAGAAGAATATCCCCGTGCTGTTCTTCCATACCGGTGGCCACGATGATTACCACAAGCCTACCGATGATGCCGATAAAATTGATTACAAAGCCATGGAGGCCATCTTGAATCTGGAGATTCAGGTGATCGACAATTCCATGAAACAACCTAAAATGGACTTCCAATGGACAAACTAAGCACACGTATCCTGCTGACGGGCTCCAATGGATTCCTGGGGCAGAAGTTAACGGATCACTTAACGGAGCGCAAGGACGTGGAGCTTTGTTGCACCTCACAATCTGCCAACAGAAACCCGAACACTTCGGGATATACATTCGTGGAGTTGGATCTGCGGGATGGCAAGCAATTGGAGAAATTAATCCATTACTTCAAGCCTACCCACATTATCCATACGGCGGCATTGACCAGTGTAGAAATATGCGAACAGGACCCCGAGGGGTGTAAAGCCCTGAACGTGGATGTGGTGGCGCATTTGGCAAACATTTGTCGTGAAGACGACATCCACCTCACCTTCCTATCGACAGATTTCGTTTTTGACGGCCAGAATGGCCCCTATGACGAACGTGCAGCGACCAACCCGTGCAATGCCTATGGGCAGAGCAAATTGGACGCTGAACGCGCCATATTGGCTTCAGGTTGTCGGGCAGCGATTCTTCGCACCATCTTGGTATATGGGATAATCGCTGACCGCGGACGTTCGAACTTGGTCCTTTGGGCAAAGGGGAAACTCGAGGCCGGCGAACCGATCAATGTCGTTTCCGACCAATGGCGGATGCCAACCTTTGTGGATGATCTGGCGAATGCCTGTATTTTAGCGGTAGAACGAAACGCAGAAGGCGTATTCCACATCTCTTCGGACCAGATGCTCACCATACAGGAAGCAGTGGAACAGGTCGCTGATTATTGGCAACTCGACAAAACTCTCATATCATCGATTACAGCAAAAGAAATTGGACAGGACAAAAACCGTCCGCAAAAAACAGGGTTTATCCTAGATAAAGCAAAACAGGAATTGGGCTATCAACCCACGCCTTTTCAGGCATCCTTGAGCGCTATTGATCAACAACTAAAATTATTCAGAAAATAACATGCAAGAAAAATACGCAAGAGAATCCTATACGGAGATGAACGAATTGGTGCTTCCCAACGATACAAATACTTTTGGCAACCTGATGGGTGGCCGACTGCTGTATTGGATGGACATCTGCTCGGCAATGGCCGCACAGAAACATTGTAACAACCAGGTCGTGACCGTATCAGTTGATAATGTATCTTTTAAGCGATCCATTAAGTTGGGCGAAGTGGTTACGATCGAAGCACAGGTCACCCGCGCCTTTAATACATCGGTAGAGGTTCGGATGGAAATCTTCGCACAGAACCTTCCACAGGGCACCAAGGTTAAGTCCAACGAGGCGTACTACACCTTTGTTTCCATCGATGAAGAAAATCGCCCAAAACCGATACCCAAATTGATCCCGGAAACCGATAAGGAAAAGACCTTATTCGATGAAGCATTGCAACGCCGCGAAATGCGCTTGTTGCTCGCGGGAAAATTGAAACCTGAAGATGCGGACGGCATCAAAAACCTGATCCAGGTGTTTCAACATAAAGATTAACCGAAGTTTTATAACAACTGGAATAGGACATACTGACAATGCTGATGCACGTAAAGTGTGGAAAAAGCATGCGATTTCGGTTATCAATGATCCCATCGCTGATTCCACAGGATCTGCATCAGCAACAGCCTATCCCATTCCCGGTCCAACTTCCAGAGGCAGGCGCAGGTAAACCTTGGTGGTGAAACCCGGTCGCATCTCCCCGACATTGATTTCCAGGCATGCCGAATCCGGCTTCCACGCCTGGTTGATGATCATGATCCGTTCCTGTACGCCCTTAATCCCAAAGGAGTTGGATTTAAATCCCCGTTTTCCTTTCCCCTCGCTCTTCTCGAAACCTATGCCATTATCCCAAATCGTGATATGGACGGCATAATCCGCAACCTGGATATCCACAAGGACGTTACCCTGGTCTGGATGCTTATTCCGAATACCGTGATGTACCGCATTTTCAACCAATGGCTGAATCAGCATGGATGGAATGGAATAGCCCTCCATATTCAGGGCACGATCGTATTGGATTTCGAAATCAAATCCTTGATTAAACCGCTCCCGTTCCAACTCCAAATACAGGGACAACAACTGGATTTCGGACCGTAAGCTAACCATGGCGTACTGCGAATTCTCCAGTACAATCCGGCTCAGCGTTGCGAATTTCTGAATCAGCTGACTGGCATTGTGGCTATCGTTTTCCACAACATATGCTTCGATGGAATTCAG
Source organism: Sphingobacterium lactis (assembly GCF_011046555.1). Lineage (NCBI taxonomy): Bacteria > Pseudomonadati > Bacteroidota > Sphingobacteriia > Sphingobacteriales > Sphingobacteriaceae > Sphingobacterium > Sphingobacterium lactis. The sequence continues at coordinate 201,658 of NZ_CP049246.1, forward strand.
GACATTGAAGATAAAATGAGGGTTCATCTGCGATCGAATAGCCTTGAGTTCGCTCTCGTACAGTTTCTGCTTATACTCGGTTTCCAATTTTTCCTGCCGATCGCGCTCCATAGCTGCCGCCTGTTCCTGAATCGTCTGCACTTTAACGGCCAGATCGGCTTCCAGCTTGGTATTATAATCGACCTGCAACTGGTGGATGCGCTTATGCTCACGTAATCTATAGCGGTAGAACAAACTAATCAAGAGCACCAGAAGCCCCACCATCAGCAGCTTAAACCACAACGTCGCATACCAATACCGGTCCAAATGCACGCCTACGGTAGCCACTGCCGGAGACCAATTGCCCAACGCATCGCCTACACGAACCTTGAAGGTATAGTGCCCACCTTCCAGATTGTTGTAATATGCGGCCTGCTCATCCGACCCCAAGATCCAATCCATATCCTGACCTTCCAGCATATAGGCAAACCGCAGCCCTTCCCGATTTACTTGCGCTGGCAGTCCATATGCAAAACTTATGTTGTTTTCCCCAGCTTTCAGGTCAATTTCCGAACCATATAACCGGTAACTTTCATCGTTATGGTCCAACTGAAACCGACTGATTTTCGGCTGCAATCCTCGAATTTGATTTCTGAAAAGATCTGGCAACATCCCCACGAGCAATCCCTTATCTGTGCACCAAATCAATTGATTCCCGTCAATCAGGTAACCATAGGACTTATAGGTCGAATTGGGATAGCTTCCATCACCCGCTTTGAGATGAACGAATTGCTTATGTTCTGGATGAAAAATCATAGTGCCATCCAACGCCTTGATCCACAACTGCTGTTGTTGGTCTGCCCCAATCCATGTGGGGTAGAGATACGGCGCAGCGGATAGATCCCTATAGTGTCTAAAGGAATATCCTTGGGGTGTCTTAACAATTTCCCCAATGCCCGAAGCACCACTGCCATACCAGAACCTTTTTTTAGCATCCAGGAAAAAAGATAGCACGGTGTTGGATTGAAGGTTATCGGAACCCTGCGTTGTATGCGTATACTGCGTAAAAGTAGGATGCAGCTTGTTGTCCATCTTCACCAATCCATACCCGTCCATACCCAACCAAATTGTCCCATCGCCATCTTTTCCGATGGAGATTACCTTATGGTCGGGCAGCCCCTCCCGCGGGCCGAACAGCCGGATAGTCTTTTTGGTAAGATCGTACCTGTAAATTCCCGAATTCCAAGCGCCAATCCACAGGTAATTGTAGCCAGCAATGCTGTCCTGCAGCACCACATTGCAATCCGCCCTGCGGAAATGCTGGCTATCGCCTTTGATGGGCAAGGGAATGAGTTGTTTTGCCGTATGGGTATAGGAATACACTCCTTGGTCATATGTAGAAAAATATAGGGCATCCTGAGTAGCATTCCAATTGCTAACGGCAATTCCTTGCAGTGAAGTAGCGGATAGACGGTTCTTCAAGTCCGGGCTCATCCTACCGAAGGAGTTTTCCGTCCTGTACCAGATCGCATTGTGCCATTGCAGCAGTTGCAGGATTGGTTTTTCGGATTTTTTCGGTGGAATCAACTGGTTGATTCGGTTCCGGTGGCTGGAATAAAAAAACAGGCCAGACTCGGTACCCACCCAAAAGCCGGAATCGACGGCACAAAGCGCATGGACGCGTGACGACTTTGGCAAATCAGGCATCAGGTCATCCCACCGGATATGCGTTTTTATTTTTGTACGGGGGTCAAACCGCCATAGGCCATTGGACACATGCCCCAATACGAGCGCTTGCTCCGATGGCACATAACACATCGTCGTGATAAAGTTGTCGTAATAGTTTTGATTAGTAGACCAATCCAAAAGTCGGGTCTGCAGGTCCTGAAAAGTATAGTTGGCCGATATCAGATCGTAATCATAATATCCGGCAAAGAAATGATCTGAGCCGAATACAAACCCTGCCACGCCATTTTCGCCATCATTTTGGAGGTCGATCTGCTGGTAGGTTCCATCCTTGGGACTGTACCGAATGAGGCCATGGTAGCGGGTTCCTAGCCAAATCGAACCATCGGAGTGTTCCTCAATGCGGTAAATACTCACCTGTTTCGGACCTTTGATTCCTTTAAAGGGAAGTTGCCGAATAATATCCGTTTCAGGATCCAGTACTTGGAGGTCTGTCTCCTGGCCGGAAAAGTAGACCAAGCCCGTTCGGGAAACCATCACATCATACAGATTGGTCTTGGTCAATCCACTGGCGGCAATCTTCGCTGCATACACCTTGATTTCCTGATCGAGCGGAAGGCTTCGATCATAACAGAGCAATCCTCGGGTATTGGTGGTGATCCAGATCCTATTTTTCGAATCGATTGCCATATTTCCCAGATAATTCGTGGACAAATCTGGATTTGACCGTAACTGCACGTGGTGGAACCGCTTTCCATCAAAATAAGATAATCCGCGCTTGCTGGTTATCCAGATCATGCCACTGCTGTCCTGAACCAGGTCTGCGATGACATTGCTGCTCAAGCCATCTTTCTCTGTAAAGTGCAGGAAGGTATAGCTCCGTTCCTGAGCCGATAGCCGTATTTGTGAACAGCATAGCATAAGAATCAGGCAGTAGCAGATGTATTTCATAGGGTGACGCTAAGGGGTGAACAATCGTTCCAACACTTGTTTTTTCTTTGTCGGCGACACCTCGATTTCTGCTCCATCCACGAGTTCCAATGTCCCGCCCTCCCCTTTTTTATATTTCACGACATAATCGAGGTTCACGATGGCACTGCGGTTGACACGCAGCATCTGGCTGTTTTCCAGCAACTGTTCAAATTCCTTGAGGGTTTTTGAAACAATGATTTTATGGAGGTTATTCAGGTAGAATACGCTGTAATTGCTCATGGCTTCGATGCGGAGGATATCATCTCTCTTGACGAGATGAATGCCCTCAGCAGTAGGGAGAGCAATGCGTCCTTGACCGATGCGCATCTCGCCGGCATCCACCTTGCGGAGACGCTCCTTCATGGCGACGCGTTTCTGAAGCTTGAGCATGGCCTCCTTCAGTTCCTGTTGGTTCACCGGTTTTAATAAATAATCCAACGCATTGGCTTTCAGCGCATCCAACGTATAGATGTTGTAGGCTGTTACGAAGATGACTTCAAAATCAAATTCCCCCAAGCGCTCCAGAAAATCAAACCCATTGAGATAAGGCATCTCGACATCCAGAAAGAGCACGTCTATTTTGAGATCAGGGAGTGCCTTTAAGGCTTCCTGTGGGTCATTGAAAATAGCCTCCACGAGCAAGTCTTCAGCAAACTCCTGAAGCTTATGCTGCAATAGGCCACTTCCACGAACCTCATCATCTAAAATTACCGCCTTGATCATGGGATAAATAATTGGTTAATGCTGCTGATTTATACTTAAAGTTATTACACTTTCTTTAAAAAAACCACAACAAACGAGCAAAACCATTCGAATGGGCCATGAAATATCGTTTTGAATGAGCAAAAAAAAACTCCCTAGGAAGTAGGGAGTTTCTATCAATATAAAATGCTTATGAATTTCCGAGTTCTACGATACGGTCGAATTCTTCTTGCTTCAGTGGCATCACCGAAAGTCGGCCTTGACGCACCAAGGCAATATCCTGCAGCAAGGGATCCGCTTTGATGGTTTCTAGGGTTACCGGTTGCTTAAAGGTTTCCACTGGAGCTAGGTCCACCACGACCCAGCGTTCATCTTCGGTTGTTGGATCTTGATAGAATTCCTTCACCACTTTTGCCATGCCCACCACTTCCTTGCCTTCATTACTGTGGTAGTAGAGCACCAGGTCGTTTTTCTTCATGGCCTTCAGGTTGTTGCGCGCCTGATAGTTCCGCACTCCATCCCAAAAAGTCTCGCCGTCCTTGTTAAACTGATCCCAGCTGTACTTGAACGGTTCCGATTTTACCAAAAAATAGTTCATGTTCTGCTTTTAGTTCGGGCATCTGCCCGAGGTTTCCATTCGATTAATTCTGTTGTTCCATGATTTCCATCTTATCGGCATAGTGCGCGCAATAATCACGTAGGTCGCCGATAATTTTCTCAGCCATCGGATCACCACCTGCAGAACGCAGGAAGGAGTCGCCCAAGGTCTGTAGAGTTTCATAGAAGAAACGCTTCATTTCATCGTATGGCATATCCTTGGTCCACAAATCAATGCGCATGGAGTTCTTGTACTGGGCATCCCATAGGGCTAAGAACATCGCCTTTGCCGGTAGCTCATCTGATTGTTGTCCATCCGTTGAACTCCATTGGATGGTTTCCGGAACGTTGTTATCATCTAACTCCACCTGGAGTTTAATCTCTGCTTTCTTCATATCTAAAACTGTGCTTTTATTAAAATTGAAAGAATTCCCACCACCAACAGGAATCCAAGCTCCACCATCCATAGCCTTTGCATATTCTTGAACCATATCCTAAACAGGATATCCACAAAAATAAAGACTAGGGACAGGAGCAATACCCACACCCAGGAGAATAGAGGTTCCTGATCGGACATGTATTCCGACATCACCCATACGATGATACAGGCCAGTGCGATATTCAGTGGTGTTAATTTCATCGTTTCTTGGACGGCTTACCAGTGGTTTTCTTCGCCGGCTTGCCCTTTCCACGTGTTGCTTTTTTGCTGGTATTCGGCTTTGGAGCGTATTTTTTATCATGGAATGCGCCCTTAAAGTCCGGATTATCTTTTTTCTTCTGGTTATCGATCTCACGTGCTATCGCCTGCTTCTCATCGAATGGAGTCTTCTCGATGAAGACATCCGCAGGAAGTTCCACCACAGGAATGCTCTGTCGGATGAGCTTCTCGATCTTCTTGACGAAATACTCCTCGGCCGGATTACAGAAGGTAATGGCATCACCTGTCTGGAATGCGCGACCGGTACGTCCAATTCTGTGAACATAGTCTTCAATGACGATAGGCACATCAAAATTGATCACATGGCTCACCTGGGTCACGTCCAATCCGCGCGCGGCCACATCGGTTGCCACCAAGATCCGTACATTCCCTTCCTTAAAGGCATTGATGGAATTGATTCGCGTATTCTGCCCCTTATTGGCATGGATTACCCGCACATCATCGGCGCCATATTTCCGCTCCAGGAACGAATACACGTTATCCGCCACGGATTTTGTCTTGCAAAAAACGATAACGCGGCTGAAACTTTCATCATCCTTGAAGAAATGTTGCAATAAATTGATTTTGGTGCGCAGGTTGGGCACATGGTATAGCGTCTGGGTGACTGTTTGCGCAGGCGTGGCCTGTTCGGTCACCTCAATCACTGTAGGGAAAGCTAGAAAGTCGCCTGCGATCTTGCGCACCAATTCACTCATGGTAGCTGAGAACAACAGGTTCTGGCGCTTCCGCGGAACAATCTCCAGAATCCGGTGGATTTTCCCGATAAAACCCATATCCATCATCTTATCCGCCTCATCGAGCACCAAGAACTTCAGACTTTTTACATTGATCTCCCCTTCCAGGTAAAGGTCCAGAAAACGACCGGGCGTTGCGACGATAATATCGCACCCCTTCGCCAATTGTTCCTTTTGGGTTTTTGGGCCTAAACCGCCGTACAGCAATACGGTACGTAGGTCTAGGTATGTGGAGAACAAGCGGATATGCTCTTCGATCTGCATGGCCAATTCCCGGGTCGGACTTAAGATAAGTGCCCGAGGATCATGTCCTTGCGCATAGGAAAGTTTCATGAGCATCGGCAGCACAAAGGCTGCTGTTTTTCCGGTTCCGGTCTGTGCAATACCCATGATATCCTGACCTGCCAGGATCGGTGTGATCGCCTTTTGCTGAATCTCCGTAGGGACTGTGTATCCCGCTTCGGCGATCGCATTTTGGATCTGTTTGTTTAGTTTAAAGTCTTCGAATGACGCCATCTTGGCAAAGATAATCAAAACCAATCATATGCAGGGACCTTGATTTCCTGACAAATCATTTTGATTTGCGCTCAATTTCAAGCAAATTTGTTTTTCAATAAAAACGTTGATATGAAAAAACTAGTATTATTATGCGTACTGGCATTGGTCAGTACTTTCTCGTTTGCAGACGAGGGCATGTGGTTCCTGATGCACCTGAAGCGTCTGAACGAAGCCGACATGCAGAAAAAAGGATTGAAGCTTACAGCTGAAGAAATCTATAGCATCAACAACTCGAGTTTAAAGGACGCGATCGTTCAATTTAACGGTGGCTGTACAGCAGAGATTGTTTCCGGAAGCGGTTTGGTTTTCACGAACCACCACTGTGGATACGGTGCCATCGCAGAACTCTCCACACCTGAGCACGATTATCTAACAAACGGATTCTGGGCGAAGAACCATGGGGAAGAATTAAAGCCGAAATCTCTTTTCGTGCGCTTCTTCGTACGTATGGATGATGTTTCCAAACGTATCCTGGGCTTGGTCAACGACAAGATGACCGAGAAAGAGCGTGAGAAAATCATCAACCAAGAGATCGCGAAAATCCAAGCGGAGAATAGCGAAAACGGTAAATATGTAGTTTCTGTTCGTCCTTTCTACAATGGTAATGAATATTACTACTTCGTTTACCAGGACTACACCGACGTACGTTTGGTAGGAACGCCTCCAAGCAGCATTGGTAAATTCGGTGGGGATACGGACAACTGGGAATGGCCGCGCCACACCGGTGACTTCTCAATCTTCCGTGTATACGGAGATAAGGACGGTAACCCGGCAGAATATTCAAAAGACAATGTGCCATTGAAACCGAAGCATTTCTTGCCGGTAAGCATCAAGGGCATCAAAGAAGGTGACTTCTCCATGATCTTGGGTTACCCAGGTCGTACAAACCGTTGGATGAACGCTGGTGGTATTGACCAGAACGTGAACTATGCTTATCCAGCATGGGTTGAAGCATCAAAAGTTGGTATGGATGCCATGAAAAAACACATGGATAAAGACCAAGCGGTAAAATTGAACTATGCTTCCAAATACTCGGGCGTGGCCAACTACTGGAAGAACAGACAAGGGATGATCGATGCGTTGAAGAAACACAGAACTGCTGCTGCAAAGGGTAAGCAGGAAAAGAAATTCAACAAATGGGCGAATAAAGCTGCTAACAAAGCCGAATACGGCGATGTGATCTCGACCATCAACAACTACTACACCCAAACCAATGAGAAGGCAAGACACGACAATTACCTGATGGGCATGTTACGTTCTTCTACATTTGCAGCACTTCCATATTCATTGGGCGCCGGTCTGAAGCAATATGCGCAAGCAAATGAAGCCAAACGCAAGGAGATGGCTCCTCGCTTGGAAGCCTTTATCAATGACAATTACGAAAAAGCGTACATGCCATTGGAAATCGATGTATTAGCAGATGAATTGAATCTATATGCGGCTAAAGGCGGCAATATTGCTGGTTATGTACGCCAAATGGCAGACAAAAACGCTGGGAACTTCCAAGCGGATATCCAATCGGCATTCAACAGCAGCATTTTCGGTTCTAAGGAAAAATTAACAGCTTTCTTGGCAAACCCAACAGAACAGGCTGTAGATAACGATCCGCTTTACAAATTATCCTCTGCGTTGATGGATAAATATCGTGAGACTTCACCAGAGGCTGAAAAATTGAACAATGACTTCCAAGCAGCTTCCCGCAAGTACATTGCTGGGGTATTGAAAATGGATCCTAACGGCAAATACTACCCGGATGCCAACTCCACCCTACGCTTGACTTACGGTACAATCAGAGCCTTACCGAAGGATAAAAGAAACGATGCGAAGGTAAATAATTACACCACTCTGAAAGGTACGATTGCGAAGTACAAACCAGGTGATGAGGAGTTTGATCTTCCAAAACGTTTAATGGAACTCTATGAAAATAAGGACTATGGACGTTATGCAGACAAAGATGGCTACCTTCCAGTGAACTTCTTGAGCGATCAGGACATTACAGGTGGTAACTCGGGTTCTCCTGTTCTAAATGCAAATGGCGAATTAATTGGCTTGGCTTTTGATGGAAACATTGAAGCAATGGCTGGAGACGTGATTTTCGACCCTAAATTGCAGCGTACCATTTCGGTGGATATCCGATACGTTCTTTTCATCATCGATAAATTTGCAGGTGCTACAAACATCATTGACGAGCTTAAAATTGTAGAGTAATTGCCATATAAACGGCGTTTACGACACAAAAAAAGATTTTAAAATTCGCTTTGTTTGTATTCAATTTGTATATTTATGATATCTTAGAGAATTAATTAAGAAAAACTAAAATTATATTAATTAAAAAATGGAAAACTACACTAAATTAAAAGAGCTAGTAGCTTCAATCGAAGCAGATGCAGAAAAATTCTTCAACAACGGTAACTCCGCTGCAGGAACTCGCGTTCGTAAAGGCTTACAAGAAATCAAAACTTTGGCGCAAGACATTCGTAACGAAGTAACTGCAAAGAAAAACGACGTAAAGAAATAATTCTTTTACGTTTAACGTATAAAAGCCCGATTCACTTGAATCGGGCTTTTTTGTTTCAGTTAAGCAGGTGTGCAGCTGAAGAATCACACCGATACTGGTTCCTACTGACCACAAGTGATACATTAGGCACATTTGGCAAGCTGGGCATCGCTGAGGAGAAGGCTACAGATCGGACAAAGATTAAGTGAAATAGGCGTTACAGGCCAACAAAAAAGGGCCAGTTTTCACTGACCCCTTTATACGCATGTATTACTTAATAATTATGGACGTTATAGGAACATCGCGGCAATGATCAGGTTAAACTGCTTATCGCTCATCCACTGGCCTAGGATCTCTTTCATCCGATCACGGGTCTGCTTGCGTGTTGTGGTATCCGCTTTCTTCTTGAAGATATTGGCATTCGGTGTTGCCGCTGTCATCTCTACCTTCGTAGCATAGATGTTGAAGTGCTGCTCCGGTACCACTAAGCCAAGGATCATCCCGGGAAGGCCGTGTAAGGTACTCGGACTTGCCGAAGTAGGGATTTGGTCGGTATAGAAGGCCACCACATAAACGGAATCCAAGGTTACTCCATTGGCTCTGCGGCAATCATAACCCGCAATATTGCGATACTCATTGGTAATCTTCCATTTTACATTCGTCAGGGAATCCTTAATGTTAATCTGCGATCCGCCAATTTCCATGGTCATCAGGGATTCGTCCTTGCCTATGTTCTGGTAAATTTTCGATCCGTAATCCAGCAGTCCCATGCGAAGCAAATTGGCGATCATCTGCGGTTGCTCTTTTTCCACCGGTTCCACACTGACCTCCTGATCACTGAAGCTAACCTTCTTGGTCAGCACAGCTGTTTCTGGGACTTTGGTCATCATTTCCTCAAAGTACTTCTTGGAGAAATCCCCATCCTTTAACGATTGGATATGGCGACGCATCAGGTTCTTGACGTGAACCGTTTTGTCGTAGGTAATCACGCCCTGCTGCGGAAAGAAAGTGTATTGTGCGGAGGCCATGCCCAAGCTCAACACCAAAAAGAATATAGTCGATATAAATAGTTTCATTTTCATAATTATTGTGCTCCTTTCATAGATGTGAATTCCCAAGTTAATTTCAACATGTAATACCTGGAGATGTTGTTGTATCGGGTTTGCGTAATGGCACTGCCCGATTGTGACCGGCTAAAGCCTACATTCTGATTGAACACATCGTTCACATAGAATTCCGCAACCAAGCTTTCATTTTTAAGGAATTTCTTGGAAATACCCGGTGAGAATTTCAACATGCTGAAATCCGTAGGTAAGGATTGTGTTGCTGCCTCATAGTTATATTCCAAACGTCCTGTCAACTGAATTTTCTTCGGTAAATAATACGTATATCCGCCGTAGGTATTGAAGGTGAAACCGTCAGAATTCAGATCTGTATTCAACGAGTTGTTCAATACTCTATAGCCTGGGGTAAAGGTTACATAGAAATCAAACCCTTTGGTCGCATCCCTACGGAAACCGATATCGGCACCCATGGCGTAGTTTGTATTTCTGTTCTCCTGGAACTCGCCATCGATAGCACCATTGGATAAATCTTTCACACGGTTATAATAGTTGGAAATATTACCGTTCAATCCTATATCCATTTTAATCTGTCTTTTCTTGATCAGATCGAATTGATAACCGCCGTATAAGTATCCAGTGGTCATCTGCTTATCCAAGTTCACATAATAAAGCTCACGTCGAAGCCCAGGCAGGATAACCACATCCGTTTGAATGGCATCCTTTGTTTGGGTAATGTTCAAACCACTGTACATCCCTTTACCTTTCATCATGTCAAAAAAGTAATAGTTCAGACCAAAGTTATTGGACACTGAAGGCTTCAGGTTTTCATTACCGAAATACAGGTTCAATGGATCCTCGTTCTGTTTCAACGGTTGGATTTGCAATAACGTAGGCAATGAATTGGACCTGTTGTACTGCAAATTAATGGATTTCGCTTTCGAGAAGTTATAACGGAACCGAGCACGCGGGTTATACGTCAGGTAATCGCGCTGTCTTTCCGTGGTTTCCAAATTATCCTTCATGAACATATCGTCATGGCGCACATTGTTCGTTAGATTGAACTCGAATTTTTCCGTTTTGTAATTGAAGGCTAAGTTTGCCGCATTCCTTACGGTATTGAAGTTAAAGTCATTACTGAACTCACGGTCAAAATCTGTATAATTACCTGCTGCATCCTTGTTAAAGGAACTGTTGATTGAATGAGCACGTGAATTTGTGAATTCATAACCGATAGACATATTGATTTTCTTGCTCAGGGGCTCAGTATACGTTGCTGAAGCCATAACCGCGTCGGAGTTGTTTGAATTATCTTTGAATTGGTCAACAATTGAGGTTGAATCCTTGGTAAAATCCGTTAGGCGGGAATTCAATAGCATATCGCCGTTGGTTTTTCCATAGTTACCGGTCAACTTTAACGTGATAGACCTTCCTTCTTTCTTAAATTTACGCGTCAGGTTGGCATCCACATTGAAATTCTCTTTGGTAGAGTTAATACTTTGCGAACGCTCATTATCCGACTCGCGAATATCATTCCGGAAGCTTTCTCCGGTTCTATAGGTTTCATTTTCATTCTGAACGCGCGATGCCGCCATTCGTACGGTCAATGCGGTTAGGGAATCCACCGCAACATCATACTTCGCATTTAAACGATGGCCGGTACTTTTGGAGTTGTCTGTCGTTACGGTATTGTTGGACAATAAACCGCTTTCCAATGGAGATTGTGAAATTTGCTCCGTCCGAATTTCATTTTCTGCTTGTCCGAACTTGTAATTTAGATTCAGCTTATGCTTTTTCTCGTTCCAAGCATCCATAAAGGAGGCCCCTGCTGTAATGGCGCGCGGCTGCCCTCTACGCGTATTGCTCAAGAAACCACTTCCGCCGGTGACCATCATTCCGCCATCTTCCGTTATGGTTACATTTCCATTATCAATGCCGAATTTCTCAGCTTCACGCCAATCGAGATCCGTTGTGCCGTCATTCGACGTTATGCCATAAGCTGAAATCTTTTGTGCTCCCTTAAATTTATTGATAGCAGCCTTTCCGAGATAATAACCCGTGTTATCATCCAAACCACCACCACCGGTCAGTGTACCGAACATACCATTCTTGGCATCCTCCTTTAACTTTACGTTGATGGTCTGTATCCGTTGCCCATCATCAACACCAGTTCGTTCCGCTTCCTCAGATTTTTTCTCAAAGACCTGCACCTTGTCCACCATATCCGAGCGGATATTCCGTGTGACCAATTTGGGATCATCACCGAAGAACTCCTCCCCATCGACCAATACTTTGGTCACTTCCTTACCCTGTGCTGTAATCTTTCCGGAGGCATCTACCGTAATACCCGGCAAAACCTTCAGAAGATCTTCCACTTTAGCATTCTTTTCCGTTACGAAACTCGACGCATCATATTCTACGGTATCCCCTTTTATGACCACCGGTATTTTACCCGTGATCAGGATTTCATCGATCAAGTTGGCTGCACTCTGCAGTTTAATTTCCCCAAAGTCCTTAGACCCTGTTCCCTTTGCGACCTGATCGTAAAAGTCACCGAATTTCGGATAACTGATGATCAACAGGTAATCCTCAGCATCGGGATTGTTCAGGGTGAACTTACCGTCGGCATTGGCACGTGTAAAGTCCACCAAGATGGAGTCCTTCGCAGTGAGTAGCATGGCCGTAGCATTTGTTAGTTTTGTTTTGTCGGTTTCATCCATGACGGTCCCGGTAAGTTTAGATTGGGCCATGGATTGCAGTGTAAATAAACCAAAGAAGAGGCTTAAAATTACATTGGTTAGTAGTTTCATAAAAAAGTTAAAGTTTCAAATCAAATAAAGGCTCCGTAAAATTATCACTCAATTGTGAAATATCTGTTAAATATTTATGTTTTAACAGATATTTAACTTAAAATTTTAATTCAACACGGCTAAAATTCCTTTGTGATATTGGATAAGTCGTATGGCGAAAAGATTTGTTACAGCTTTTATAAAAATATATTTCATTACCTTTGCAAAAACCCTTTTGAAATGCAAAAAATCAAAGACTATGTAGAAGCAAACAAAGATCGCTTCTTGGAAGAATTATTTGAATTATTGCGCTTTCCTTCTGTAAGTGCTGACCCACAGTTCAAAGAAGGCGTACTCAATACAGCGGAATTCGTTGCACAGAAATTGAAAGATGCTGGCGCTGACAACGTAGAAATCTGCCCTACTGCTGGATACCCGATTGTTTATGGTGAGAAAATCTTCGACCCTAGCTTACCTACGGTATTGGTTTATGGCCATTACGATGTGCAACCTGCAGATCCTATTGAGCTATGGGACACCCCTCCATTTGAACCAACTGTTCGTGATGGAAAGATCTATGCCCGTGGATCCGCTGATGACAAAGGACAGTTCTATATGCATGTTAAGGCATTTGAATATATGGTCAAGGAAAAAGAACTTGCCTGCAACGTTAAATTTATGATCGAAGGTGAAGAAGAAGTCGGTTCCGCCAACTTGGGCATCTTCGTTGCTGCGAATAAAGAACGTTTGAAAGCTGATGTGATCGTTATTTCCGATACGTCCATGATCTCTTTGGAGAACCCATCCCTGGAAACAGGTCTTCGTGGATTATCATATGTTGAAGTAGAAGTTACAGGTCCAAACCGCGACTTGCACTCAGGTGTATATGGTGGTGCTGTGGCCAACCCAGCAACGATCCTTTCCAAAATGATTGCTTCCCTACATGATGAGAACAACCACATCACGATCCCAGGATTCTATGACGATGTTTTGGAATTGACTCCGGAAGAACGCAAAGCGTTGAATGAAGCACCGTTCGATGTGGAAGAATATGAAAAAGATTTAGGTATTACCGAGGTGTGGGGCGAAAAAGGCTTCACGACTATTGAACGTACAGGTATCCGTCCGACATTGGAGGTAAACGGGATCTGGGGTGGCTATATCGGTGAAGGCGCGAAGACCGTATTGCCGTCAAAAGCATTCGCTAAAATTTCCATGCGTCTGGTTCCAAACCAAAATTCAGAGCGTATCACCAAATTATTCCAAGATCACTTTGAGAAAATTGCACCAAAATCCGTTAAAGTGGAAGTTAAACCCCACCACGGTGGTGAACCGGTAGTAACACCTACGGACAGCATCGCTTACAAAGCAGCTGAAAAAGCATTGGAAGAAACATTCAAGAAGAAACCAATTCCTACGCGCGGTGGTGGATCTATTCCAATCGTAGCCTTATTTGAAAAAGAATTGGGCATCAAGACCGTATTGCTTGGATTTGGCTTGGATTCAGATAATCTGCATTCGCCAAATGAGAAATATGGCATCGAAAACTACCTGAAAGGTATCGAGACGATCCCATTGTTCCATAAGTATTATGCTGAGTTAAGTAAATAAAAAAATAAAAAGCTTCACCGTTGTGAAGCTTTTTATTTTTTATATCTTCGAGCTTGATGCACGATTAAACAATGCCATTATTTTTAAAGAAGACCCACAGAATCCTTTATTTTATAGCTGTACTTTTTTTCTTTAGCTTAAGTTTTCCTGCATTGTATTTTCTGGCGAAAAACCCGCAACGGAATTATGCATCCATAGTCTGGTTTCGCAAATGGATCAGCATCCTAAGTGTGCATTTGGTCGGTATCCGATTCCGTGTCACGTATGAGGAACCCATAGATTGGTCCAAACCCTATATCCTTTGCCCCAACCATACGTCCATATTGGATATTACAGCCTTGACGTATATCTGTCCGCAACAGTTTTCCTTTGTCGGCAAGATCGAACTCCTCAATAACCCTGTTACCCGGATATTTTTCAAGTCCATTGATATTCCCGTAAAAAGGGAGAGCAGGATGTCGGCCTATAAAGCCTTCAAGAGAGCAGGAGATCTGTTAAAGGAAGGGAAATCCGTGGTTATCTTTCCCGAAGGAAAGATCGATGATGAATTTCCACCGATCCTCCATAAATTCAAACCTGGTGCATTCCGCATGGCGCAGGAAAACAACATTCAGATCATTCCCATTGTAATCCAGAATGCATGGGATATCATGTGGGATGATGGCGGTCGTTTTGGATCGAAGCCCGGAGTGATCGACATCACTGTCCTAAAACCTATGGACTGTACGCCGACCGAAGGAAGGGATTTCGATTCCATTGAGCTGGAAGTTTATGAAAAAATGAATCAAGTCTGGCTAAAACAAAGAGAAATTACACAATAACAAGCATTTTATATCATTGTAAATCTGACAATTACATATTTTAACAAAGAATTAAACACAAATAACTTGCATTAGTTAAATTAAATATTACTTTTGCGAAAATGTATAACTTAATTAAAGAGATATGTATTGGACACTTGAATTAGCTTCACACTTGGAAGACGCTCCATGGCCAGCAACAAAAGATGAATTAATTGATTACGCTATTCGTTCAGGAGCACCCGTAGAAGTGATTGAAAATCTTCAGGCGTTGGAAGACGATGGTGAACCTTACGAAAACATCGAGGAGATCTGGCCAGATTATCCGACAAAAGATGATTTCTTTTTCAACGAAGACGAGTATTAAAAATCACAATAGAAAAGCGCCTGATTTCTGGCGCTTTTTTGTTTTCTCGACCTGAACCTATGGAAATCCCCAAGCAACTTCGCTTCAGGGGTATGTAGCCTTTATTTTTGGCACAGTCTTTAATCCTTTTATTTGTAAACCAGTCCATAGTTGGTAATTAAGCAAATTGAATGAAAAATTATCTATTCTATCTATTCTTGATGGTAAGTCCCCTGATCAGTTTCAGTCAGGAAAACCGAGAAAATACCTATCGACATGCAGATGGCCTAACCACCGTGCAAGACTTTATCGATGATCTTGCCGACTTGGATAAACCCATCGATGTGATCATGAGCCAATGGGTTATTGTGGACCACCCTTCCGATGAATTATACGATTACCTCGAGATCAGCCTGCAGGAAATTCGCTTGAATCTGAGCAGCAAGAATGTCGACCAGATAGTTTTCAAGAATTATCGAGAACTGCCCATTAAAGAAGTACGCGATATCGATATTGAAGATCAAGACATCAACAACATGTTCTTTCTCTATTACAAGCAACGCTTGGTGACCAGCTTATATGTGGAGGGGGATAAGATCCGTTCCTTTACCTTGGTTTCCAAGGGCGATAACATGGCTCATTTTGTGACATATTAGCAAAAAATCATTTTTTTAAGGTAATTCTTGCAATTCTCAGAAACATCCTTGATATTTGTTGCACTAACGATGAAAACAATTCAGTTCAATACAGCTTGGTGGTGGCACAACAATTAACGTTGTGGCAGACACCTATTGGTTGAATTAAAGAACTTAAAAATAGTGGGCTTGCCTTGTTGGCAAGCCCTTTTTTATTACATGATATGAAAGAAATTCTAGCACATCTCTTTGAATATAAATCCTTTACGAGAAAGGAAGCTTACGATATCTTAACAAATATTGCCACTGGCAAATACGATACGCATCAGATTGCAGCCTTTATGACGATCTATGGCATGCGCAGCATCCGTGTTGAGGAGCTTGCTGGCTTTCGCGAAGCGATGTATGACCTGTGCAATAAGGTTGATTTTAAAGGATATGACCTCATTGATATGTGCGGTACGGGAGGGGATGGTAAGAACACCTTTAACATCTCCACATTGGCATCATTCGTTGTGGCTGGAGCAGGCTATCATGTTGCCAAACACGGCAATGTGGGTGTTTCCTCCAGCTGTGGCTCTTCCAATGTGATGGAATACCTCGGCTATACATTCACATCGGATAAGGATATCCTACAACGCCAATTGGAAACTGCGAACATCTGTTTTCTCCACGCTCCCCTCTTCCACCCTGCAATGAAGACGGTAGCACCGATCCGCAGGGCATTGGCCGTAAAAACCTTCTTCAACATGCTTGGTCCTTTGACCAATCCTGCAAATCCAAGGTTCCAATGTGTCGGCGTTTTTAGCTTGGAACTTGCCCGATTATATGCCTACCTCTACCAGAATACCGATAAACAGTACAGTATCATTCATGCATTGGATGGTTATGATGAAATTTCCCTAACTGGTGATTTTAAGGTAATCAACAACCAAGGAGAGAATTATTATACGGTGGATGAATTGGGATTCAGCGCCGTAAAACCCGAGGAACTTGCTGGTGGGGATAGCATTGAAGAAGCGGCAAAAACATTCAGGACCATCATTGAAGGACAGGGCAATGATGTGCAGAACAATGTCGTCCTGACCAATGCGGCCTTTGGCATCAAGACATTCCACCCCGAGAAGAGCTTCGCGGATTGTTATTATGAAGCAGAATCGTCTCTCCTCGGTCATAAAGCATTGAACAGCTTCAAAACCTTGATCCATGGCTAAAGAACTCTTGATCAAAGTATGCGGGATGCGCGAGACGGAAAATATCCGCGACCTGGCGAATCTACCCATCGATTATATGGGTCATATCTTTTATGGGAAATCACCCCGATTTGCAGAAAACTTGGCGGTGCAACAGCTGCCCAACTCCATCAAAAGAACGGGTGTATTCGTGAATGCCGATTTCAACAGTATTATGGACCTCGCCAAGAAACATGGGCTGACAACGATACAGCTACATGGCGATGAAAGTCCACTGATAGCACAAGGGCTTAAGGCTCAGGGACTGGAAATCATCAAGGCATTCGGAATAGATGAGCAATTCGATTGGTCCAGATTACAGGGATATGCTGAATTTGTGGATTATTTCCTTTTTGACAGTAAAAGTCCTGCGTATGGTGGCACAGGCCAGTCCTTCAATTGGCAGAAGCTAAAAGAATATCCCCTTTCCAAGCCTTATTTTCTAAGTGGTGGCTTGTCCCTGGACAACCTCAAGGAGGCAATAGCATTCGCCGACGAACGCTTGGTCGGATTGGATCTCAATTCCAAGTTTGAAATCAAACCTGGACTGAAAAATATAGAACAGTTAACAACAGCAGTGAAAATTATACGAAATGAGCAAATATCAAGTCAATAACCAAGGTTACTATGGCCCCTTCGGCGGTGCA
This sequence comes from Sphingobacterium lactis, assembly GCF_011046555.1. NCBI lineage: Bacteria > Pseudomonadati > Bacteroidota > Sphingobacteriia > Sphingobacteriales > Sphingobacteriaceae > Sphingobacterium > Sphingobacterium lactis. The sequence goes on from NZ_CP049246.1 coordinate 219,222, forward strand.
TACATTCCCGAGATGCTATATCCCAATGTGGAGGAATTGCAGCAACAATATTTGGACATTATACAGAGCGACGCTTTCAAACAGGAGTTTGAGCAATTACTGAAGGATTACGTTGGACGTCCTTCACCATTATACCATGCCAAACGTCTTTCCGAAAAATACAACGCCAAGATATTCTTAAAGCGCGAAGACCTCAACCACACGGGCGCCCATAAGATCAACAATACCATCGGTCAGATTCTTTTGGCGGAGAAATTGGGCAAGAAGCGCATCATTGCTGAAACCGGTGCAGGTCAGCATGGTGTTGCCACAGCAACAGTATGTGCTTTGAAAGGTTTAGAATGTGTGGTCTACATGGGTGAGATCGACATTGAACGGCAGGCGCCGAATGTCGCGCGGATGAAAATGATGGGTGCCACAGTTGTCGCTGCGAAATCAGGCAGCAGGACCTTGAAGGACGCTACGAATGAAGCCCTCCGGGATTGGATCAACAATCCTGTTGATACCCATTATATCATAGGATCCGTTGTGGGCCCTCACCCCTATCCAGATATGGTTGCACGGTTTCAATCGATCATCTCTGAAGAGACGAAGAAACAACTGTTGGAAAAAACGGGGAAAGAAAACCCCGACATTGTGATGGCTTGTGTAGGCGGCGGTTCCAATGCCGCAGGTATGTTCTACCATTTCTTGGATGATGAAGAGGTGCAATTGATCGCTGTGGAAGCTGCCGGACATGGTGTGGACAGCGGAGAAACTGCTGCGACGACGGTTCTGGGAAAAGAAGGTGTCCTTCACGGCTCCAGATCAATCTTAATGCAGACTGAGGACGGCCAGGTGATCGAACCGTATTCCATTTCCGCAGGATTGGATTACCCCGGAATAGGTCCACAGCATGCTTGGCTGTTCAAATCGGCACGTGGAACCTATGTGAGTGCTACGGATGATGAAGCCATGCAGGCGGGATTGCTGCTCACGAAACTGGAAGGCATCATTCCCGCAATTGAAAGCTCACATGCGCTGGCTCATCTGGAAAAGATGAACTTCAAGGGGGATGAAACTGTTGTTATCTGTCTCTCTGGACGTGGTGATAAGGATTTGGACAACTACATGAAATATTTTGGATTCTAAGAAGATGAACATTACAAAACAAGCAAACGGATTGCTATCGATATATTTTACCGCTGGGTACCCCAGCTTGGACAGTACAGTTGATATCGCCGAAGCGTTAGAAAAGGCTGGTGCGGATTTCCTGGAGATTGGATTTCCCTATTCAGATCCTGTCGCCGACGGACCGACCATCCAGCACAGCTCGGAAGTTGCCCTGAAGAATGGCATGACGCTAAATCAACTATTTGAACAATTGAAGGATCTGCGTAAGGGCGTATCCATTCCGGTTTACCTGATGGGTTATGTCAATCCCGTTATCCAATTCGGCGTGGAGAACTTCTGTAAAGCGTGCCGGGAAGTAGGCATTACGGGAACCATCATTCCGGACTTACCCATGTACGAATATGAGGAGCTCTACAAGGATATTTTCTTGGAAAATAAGGTAAGCAATGTTTTCTTGGTTACTCCACAGACTTCACCGGAACGGATTCGTAAGATCGACTCCCTTTCCACAAGTTTCATTTATCTGCTGTCCTCGAACGCAACAACCGGAACACAGCTCCATGTAAAAGATCAATCGGAAGCATACTTCAAGCGGATCAAGGACATGGATTTAAATAACCCAATCGTCATCGGTTTCGGAATCCATAACCACGACACCTTTGATAAAGCGACGCAATACGCCAATGGTGCCATCGTCGGTACGGCATTCGTCAAACTCCTGGCAGAGGCGAATTACCTGCAAAAGATACCAGCGTTTATTTCCTCCATCAAGGGGAAATAACATCAAACATATCGAAAAAAAGGGATGCCGAACGATCGGCATCCCTTTTCCTTTTTTTAGAACCTATCGTTCGTGATCAGTTGACCCTATCAACGATTTTGTTGAATAAGATAACGACCATTGCTGCCGCAAAGGCTAAGATAAAAAGCCCTAAATACAGCAATCCGGGATGTGCAGCTAGATTGTCCATAATTTGAAACGGTTTATTAGTATTAGTTATGTGATTTCGAATATAAATAGTGTTCGATAGAATATCAAGAAAAAATTACGGTATTTTATCCACATGTTCGCGATATCTTTGCTATGTTTGTAACATCCATGAGAAAAATTGTAGCCATATGTTTACTATTGATCTATTCTGTTTGCAGTACAGGGGCTACGATCTATATGCATCATTGTGGAAAAAGCACCAGCATCTCCGTTTTGGATGTCAACAAAGTATCTCATGACTCCTGTCCGCTCTGTTCGGCACTGCATGACGAGCATGAACATACGGACAACGATATTTCCCATGAGTTCTGTGCCACAGACGATTGCAAGGATGTCAAGGTGGACCTGGACCTCCAATCTGAGGCGGATCAGCTGCACTCCAAAATCATGGCCGGGAAGTTTTTCGACTTCACTCCAGCTATCGTTCTCCTACCATGGATCCTGACAAACTTTGACTACCTCTTCGATGTCGACCATCAGGAGATTATACCACAGAAACCTGCACTATATGCGGAAAACCATGCCGTATATATATTGAATTGCACCTTCCGAATCTGATTTTATTCTTGATTTCAAAATCTTATTAGACTTTTTTGATTCATTAATAAAATTACTTCATGAACATTTTTAGATATTTAATCTTATTTATATGCATTTCCATGGGCCAGCATGTCATGGCTCAAAACACATTAACAACTGCAGAATTTGAGGTGGCAGGTAACTGCGCCATGTGTAAAAACCGTATTGAAAAAGCAGGCAAAGATGCCGGTGCAACTACCATTGTGTGGAGCCAGAACAGCCATTTAGCTACGGTAACCTATGATGTAACCAAAACTTCTATCGAGAACATTAAAAAAGGAATCGCCAAGGTCGGCCATGATACAGATGGTTTCCGAGCAGACGATGCGGTCTATAAGGAACTCCATGAGTGTTGCCTTTACGACCGCCTGACAGATACGGCTACTGCAACGGCACACGACGACCATGAAGACCACGCTGGACATGACCATGAAGGTCATGATCATGCTGCACACGATGACGATGGCGGACACAGTCACGACCATGACCATGAGGTAACAGGCGTGGTTGTGAACGAAAGCGACAAAGGTGAATTGACACCCATTACAGATGTCACCATCTATTGGATGGACAACCCGAGTAAAAAGGTAAAAACCAATGAGAACGGTGTTTTCAAGATTATGCACCAGAAGCCGTACCGCAACTTGGTGGTATCACATGCAGGCATGAAAAGCGACACGCTGGAAGTCAAGAATCTGCACGAAGTATTGGTGATCCAGGCCAAGAACAATGCCCTGCAGGAAATTGTGGTATCCAAGCGATTGAAAACAAATTACATTTCCAAATTAACACCAAACCGTGTTGAAACGATTACGGCGAAAGAGCTCTTTAAGGCTGCCTGTTGTGACCTGAGCGAAAGCTTCTCGACAAATGCCTCAGTGGATGTGGTGAGTTCGGACGCGGTTACCGGAAGCAAACAGATCCAAATGTTGGGCTTGGCTGGAATCTATACGCAGATGACGGTAGAAGGGATTCCAGGGCCGCGTGGTTTTGCAGCGCCCCTTGGACTGAACAGCATTGCCGGAACATGGATCGAAGCCATCAACATCAGTAAGGGCATCGGGACGGTGGCCAATGGTTTTGAGAACATGGCCGGACAGATCAATGTCGAGCTGAAGAAACCACACAATAGCGAAAAGCTGTATTTCAATGCCTATGCAAATAACATGGGAAGAACGGATATCAACTTGAACCTTTCCCATCATATCAATGAAAAATGGTCCGTTGGGCTTTTGTTGCATGACAACTTCATGTACAATAAAAAGATGAACTTCAGCGACAATGGTTACCGTGACATTCCTGTCGGTAATCTCTTCTCCGGAGTTAACAGATGGCATTATGAAAACGGCAAAGGGATCATCGCCCAATTCGGCGTTAAATTCCTGCATGATGACCGCATTGGCGGGCAGATCGATTTTAACGAAGACACGGATAAATTCACGACCAACACTTATGGTTTAGGATTCAAAAACCAGCGCATTGAAGGATTTGGTAAATTGGGCTATGTATTCCCAACCAACAAGCACCGCAGTATTGGTCTCCAATTATCAGCGAGCCAATATAAACAGGAGAGCTTTTTCGGGCAAACAGCGTATGATAATGAGCAAAACTCCTTCTACGCAAACCTATTGTTTCAGGATATCCTGGGCTCGGTTGCACACAAATACAAAGTTGGGGCTTCCCTACAGTATGACAAATACGATGAGGACCTGAACCGATACAACAGCGCCAGTGATTTTGCCTATAACTTCGGCAGAAAGGAAGCAGTTACTGGTGTTTTCGCGGAATACACCTTCAGCCCTAGCGAGAAGTTTGATGCTGTTTTGGGTATCCGCCAAGATTACAACAACCTGTATGGCTGGTTTACCACGCCACGAGCGGTACTGCGCTACGAACCGATCATGGGAACCACTTTCCGGGTCAGTTCAGGCCGCGGACAGCGGACGGCAAATATCTTTGCTGAAAACCTAGGTATCTTTGCTTCCAGCAGATCCATCAAGGATTTAGGCATGTTGGTGACCGGAGCTGATGCGTATGGATTAAAACCTGAGGTTTCTTGGAATACAGGTCTTACTTTCGACCAGAGCTTTCAATTGTTCGGTCGTGAATCGGGAGTTTCCGTAGAAGTGTTCCACAACAGCTTCCAAAATCAGGTTGTTGTTGACTTTGAAAATCCAAGAGAGGTATCATTCTACAATCTGGATGGCAAATCTTTCTCGAACAGCTTACAGGCGGAATTCCGGTTCATGCCCTTGGAGCATTTCGAGGCAAGGATGGCTTACCGTATGTTGGACGTAAAAACAGATTACACCTCCGGAAGGTTACAGAAGCCATTAACGGCCAAGCACCGTGGATTTATGAACCTAGCCTATAACCTGCACTCCGGATGGAGCTTTGATTATACCTTAAATGTGGTCGGTGATAAACGATTGCCGAATACGAGCAGTAATCCTGTGGAATATCAATTGGCAGATCGCTCCGATGCATACGTGACCATGAATGCACAGGTCACTCGAACGTTCGGAAAGAACAAGAACTTTGCCGTTTACATCGGTGGAGAAAACCTTAGCAATTACTACCAAAAGGATCCAATCTTGGCATTCGACCAGCCTTTTGGCAGCCATTTCGATACCAATATGCTTTGGGGACCGCTTACCGGTAGGATGTTCTACACCGGTATTCGATACCATATCAAATAATTGCCATTGCATTAAAAATTAAAAAGTCGGGCTTTCGCCCGACTTTTCTATATACCTTCTACAAAGAGCTTTTTCAATTCGTTATATAACCTGGCCGTTGGTAGGCCGATTACATTTTCATAGGAACCTTCAATCTTTTCAATGGCCACCCGTCCGATCCATTCCTGAATACCATAGCTACCGGCCTTATCCATCGGCTGATACTGCTCCACATAATAACCTATTTCTTCAGGCGTCAAAGTGGTGAACCAAACCTGAGTCCCTTCGACAAAACTAATCTTCCTGCCCTGATATGCCAGAGCTACCGCCGTATAAACGATATGGGACTTCCCCATCAAGCCGGATATGACTTTTATAGCTTCCTCAGCATCCGCTGGCTTGCCGATTACCGCCCCTTCTCCATCGACAACAACCGTATCTGCACAGATGACCAAATTGCCCCAATAGCTTTCCTCGGCAAACGCCGACAACTTGGTCTCAGCAATATAGCGGACTGCATCATGAGGAGACAATGTCGGATCAACATATTCATCCGTTTCCCGAACCTCCACCGTAAAGTCCACATCCATGGATTTTAACAGCTCTTTCCGCCGTGGTGATTTCGATCCCAACAGGATATCGATCTCTTTCAATCGCTCAATCAATACCATTATACACTTTTTATTTCCGTTTGCACGCCCCATTTCCCCTGCAGCTTCAGCACCTTCTCCAGGACGTCGCGTACAACGCCCTCACCACCATTCTTCGGCGACATATAATGGGAAATTTCTTTGATGTCCTCCACCGAATCATTAGGGCAAGCAGCAAGACCAACCGCACGCATCACATCATAATCAGGCATATCATCCCCCACATAAAGTAGGTCTGAAAAAGATAGGCTATGCTTGGCCATCAACGACTCCATCACCTCCATTTTATTCTTCACACCCAGAAAGATCTCGGTTACCCCCAACCCTTCCAGTCGCTTGCGTACACCTTCCGATTTTCCGCCAGAGATCACCCAAAGCTGGACACCCATCTTCACGGCCAATTGCATTGCGTAGCCATCCTTCACGAAAAAACTTCGCAATTGCTCGCCAGCTTCCGTGACCAACAACTTCCCATCCGTTAATACGCCATCAACGTCCAATATGACCGCCTTGACTGTTGCAAATTTCTTAAGTACCATAATACTGATTATAGCCAAAAATACTTAAAAGTTTGGGACTAAAACGAACGCGACTTTAATCATTTCCTGCCATTATTTTATCTGTTGAAACACTAAAATCATACAAGTGTCAGAAAATAGTTGCAGAGGAAACTTTTTTATCGGATTTCTTTGCAAATGCTAATTCTTGACGTACCTTTGTACTATAATTCGAAGGATAAGTAGAATTATTATTAAAATGTCTTTTCATAATTTAGGTTTATAATTGGTTAGTATCAAACCCTGGCGCCCATCGTCAGGGTTTTTTCTTTTACCGGTTTTTTAAATTCCACAGAAAAATCCCACCCATCAAAAAAGGAAAAATCGTCCATTGGCCCACAAAAAAACGTAGATATTCCTAGTATCCACGTTTCTATTTTGTCTTTAAACTAGATTTCATAACCATTAAACCATTCGACGATATGTTTAATTTAGAAACCTTACTGCTACTGTTAATAGCAGCGATGTTAAAGTTTGCTTTTGACTGTCTTGTCAAGATTATATTCAAAGATAGCAAGTAAAATAACATCAAAGCAAGTCCCCGCCTAGGTGGGGACTTGCTCATTATATCCCAGCACTCATTTGCGCCTTGTCTCCTTCGGCAGACTTACTCCATGTGGTCGGGCTGTTTATGGAAGATATATACCTAAATGACAGCAACCGAAGGGTGGTAGTGCATGCCCGTAGGGATGCAAGCCGATAATGTGCGGAAGGTAAATCAATATATTGCAACAAACTGAATTTCAGAAAGTTATAAAATTTAGACGCGCCCTCCTTCTTATTTCTTATTTTCGTTTTTTCGTGGATTTTCAAATTCGCCATCCATTGGTATTTCAGGCCAAAAATCTTCGATTTTTACCCTAAAATACCCCTAAACGTTTTTTTAATTATTTTAATTATTTTGCGACCCTTGTAACAACTGTTAATCAGTGTTTTACAACTTTAAAACGAAGTTTTTATAAGTTAAAACAGTTATGCCTAAAAACAGTCTTCTTTTTTGAACTCAAAAATAACTTCCCACACTTTCAATTAAAATCGGTCTTGGGTTGTACTTCAGGCTATGCAAAAAGGATTTATATGTTAGCCTGCCAATGGCAGATTTCCAAAGCCTATACCAATAGTAGAACTTAAACAAATGTTTGGCTTAGTCGATAAAAAAGGAAATGAGCAATATTCTGAAATAACAGGATTTAAAAAATTTGTATTGGACGTAGCCAAAAAGCAAATAAACGAACATACGGACGTTTCTTTTGACTATGAACTTTTTAAACGTGGTCGTTCTTTTACACATATTCAGATTTATGTAAGTATGGCAAAGGATAAACCAAAACAGTTAGAAATTAATTACAATCCGTTAATGAGCAAAAAAACATTCGTTCAATTATGGCTTATGGGATTAGTGAAGAACACGCTCAATTGATTGTAAAAGATGGATTCGATAAATTTATCGAATTTGTTAAAAAAGTTAACGAGAGAGCTCAAAAAGGCGAAATTAAGATAGAAAATGCACCTGCTTACATCATCGGCTCTTATCAGAAAAAAGGAGTGTTACCTAAAACTTAGCTAAAGTGAGTAGTATTAAGTAGTAAGTGATAATTTTTTTATTTTTTATTTTTTATTTTTTATTTTTTATTTTTTATTTAAAACTTTTTTATTATTTTCAATTTAAGTGATCACATTAAAATAAACTAACTATTTAGATTATGAAAAATTTACTTAAAATTACACTTTTACTTATCATGTCGATTTCGTTATTAGCTTGTAATAAAGACCAAGTACAACAAGAAGTCAATGAAAGTGACGTTATTAATGGGTTAATCATTGCTAAATCAAAAATTAAAAAAATGAATAACCTTAATTCAATTAATAAGGTTGGCAGCGTTAATAACGTTAATAACACAAGTGAAATTGATCTAACTACACTTGAACAAATAAAACAGGTGTATATTGAGAATTTGAATATTATCAATGTTGAAACTGGTTTAAATTTAACATATGATGAAAGGGAGTTTAATGCAATGATGTCTATGGTTGACCAATCTTCTATAAATAATGGTTTTTTAATTCCGAATGAAACTGTTAATCAAAATCTAGAATTAATAGATCAAAATGGCGGTCAAACAATTTTTAATGAATCTCAAGGAATTTTGAGTACAATTTATGGTGTTAATACTGATTCGTTTAACGCTGTTGCAAAAGTAAATAGAGCTAGAATATCATGGGGTTGTGGAATAGCCTTAGCTAGCAATTTTGTCGCAACTCTTGGATTAGGAGCATGTGTTACTGGCGTAGGTTGTCCAATTGCTATTGCAGGCAAGGCTTTAGCATTAGCAGGTGTTGCTACTTCATGTTAAAACCATCTAATAAAATGAAGATTAATTATAAAAAAATTTTTTTCTATGCTTTGCTGTTTTTCGCTTTTATCATAGAACTAGGATTAATTTTTAGTATTATTAAAGGGTATACAAGCACTCTTTCCTTTTTACTTATTAGTATAGCTAATTTTTTAACTATTCTTGTTGCAATACTAAATATTAGAAAATTAACAGAAACAAGCGATGTTGAAGAGTTAAGATAGGTACTATACTCTAAAAAAAACATTAAAAGAGATGAAAAAGTATTTTTTTCATCCTTTTTATTCCATTCAATGAAACTTTTAGCATCCTTTGGGTTCTCTTTCATCCAATGCTTTAAATCAGCTTTCCAAGCTTCAACTTCAGACTTACCTTGAACAGCTCTGTAATAGTTCTTTTATCAATACTTCTATTTACTTCTAAAAAAACAGTTGTTATTCCTAAAACAATAGCGACAATACCTGCAAGCCAATAAACCTGCTTTGCCGTTTTTATTTTCTGTTCTGTGGCATTCTCTATTTTAGATAAAGCTATTTCTAATGTTTTTGATAGATGCTATTGCTTTTTTTGATTTTCTACTACGCTGTCTGAAACTTTAGCCATAGATGCAATTTCTTGCGATATAACTGACTTTATTGTTTTAATTGACGCTCTCATGGATTGAACGAAAAAAGCCCTATAAGCGTCTTTATTTAAGTTTAAATCGTCGACAGTTTTCTGAAGTACTTATATGTTTTTTTCTGTTTCAGTCAACAAATGAGCTATAACCGATAATTGGTCTTCTATTTCTGATGTTTTTACTTTTGCCATGCTATCATCTCATTTTAGGTCTTATACTATGTTTTTGCTCTTGCTGAATGTTCTGTTCAAATACTTTATCAATTTTTGATAAAGTAATATTTCTGTCTATTTCAGAGGCTTTAAAATCAGCTTTACCACTCTTAATCCGATATCCTTGAACCTCTCCTTGTTTATTAATTGTAGGTTTTAGTTAAAGATTTGACACTGTACCACTCATCAAAACTATTTTTTATTCTTCGTATCTTTGAATTACTGAAAACACATAATATTTACTGAAACATGAAACAATATGTAGATTTACTAAAATAGAATTGCTTGGTAAATATTCGTGTATTCTAGAGGTTCAGGGGAAGTTCCTCGGGCAAAAAAAAAAGGTGGCCCAAAGCCACCTTCATTATCTTTCCGCCATCAGGCAATTTTTTAGAATTATTTCTTATCTGGTCCGTTCGGTTTGGCGATAGAACTGCGCATATCCGTATCGGATTGTATATTCTGCATTTTGTAATAATCCATAATGCCCAAGTTTCCGTTACGGAATGCTTCGGCCATGGCCATCGGCACTTGAGATTCGGCTTCGATTACCTTGGCTTTTGCTTCCTGTGCCTTGGCGCGCATTTCTTGCTCGGTAGCTACAGCCATTGCGCGGCGCTCTTCTGCACGTGCATTAGCAACTTTTAAATCAGCCTCCGCTTGATCCGTCTGTAATTTCGCACCTACGTTTTCACCGATATCGATGTCAGCAATATCGATGGATAGGATTTCGAACGCCGTTCCGGAGTCCAATCCTTTGGATAGTACAGTTTTGGAAATCCGATCTGGATTCTCCAATACCTCCTTATGATTGAGCGAAGAACCGATTGTCGTAACGATACCCTCACCCACGCGGGCAAGAATAGTTTCTTCACCTGCACCACCGACCAACTGGTTGATATTGGCCCGCACGGTAACTCGTGCTTTGGCGATCAATTGAATGCCGTCCTTTGCCACTGCGGCAACCGGAGGCGTATTTATAACCTGCGGATTAACCGAAAGCTGTACCGCATCGAATACATCCCGACCGGCAAGGTCAATTGCTGTGGCCAATTTAAAATCCAAAGGGATATTGGCCTTATCCGCAGAAATCAAGGCTTTGATAACCTTATTGACATTTCCGCCAGCCAAGTAATGTGTTTCTATTTCATTCGAAGTGATCCGCAGACCAGCTTTGGTCGATGTAATCATCGCATTGGTCACCAAGGAAGGTGGCACCTTCCGCAACCGCATCAATACCAAGTTCAGTAAGCTGATCTTGACGTTCGATAACTGCGCGGTGAACCAGAGGTTCACAGGAAGTAGGTACAATAAAACAAATATTGCGATTACTGAACCCGTAATAATAAGCACTAATTGAATAGGTGATTCCATTTAATTTAAGATTAATATCATGTCCGATGAACTAAAGATAAAAAAAATAAGGACTTTAATATCCATTCCTCTTGATATTCTTGAGAAGAAGTACGTAGAACAAGGGAGAAGCACCTGTAATAATACGGATTTACCAACTAATCCATGCAACTACAATATTTTTTCATAGATTTACGAGGAAACTCTAAGCCGCTGAAAATTACGACATAACCTATTATTATTGGTGGTTATTGGTACTATCCTTCTTTTTGTAGCTTTGTTTTTCGCCTCAATTAACTCGATTTCATGACAAACGGTAAAAACATTCCTTAAGGAAACAATTAGTGATATTTTATATCGATTCAGGTTTAGTTCATTACCTTTGCATGGTTTTATTAGAAGCTGTTTGGGGGTAATGGCTTTGATTGAGTGGAGGACACTTAGAAATTTACGAAATACATTCATATCTAACATGAATAAGTTCATCAAACTTAGGTGGCAGTTTATAACTAGCATCTGCATTGCCTATCTTATCATTATTTTTTCCTATTGGTATTTCTTGAACAAGCAAAAAGCGTATGCCAATCATATCAAGAATTACATGGAACTGTCACAGGAGCGTTTTTACCTGATTCAGGATTGGGAGATTGAAATCCAGAAGCTCTCCAAATACAAAATCATGGAGAAGCAGCGGGATCCCATCGTCGAGGAACAACTTGGCGAAGCCATCCTGACCAAATTACGCTTATTGGAGGCACCGAACGACTTGTATCAATCCGCCACCGCTTCATTTCCGCAGGTGAAGGCGATTTCCATGAAAATAATTTCAGAGAACCCAAACAATTCGACCGCCAATCTGGAAAATATTATGAAGTTACTGGCCGATGAACAGACGCAAATCATCGCCGCCAGTAATTCTTTCGCCGGAGATATCATCAAAAGACGACGGGAGCTGACCATCAAACGTCAGTCAGAATTGGACAATACCCGGATCGTTACGGCCATATTGGGCATTATTTCTTTGGTCATCATTTTAATCGTGGTGATTCAAACCATGCGCATCTTGGGTTACCTCCGGAAGACTTCCCAGAAAGAACGGGACTTGAATGGTACTTTAACGCAGACAACAGAGCGTCTTGAAGATGTAAACTGGGTATTGACCAGTTCATCCAAATTGCACAATTCCATCTCCAGTTTGATGACGGAACGGGAAATTGCCAAAACATCACTGGCCATTATTGCCAATAACATTCAAGCTTATGCGGCTGCATATTACATCCGCAAGACTGATTCTTTCGAATTCAATCTACTAGCTTCCCAAGGCATGGAGAAGAAGGATACACTGGAGAATTTTATTCTTGGAGATGGTATTCTAGGGACAATAACTGAAAATAAAACCCCACAGGTAATTCCAGTAACCGAGATCAAAAATTCCAAGATCCAAACGGCTACCATCGATAACCTCGATGCTACGGCCATACTTTTTCCTGTCGTGTACGAAGATGTATGTTTAGCGCTTATAGAGGTCATCGGTCCATTTCCGAAGGAAAAAATCGATAGCATCCTCAATTACCTGACCCGTACAAGCCGGTCCATGGGATCAGCGATCCATAGCAGACAAAGCCATCGTTTGGTAGAAGAACTGTTGGCGGAAACCCAGCGTCAAACCGAAGAACTGGAAGCACAGCAGGAAGAGCTCCGCATCACCAACGAGGAATTGGTGTACAAGACTAACCTCCTGGAGGCATCCGAAGAGGAATTACGTGTACAGCAAGAAGAACTTTCTCAAGCGAATAAGGAGCTGAACGATAAAGCCGGAGAGCTTGAAAAACGAAATATAGACCTGAACGAAGCCCATAGCATCGTAGAGATGAAAATCGTTGAAGTGGAACAGGCCAGTAAATATAAGTCTGAATTTATGGCCAACATGAGCCATGAATTACGGACGCCATTGAACAGTATCCTGATCCTTGCAAAGCTGTTGCAGGACAACAAGCATAAGAACCTTTCCGACGAACAGATTAAATATGCATCTGTCATCCATAATGCGGGTTCGGATTTATTGCAGTTGATCAACGAATTATTGGATTTGGCGAAGATTGAATCCGGGAAGGTGGACATGAATCACGATACGATTGTCAGCAAGGAATTTGTCAATAACCTGGAGTCCTTGTTCAAGGAATTGGCACGTGAGAAATCCATTACCTTTATTACAGACGTTAGCCAAGGTCCGGTGCAATTTGTTACGGACGAATACCGCTTAGAGCAGGTCATGAAGAATTTCCTCTCCAATGCATTCAAATTTACGGATCCAAAGGGTGAGATCAAGCTGGAGATTGTGGAAGAATCCGGAAATCTCCATCTATCGGTAACCGATAATGGAAAAGGGATTTCTGAAGATAAACAAGCATTGATCTTTGAGGCCTTCCGTCAGGAAGATGGATCGACCAGCCGCAAATATGGAGGTACAGGACTTGGTCTTTCCATCTCCAAAGAGATTTCCAGTCTATTGGGTGGTAGAATTACCCTGGACAGCGCATTGGGCAAGGGCAGTAAATTTACGCTGATCATTCCACTTGAGGAGGGCAAGCAACAACCGAAGCCAGTGCAGGAACATAAAATTGTGGAATTACCGATTCGAGAAGAGCCCATTCGTACGATTGTGCAGGAACGTCCAGCGGCCATTGCAGAGCCACAGATAAACCCAGATGCCAATAAGGTCATCCTAATCATTGAGGACGATGTGAATTTTGCGGAGATCCTTAAAGGATTCGCAACGGGTTATGGCTATAAGGTATTGAATGCGCATGATGGAAAAGCGGGAATACAAATGGCGGAAGACCATATTCCGGATGCTATAATCTTGGACGTGATGCTCCCATTAGCCGATGGCTGGGAAGTCCTTAAGACGCTTAAGGCCAATGAAGCGACCAAACATATCCCTATTCACATGATGTCTGCTGCGAACTTCAGTAAAAAGGATTTCCTGGAAAATGGAGCAATCGGCTTTATGGCCAAACCGGTAAATGAAGAAAGCATAGCAAAGGCTTTTGAAACCATCAAGCTGAATGTCAATAAGGAATTGAAAAAGATTCTGCTTATTGAGGATCAAGAATTCCAAAGTGACCTGATCAAGAATGCTTTCGCCGAGGAGAACATCAATGTTATCCAAGCCTTTACCATCGAATCAGGACTTAAGAAATTGGAACAGGAAAGCAACCTGGACTGCATCATTTTGGATGTTAAACTTCCTGATGGCAGTGGTCTGGAAATGTTGGACAAAATAAAGGCAAATCCGAAGTACGAGAAATTGCCGGTCATCATCAATACAGCGTATGACCTCACGACGGAACAGACGGAACAGATTATGCGCCATACGCAGTCGATGGTTTTAAAATCCAGCAAATCCAACAACCGATTGATCGATGAAGTCAATCTCTTCCTTAACAAAATATCCGCTCCTGCTTATAACCCGATTAAACATCCGGAAAAAATTGAGTCTAAGGATAATTACGGTGCGAGCAGATTGGAAGGCAAGACTGTATTGATTGCGGACGATGATATGCGGAACGTCTTCGCGTTGACCTCTTCCCTGCAGCAGTACAATATGCAGATTGAGATTGCCAACAATGGTTTGGAAGCCGTAAATATTGTCAATGACCCTGAAAAAGAAGTGGACATTGTCCTGATGGATATCATGATGCCGGAGATGGATGGTTATGAAGCTATCCAGGAAATACGGAAGAACAAAAAATTCAATCAGTTACCGATCATTGCCGTAACGGCAAAAGCCATGAAAGGCGACCGAGAGAAGTCCATCGAATTGGGTGCGAACGATTATGTCAGCAAACCGATCGATCTGGATAAGTTAGTATCATTAATGCAAGTGTGGCTGAGTTAAAAAAATGAACGAGATCAGTTTTAGTGAGGTGGAGGAAATTATCTTCTTATTGAAGAATATATCCGATTTTGATCTCTCCGGTTATACGCGATCTTCCCTAAAGCGGCGGGTACAGCGGATCATGAACCTGGAGGGTATGGATTTTGTGGACTTGAAGAATGCACTGATCAACGTGGAAGGCTTCCAGCACTATTTTGTACAGGAGATAACGGTCAATGTTACGGAGATGTTCCGCGACCCCAGTTTTTTCAACAGACTGAACACCGAAATCATTCCCTACCTGCAGACTTTTCCGCGGATCAAGATCTGGAGTGCGGGTTGTTCAACCGGCGAGGAAGTCTATTCCTTAGCAATCCTGCTTAAGGAAAATGGCTTGAGCGACCGGGCTTTTATTTACGGCACCGACATCAATCAAAAGGTTCTGGAAATTGCTAAGAAAGGCATCTACCCACTCAAGAAGTTCAAGGAATACACCGACAATTTCAATGCTTACAATTCCAAGGAAAGTCTTTCCAGCTATTACACGGCGCGTTACGATGCTGCGATCATAAATCACGATTTACGGCAAAATATCCTATTTTCCACGCATAACTTAGCTACTGATCAAGTATTTAATGAATTTCATTTAATAACTTGCAGAAATGTATTGATCTATTTTGACCTGGAATTGCAGGAACACGTAATCAATCTATTCTACCAGTCCTTGGCATTGTTTGGCTTTTTATGCCTTGGTACGAAGGAAACTATCCTGCGTCATCAGGTCATGGAAAACTTCAAGGTGGTAGATAAAGAGTTTAATATCTATCAAAAAATTAAATAGCATGGAGAAAAAGGCTAGGGAAATAATCGTCATCGGGGGTTCTGCGGGAGCCTATGAGCTTATCGTGGATATCCTAGACCACTTGCCTGCAGTTTTTACTCCGGCCATTGTCATTGTCCTGCACAGAAATTCAAAATACGAAACAAAAATCGAAACAAACCTATCCAAGCGGCTGAAACGGAAGGTGACCTCCATATTGGATAAGGACCATATATTGGAGAACCAAATTTATTTTGCTCCTCCGGGGTACCATACCCTGATCGAGCCGAACCTTTCCTTTTCCTTGGATGTCTCCGATCCGGTTCAATTCTCAAGGCCATCCATTGATGTGTTCTTCGAAACTGTGGCGGAGATCTATGGAAAGCAAGCAATAGCTTTCCTTTTATCCGGTGCCAACCAAGATGGCATGAACGGCTTTAAAATGCTCGTTCAAAAAGGCGCCAAATGCTTTGTTCAGGACCCTCAGGAAGCTATTATCAACACCATGCCTTTGGGGGGCAAGGGAGTTTCCACAGAAGTTCAGGTACTGACGAATGAACAAATAATCGAATACTTCAGTCTATTAACATAAGTGATCTATGAAAACCATCAATATTTTAATATTAGATGACAAGGAGGAGAATATTATCAGCCTCAATGCACTGCTTGAAGATGTAGACAACATCAATATTATTAGTTGTACGGATCCCAACGAAGCCCTTAAAATCTGTTGGAAGGACGACATCTCCATCGCCTTAGTTGATGTGCAGATGCCGGAGATCAATGGTTTTGAATTTGTGTCCCTCTTGAAATCAAACCCCAAGACAAGTCATATTATGGCGATCATGGTAACGGCGATTTCCAAGGAGGATAAATTTCTGCTCAAGGGTCTGGAAAGTGGCGCTGTAGATTACCTCTACAAGCCCCTTAATCCGGAGATCACCATTGCCAAGGTCAAATCCTTCGTGCAACAGATCCTGATCCAGCAGGAACTCATCCAGAAGAACAAGGAACTGGAAGAGTCGAAGATCGAATTGCTGAAAACACGTGAAGAAGCCATTCAGGCACGCAAGTCTAAGGAAATTTTCCTGGCCAACATGAGCCACGAGATCCGTACGCCGATCAATGGTATTATGGGGATCATGCACATGTTCAAAAGTTCGGAACTATCGACCGAACAAAAGGATTGGTTACGCCGTTTGGATAATGCCTCCCACTCCCTATTACTGATCATCAATGATATTTTGGATCTGTCCAAGATTGATTCAGGTATGTTGAAGATTGAATATGAGGACTTCAGCCTGACGAAGATGGTTGAGGATATCAACCGGATTTATCGCATCAAGGCCAACCATAAAGATTTGGAATTCGAAGTCGAAATGGATGACCAAACGCCACAGTATATTCGGTACGATTCCCTGCGCTTGCAGCAGATCATCAGCAACTTCATTTCCAACAGCTTGAAGTTTACGGAAAGTGGAAAGATTGTGCTTAAGATTAAGGTACTGGAGGTGAACAATGGCAATTACAACCTTCGTTTTTCCGTTCACGACACAGGAATCGGCATCAAGGAAGATTCGGTGGAGAAGATTTTCTTGGCATTTGAGCAGGCCGATGACGGCATCACCAAGAAATTTGGCGGTACGGGATTGGGTCTTGCCATCGTAAAGCGCTTGGCGAAACTCTTGAACGGCGAGGTTGGAGCCAGCAGCGAATACGGTAAGGGCTCGGAGTTTTATTTTGAAGGCTGGTTTGAGGAATCCTCACACGAAAAAGAACATATCGAGAAAGAAGTCCCTACCTACAATAGCTTTCCGAAATTTGAAAAGATGAAAGTATTGGTGGCGGAAGACAATGAACTGAACTCCTTTATGCTTGCACATATGCTTCGCAGTTGGAATTGCCAAGTGGATATCGTGAAGAATGGCCGGTTAGCATTGGAGAAAGTGGAATCAGAATCCTACGACCTGATCCTGATGGATACCCATATGCCGATCATGAGTGGTTTCGAAGCCATTAAAGAGATCAAGAACCACATCATCCCGGAGAAACATGGCATCCCGATCATCACCATCTCGGCTTCCGTCCTGGAGCATGAGCAAGCTGCAGCCTATCAGGCTGGTGCGGATGGGGTAATTGGAAAGCCCTTTGATCCGATCGAATTGTATCAGAAAATTATACAGGTGACAAATAAAACCAAGAGCAGCAAAATTCCCCTTTGACACGAATATGCTCGTTGGTATCAATAATTTATGTTAAATTCGTATAAAATATATTAAAATTAGCTATGAAGAAATTATTTATTATTCCTGCGCTAGTATTAGCAATTGGAATCACATCTTGTGGCAACAACGCAGAGAAAAAAGATGACACTGCGGCTTCAACCTCAACCGAAACAACAACTGAAGCACCTGCAACTGAAACTGTACCTGGAATTGAAAACGTAACTTCATCACAAACATGGACTGTTGAAGGAAACGACCAAATGCAGTTCAATACCAACTTGATCCGTGTAAAAGCGGGCGAGCCTGTGGAAATCACGTTGAAAAACGTAGGTTCCATGCCTAAAGAATCTATGGGACACAATTTAGTGGTTTTGAAACCAGGTGTTGACATCCCAACATTCGGCGCTGAAGCAACTGCAGCTGTGGACAACGAATACATTCCTAAATCAGGATTGTCATCCATCGTAGGTCACACGAAATTGTTAGGTCCAGGTGAAGAAGATAAAATCACGGTAACTTTGGAAAAAGGTGTATACCCTTACCTATGTAGTTTCCCGGGTCACTTCGGTATCATGCAAGGAAAAATCGTTGCGGAATAATCCGACAACTTGAATTTAACCATATAGGGCTCCCAATCGGGAGCCTTTTTTATGCGCTGTCAAGCTGTATAAAACACAAATTTTGGGTTAGAGACAATGATCCCTCCTTTTGACTTTGTGCGGCAGGTACCTGAAATTAGTGTCATAAAAGTAAAGCGATAACCTGGAAGCGCAATTAATCCTATTTTCCCTTCGCTTAATCGGCTTTTAAATATTAAATTTGCGCTATAAAACAAAAAATAATTCTATGCAATACGACGTAATCGTAATCGGAAGTGGTCCAGGTGGTTATGTTGCCGCTATCCGATGTGCTCAATTAGGCTTGAAAACTGCCGTGATTGAAAAATACAGCACATTTGGAGGAACATGTCTAAATGTTGGATGTATCCCATCCAAAGCTTTGTTGGATTCATCAGAGCATTATCACAATGCAGCACATAATTTTGAACAGCACGGTATCAGCTTGAGCAGCTTAAAAGTCGATATGAAAAAGATGATCGACCGTAAAAATGATGTAATTGCTCAAAATACAGCGGGTATCGCATTCTTGTTCAAGAAAAACAAGATCGACAGCTTCCAAGGCGTAGGATCATTTGTTGACAAGAACACGATTAAAGTAACCGGCGAAGATGGTAAAGTTGAAGAGTTGAAAGCGAAGAATGTTATCATTGCATCGGGTTCAAAACCGACAGCATTGCCATTCCTTCCTGTAGACAAGAAAAGAATCATCACGTCCACAGAAGCCTTGAACTTGACTGAAATCCCTAAACACCTAATCGTTATCGGTGGTGGTGTTATCGGTTTGGAGTTGGGTTCTGTATATGCCCGTTTAGGTGCAAAGGTATCTGTTGTTGAATATGCAAAATCCATCATTGCCACAATGGATGGCGGATTGGGTAAAGAATTACAGCGTGTCCTGAAGAAAAACCTAGGTATGGAATTTTTCTTGAACACAAAGGTTACCGGTGCTAGCGTTAAAGGCAAGAAAGTAGTTGTTACTGCTGAAGACGCAAAAGGTCAGAACATCGAATTGGAAGGTGATTACTGTATCGTTGCGGTAGGTAGAACAGCGTATACCGAAGGCTTAGGCTTGGAGAACATCGGTATCCAAGTTGAAGAACGCGGAAACAAGATTCCTGTGAACGAGCATTTGGAAACTTCCGTTGCTGGTGTTTACGCCATTGGTGATGTTATCAAGGGCGCGATGTTAGCACATAAAGCTGAGGACGAAGGCATCTATGTTGCTGAGCGTATCGTTGGTCAAAAACCACATATCGACTACAACCTGATCCCGGGTGTTGTTTACACTTGGCCAGAGGTTGCTTCCGTTGGTAAGACAGAAGAACAATTAAAAGAAGAAGGTAAAAAATACAAAGCTGGAAGTTTCTCATTCAAAGCTTCTGGACGTGCGAAAGCATCGGGTGACACCGACGGTTTCATCAAGGTATTGGCAGATGCCGATACGGATGAGGTTCTTGGTGTACACATGATTGGACCACGTGCAGCGGACATGATTGCTGAAGCGGTCGTAGCGATGGAGTACCGTGCATCTGCCGAAGATATCGGAAGAATCTGCCACGCGCACCCTACGTTTACCGAAGCATTGAAAGAAGCAGCGCTTGCAGCAACTGCAAACCGCGCTATCCACGCTTAATTAACCATATTGAAAAGGCAAACGCAAGTTTGCCTTTTTCATTTCCTGTTGTTCCTTCGCACCTAAACCAAACCCTACGAACGAGAACAGCAGTATCCATCTTTTTTTCAGATATTCGTTATTATGAACTTTTATACACGTAAATGGGTAAAACCCGAAGATTTGAATCCAAATGGCAGTCTATTTGGGGGAACATTACTGCGTTGGATTGATGAAGAAGCAGTAATCTATGCGATTGTCCAATTGGGGAACCCACATGTGGTGACGAAATACATCTCGGAGATCAATTTTGTCAGTTCCGCAAAGCAGGGCGATATCATCGAATTGGGGATCGAAGCCATCAACTTTGGCCGGACGTCCCTGACGATGCGTTGTGTGGTACGCAATAAGATTACCCGGATGGTGATCCTCTCCATCGACAAATTGGTATTTGTCAACCTGGATAAGGACGGTACCCCGACCCCACACGGCAAGACGGAAATCACCTATGCCTATATGGGGATCGAGAGCGATGTGAAAAAACGAGATTAGGCTACTTTCTGTGCCGCAATCTCTTTTTTCAGGTCTTTTTCCACCCAAAAGGAAACGATAGGAATCAAGCTCAAGAAGAAATACTTGACCACGCGACTGAATTTCCAGTTATACGTTTGCCAACAGGCGATCAAGAGGATCACGAAGAGCACAACCAAGAATCCATGGATGGAACCGGCAACACGTACAGCCTCGGGAATTCCCGCGATATACTTTAACGGCATGGCTACAAAAAACAATAAAACTGTGGAAATTGCCTCCCAAAGGGCAACTTGTTGGAATATCCTTAGCATATAAATCTTTATTAGTCAGCGCAAAGAAAAGCAAATCCGAGAGGGAAAAGAAACCCTGTTTTATGAAGTGACCTCGAAATGACATATGCCACACAAAAATGACAAGGAGAGCGAAAAAGATATGACCTGACTAAATAAAAATTAGTATTTTTGATGAATTGTATTTTGCAAACATAACGACAATTAATATTTATGAATTACGACATTATTGTTATCGGTAGTGGTCCAGGTGGTTACGTAGCTGCTATCAGAGCGTCTCAATTGGGATTCAAAACTGCCATTATCGAACGTGAAGCATTAGGAGGAATCTGCCTGAACTGGGGATGTATTCCAACCAAAGCACTTCTAAAGAGTGCACAAGTATTCGAATATTTAAATCATGCAGCCGATTATGGTATCAAAGTGAATGGTGGTGAAGCCGACTTTGAGGCTATCGTGAAAAGAAGTCGTGGTGTAGCAGATGGCATGAGCAAGGGAATTCAGTTCTTGATGAAAAAGAACAAGATCGATGTCATCATGGGTACTGCAAAGATTAAAAAAGGTGGAAAAATCGAAGTGAAAGCGGAAGATGGATCTACCAAAGAATATACAGCAAAACATACGATCCTTGCTACTGGAGCGCGTTCCAGAGAACTTCCTAACCTTCCACAGGATGGTAAGAAGATCATCGGATACCGCCAAGCAATGAACTTGCCTAAACAACCGAAATCAATGGTCGTAGTGGGTTCCGGTGCGATCGGTGTTGAATTTGCGTACTTCTACAATTCCATTGGCACAAAAGTGACCATCGTTGAATTCATGGACCGCATTGTTCCTGTTGAGGACGAGGAAGTATCCAAACAATTGGAAAAATCCCTGAAGAAAGCAGGCATCAATATCTTGACCAAATCCGAAGTTCAATCTGTTGACACAAAAGGTGACCTGTGTAAGGTTTCCATTAAAACGGAAAAAGGAACGGAAACATTGGAAGCAGAGGTTGTTCTTTCTGCTGTTGGTATCACGCCAAACATTGAGAACTTGGGTCTTGAGGAAGTTGGTGTTAAAACCGATAAAGGCCGTGTTCTCGTAGATGATTTCTACAAAACAAATATCGATGGTGTTTATGCTATCGGCGATATCGTGAAAGGCCAAGCATTGGCTCACGTAGCTTCCGCAGAAGGTATTACCTGTGTGGAGAAAATCAAAGGTATGCACGTTGACCCGATCGACTACAACAACATCCCTGGCTGTACGTACTGTTCTCCAGAAGTTGCTTCCGTAGGTTTTACCGAAAAAGCAGCGAAAGAAGCAGGATACGAAATCAAAGTCGGAAAATTCCCATTCTCGGCATCCGGAAAAGCATCTGCTGCCGGTGCGAAGGACGGTTTTGTTAAAGTGATCTTCGATGCTAAGTACGGAGAATTCCTAGGTGCACACTTAATCGGTGCCAATGTAACGGAGATGATCGCTGAAGTGGTTGTTGCCCGCAAATTGGAAACTACAGGCCATGAAGTATTGAAGGCTGTACATCCGCACCCAACCATGAGTGAAGCGATTATGGAAGCTGTTGCCGATGCTTATGGCGAAGTAATCCACTTATAAGAACATACCATTACGTATATATAGAAAAAGCCATCTGAAACAGATGGCTTTTTCTTTTTTTCTAAATAATATAACAGCATGTCAAACGCATCAGTAAGGTAACAAAATAAATTAACAATATTAAATTTTAAACAAAAATAAAAATTTAATCATTTTTCGTAAATTGCAACGGATTAAACAGATTGTATGAGTACAATTATCATGGTATTGGGGGCTCCGAACGATGAATATGGAAACCTCTCCCCCATTGCATTGGACAGGCTATACAAAGCGTACGAACTTGCCGATGAAAACGAAACAGCTCAAGTCTTGTGTACGGGTGGAAATGGTGAACATTTCAATACGACCAATCGACCACATTTCTACTATGCAGAGAATTTCCTGAAAATGAAGGGCATTGCTCCCGAGCGCTTCTTGCCCGGAATTCCTTCCCGCAACACCATGGAAGATTTTTGCCTGGCCAAAGCGAGCTTGGAGAAAATAGACCCAACCGTCCTCATCTTGGTTACATCCGATTTCCATATGGAGCGCGCAAAAATCCTCTGCAACAAACACCTCCCAACTTTACGGAAACTGTTTATTCCAGCGATCTCCTCACTGAATGAAGCGGAAATGGAAACCTTATTGGCACACGAGCGGAATGCTCTGCGCTTTTTAAGAAATCACAAGAAATAAAAACGGTTACTTCTTCTTCCAAATGCTCTCAGCCCATTTGCCCACAAACCAAAAGGAAATGGCCAGTAACAGGAAGAAGATCGTCCGATTGATATTGTCCCACAGGTATTCCACAAAACGGGTGTACAGGTTCAGGATAAAGAAAACGAAACCGATATCTCGTGCAGCATGGTCCTTGGCCTTCATCCCATAGATGGCCAATCCCAGGGACAATCCAATACCCAATAAGCCCCAATAGAATATTTCATACTGCCGTACATGGGTCCATTTCTCAAAATCACTGTAATTGCCGAAGATAGACAGGAGCCAAAGCGCAATCATGGTGTAGAGCAGACCAATGACAAAAGAGGTCGATTGAAAGAACTGCAGCGCCTTTATCCGCGGTTGAATGAGCACGGCAAAGGAAGTCAGCAACAGCCCGAAGATGGTAAACCGCAAGGGATAGTTCATCCCCCAGAATTTAAAACCCCAATTGCTGTGGTAGGCCGTTTCGGTAGCAAACCAGATGCCCAAGGCAACCAGCGTAAAAATCCAGAGCATCTTGGACTTCAATTTGACCGCAAGGACGGCATAGATGACTATGGACAGCAGGAATAGTAGGGTAAAATGGTTTTCGTTCCTATCCAAGACCTGCCCCAGGAAACCAATACTTGCCGCCGTGGAAAATGCGCCTGCCAACATCAGGGTTTCATTGGAGAAATTCTTATCCGGATTCTTGGCCTTGTTCCGAAATCCCAATAGGTAGAAGAATACCGCCAGACCGGCAAAGGCCAAACAGAAGATTACATTCGGTGTGTTATAGAAGCGCTCGACAAAATCGGAGAGAAATCCGTCCGAGAACAAGGACACCACGGAAAAGATCAGGGAAGCCAGGGCGATCCAAAAGGCATACCGGGCCAGCATTCCCCACTCAAACCCTTTGTCGTCCAAATTATCGCGAAGCTCATCGGATTTTTCCGCCGAAAGGAGATTTTGTTCTTTCCAATGTGTCAGTGCCTGTTCTATGATCTCCCGTTCGGTTTTATTTACGTCTAGCTTCTTCAATGTGATTGGGTTTGTTGGTTAAAGGTAATACTTTTCAACAATCTTGCCTAATCTCAGTTTATCCCGAATCTCGGTAACCATTCCTTTCTAAAATTCTGTAACTTTGCATTTTGCAATTAGGATAGAATAGATGACCTTACGAAAAGCCGTAGATCTAGGTGACCAAAGCGAATTGGAAGTTTTTGGTGCCCGAGTACACAACCTTAAAAATATCGATGTTTCTTTTCCACGGAACCAACTGGTGGTCATCACCGGATTGAGTGGCAGTGGGAAGTCGTCGCTTGCCTTTGACACGATCTATGCCGAGGGTCAGCGCCGGTATATGGAAACATTTTCCGCCTATAGCCGACAGTTTTTGGGCGGCATGGAAAGGCCCGATGTGGATAAGATCTCAGGCTTGAGTCCCGTTATCTCCATTGAACAGAAAACTACCTCCAAAAACCCAAGATCTACGGTCGGCACGATTACGGAAATCTACGATTTCCTGCGCTTGCTGTTCGCTAGGGCCGGTGAAGCCTACTCCTATATCAGTGGCAAGAAGATGGAACGGATGTCGGACGACGAGATCACGGACCGCATTCTAAGGGAATTTGATGGCGAAGGCATATACATTCTTGCCCCTGTGGTAAAGGGACGGAAAGGGCATTACCGTGAATTGTTCGAACAGATCAGAAAACAAGGGTATACCAAGGTGCGTGTCGATGGAGAGATTCTGGATATTGCTCCAAAGATGCAGGTAGACCGGTACAAGATCCACGACATTGAAATCGTCGTTGATCGTATCGTCGTGGAAAAGGAAAGTCGCAAACGATTATTCACCTCTATCGGGCAGGCATTAAAGACGGCCAAGGGCATTATCAAAATAGCCAATAAAGAAAATAAAGAACAATTCTTCAGTCGTTTCCTCATGGATGCCGAATCGGGTATTTCGTATGATGAACCGCAGCCAAACACCTTCTCTTTCAACTCACCGTACGGTGCATGTCCGAGATGTGATGGATTGGGCTACATCTACGAAATCGACAAAAAAATTGTCATTCCGGATCGCAGTCTCAGTATTGCGAAGGGCGCAATCGTTCCTTTAGGACCTTCCCGGGATTCCTGGAACTTCGCAGTCCTGAAAGCGGTAGCCAAAAAATACGATGTTTCCTTGACTTCCTCAATTGATAAGATTCCTGAGGATGTCATCGATAAACTCCTTTTTGGGGAGGATGATCCCATTCACCTGACCGTTTCCTACGGGTCTTATGGTGCTCGGGAATATAAAGTGGAGTTCGGCGGTATCTTTAAGCTGCTGGAAGAAATGAGCGGCAAATACCAGGACGACAATCAGGGGCTGGAAGAATTCCGTACCCAAGTGGTTTGTCCGGAATGTCACGGTGCCCGTCTGAAAAAGGAATCTCTACACATTAAATTGTCGGATAAAAACATCGCCGAATTGGCGGAGATGGACATTGTCGCATTGAATGAATGGTTTGAGGGCATCGAAAACCGACTTTCAGATCGGCAGAACATCATTGCGACCGAAATCATCAAGGAGATCAAAACCAGGATCGGCTTTCTGTTGGATGTCGGATTGAACTATTTAACGCTCAATCGGAGCTCCAAGACCCTTTCCGGAGGAGAAGCCCAACGAATCCGTTTGGCTACTCAAATTGGATCCCAATTGGTGAATGTCCTGTACATCCTGGATGAACCTAGCATTGGATTGCACCAGCGCGACAATGAGCGCCTGATCAATGCACTAAAGAACCTCCGCGATATCGGAAATTCCGTTCTGGTGGTGGAACATGATAAGGATATGATCCTCAATGCGGACTATGTTATCGACATGGGGCCTGCAGCAGGAGTATTCGGCGGTAAGGTCGTTGCCCAAGGCACACCGAAGGAACTGATGAAAGCCAGTACCCTGACCACGGATTACCTGAACGGAACCCGCGAAATCAACATCCCTGCTGAACGACGGAAGGGAAATGGCCATACGCTCAGTTTAAAGGGCGCTACGGGACACAACCTGAAGAATGTGAGCATAGATATCCCCTTGGGCAAATTGGTCCTTGTAACGGGCGTTTCGGGCTCTGGTAAGTCAAGTCTGATCACCAATACCCTGTATCCGATCTTAAACCACCATTTCTTCCGTGCAAAGGCAAAACCGCTTCCGTACAAGAAGATCGAAGGACTGGAGCATGTGGACAAGGTGATCGAAATCGACCAATCACCGATCGGCAGAACCCCACGTTCCAATCCATCCACCTATACGGGTGTGTTTTCGGACATCCGTGCGCTGTATGTCCAGCTACCTGAAGCAAAGATCCGTGGGTACAAACCAGGGCGCTTCTCCTTCAATGTGAAGGGTGGTCGGTGCGAGACCTGCCAAGGTGCCGGCATGAAGATCATTGAGATGAACTTCCTACCAGATGTACAGGTTCCCTGTGAAACGTGTAACGGAAAACGCTACAACCGAGAGACTTTGGAAGTTCGCTATCGTGGAAAATCCATTGCGGATGTACTGGACATGAGCATTGATGAAGCTGTGGATTTCTTCGAGAATATCCCGTCCATTTACCGCAAGATCAAAACCCTACAGGATGTCGGTTTGGGTTATATTACCCTTGGGCAGTCCTCCACCACCCTATCCGGTGGTGAAGCACAACGGGTGAAGCTCGCTACGGAACTCTCCAAGAAAGATACCGGCAAAACCTTCTATATCCTGGATGAACCTACGACAGGTCTTCATTTCGAAGATGTCAATGTACTCCTGGGGGTGATCAACAGATTGGTGGACCGCGGCAATACCGTACTGATCATCGAGCACAACCTCGATGTCATCAAAGCCGCAGACTGGGTCATCGACATGGGACCTGAAGGAGGCAAAAACGGCGGAAATCTCCTGTTCCAAGGAACTCCAGAAAAGCTCACCAAACAGAAAAACAGTGAAACCGGAAGGTTTCTCGCATTAGAGTATTGAGATATGAGATGTGAGATATGAGATAGAAAGGCGGCCGAGGTCGCCTTTCATTTTTTAAAAAGATATTTTTATTTATTAAGCCAGTAAGATTACATTCTTGCTAAACCGCAATAAATGACTTTGTTTTAAGTGCATTAATATTATTTCAGTAACGTATTATCTATCCCCCAATAACACCCTTTCTATCTCATATCTCAATTCTCCCATCTCACATCTATTTCCCAATAACACCCTTCCTATCTCATATCTCAATTCTCCCATCTCACATCTATTCCCCAATAACACCCTTCCCATCTCACATCTAAAATCTCAATACTCCATCTCACATCTATCCCCCAATAACACCCTTCCTATCTCACATCTCAAATCTAAAATCTCAAATCTATCAAACTACAAGACAGCCGTCAAGGTTTGCCTAAAGCGTGTTCTGACGGCGGTGTTATCCTTGATGCCGGGTTGCCATTTTGGGGATTTCTTCATCACCCTGAGGGCTTCTTCTTCAAATAAGGGACTAATTTTTCCGGAATTAACGACTATTATATCACAGACTTCTCCATCCTGGCAGACAGTAAATTCAAGAATGGCATTCTGTCGGGAACCGTATTGGGCATATTCGGTGCTATCCATGGCCATGGCAGCCTCCGAGAGATCAATATTGTGGGATAAAAAACTTTGCCATGCCGAAAATCCACCGGGGAAAGCAGGCATCACGTCCACATTGCGCACCAGGGTTGTATCCAGGACCTGTTTCTCCTGTGCAGTAGTATTACTGGATAGGATAAAAACAAAGAGTATAATATAGATAAACCGCATTGCAAATAAAATGATTGCATTAATTTACAAAAAATACCCGGCAAATACCAAGCTTAATTCGGCAGATTGATAGTCTTCAAGAAATGTCCTTCCGCATCGGTCAGATAGGTCATTGGCTTTTCGGGATCTTTGATGATTTCGAATAAGGTAAAACCCCAAGGTTTCCAGAAGTTTTCCAAAACCTGTCCATAGGTCTTCACCTGCCATTGGTCGAAAATGGGCTTCAGCGTCCAATCATTCAAAGGCATTGGTTCCACGAATACCTTTTCCGGCACTTCCATATATGTATATTCCGGCAACCGATTGAAAAGATAAGCAGAATAGAAGTAACGCGCACAGATTTCTTCAAATTGAATCGGGTGCAATGTCTGATCAGCTGCAACGCGCAAAGCATCCTCGTGATAGATTTCATGCACACCGTTGTCCTGCAACGTAGCTATCAGCGCAAAGTCCTTCATCCGAATGGAGAAGATCAGGGTATTGATCTCATCGCGGTACATAAACGTTTCGGGGGCATTATCTACGGGAAAAACCTGTACGGTAAATGGATTCTTGTTTTCAAATTCCATCGGAACCACCAAGGATTGCAACATGGCATGCAGGTTTCGGAATTTCTGCACCAAGGCCTGCGAGAAGTTCATGGACTCGCCGGCCAGGAATGCCTGCCGGATTCCGGCCTGAATTTCATTGAACACGACGCCATACAGGATCTTGGCCACCCATTGGAAAAGCGTCAACTGATCCAATTTACTCACCTCGGCATACCCTGCATCCATCGCATGTTGCACCTGCTCTTCAAGCTCCTCGAATTTAGCGGCCACATCTGTTGCACAGGGCAATTGCAGTTTTTTATAGGTGCTGAAACTCTCATCCAACATCTTAAAAGGTTTATCCTCCAAATCAAAGGCACGCATCATCCACAAAGGAAAAACCTGAATGGCCTCATCCGCAGAGTCCAGTGCCTTTCCTGTGAGAAAACAGACCTTATTATCGAATTTAAAATCTAAGAATGGATTATAGAGTTTCTGTTGCATAGTGCTGCAAAGGTAACAGAATTCGGAGAGAAGGCTATGCTCAAGCGTTGAAATTACGGTGGAATGACGCTGTAGCGCCTACAACAGGAAATTCCGAATGGGAAAAGACAGCTCAGCACCCTTATCCCACACCATCAGATGGCCCCCACCACGTATCCGAATGGTGTAATCAACATATTGAATGGGAATCAAGTGATCTTTGTCTCCGTGGATATGCAGGCAATTTACCGGCACATGGGTATTTTCCCAACGGGCGATCTTATCGACGGCCCACTTTTGGAAATCGGGATCCGTATCTTCGAGAATGGCGCTCAACAACTGCTGTTCCTCTTTGGTATCTGCCCCGAAAAGCCAATAGAGCATCTTGGCGGTGAACTTCCCTGGCTTCCCTTCGGGCAAAAGTTTATGAAGGGGAAATATCTTGGAGACCCCCAACACCTTCGGCAGCTCATCGCGCGTTTTGGCCGAGGATATCAGGACGGTTTTCTTGAAGTCGTAATATTTGGAAAGTTCCGCAATGCACATCCCTCCGAAGGATACGCCGAGCACGAGTGCGCCCTGCTTGGGAATCTGATAATGCTCCGCCAGCCGGAAAACATAGCTTTCCATTGCTTCCGCCGGTCTCGGTTTTAACCATTCCACATGCACGATTTCGAAACCACGGAGATCCAATCGATCAAAAATTCGACGATCAGCCCCCAAGCCAGAGAAAACATAGATTTTTTCCATCAACCTAAGTTAATGAAATCACCCTACATTTACCTTAAAGTTTTCAAAAAGCAACGGCGCAGAAACTGTTTTCCCATCCAGCCCCCGGACATTATTCAGCACGGATGTCTTTCCTTTCTCCAGCAGGTTCTTCATTTCCTTTTCATCCAGAAATACTCCGTTCAACGTCCGCCAGATCTTGAAATCACAGCCACGTGCATAATGGTCACACTGCGCTACTTTGTCGTACAGCATAATCTGCCCCGGACCACATTTCGGGCATTTGATCTTCCCCTTTTGCAGCGGCTTCAGTTCTTCCTGTGCAATAGCGACACGCAACAGGAGCAATTCCTTGGTGATCTTCGCCGTATAATCCTTGATGTGCTTCATGAACACATCGTAGCTTACTTTATTGGCGCGCATCTCTTCCAATTTCTGCTCCCATTTACCAGTAAGGGTCACCTTCGCAATGGAACGATCCTTGACCAACATATAGACCGAAAGTCCCTTTTCAGTCGGGATCAGTTTCTTTTTATCGCGTTTGATGTAATCCCGCTGAAACAGGGTTTCAATGGTTGCCGCGCGTGTAGCCGGAGTGCCCAACCCACAGTCCTTCATGGCCTGGCGCATCTCCTCATCCTCGATCTCTTTCCCTGAAGTTTCCATCGCCTTCAACAGGGAGGCCTCCGTATGGATGGGTTTGGCCTTGGTGAAGCGCTCGGCAAGCTCCAAGGTCTGCACCTGCAGCATTTCTTCCTGTGTCAACTTGGGCAATTGCGCATTCTCATTGTCCTGATCATCGTTCTTAGTATCCTCATCGGGCTGTTCTACCTGATCTGCGGACAAGCGCCAACCATACTGTCGGATGACCGTCCCTTTGGCGATCAGCTCAACACCGGCAGCATCTATGGTGACCGTTGTGATGTCCTTCAAGCAGACCTCGGAGAAACTCTCCACCATCCGCTTGGCAATCATGTTGTAGATGTTCTGCTGATCCATGGGCATGGGCCCCGGTTTTTCATCCGTCACCAAAAGCGCATGGTGATCGGTTACCTTTTTATCATCCACAGAACGTTTGTTCAGCTTCGCCCCGATCAAATTCTTACTGATCACGGCGATGCTCTCAGGTGCCGTATCGGCAAGGTGCTGAAAGAGCTCCTCTATCTTTTCGAAGACATCTTCCCCGATATACCGGGAACCGGTACGTGGGTAGGTAATTACCTTTTTCTCATAGAGGGTCTGTGCGATCCCCAAGGTCTGGTCCGCAGAATAGCCGAACTTCTTGTTGGCATCCTGCTGAAGGGAGGTCAAGTCGAACAGCAATGGTGGCTGTTCCTTGGTTTCCTTGGCTTCCACCTGTTTTACCTGCGCATCCATGCCGACCTGCAATTTGGCAATGGTCTCCTCCGCGGCATCCTTCTGATCGATCTTGGCCGATGTTGCCTTAAAGTTTATACCGTCTTTCTCGAAACCTGCCTGGATCTTGTAGAATGCCGTTGGTTTGAAGTCCTTGTTCTCCAGATAACGGGAACAGATCATCGCCAATGTGGGCGTCTGTACACGACCCAGGGATAGCAATCCTTTATTTCCGGCCGCCAGAGTTAGCGCCTGTGTAGCGTTGATACCAATGAGCCAATCGGATTCCGATCGCGATCGTGCCGACATATACAGGCTATCGTACTCCACGCCCTCTTTGAGGTTGGCAAAACCTTCCTTGATTGCCTTATCCGTCTGCGAGGATATCCAGAGGCGCTTAAAAGGAACGTTGGAATTCAGGTAATAATAGATATTCCTGAAGATCAATTCCCCTTCGCGCCCAGCATCCGTCGCCACGATGATTTCTTCTGCTTCCTGCAACAAGGCTTTAATGGTGTTCAATTGTTTTAGGGCGCCCATATCATCGGACTGTTTGCCGTCACGCTTTACCTTTTTTACCTCCAATGCGAAACGCTCGGGAATAATAGGCAGGTTGCTGACCGCCCAATTGTGGTAACCATAAGCTTGGGGTGTGCACAGCTGCACCAAATGCCCAAAGGCATAGGTGAAGGCATAGCCATTCCCCGCAATATATCCATCTTTCACCTCCTTAGCGCCCATAACCCGTGCTAGGTCACGTGCTACCGAAGGCTTCTCTGCAATAACAACTTTCATTTTTTACTCGTTCAATCAACTTTAGCGCCGCTTGCTTGCGGGCCAATTACTCCAGTGAGGCAATGGAAATGCCCTGAATTTTCCGGTACAGCTCAACGGCGTATACATCCGTCATACCGGACACAAAATCCAACACCGCCCGTATCTTGGAATACGTATCTTCCTTATCCGTATGGAATTGCTCAGGAATCATGGCCACCAATTTCCTGTCGAACATGGATTTGTTCGCTTTAAGGTAAGCTGGCACAAATTCTTCCAATAGCGCATTCATCACTTTAAAACCAGCAATCTCAATCTGCACAACCGTTGGCGCATTGTAGATCCTGGCTACGGAGATCTTGGAAATCACGCGCAACTGATCCACAATTTCCGGACTCAGCGCATCCATCAGTGGCTTTTCAAAAGTTCCCGATAGAAATTTATCTTGATTCTCGGCAAATACCTTCGCACAGGCCCAGATCAATGTATTGATCGCCTTTGCCCGCAACAGGGCCACCCGGCTAGCCGTATCTTCCAACGCATCCAAACGTTCCCGAAGATCCTCCCCCGCACATAGCGGCAGTAAGAGCTCTTCCACTTCTTTATAGGATAGGATTTTCAGGTGATGGGCGTCTTCCAGATCGATGATGTTATAGCAGATATCATCGGCCGCTTCCACCAGGTACACCAAGGGATGGCGTAGGTAACCTTTTGGATTTGCTGGATCGCGCTCCAGCCCCAATTCTGTCGCTATCTTTTCAAACGTGCCGATCTCCGTATCGAAGAATCCATATTTCTTACGGTGATGGGAAGATTTTACATGCCCATCAATCGCAGCACACGGATACTTCACGATGGCCGCCAAACTGGTATAGGTCAATGCAAAGCCTTTTGGGTCTTTCCCATTGAATGCATGGGTCAGGATGCGCAAGGCATTGGCATTCCCTTCAAAGTGTGACAGGTCCTCCCATTGCTCCTTGGTTACCATTTCCTGGTACTTCTGTCCCTTCCCCTCCGTAAAGAAGGTGGAAATTGCAGCTTCACCTGAATGCCCAAATGCTGGGTTCCCCAAATCGTGGGATAGGCAGGCCGCGGAAATGATATTTCCGACTTCCTGCAAGAAAGGAACCTCCGCATCGATATTCGGATGCTGCTCCTTCATCAAATTGTAGAACAAGCGGCCCAAGGACCGTCCAACCGATGCAACCTCCAAACTGTGGGTCAATCTATTGTGCACAAATACAGCACCCGGAAGCGGGAACACCTGTGTTTTATTCTGTAACCTCCGGAATGGTGAGGAGAAGATCAACCGGTCATAATCCCGTTGAAACTCAGAACGCGCATCGAACTGTTCGTTGATGGCACGGCTTTCATATCCCCATCTTTTCGCTGATAAGAGCTGTTTCCAATTCATGTAAAATCTCGGATTTTGAAAGGCAAATATACGTTTTAAAAATGGGAGCTTACTCGCCAAACTTCGATTTTCGATACAGGATACCGACCAGAAGATTGAGGAAATAGACCAATTGCATCAACAGCAAAATGGTCAGGGCACCGTGGTAGATTCCCTCGATCCGCGTAAAGCGGTCGCTATTTTCCGCACTCAATTTATCGACCTGAAGGATGGCATCTCCCTCGCCGAGGTAGATCCGCTCCACAAATCCCCAGCTCCAGATGTTCAGGAACAGAAAGATATAGGCAATCCAATGCAGGAGTGCCCAATTCTTGGAATAAAGGAAGGAATCGGTATAGCGGTAGAGCAGGGCGAACAATAAACCCACGGCACCAACGCCCATGATCACCCGAGCACTGTTGCCCACCAAGGTGATCCCCCAGAAATTAAAGCTCGTCAATGCCCCTTCCGCAGGGACGAACAACCCAAAGGCAAAGACCAACAACCCTGAAATAGCAAATAACACCCAAACCTTCGGCATACATTTCTTTTCAGCAATTTAATGAATTCTATGCGCTTATTAAAATCTTAATCCTTGGCGGGATAGGCCTAATTTGCTATCTTTAGCCGAAGCAATCCGCAAATCATGACTACTTATAAACTTCCTTCTGCACAGGCTTTTGAAAGTAATATCCACGGGAAAAACACCCACCTGATTACCCTAAAAAACAGAGCAGGCATGCAAATCGCCCTCTCCGACTATGGGGCACGATTGGTAAGTGCACTCGTACCGGACAAACATGGCGACCTGATCGACGTGGTTCTGGGCTTTCCCAGCATCAGCGATTACGCGGAGGCCAAGGAACAATACCACGGTGCAACCGTAGGACGGTTTTGTAACAGAATTGCCAATGGCCGATTCGCCTTAGCGGGCAAGGAATTCGCGCTTGCACAGAACAACGGCAGCAATGCTCTCCATGGCGGTCCCGAAGGGTTCCACCGCAAGGTCTGGGATAGGCAGGTCAGCTTCAAAAAATTGGTGGATTTCTACTATGTTTCCCCAGATGGAGAGGAAGGCTACCCCGGCGAGCTCCGCACAACGGTAAGTTATGAACTCACCAATGAAAATGAGATCATCATAAAGTTCCGCGCCATCAGCAATGCATCCACGGTCGTTAACCTGACCAACCATGCCTATTTCAACCTGAATGGGGAAGGCAATGGCGATATCCTTAACCATACCTTCACGATCCATGCGGATGAATTCCTGCCATTGAACGAACAGCAGATCCCAACAGGCGAAATCCTTCCGGTGGAAGGTTCGGTATTCGACTTCAGGGAAGGGAAATCAATAGCATCTGATATCAATAGTGCGGAACAGCAGATCCAAGTGGCCCAAGGATTCGACCATACTTTTATCAATAAGCTGCCGATCAGCCAACCAATCGCCACGGCCTATTCCCGCGAGTCGGGCATCGCACTGGAAGTGTACAGCACAGAACCGGGACTTCATCTCTACACCGGAAACTTCCTGCAGGATGATACCGGTAAATCGGGGCATGCCTATCTGCGGTATGGGGGCTTCTGTTTTGAAGCGCAACATTATCCCGATAGCCCCAATCAGGACGCTTTCCCTAAAGTGACCCTCGAACCAGGCGAGGTATTTGAAAGCGAAATACGGTATAAGTTCAAAATTAGAAAGGACTAACTTAGCATATTAAAACATAAAAAAGGCGTTCAACAAAAATTGAACGCCTTTCGTATGTTATAGCTATTCGACTTCTATTTCAAGAGCTCCGCCAATGCCTGTTCCACTTTCTCGAAACCGAACTCCTGTTTGACCTCTGCAAACATCCGTTCGATCTGGTCGTTGCAGAGATTGCCGATACTTCCCTCGTGCGTATGGTTCACTTCTTTTGCTGGCTGAAACGTTCCTTCCTCAATGGCCAGACCGATATTGCGGTACGCCTCCCGGAAAGGGATGCCCTGAAGCACCTCATTGTTCACCACTTCCACACTGAACAGGTAATCGTATTTCGGATCGTTCAGAATGTCCTCCTTGATGGTGATATGCTCCAACATGTACTTGGCGATTGCCAGGCAGTCGTTTAGCGATTGGAATGCCGGAAATAGGTTTTCCTTCAGCAATTGCAGATCCCTATGGTATCCAACAGGCAGGTTGGTCGTCATGAGTGCGATTTCATTCGGAAGCGCCTGGATCTTATTGCATCTGGAGCGGATCAATTCGAACACATCCGGATTCTTTTTATGCGGCATAATGGATGAGCCGGTGGTGAGATGAGCCGGAAAGGAAATAAATCCAAAGTTCTGGTTGATGAACAGCGTTACATCCATGGCAAATTTTGCCAAGGTTGCAGCGATGGAACTCATGGCCTGTGCAAGGATACGCTCGGTCTTGCCCCTACCCATCTGTGCATAGACCACATTATAATTCAAATCATCAAAACCCAACAGTTGCGTGGTCATGGTACGGTTTAACGGGAAGGAAGAACCATAACCTGCCGCCGACCCCAACGGATTCTTGTTGCAGACCGCCCATGCAGCTTTCAGAAGGTGGAGGTCATCCACCAAACTTTCCGCATACGCTCCGAACCATAGACCGAATGATGAAGGCATGGCAATCTGTAGATGCGTATATCCGGGCATGAGAACCGATTTGTATGTGTTGCTCAGACTGATCAACTGCTCAAAGAGCAACTCTGTATTCTTGAAGATGCTCTCGATTTCCGACCGGAAATAAAGCTTCAGATCCACCAACACCTGATCATTGCGTGATCGGCCGGAGTGGATTTTCTTGCCCGCTTCCCCAATGCGCTCCGTCAGCATCATTTCCACTTGGGAATGCACATCTTCCACTGAATCCTCAATCTGGAAGGAATCCGATAGGATTTCCTGATAGATGTTCTTTAACTCCTGCTGAACGGCGCCCAAGTCGGCATCCGTCATCAAGCCAATGCTATTCAGCATGCGCGTATGCGCCAGTGATCCCAGCACATCCGCTCCGGCCAGCTGAAGGTCCATTTCACGATCCTGCCCAACGGTAAAAGTTTCCACAAAGGAATCCACATCAATATTTTTCTGCCAAATCTTCATCTTCAAAATTTTGTCGAACAAAAGTACCAATATCTAGGCAAAATTCAAGATTTCATTCAAACCCTTGCGACAATTCAAGAAAAAAGAAAAAAATATTGCTAAAAACTTATTTAATTACACCGAACAATTTCCCCATGATCGACAGTAATAATCAGGTAGACAAATTCCCGATTTTCGATAAATTATCAAGCGTTATCCGAAAGCGCCATAATGTTAAATAATTGTTAAGCTATTGCGTTTTAGCAGCAGATTCCCCTCTTATTTTCAGGCTATTTTCAAAGCTTATTTTAGCTATTTTTCTATCAAGAAATTGGCATCGATTTGGAAGAACAATCGGGTGCATCAAGGCACAAATCCATAAGTAATCACTTACTTTTTTTTAAAATTATACTTGTAGCAACGTAATTAAAGACCTATGTTTGTGATGTAAAGGGGAATGAAAAGAAATAAAAAGTGAGTTTATACTCACATTAATAACCACCCAAAGAAACTAAACATGATAGACCGGAATGTCTTAAAACTTTGAACGAATTATTCTATCCAATTATAAACTAATTTTGATTAAAGACTTGTCACCATGCCCACGACAAGTCTTTTTTTATGCCCAAAATTTAACATCTCGCCCTCCCCGTGGTGCGCAAATTATCCCATGAAATTTAATTTTTCCACCATCTTTTTCAGCAATTCTGGCACTTTTAACAAATTCGGCTTTTGGAAATACGTAACCAGCACCTTTTACGTGAAATTACGGAAAAACACTAACAAGCTGTTTTTCAGTTATATAAACAGTTTTTAGCCTAATATTTCACAAAATCATGCATAGACCTTGTCTGAGGTGAGAGCGTACTGAGAGCGTGGTGAGAGCGTGGTGAGAGCGTGTCTATAGGCACGTATCCACCACGGCTTCAACACGGTCGCACCACGCTCGGAACTCAGACAAGGTCTAGCTTTATGCCCTGCTATTTTTTCTCTACTTTCATGGAAGAAACTTTGTCGTTGAAAGTAGATAGATAAGTGGATGAGGCCGTTAGAACCAAGCTATTCCCGCTGAAATGATCACCATCATAGAGTGTGACTTTTACGTCGTGCCCAATTTTTATGGAGGAGATACTATTGTCTTCAATGCCTTTGTCCAACAAATCTGCTTTTGTGTATTCACCTATATCAAGTTGTCCCTTCACTCCTGCATACGATGCATTCGAATAGGTAAACACAACATTGCCAAAAGATGTCAATTCATCATTGACATACTGGAATCCAAAGTCGGTAGTGGTATTGGCCCCATTTTTCAATAGTAACTTTATTTTTAAATCATAAGGCGTATTGCCCTTATAGAACAGTTCCTTCAGATCAATAGCACCTGCCAATGTATTATTCGTTCCTGGATTAAACCGCCACGCTACAGCATTGTAATCTCTATTTACCCCCACACCTTCATTATTCACGTTCGGGTCCAAATACACCAAGATATCGCTCACTTCCTTGTCTGAGGTAAAGGAGCCTGAAATGTTCAGTCGCTGGTTGGCATTATCGATTTCAAACTTGGGATCCAACGTAAAGGTTGGGGATTCATATGCAAGTTCTGAGGAAGAAGTCGATTGGAAGACTTCGTTCACATTCAGGATTGCGGCATCTACCTCGGTTAGGAAAGTGGGCTTTCCTTTACTGAAGCTCACGTTCCCGCTACCCATCAGCGATGTACCCAACGTAGGTTCTTCCGATACGTATTTGGCGCGGTTATGTGGCAGGTTCAGGCCGTGCCCCAATTCATGCAACATGCCGCCCAGGTAATTTGAATTTGGATTCGGGATATGGTTCACCGACATGAAAGCATTATCCAAGGCAAAACAATATTTGCCGTACCCGTAAAAAGGCTGGCCCGTATCGCCGCTGGTTCTCTCCGGAAGTAGAATTAAGTAGTGCTTGTCCGACGAAAACAACTGCGGATTGGCGGTTCTGAACGACTCTATCTCTTTAATGATCTTATTAGCTGAAACCGAAGCCTCATAGGGATAATCAGCCTGTGTACCCGCACCCTTTATTTCAATAATATTAACCAGGCCAGTAGCTTCGTCTTTCGCCAACCCCATATACTTGTCGTATCCATAACGTTTCATCTCGTCATGCAACCAAGATTGGAAATGAACCATTAATTGCGAGAGGCGCGGTTTATAATCTGCTCGGGCAGGATTGTCCGTAGGGACGAACATAATAACATTGAGATTTTTTGGGTTACTGACAAATTTCAGATTCGCCAGCGAGGTGTCAATCGGGTTTTCCGGAACTACCGGTGCCTCCACATCCTTGGAACAGGAGAATAAGGAAATGCAAAGTACACATAGCCCAACGAGAGCAAGGGCCATCTTTTTCAATCCAACTATCATAATTTAATTTTTTAAATGAGGTAAAAAAATATCAAGTTTACAATCTGCTGTTCGGCCGAACACACCATACAAGTTGCAAAATTTTCCTGCGAATTAGAGAAAAAGCGCCTTACGCAAACGATTGAACAATTAACGAAAACGATTGCGGTTAAGGGCTAATCAAGACCAACATCAAGTTGATTATCAAACACTTTCACTTGCACTCCCCTCGCCTTCCGGATTTCTCCCAACTGTTCCTTATATTTGTAGTATTGGAAACGCAATACAGCTTTTCCGACAAAGAGATTATCGAAATGGGAACAGAAAGTAAAAGACAACAGAGATTTGCTGGAGTAATTCAACAGGATTTGGCGGAGATGTTTCAACGTGAGGGTGGTGCTTGGGCTCCAGGAGCTTTTATTACAGTGACCAGGGTGCGCGTAACGCCAGATTTAGCCATTGCAAGGGTCTACCTGAGCTTCTTGAACACCAAAACCGCGAAAGCTGACTTGGATAACATCAAGAGCAAATCCAATGAAATCCGCTATAAATTAGGTACGCGTATCAAGAACCAAGCCCGCATCGTTCCACAGTTGGAATTCTTTCTGGATGACACGAACGAATACGTGGAGCATATGGACAAGATCTTTGATGAAATCAGCAAAGAACCTAGGCAGCCCGAATAGGCGTACAGGCTATGATCTTTCAATTGGATGAAAACGAGTTAGTTTTCCCACACCCTTCCTTAGCCGATGAAGATGGGCTGTTGGCCGTAGGTGGCGACCTGCGGACCGAACGCCTACTGTTAGCTTATGAAAACGCTATTTTCCCCTGGTACAGCGAGGATACACCGATCCTATGGTACGCACCACACGATCGATTTGTCCTGTATCCACAGCGATTGAAGATCTCCAAGAGCATGCAACAGGTTTTGCGGTCCCGAAAATTCCGGGTAAGCTGCGATACGGCCTTTGATCGGGTCATCCAATACTGCGCTTCGGTGTCGCGTAAGGATCAGGATGGCACCTGGATCGTGGATGACATGCAGCAGGCTTACAGCAAGCTGCACCGCGAAGGGTTTGCGCACAGCATCGAGGTGTGGCAAGGCGAGGAACTCGTGGGAGGTCTCTATGGCGTTCAGGTCGGTAAGGTATTCTGTGGAGAGAGCATGTTTTCCCTCGTTTCCAATGCGTCCAAGGTCGCCTTGATTTTTCTGGCACAGCGGTTCGGTTTGGAACTTATCGATTGCCAGATCCCATCCGAGCACCTGGAGCGCATGGGCGCCGAAACAATAAGTCAAAAAGAGTACCTTCATATCCTAGAACAACAAGAAAACCAACCGTATGCATTTCAAGCCGCACTTTAATATCGCTGACGACATTACCTACCTGAATACGCCGGGAAATGGCCTGCTGCCAAAAGATTCCCTGAACTGGCGTCAGGAGTGGGAACAGGAATTTTTCGATTCCCGAACGGACTTGCGCGACAAACAGGTGGACTTCTTGGCCAACGTAAAAAAAACGGTCGCATCCTTCTTTACTTCCCATGTGGAGAACACGTACCTCCTACCGAATTTTTCCTTCGGATACAGTACGCTGATCGACCTGTTGCCACGCGATTTCAGGTATGTCGTACTGGCAGATGAATATCCATCCCTGCAGTATCCCATCATCAGCCGGGGACTCGAGCATATCACCGTACCTGTCACTGTGGATGTGGAAGAAAAGCTGGAAGCAGAGATTCAACGCTCGCATCCGGATGTGTTGATCTTGAGCCTTGTGCAGTACATCTCCGGATTGAAGATCAACCTGGATTTCTTCAAGCGTATCAAACAAGCCTATCCGGATCTGGTGATCATAGCCGATGGCACCCAATTTTTAGGAACCGAACCTTTCAATTTCCAAGAATCGGGAATCGATGCCTTGGGTGGATCAGGATACAAATGGCTGCTTTCAGGCTTTGGAAACGGATTTATGCTATTGAGCGAAAAACTGCGTTCCCTATTGGAGGACCTGCTCATTGGCCGACCAAAACCGACGGTAGCCATGTGGCAACATAAATCTGTTCTGGATACTTTTTTCGAACCGGGGCATCAGGACAACCTCAGCCACGGAACCTTGCAGAAAAGCATGCAATGGATCCAATCCATCGGCCTGGATACGATCCAGGCCCATAACCGATCGGTTTCTGAAGAAGCCTACAAGCTATTTGCTGAACGCAACCTCTTGTTGCCCATCATTCAGGAACGCAGCGAAAAATCATTCCTCATCAACGTGCAGGTTGATCCAGCATGCTATCCGCATATCCAGCAGATGGGCATAAAGTGTTTCCCACGGGGAACCGGCATCCGCATCGGCATACATGTGTACAACGACATCGCAGACATACATCGATTTGTTAATATTTTAGAAAGCATCAAATGAATTACAAAATAGGAGATTTAGTGCGGTTCGTAGATGAACCCATTGAAGGACATATAACAGCATTTTTGGGGAACGACATCGTAGGCGTTACGGACGATACGGGTTTTGAGATCCCCGTTCCACTCAACAAGATTACCTTGG
Organism: Sphingobacterium lactis; assembly: GCF_011046555.1. Classification (NCBI taxonomy): domain Bacteria; kingdom Pseudomonadati; phylum Bacteroidota; class Sphingobacteriia; order Sphingobacteriales; family Sphingobacteriaceae; genus Sphingobacterium; species Sphingobacterium lactis. The sequence goes on from NZ_CP049246.1 coordinate 260,717, forward strand.
TCCATGGCAACATGCGCACCGAAGAGGACGACGAGCCTGTACAGTCCAATATCCCGATCAAATTCCTGGATAAGGGGATTTACCTCGCCCTGACCGGTGAGCAAAAGGAAGGATTAGTCAAGTTCTTTATCGTCAATGAAACTTCCTTTGAACTGCTTGTCAACGTAACGGAGAGCCAGGGTAGCAAGCGCAACAGCATCTACGCCAATATCGTCCCAGCAAGGGAATACAACCAGATCTATACCGGTAACTTTGCCGCCATCAATAAATGGCCTAGCCTGGAATTCCAAATCCTGCGGACCTCCAGAAAACAGCACAACGCTGTTCCGCCAATAGAGAAAACAATCAAGGTGAAACCCCTAGAACTGATCAATTCCAAGGAACAATTGGAAATTTTGCCGGAGAAGGCTTGGGTCTATGAACTGGATAAAATTGAAGAAAATATCGGCCTGGATAAGTTGAAGGCGCATTTTATTTCGCATAGGCCGAAGTAGACTATGAGATGTGATGGGTGAGATTTGAGATATGAGATAGAAAGGGTGTATGAAGATGGGTAAGATGGGGAAAGGTTTTTGACCAAGTGATTGAAACTATTCCCTTAGCATAAACGTAGACTAATGCTGGTTTCGGCCAAAATGATATTTCATTAAACAAGAAATGGCTATCTTTCGATAGCCATTTCCCATTTCACTTAACTATTAAATTAGGATTCGCGAAATTACTTATTTTCCGTATCCTTCGAAACTTTTCCTTTATTTACTGAAAATAATACCATTAGACCTCCCAGAAGCAACACGCCCCACCCCCATTTTAGATGCAATGTTTTGGCAAGCAGACCATCAATCAATTTCAGTCCGAAGTAATTGTTGATCTGTAGATAGACAAGCACGAATGAAAGTATAATCCAGGCCACCAAAATCCATGCGGAGATGCGGTAGACATTCAATTTACGGATAAAGAAGAACAATACACATACGCCCAAGATGCCGTAGGTAATCATAAACAAGGCGGTATCTACCTGGTACAGATTCCAGTTGGCCTTCAATGGCACTTTCAGGAAGGGGCAGAAAATTGCGGCCAGGAATACAACCATAAATCCGATCAGCGCCAAAGGTTTGTTCAAGGTTCTCATTGTGTTGTTTTTTTGCCAAATATGGGAATTTGTCGGGGAATCGGAAAGGACAATTCGGGGATAAATTTTGCTTTTCCATAAAATCCTGAATGTTTAAACGGTAATCTTTATCATTTATTGGACATATTAATTATGATTGTCGTCACATTAATTTCAACAAAACCCACGCAGAACGCTACAAACCAAGTATTTAACATTATTTTAACATTATTTATAATCGTTCTAAATTCACTGTATTGACAGATTTTTGACAATACCAACGTGCATTTCATCTACATTTGCAGAACAAAATTATTGGAGAAATAATTAGGCTTTGAAGAATTTAAAAGTTATAGCGTTTACCCATAAGCACGTTGATCTAAAGGATTTGGGGAATTTGGTTATATGCAACGAAGAGTTGGATAACCGCCTGATTAACCTTAAAAACAATTTAGACATCCCGGAGATATTCTATATCGGTACGTGTAACCGTGTAGAATTTGTGTTCTATGGGCCGCATGAACTATCCGATGATTTTGTAGTCCAATTTTTGGATAGCATGAATTTCTGCGTCCCAGCAGAGCGTATGCAGTGCTATCTAGGTCAAGTGAATCGTTATGCTGGTGTCGACGCACTAAATCACCTCTTCCGCACCTCCTGTTCCATGGAGAGCTTGGTGGTTGGGGAGAAGGAAATCCTAGCGCAGGTACGTCGTGCTTACGACCGTTGCAAAGCTGCCGGATTTACGGGCGACTTTCTGCGTCTGATGATGGACCGCTTGGTAAAGACTGCCAAGGAAGTCTATACCTTCACGAACATTTCCCGCAACCCGATTTCCGTAGTTTCCCTAGCGTACCGCAAACTGCGCGAAGTGAAACTTCAGGACAACCCACGGATTTTAGTGATCGGTTCGGGAGAGACCAACCAGAACTTGGCAAAATACCTGAAGAAACATAAATACAGCAATTTCACCATCTTCAACAGAACGGTTGCCAATGCGCAACCCCTGGCTGCAGAACTGGGCGCTCAGGTATATCCTTTGAGCGAGCTGAAAAACTATAAAAAGGGGTTTGATGTCATGATCACCTGTACAGGTGCTCCTGAAGCCATCATCCACGAGGATCTTTACGAATCCCTATTGCAAGGTGAGGATGACAAGAAGGTCATCGTCGATCTTGCGATCCCGAATGATATCGATGCAGCGGTTATCGCAAAGCACCCGATCCACTACATCGAGGTGAGCAGCCTGCAGCAGATCGCCGAGAAAAACATCCAAGAACGCTACGCGGAACTGGAGAATGCCGAGAAGATCATCGAGCAGAACATCAAAGAATTCCTTCCTATTTTAAAGCAGCGCCGCGTGGAAGTTGCCATGAAAGAAGTCCCTGAGAAGATCAAGGAAATCCGTTCCATGGCCATGACCGAGGTGTTCGCAAATGAATTGGAGCAACTGGATCCCGAAGCACGTGAAGTGCTGAACAAAGTCATCAACTATATGGAAAAGAAATACATTAAAGTTCCTATGGTTATGGCCAAAGAGATCCTGGTGAAATCCACGGAATCCGAAAGCAATTAAGGTTTAAATTTTCTTAAAATTTGATGATTCTGACAATAAAACGTCAGAATTAAGAGGCTATTTCCGTAAATTTGCCTCCGAAATATTCATATGTAAATCTTTGAACGTGAACAGAAAACTAATTATTGGTACCCGAGGCAGTGAATTGGCATTGTGGCAAGCTAATTTTGTTAAGGATCGATTAGCTGAAATTTCAGTAGAAGCCGAACTTAAAATCATTAAAACCCAAGGTGACATCATTCAACACCTCCGCCTCGACAAATTGGAAGGCAAAGGTTTCTTTACCAAGGAATTGGAAGAGGAATTGCTATCCGGCCAAATTGACCTGGCTGTTCACTCACACAAAGATCTACCAACCGTAAACCCACCGGGACTTATCATCGCTGCCGTTTCAGAAAGGGAAGATCCAGCTGAACTGTTGATCGTCCATAAGGATTGTGTCGATATCAGCAAACGCCTATCCCTGAAGCACAGCGCGAATGTCGGAACCTCATCCAACCGTAGAAAGGCACAATTGCTTTCCCTACGCCCAGATTTGGACTTCGATGACCTTCGTGGAAATCTACAGACCCGTGTACAGAAACTCAGGGATGAGAAATACGACGCCATCGTATTGGCGAAGGCCGGCATCTCCAGGATCAACATGGACCTTTCGGACTTCCACTTGGAGGAAATCCCCGCAGTGGAGGTTGTCCCTGCACCTGCACAGGGCGTATTAGCGATTCAAATCCGTGAATCCGACCAGGAATTGTTCGATGTCCTGCAGCAGATCCATAACAAAGAAGTCGCTGAAGCCATTTCCGTGGAACGCAAGGTATTGAACCTCTTCGATGGCGGATGCCACGCCCCATTGGGTAGCTACTGCCGGAAGAAAGATGGTAAATTCCAATCCTGGACTTCCATTGCCGATACAAACGAGGACTTCCCGGACCGTATCTTTATGGAATCTGAAACAACGGAAGGCATGGCTGAAAAGATCTTTGCCAAATACAGCAAAGACCGCAAATTGCCAGCTTCGGTATTCATCACCCGGGATTTGGATGAGAACTCCTACCTGGCCCGATTCCTGAACAAGCACAATATTCAGGTGGATGCGCGTTCATTGATTCGCATTTTCCCGACCATCAATAAATTGGACTCCTTTATCCTTAAACGTGCCGATTGGATTTTCTTCAACAGCAAGAATGCCATTGAGCACTTCTTCAAGTTGGAACCGTGGATCCTGAAAAAGACAAAGATCGCCGTTTTGGGAAGAGGATCTGAGGATACCCTCCGCAAGTTTAACCGCGTTGCCGACTTCTCGGGCGACAACCTTGGTATTGACACCGAAGGAATCGCACAGGAGTTCGCTAAATTGGTAGATGGCCAAACGGTGCTTATTCCACGTGCTGAAGGCTCGTTGAAGACCATCCAGAAAGCCCTGACTGAGAACACCAAGGTTATCGACATGACGATATACGAAACAGTGATCGAGGAAAATGTCGACAAGTCCAATGCTGAGGTCCTGATCTTTACAAGCCCGAGCAATGTGGAAGCCTACTTCCGCGAGAACTTGGCCGACCCGGACCAGAAGATCATCTGTATTGGTCATTCGACAGCAAAAGCAATCGCTGAATTGGGATTGAAATACAGCCTGCCCTACACACCTGATGAAATCGGGTTGGCAGAAGCCGTATTTGGATTAGATTATTAAATAACAGTACGCAAGGGGGAATTTTCCCCCTTTGCATTTACATAAAACGATAAAAACATGTTACACCGTCCTAGAAGAAACAGAAAATCCGCTGTTGTGCGCGATATGATTCAGGAGAATCACCTTTTCGCCGCCAACCTGATTTTCCCATTGTTTATTGTAGATGGAGAGAACCAAAAAGTGGAAGTGAGCTCCATGCCAGGTATCTACCGCTATTCCGTTGACAACCTGTTGCGGGAAGTGGAGAGCTGCATGAACCTGGGCCTGAAGGCATTCGACCTTTTCCCAGCTGTTGAGGAGTCCCTAAAGGATAAATACGCGACTGAAAGTTATAAAAAAGGCACCTTGTACCTGCGTGCCATCGAAGCAGTCAAAAAGAATTTCCCGGAAGCCTGCGTGGTCACTGACGTGGCGATGGACCCGTACAGTTCGGATGGTCACGATGGTATTGTTGAAAATGGAGAGATCCTGAACGATGAGACCTTGGAGGTATTGGGTAAGATGGCTTTGGCACATGCCGAAAGTGGTGCTGACATTATCGCTCCTTCGGACATGATGGATGGACGCATCGGCTATTTACGCAATATCTTGGATGAAAATGGGTTCACCAATGTATCCCTAATGTCGTATACGGCGAAGTATGCTTCGGCATTTTATGGCCCATTCCGCGATGCCCTTGGATCCGCACCGAAAAAAGGAGATAAGAAAACCTACCAGATGAATCCCGCAAACAGTAAGGAGGCGTTGATCGAAGCACAGCTGGATACACAGGAAGGCGCTGACTTCCTGATGGTAAAACCAGGCCTTCCCTACCTGGATGTGATCCGCTTATTGGCGGATAACTTCGACCTGCCTATAGCGGCCTATAATGTTTCTGGCGAATATGCCATGCTGAAGGCTGCCATTGCAAACGGCTGGTTAAGTGAGCAGGTTATTCTGGAAACACTATTGAGCTTCAAGCGCGCTGGCGCTACGTCCATCCTCACCTATCACGCCAAGGAAGTGATCGAAAAGGGTTGGGTAAAATAAGACCTTGTACATGGAGCTCTACGAGCTCCATTTTTATGTGTGCCACATGCATATCAAATTGAGATTTATAAGTAATAAATCAATTAATTGGCTATTTTTGTAGGCCTAAGCCTTTTATGGGCAACCATTAATATTATTTACTGAAAAATGGAACATACGCGAATTAAAGAATTATTAAAATCGGAAGATTTCGGAAAAGAGGTTATTGTCAAAGGATGGGTTCGTACCTTCCGTAACAATCAATTTATTGCCATCAATGACGGATCAACCATCAATAATATTCAAGCGGTAGTTGATTTTGAAAATACCCCAGATGAGATACTGAAGCGCATTACCACAGGTGCTGCCGTACGTGTGCAGGGCGAGTTGGTCGAATCGCAGGGAAAAGGTCAGAAAGTAGAGATTAAAGCAACTGAAGTTTCCATTATTGGGGAGTCCGATCCGGAGAAATATCCATTGCAACCGAAGAAACACAGCTTGGAGTTCCTACGTGAAATTGCACACTTGCGTTTCCGCACCGGTACGTTCAATGCGATCTTTAAGGTCCGCAATGCCTTATCTTTTGCCGTACACCAGTTCTTCAATGAACGCGATTTCGTGTACATGCATACGCCAATCATTACCGGTTCTGATGCTGAGGGTGCCGGAGAAATGTTCCGTGTAACGACGTTGGACCTAAACAACATTCCACGTACAGCATCCGGTGATATCGACTTCAAAGAAGATTTCTTCGGGAAGTCCACCAACCTTACCGTTTCCGGACAGCTGGAAGGTGAATTGGCAGCCTTGGCTTTTGGAAACATCTATACCTTTGGCCCAACTTTCAGAGCTGAAAATTCCAATACAACACGCCACTTGGCAGAGTTCTGGATGATCGAGCCTGAAATGGCATTCTATGAATTGGAAGACAACATGGACTTGGCAGAAAGTCTATTGAAATATGTCATCAAATATGCGTTGGATACCTGTCCAGAAGAAATTGAATTTTTGAAAAACCGACTGTTGGAAGAAGAGAAATCAAAACCTCAGGCTGAACGTTCGGAGATGGATTTGGTAGAAAAACTGAACTTTGTCATCAACAACGATTTCGAACGTGTGACCTATACCGATGCCGTAGACATATTGAAGAAAAGTAAACCGAACCAAAAGAAACAATTCAAGTACTTGATCGAAGGTTGGGGAGCTGACCTGCAATCGGAACACGAGCGCTATTTGGTTGAGAAACACTTCAAGAAACCGGTGATCCTAACAGACTATCCACGCGAGATCAAGTCCTTCTACATGAAGCAGAACCCGATCGATGCGGAAGGCAGACAGACCGTTCGTGCCATGGATATCCTGTTCCCAGGAATCGGAGAAATGGTGGGCGGTTCCCAACGTGAAGAGAACTTGGAAAAATTATTGACCCGAATGGAAGAGGTTGGTATTCCGGCGGAGGAAATGGAGTGGTTCTTGGATACCCGTCGTTTTGGTTCCGTTCCACATTCCGGATTCGGTGTCGGCTTCGAACGTCTGGTCTTGTTTACCACAGGGATGACCAACATTCGCGACGTGATTCCTTTCCCAAGAACACCGAACAACGCAGAATTCTAAACAAGAATGAACATAAAAAACAAAAACCGTCAACCAAACTTCTGTTGACGGTTTTTGTTTACCTATACAGAACCAATTGCATTAGAGAAAAGGAGCAGACATGTTAATCAAGATCTACAACGATAACCCGAATCCAAAAGCCATTCAAGAAGCAGTGGATATACTCCGCAAGGGCGGTGTCATCATCTACCCAACCGATACGGTTTACGGTATTGGCTGTGATATCACCAATCATAAGGCCATTGAAAAGGTGTGTGCCATCCGCGGGATCAAACCGGAGAAGTCCAACCTATCCTTTATCTGTCACGATCTGACGGACATCTCGCAATACACCAAGCCTTTCGATACCACCGTATTCCGTGTATTGAAAAAGGCGCTCCCCGGTCCTTTTACCTTTATCTTCAATGCCAGCGGACAGGTTCCGAAGCTGTTGAGCTCCAAAAAGAAGACCGTGGGTATCCGTATTCCCGACAACAACATTGTTCGCGATATCGTGAGGGAATTGGGCAATCCGATCGTTACGACCTCCATTCATGATGAGGATGAAATCATCGAATATTCCACCGATCCGGAATTGATCTACGAAAAATACCAGGATAAGGTTGATTTGGTGATCGATGGTGGCTATGGCGATAATGTGGCCTCGACGGTTGTGGATGTGACATCCGGCGATTTCGAGATCCTCAGGGAAGGCAAGGGCGATCTGGAGCAATACCTATAGGCTGGACTCCACACGTTCCTTGATGGCCCTATTAAAGGCCTCAAAACCCAACTTGGTATTGCCATGGATCATCTTCTTCATAAAAGGCACCAATAGACCACTGAACTTTTCCCCCTGGATGAGTTCCGTTTGCCCGTTCGACAAGCTTTCCAATCGAAAATAATGCTCCCCATCGAAAATCCCATTCAAGAGTAAACGTCCCTTCCATCGCAATTCCCGATTGGCATCGATCTTCAGAAAAATAGGATTCATGGTGATACTGGTCCCTCCAGGTTGCGTCAGCAATACCTTCGTGCGCTGCCCAACTTTCGGTGTTCCAAAAAATTCAGCAATTGTCGGACTCCAAGTGGGGTAGGCTTGAAAATCGCTCAATACCGCCCATACAGCATCAATAGGGGCATCAATACGGATATGTGTTTCTATTTGCTCGTTCATACCCAAAGGTAGGGCGCAATTCTCCAAAGCCACTTGACAAAAATCAAGAAGAAAAATTTACAGGAAATCAGTTAGCTAGTTTGTTCCGGATTCTACTCAGCGTTTCCGGGCTCATTCCGAGTACGGAAGCAATATATTGCAGGGGCACCTGATTGAACAGGGATTTATGCTGCTCGAAATAGCGAATATAACGTTCCTCTGCCGAGCGTGCTATAAAGTCGAACACACGGCTTTCCAGTACCATAAAGCATTTGGCTATAAAGCGTTTCTCCAAGATGTTCCAATCGGGAATTTCCTGCTGAACTTCCAGATAGGCCTGTTTATCCAAGGTCCAAACCGTCGCCGGGGTAAGGGCTTCGATGGAATAATTGGCTGGATTTCCGAAAAAGAAGGAGCTCAGATCCGTAACAAAGTATCCCTTGCCACCCATCCATTGCGTGACCTCACGCGATTCCGTAAGCTTAAATACCCGAAAGATACCGTCCTCGATAAAACTCAACCGACCGCACAACTTCCCCTCCGTAGCCAAAAGCGTATTCTTTTCAAAGGTTTCCTGCCTGAATTTGGACAGGATGAGATCGGCCTGTGCGTCCGACACCTCAAACAGCTGAAACAATTGATCTTTGATATCCATAGCTATACTTTTAGCACCCTATTGCGCTTCCGCTCATAAATATAAGCAACATTAAATAGGATAATGGCCAGGAAGATCATCGAAAAAGCAATAATCTGGAAGGTATTGATCTGCTCATGGTAAAAGAAAACAGCCAAGAAGAAACTGATGATGGGATTGATATAGAGCAGGATGCCCACAACCGAAGAATCCAAGCCCTTGAGTGCAAAAATATTCAGGAACAGCGGAAGAATGGTGTAAAACACAGCAATAATAAGGATAAATCCATAAAATTCGTTGGTCTTCGGTGCCGTTACATCGATTAAACCCATGACGGGAAGAATCAGGATGGTGCCCACCACGATGTGTATTGTCAGGGAAAAGAACCTATCGATCTGGAATGTATTCTTCTGCAGGATTAGGTAGGTCGCATAGGACAGGGCGATAAAGAAACTGTACACCAAATCTATAAAATGTCCATAGGCCATGAGAATACAGGCCAGTACAAATAGGATGACCGCAATCCATTGACCCCTGTTTAGGTGTTCCCTGAGGAAGATATTGGCCAGGATGGTGGTCAGAATGGGACATATAAAATAAGCCAGGGAAGTCGCATTCACACTGACGGAATTCATGACGTAGATAAAAGAGAACCAATTGAGTCCCAATAGGATTGCACTCGCAACGACGTTGATCAGCAATCTGGTTCTGTCTCGGGAACTGATGGATTTAATATATCGAATGCTTTCCAGGGTTTGTTTTCTCCGAAAAAGGAAACAGGCCAAGAGGATACAGACGGAGGCAAAGGTAACACGGTAGAACAGGATATCTAAGGCGCCGAATTCACTGAGCGGTTTGAGCACCAGGGCAAATGTTCCCCAGATTACAAAACCTAACAGTGCAGATAGGTAATATTTCATTTTACGGGATTAAACACGTATGGTTCTAAAGAATCACAAATTCCTCAACAACGACCTTGCCCACATATTCGTTCACACGCCCGATGATCTGCCGGCGCATCATTGCCAGCTCATTCTTGATGACAGCTGACTCTACACGCACGAACAGTTTCTTATCCTTAATATAAATTTGTTGGGTTCGGTTGGCGATTGCTTTTCCAATAAGATCCGGCCACGCGGTTATGATCGATGTTTCATCGTACCGCTTCCGTAGACGATACACATCCAGCAGCTTTTCAACCGCCTGCTTGATGGTAATATCATCACTTCTCCGAAACGCATCATCATTATACTTCGCCATTGACCTGACCTCCTTGTATGTCAAAGATACGAATTGGTTTGCCAATCTCTTGGAATATTTTCTGAATCCGGTCGGCATCGGTATCGGTCAGGAATATCTGCCCGAACTCATCCTCGGAAACCAATTGCATCAACTTCTTGGTGCGCAGCTCATCAAGCTTATCGAAGATATCATCCAACAGCAGCAGGGGCTTGTACTGTTTTCTATTTTTCAGGAAAGCATATTGGGCCAATTTCAGCGCAATCAGGAAGGATTTCTGTTGTCCCTGTGAGCCGAACTTCTTCAGCGGCATCCCTTCATGGATACTGAAGATCAGGTCATCCTTATGGATACCGACCGTCGTTCGTTCCAAGGCTCGATCCTTATCCAACTGGCTATTCAGCAAGTCTAGGAAATCGTGTTTCTGGAGCTGGGATTCGTACACAAGTTCAACCATCTCGGCATCCTCCGATAGGAATTGGTAATAACGCTTGAATTCAGGAAGAAATTCATCCATGAATTGCTGTCGGCGCCGGAAGATTTTCTCCCCCGCGTCCACCAATTGCAGGTTCAGTACCTCCAAAAGGCCAATATCGAAAACCCCTGTTTCCTTAATGTTCTTCAGCACCGTATTCCGGTGCAACAGGATTCGGTTATAGGTAATCAGGAGGTCCAGGTATTGATTATCGGTTTGGGAGATGACATTATCGACAAACTTCCGCCGCTCTTCACTCCCATCCATAATGATAAAACTATCATTCGGAGAGACCATGACCAAGGGAAACTGCCCGATATGATCGGCCAAGCGGCCATAATCTTTCTTGTTCTTCTTGAATTGCTTTTTCTGGTTCCGCTTGATGCTGCAGGATACCACATCGCAGATCAGCTCTTTATCGAATTGCCCCTGTACCATAAACCAGTCCTCCCCTTTTTTGATGTGTTGGGAATCAATGGGGTTGAAATAGGATTTACAGAGGGACAGGTAATGGATGGCATCCAATAAGTTGGTTTTCCCGGAGCCATTCTGCCCAGTAAAGGCATTGGTCTCGGGAAGAAACTCGAGGGATGAATCCGTATAATTCTTAAAATTTAATACTGAAAGTTGCTTTAGCCACATGGAAAAACAAAGATACGCTTTTTTGCTCGGCGATGCTTACTTCACTTCTTCAAAGTCAATAAACTCACCAGCAGTCTCTGTGCCCTTGCGGTCCTTGCTTTCTTTAGGCGGCATATAATCTACACGGACTTTACCGTCAGCACGCGTTGAATTGGTCTGTCTGAATTGGCCAAACGGATCACCGTAGCCTTGTTGGCTAGGTCCGCCATTGGCATATTGCCCCTGTTGTCCGTTCACAATCTTCTCAGCTACCTTCCGCATAAAGAAAGGCATCAACAGACGCATACCAAATTTAAAGAGGTAATAAAATAATACTACTGATATAAGGAAATAGATAAATGTCATTTCTAATGCTTTTTACCAAATTTACTAAATATTTAAACCCGATGGGAAGGCGATTGTCAACAAAATATCAGTTAACATTTTTTTACGATTGCCCTTTTGCTTGCTGAACAGCCATCAAAAATTGCTGAGGCTGCTGAGAACCAATCACATAGATCAACCCATCCTTATCCGTCAACCATACCGCCTCTTTACCACCTGAATAGAAACGGATCTTGCCATTCTTATGCAGATTGTAAACAGGGTTGTTGAAGATGAAGCTGGAATACCGTTTCTTTTCCATTTTAACAATGGAATTCAGATCGATCTTCACCAAACTGGTCGTCCATAGACCGCTCAAAATAACATGGGTCTTGGTGACCTGTGTGCGGTAATTCACCATATAGAGCATGATAATCGATACGATCAGAATGCTCACGCCCACAATAAAGAACAACTGTTGCGAAACAACATGCTCCCAATTGATATAATAAGCAACAAAGCAGAACAGTGCCAGGATCAAGCGAACACTGATCCACGTACCGTCCCTGCCGAGGTATTGCTTCTCCTGAAACAAGATTTGATCGTCCATATCCATTATTTACATACTAAAGTAAGGACTTTCTTTGTATTTTCTGTTACCCTGTACCGATTATCTAAGCGTTTCCCTACGATCCAAATCACCTCCCCATTGCCATTGATCAACAAGGGTATCTCCTCCTTTTCAAACCGATTGATTTTTAAACCGATAAAAAAATCGCTTACTTTCTTACGCCCCGACATGCCAAGCGGTACAAAATAGTCGCCCTGTTGCCAGGTCCTTATCGTCAATGGGAATTGCAATAATGCCGCATCCACCTGTACATTATCCATTCCAAGGGAATAACCGATTACTTCCTCCGGACGCATACTGAATACCCGATCATGCCAAGCGAGTGTATCTTCGGACAAATGCCACGTCATCTGGGCAGCTCCAGCTTCCTTTTTCCGGCGGATCAATAACTGATTCCGATCCAGCAGTAGCTCATGACTCGGCGATTCAAACCGCTGCCCCATTTCCCGGTCCAAAACCTGCAGGACATCTTCCAAGGTGCTTTTCAGAAATCCAAAAGGCTTCAACAGTTCAAAAAACAGATAGGCCGAAGGGATATGTGCTTTTAGCTGATCCTTTTCCAGAAAGATCCATCCATCTTGTTCTGTAAAAAGTTGATCGCGTAGCCGCGACACATGGTCTTGGATAAACCCATAGCTTTCCTCGAAATGTGCAATATTCTGCAGCATGATTTCGGCAAAGTGCGGTTGAATCTCCTCAAACTTGGGGATAATCTCCAATCTGATCTTATTCCGCGCGTATTTCGTGGAAAAGTTGGACTGATCATCGCGGAAGGGAATGTTATATTCCTCCACGGCCTTGCGCACCTGTTCGGCAGAAAGTTCCAATAACGGTCGAATAACCTGTCCCTGTTTGGGTTTTATGCCCGTTAGGCCTTGAATTCCTGTCGTTCGGGTCAGGTTGAGCAGCACCGTCTCCACTTGATCGTTGGCATGCTGACCAATGGCAATGACAGCACATCCCTCCTGTTGCCGCAACGCTTCAAACCACGTATAGCGCAGTTCACGCGCGGCCATCTGAATGGATATCTTGTGTACGGAAGCATGTGCTTCCGTATCAAAATGGTTGACAAAAATTGGGAATTGAAGGGTTTCTGCAAATTCGCGAACCAACTCTTCATCAAGATCCGATTCCTTACCGCGCAATTGAAAATTGCAGTGCGCGACGATAGCGTCATAACCCATTGCCTTGAAAACGTAGGCCATCAACATGGAATCCTTACCGCCACTGACCGCCAAAAGCACCCGATCTTGGGGACTTAAAAGCTGCTTTTCAGCAATAAATTCTCGTAAACAATCTACAACTGTCATTGTTCAAAATTACAGATAATAAATATTCTTGCTACCAAGGCATTAAAATTTATTGTTTAACAATTTTTTGCTAATTAATTCTATATTTTTGCGCTTGTGAGATACCTATTTACCATACTGCTGAGCATTTTGTGCTTCACTACCTTTGGACAAACTGAAATAGCCGAAAATCCTTCGGGAAATGCCCCTATGCGTTTGGTATCCTCGTCCAGTAGCCGATTCATTGACCAACGGATCTTACGGAGTTACAACGCGGTGTATGAGCACAAGGGGTCTACCCTTGCCGCGGACAGTGGTGACCTATACAAAGACGACCTCGGCAATGAATTCTTCAAAGCGGATGGCAATGTCATCATCACCCAACCATCAGGAGCCATTATCCAAGGAACACACCTGACCTACGAAGCCTCTTCCCAACATGCGGTCCTTACCCGGAACGTGAAGATGATCGATGGGGAAACGACATTGACCACCAACTACATGACCTACAATATGCGCAGCCAAGTCGGCACCTATACCGGTGGTGGCCGTATCGTCGGACGTGGGGATACCATCACCTCCCAGCGCGCCTATTATTTCGAACAGACCAAGGATGCATACTTCAACAATAAGGTTGTTGTGCGCAATCCATCTACCATTATCTATACCGATACCATGCAGTACAACACCATGTATCGGGATGCCTTCTTCTTCGGACCAACGCATATCAATGGCCGAAAGGGCGAAAAACTATATACGGAAAAAGGAACCTATAATACGGCATTCGGTGTTGCCAAATTCAACAAGAACAACCTCTATACGGAAGGAAGCCGCTTTTTGAAGGGTGACAGTTTATACTACGATCGGGATCGCGGATTCGGTGAAGCTTACAGGAATGTGTTATTTGTCGATACGCTGGATAAATTCTATGCCAGTGGCGGCTATGGAAAATACCTCGAGGGCGACCAGTCCATCCTGATGACGAAGAAGCCATTGATCAAATACGTAGTACGCACAGATTCTGCAGCGCAGGATACCGCAGCCTCGGATTCGTTAGCCATCGATCCGAATCTATCCAAACGCGAGCAGCGTAGAATAGAAAGGGAACGAGAAAAAGAAGAGAAAGAACGTGTTAAGGAGGTCAAACGTGCAGAAAAAGAAGCGGAAGCCAATGGAGAGCTCCTGGCTGTGCAACCCACCGAAAGGGATTCCATTGTTCCTCCTCCACAAGAGACCAGCCGTATTGATACAGCATATATGACCGCAGATACCCTCTTTTCCAAAGTCATCTTCGTGCGAGATTACCGGCCACTGGATCTGAAATTGGATCGGGATGGTGGGCAGATCGAAGAAGAGGAAGAGGTTGATTATGGCGACACCGAGGAAGTCGACCTATTCAGTACCGGTGATTCTTCGGTCCAGCAAATTACGGAAGAAAAGGAAACCGTGACCAAGGGTGTGAAAAGTCAAGGCACACCGGTGCTTAAGAAAGAACCGACCAAACAGACCAAAACACCACCAGCGAAGCCCAAACCGGTCGATCCGGCCAGCATTCAAGCCAGTACCAAGGCCGATAGCGTGTTGCGAAAAAATGCAGTCATGCCTACAGGTAAGGAGCATGAAATTTTAATGAGCGATGCACTAAAGGTCGCCCAACAGGCCGATACAACAGTCAAGGATTCTACCGTTATCTATGCCGATACAGCACGGACAAGGATCGTGAATGCCTATTACAATGTGAAGGTTTTCAAATCGGATCTGCAGGCCGTAGCGGATTCCGTTTACTACGGCATGGTGGATTCCATGTTCCGTTTTATGGGATCACCGATGATCTGGTCGGATGGATCACAGATCAACGCCGACACCATCTTTATGCAGATCAAGAACAATAAGATGGATAATGCCCTATTGAAGGATAACGCCTTTATGGTCAATGCGGTGCTTGATACGGTAAAATTCAATCAGCTGAAGGGCCGTAAGATGACGGCTTTCTTCGCCAACAACAACCTGGAGCGCTTATTCGTGGATGGCAATGCCGAGAACCTGGTCTTTACCACCAACGATAAAACGAACAAGATTACCGAGATGTTCCATGACCGAAGCAGTCGGATCAAGATCCGGATGGAAGGCAAGAAAATAATTGATTATGTTTCGGTACGGAAGGTGGATCAGAAGATCTATCCGTTCCGATTGGTCACCCAAGAATTGGAAGTGCTGCCTGGTTTTATCTGGAAACCGGAGGATCGACCAAAGTCCGTGCAGGACATGCTGAATCGAACGCGAACCAAAACGACCGGTGTGGAGAACGATAACTCCAAAACCAATCAAACTGGAAATGCAGGTCAGGAGATGGATGAAATTTCAACCGATGCCGACTCGACCAATATAGAAAAGGCTAAGGAAACGGTGAAGGATACGGTAAAAGAAAGTGCAACGGACACCAAAAAGCAATTGCAGACCGTAGAAAAGAAAGCTGCGGAAATTGTAAAGCCACTGGTAGACTCCGCCAATAAAAAAGTTGATTCGTTAAAGTCTAAAGTTGAGAACATCAATGTTGACAGCACGAAGACGATACTAAGGGATTCCACAAAGAATAGTATACCAAAGAAATAAACTAAAACCATAATATTAAGTGGCATCTGTAAGCTTACGGGGCAAGGTTCTATGACGCGGAGATGTTCGAGAATGTTTTACCGTATGGTTTCTTCAAGAAAGCGAAGGAATGTTTTATGATTGGAATTTAAAGCATTTTTTGGTGTGTAAGGCCGATAGTATTATTGATGTAATTACTGTCAAGGCTCCTGACATTTCATGGGTCTGACAAGCCAAGCACTGAATTGAAAACTGCCCAATCTCTATCGGATTGGGCTTTGTTGTTTATAGCCTATATGCCCTACGGCTTTGGCATTCCTGATGTAGGTATCAATAAGATCGTAGCGCGTCTGTTTCTTGCTGTCCTCAAGTTCCTAAATACGTTCAAGCAAACATATTGATGTCCATTCAATCGCCGGAAGTCCGTTCTGTAGGCGACCTATATCATCAGGGGTTCGGGCTGATCTTCTGTTAGGCCACCAAGAGCAGGAGAAGGACGGCCTGTCAAGGGACCGTGGAATAAAGCGGAACGCAGTGAGCATTTATGCCGCGAAAGCCCTTGACTGACCGGATCCTTCGGAGGCTACCTTTGCTGCAACAGATGATCATTCCAACCTTAGAAGGTCTCATCATGTAAAAACGCCCAATCCTTATCGGATTGGGCGTTTAATATGTGTTGACAAATTCTCCTTGTCCTATGTTTTAGATTACCGAACAATCCAACGATTGAGGGTATTATGTTCGCCTTCAAAAACAACCTTCAGAAACTTACTCTCTTTCATATCTTTCGGGAGATCAATTTCAGCTTTTACGGCCCCTTGGTTGAATTCGCCTACACTTACATAAACGTCAGTCCCCTGTGGACCTTTTTCCTTAAAGGTATTTGTTTTTGATACCGAGATTTTCACTTTCCCTTCGGGATGAAAGGCAGTCCAGCGAAGCATTAATTTTCCGTCCTTGATATCCGCTTTCGGGTTGGCAATGGATACCTCCCCAATAAAAGGCACACCATCCAACTCATATTGTTGCTTCGGGTCGATCTTTACGCCCAGGTGTCTGGCCATGGAAGGCAGGATGTCGACAATATTGGGGTCATGCGCCCGGAACTGTTGGTTAAGACCTTTGGCATTCGTAGAAATCCAGATGGTTCGTTCGCGGTGGGTCTGCCCGCCATGGTTCTTACCCGTCGCCACATCCCTGCCATGATCCGTAATGACAACGAACATCCAATCCTCATTGTGATACTGCTCTCTGTATTTGATGGCTGCATACAGGTCGCCAACCTGACGGTCTGCTTTTTCAATGGCATCGATCATGCCTGGCCCGTCGCCATAGATATGTCCCGTATTATCGGTATACTGTAGATAAACCCAACTGAAATCCGGAGCATCCGTACGCAAGCTCTGTGATGCTTCCTTCACAACCTCTTCATCAATCTTACTGATGTAGGTGGTCAACTTATCGTGAGGAAAACGGACCGTATCGATTTCATACCCATCATAATGAACGTCAAACTTCAGGTTTCCGGTCTGAGGTAGTCCCTCACCCACCAACTTGGTCCGATTATCTAACCAAGTAGAGTAAATACCGATCTTGCGATCCGGACTATCCTTCTTCAGGTAACGGAACAGGGTCCAATAATTGTAATTGGGATCCTCCAACTCATTGTTCCAGACATTGTGTTTATTTCCCCACGTGCCGGTAATCATGCTCGTGTAGCACACCGCAGAAATGGTAGGCGTCTGGGAATAGCCATCTACCTCTCCACCCATGGTCGCACGGGTATAACCTCCGGCAGCACTCACCGCATCGATGAACGGTGTATTTACCTTTTCGATCATATCTGCGGGAATACCATCTACAATAATCACGATGGCTTTCTTCGTCTTCGGCGTCTGTGCCGTCAGGAACTGGCCCGCCAATAGGAAGGCCAGTAAAAAACTCATTTTCTTCTTCATGTGTCTATCTTGAAAAATACGTTTTTACCAATTAAATATCTGTTTCAGATTTGGATTCAGGTTCACATCGTTCTGTGGAACAGGTCTGTAATAATACTTCGGCTGCTCGAATTCACCAACCTTATCCACCACATCAATATACCCTTTATTTCCTTCACTCAGGAAGAAAGATACATCATGACCAAATTTTCCGACACGGAAGTAGCGCAAAGGAACACCAAGGCTGTTTTTCTCCCGTACCTCTGGAATACTCTGCGATTGGTCGATCAACTTCACGTCTGGAACACCATCGCCGGTCATGTCATGGTTACCCAGTCCGCTGAAATAGATCCCCTGTGGTTTTTTCTCCAACAGTTTGCCGGCATGCCAGCGCATAAGGTCGTTGAACCGGAATCCTTCAAAGGCTAGCTCCACACGGCGCTCGCGGCGAATCTCCAGAATCAGGGATTTATTCCCTGCCGTTACATTGCTGTAGTCTCTTGCCATCTTTGGATCCAATGCAGGTGTAATCGGCATATCCGGCATCCCCGCACGGCGACGAAGTAGATTGACCGATCTGTCTAGGTCCGCCTGATTGGCCAACCCAAGTTCTGCCTTCGCTTCCGCAAAGTTTAGCAGTACCTCGGCATAGCGGTAAAGCGGAATATCCATATCAAAGCGCGTATCCTGCTCCTTATAATTCAGGAAGCCCTTAATCTGATGATAACCGGAAAAGTTCTTGGTCATCTGTTGGATATAAATTCCGGGGCCTTGCGAATAGGTACTTACATAAATCAATTCCCAACCCGGTGCGGCATACGTTTGAGCCAATCTCGGATCGCGGTTCTTAAACTCATCCACAAAACCCATGGTTTCATAGCCCTGCTTGCTCGTGAAAACCGAACCATCTTTCATCAGGTAACTCTGCAACATATCGCGCAATGGGTAATATTCATAGCTCCCGAACATCCCCGGCCAATCGGAACGGTTGATGATGTTGGTGGCATACATGCGACCCAGAATAACTTCTGGATTGTTCTCCAAGCTACTGGAATTGTATAGACTCAGGTAGTCGGCCTCCGGTTTTCCAGTGTTGTGAATACTGAAACCGCCTTTCGTCATGATTTCCTCGGAAGTTTGGTAGGCTTTGGTCAGGAACTCCTGAACTGTTTTCTCCAAATTCAGATAGGTATGGTATTTACGGTACGTTCCTTCGTATAGCGCAAAGCGGCTGTACTCCTGAAGGACCACCCACCGATTGACCTT
The DNA here is from genome assembly GCF_011046555.1 of Sphingobacterium lactis. Classification (NCBI taxonomy): domain Bacteria; kingdom Pseudomonadati; phylum Bacteroidota; class Sphingobacteriia; order Sphingobacteriales; family Sphingobacteriaceae; genus Sphingobacterium; species Sphingobacterium lactis. Next base: position 279,862 of record NZ_CP049246.1, read on the forward strand.
TCCTGCTACTTTAGCCGTTTCCACATTTGCTGCAGCAAACGCAAAATCTTCCATTATCTTCGCTACGACCTCCTCGCGTTTATTCCGCGGTCCAAATAGGCTGGCTTCATCCTTTTCCGAAATCACCTTATCCACCCATGGCACATCCGAAAAGCGCTGCACCTTCTCGGCATAAAAACGCGCTCGGAAATATCGGCCCAATCCTTCGTAATGTTTTTTCTTCGCTTCGGACAGGTTGGAACCTGCAATATTTTCCAATAGGAAATTTACCTTTCGCAATTGGTCCCAATCCCATCCTGTCGTCGTGTTGGCGGCCGTTACGTTCCCCAACATCATGTTCTTGATTTCCTTATTTCCCGTTGTACTGGCGTTATCCGTTGTAGCATCTGCTTCATAGAAGTCCGCTGCGCGGAAATCATAGAGGTTCAGGACATACATTTCCATATCCGACTCCGTCTTGAAGAAATCTCCTTTCTGGATGGTTGTTTCGGGTTTTATATCCAAATAACTGTCGTTGCAGGACAACATGCCCAGGCAGGCTGCAGTTAATAAACCGAATTTTATCGTTGTTTTCATGCTATTAAAATGTTAGTTGTAACCCTGCGGAGAAACTGCGCTGGAATGGATACACCATACCATTGCCCTCTCTTCTCCGTGCTGATGCAGGATCTGTATATGTATTGATATTGACTACCTCCGGATCAAAGAATTTCTTCACCGGCGACCATTCCATGAGGTTTTCACCGCTGACATAAATCCGTAGGCTCTTGATCTTTGCGCGTTCCATCCATTGTGCCGGTAGTGTATATCCGACTGTCAAGTTCTTGAATCGTAGATAGGCCGCATTCAGCATGTACCTGTTATTTGGAATCGCGAGTCCTTGCACCTCATCGATGCGTGTACCCAAGTTTAGATCCGCCAACCAAGATTGCAGAATCGGATATTGAGCATCCAGGTTCTGATCGGCCAAGCCCATGTTGAGGTACGCTTGTGAATGTTTCGATCTGTCCGCATCATCAGCAGGGCGATAGAAATCCAATAGATGGTTGTAGATCGGACCATAAGGCTGTTGATAAACGCCCCAATACATATAGTCCAAAGGATAATAATCACGTTTCATGACGCCTTGGAAAAAGGCACGGAAATCGAATCCTTTCCAGCTGGCATTCAGGTCCAATCCAAATTGGTACCGTGGCGTAGAGTTCCCGATAACCTTGAGGTCCTTGGTGTTGCCTAACTCATAACCTTTATCGATTTTTCCATCCTTGTCCTGATCCACGAATTTCGGCCATCCTGGTACGATGGACAGTGCTCCCCAAGGAATAATGGCGGTTTGGTCCAAATTTGCAATTTCCTCCGCATTCTGGAAAAAGCCATCACTTTCCATTCCCCAAATTTCACCCAATCGCATCCCCTCATAATACTGGTTGATCAGCTTCTTCGGGTTGTCGAATCGGGTAATCTCAGAATAGGAATCCGAAAGCATCACGCGTGCACCAAAATTCAATGGCGCACCTGCCACCTCTTTGGAGTCGTTATAGCTCAGGCTGAATTCCCAGCCATAGGTTGCTAAATCTGCCGCATTTTCATTGGGTTCGGTTACCCCAAGGATATTTGGCAACTTCTTGCCCAGGGTTAACATCCCGATGGTATTCCTTCTGTAGAAATCAAAGGATCCGACAAGTTTGTTCTGGGCGAAACCATAATCCAACCCGACGTTATAAGTTTTCACTTTTTCCCAGGTATAATTCTGTGAAACAAGGCCCGGTGTGCCGATGGCCTGTGCCAATTTTCCATCAATCAGGTACGGAGAAACGTATGGTTCCATACTTGGAATGTACCCGAAGTTGGAGATCAACTGGTTTCCAAGTTCACCGTAGGATGCTCTCAACTTCAATTGACTGATCACGGAGGATTCCAAAAGGAAGTTTTCGCGGTCTAGACGCCATGCAACGGACCCAGATGGGAAGAAACCAAAGCGTTTATCCTTAGGAAATCTGGAGGAACCATCATAGCGACCATTGAACTCGACAATGTATTTATCATCATACGTATAATTTAAGCGGTAGAATGCACCGCGAAGTGCATATTTATCGACGTACTCACCTACATCGGCTGCACCATTTGCCAAGGCAATCGTAGGGAATTGGTCGGAAATCAATCCCTTTTTCTCTGCTTCCACAATTTCCCGACGGTAATCCTCTTGGTTAAAACCTAGGATGGCCGTGACATGGTGTTTGTTAAAATCTTGGGTATAGGTTCCGTAAATGTTGTAAATATTATAATAGGAGAATCCCAATTCACGGTAAGCATTCGATTCACCTTCATCCCGCACGTCGTTAGGCCCGTACCCGATTTTGTATTTGGTCGTGAACCAATTCCAGTTGGTAGAATTGCGTTGGAAGGTATAATCCGCATTCAATTTGAATTTGCTATCGAAAAGACGTAGCTCTGCATTAAAAGTGGATTGAATATCTTGGAAACGCTTCACACTTTCCCCACCGTCAACCATCTTGGCAGCAATACGTCCGGCACCTACATTTCGATCGGTATCCGAATAGGCCCAGGTACCATCCGGGTTCTTATCTACACTCGTTGGAAAGACGTTGTAAATCTCCGTCAGGCTGACCTGCGAAGGTGTTTTTCTCTTGGATAAGCCCAATATGGTATTGTTACCGACAGATAGGAAATCGGTCAACTTATAGCTCAACTTGGAACGCATGTTATAGCGGTCAAAGTAATCATCCACCAAACGGATCGGTGAGTTTTGTCGGTTGTACCCTGCACTCAGGTAGTAGCTGACCTTTTCGTCAGATCCTGCAATCGAGAGGTCATGGGTATGGCTATTGGTCCAGTCTGAAAGGAAATGTCTGGTCCAGTCTTTATTGCCCATATATTCCCATTGATTGGGGTTGGACGGATCGACACGCACCGCCGGAGTGGAAGGATCGTCAGAGCGAAGCTTTGCATATTGGTAGTATTGATCGGAGAAATTGACGTTATCCCACGGTGTGTTATCCGTAGACAACTCCAACAGTCTGGAGAAAACATAGGGATCAGTAACCTTATCTGCAATCACGGTAGGTTTATTCCAGGTAAAGTTATTGGCATAATTAATCTTGAGGCTACCTTTTCCGGACTTCGTGGTCACTAAGATGACCCCGAAGGCGGCACGTGCACCATAGATCGCTGCAGCCGACGCATCCTTGATAACGGAAAGAGACTCGATATCCTGTGGGGATATGCGGTTCAATTCTTCGGCACTCACCGGCACATTATCCACCATGATCAACGGATCACCGCCATTGATGGAGGTCATGCCTCGGACATTGATTTTTGCGGCCGTACCCGGACCACCGTTGTTGAATTGAATATTTAAGTTCGGCACCATACCCTGCAAGCCTTGCGCAACATTCGCAATCGGACGGCTTTCCAACACCTTCCCACTTACATAGTCTACCGCACCCGAAAGATTCACCTTCTTCTGCGTACCATAACCTACCACAACAACCTCGTCTAAATTGGAAGAATTGGACGTCAAGGTAAAACTGGTTTGGTCATCGAACACATACACCTGTGTATCATAGCCCATGGAACTGATCTGAATGGACTCCCCTTTTGCGATGCGGAGTGAAAAGTGACCGTTGGCATCGGTTTGGGTGGATGCTCCTGTGGTCATGTTTTTGACGCTGGCACCTTGGATCGGCACCATTGACTCATCGGTTACCACACCTTGGTAGTCCTGAGTCCTTTGCACGCTCATGGTTTCTGGCGGATTGGCAGCAGAACCCGGGAGGGGTGCAGCAATACCAGCGAAAAAACACAAGGCAAAGTACAATTTTGTCTTCTGGATATTATTCATGCTTTGTGGGTTAACAATATGCCGCAAAGCTACCTTTAGGACTTTAAGAGAATATTACCGTAAGAATATGTAAGGTTTACTATAGTATTACCTAATTGTTAAAAATTATAATTGTTGGTAACAAACATCTATTTAAAAGCACGTCAAAACATTGAATTTCAATAAATAACAAAATCTCTGCTTTTTCTCTGTTTTAAACAGAGGTTAAGCAAAGATTAATTTACAATTCCTTAATACCAAGAGATTTCTTCTTGTTTCAGGGTATCTTACTGTTCCTTTAGAAATGCCACCAATGCGCCAACCGCTTTGGACCGGTGGCTGATTTTATTCTTTTCTTCCAAGCTCATTTCAGCAAACGTTTTGTCGTAGCCACTCGGAATGAAGATAGGATCGTATCCAAATCCTTCGGTTCCCGTACGCGTATCGATTATCCGTCCTTCCACGGTACCTTCAAAAAAATATTGTTCGCCATTGAGGTATAGCGAAATGACCGTTTTGAATCGTGCGTTCCGATCTGATTTATCTTTAAGCTTGTCCAGGACCAGATCAATGTTCTTTTCCATATCCCTTGAGCCGGAATAGCGTGCCGAATAAACACCTGGTTCTCCGTTCAGGGCGTCGATTTCCAATCCCGAATCATCGCCAAAGCAATTTACTTGGAATCGCTCCACCAAATAGTCTGTTTTTTGCTTGGCATTGATCGCAAAGGTATCGCCGGTTTCGGGAATATCATCGTGACAGCCAATGTCCGATAGCGATTTTAAGGTGAACTTATCACCAACCATCTCTTGGACTTCCTTTAATTTGTGTTCGTTATTTGTTGCAAATACCAATTCCATAGCCTAAAAATAATAAGCTTCAAAAGTAATCATCTTTATGGGGAATTAAGAAAAAGGAGGCTAAAAATTAAGATTGGATAAAGGACTTGAACTCCGTCCAGAACATTTTCTTCTTTTGCACATCGGCAAACATCTCCTCAAAGGAGAACGTATTGAATACGGTTGCCACCTTACCGTGCATATAGGAATTATGGCCGATGACCGGTAATTTCAGGGAAGTCGGCTCCACGCCAAGCAGCGTAATTTTCTTGGGGTTGAAGAAGCTCATGATGCGCTTCCACTCATTGGGGTTATGCGGGTTCGCCAGGTTCACCACGGCCACATTGCCTGCATTCAGGTTCAGTGCTCCGATCGTTTTCAGGAAAGCTTCTTCCGCCTGCGGCGAGAAATAGGGATATTCCGGATATCGCAGAATGAACAGCACGCCCGTTGATTTATCACCTTGATAGATGAACTCCTCAGCAGTTCCTGTCGGATTTTGCTGAGGAGTATCATGTATAGGACCTGCAGTCAGCGTCTCCACGATAGGCATAGCAGCACCAGGGATGGCAAAAACAGTTTCTGACATCAGGGCCTGTATGGCTATTGGATTATCTGTAGTTAACGTTTTATCCAAGGGACGCGACTTTAAGGGATTACAAATGCTATTTTATTGACCTAATACCCAAGCGAAGATCAAAGGTGCAACGATGGTTGCATCCGACTCCACAATGAACTTAGGCGATTGGGTATCCAATTTACCCCAAGTAATCTTCTCGTTCGGAACAGCTCCGGAATAAGATCCGTAAGACGTTGTCGAATCGGAGATCTGACAGAAATAGGACCAGAAAGGAACATCATGCCATTCCAAATCCTGGTACATCATTGGCACAACACAGATCGGGAAGTCACCAGCGATACCACCACCAATTTGGAAAAATCCTACACCTTTGCCACCGGAATTCTCACGGTACCATTCTGTAAGATAGATCATATATTCAATACCGGTTTTGACGGTATGTGCTTTCAATTCACCCTTGATCACGTAGGAAGCAAAGATATTTCCTGTTGTTGAGTCTTCCCATCCCGGTACGATGATTGGAATATTTTTTTCCGCAGCCGCTAAAATCCAGGAGTTCTTCGGATCGATCTCGTAGTATTGCTCCAAATCGCCAGAAAGAACCACTTTATATAGGAATTCGTGTGGGAAATAACGCTCGCCAGCTGCTTCAGCATCTTTCCACGCTTTTTCCAAGTGCGATTGCAATCTGCGGAATGCTTCTTCCTCAGGGATACAGGTATCCGTAACACGGTTATAGTGGTTTTCCAACAATTCCCATTCGTCCTGTGGCGTAAGGTCACGGTAGTTAGGTACACGCTTGTAGTGTGAATGCGCAACTAAGTTCATCACATCCTCTTCCAGGTTCGCACCTGTACAGGAGATGATCGCAACTTTATCCTGACGGATCATTTCCGCCAAAGAGATTCCCAATTCTGCGGTACTCATCGCACCAGCTAGGGAAACCAACATTTTTCCACCTTCAGCAAGGTGGGTCTCATATCCTTTCGCAGCATCAACCAAGGATGCAGCATTGAAGTGAAGATAGTTTTTCTCAATAAATTGAGAAATAGGTCCTCTTTGTGTACTCATAGTCGTATATTATGATAAAAATGTTTACAAAGGTACTCAATTATTCAAGAATACCTCCCCTTGCCGTTTTCACTTTCGCTTCAAAAGCCGTGAAAAAAGCCAAAAGAAGAACACCACGATTAAAATTAGGATTCCAAGGATGATTATTTCGCTCATTCCGAGGCTCCAGCTGTCATTATTTAACATTTGTTAAAAAATTAAGATACTACCCATTTTTCACATTTCTCCAAGAATTCCGGCGCTATGTCAGCGGCAATTCCGGGACCTTCCGTAATGTGGATGGCATAGCCATCATACTGGATACCCCCGATTACGGGATCTTCCAGGTGGCCGACCATGCAGGTGTCCAAATCGAAGAATTTTACATTGGGAGCAGCATAGGCAAAGTGCGCCTTGGCCGCCAAGGCCAGCCTGCTTTCCAGCATCCCCCCGATCATGCAAGGAATACCGTATTCCTGGGCAACGGCCTGAATCTTCAGGGATTCTGCAATTCCCGAAGATTTCGAGAATTTAATATTGATGTAATCGCATCCATCGGTGCGACAGATCCGGTCGGCATCGTGATGGTCATAAACGGATTCATCCGCCATAATGGGCACGATGGTTTCCGAACGTAATTGTGCCAATAGATGGTCGTTATAGGTGCGCATCGGTTGTTCACAGAATTGGATCTTTAAAGGCTCCAAACCCTGCAATGCTTCAACGGCTTCGGCGTAGGACCATCCCTGATTGGCATCGATCCGGATCGGGATATCGAATCCGACAGCCTGGCGAATGGCCTTTATTCTGGCAATATCATCCTGGGGCTTCTTCCCCAATTTCACCTTCAGCGCAACGGCTCCACCATCGTGCAATACTTTCGCCTTGGTCGCCATTTCCTCCGGACTGGCGATGCCCAAGGTGATGTCCGTATGGATTTCACGTGGCGTACCGCCCAAGTATTGATACAATGGTTGACCTGCAGCCTTGGCGGCAAGATCATACAACGCCATATCGAAGGCGGATTTGATGGTGCCATTGCGGGCAATATACAAGTGCAGTTCCGCCAAGCGCGCTTCCACATCCAACGGATCCTTCCCTACCCAGATTTTCGCAAAATCCCGAGCGACCGCCAAACAGGTCTCCTGGGTCTCCCCGACGATCATCGGAAAAGCCGAACATTCCCCAACGCCATACCATTCCGTGTCCGTAAGGATCTTGATAAATGTGTTCTGCGCGTACTCCATTACCCCTGTGGCAATCACGAACGGCTCCATCGGAATGCTGAGCCTATAGATTTCAATTGACTTGATTAACATAATTTATAAGTTCGAATAGCAAATGTAACGAATGATATTCCATTATTATAGCCAAATGGCGAAACAAATACAAAATCTGCTATTAACACCCGATTAAATTACATTACCTTCAAACTTTTTAATATTTTTTTAACATTATTACAATATTTTAATCGTTTTCTTCATATATTAGCAATCTCGTTTGTTATTTTATCTAATTATCATATTACAATGCAGCAAGAAGGACTTTATAACCCGGCGTTCGAACATGACGCTTGCGGGGTTGGATTCGTAGCCCATATCAAGGGGCAGAAATCGCACCAGCAGGTGAAGGACGCCCTGACGATGTTGGAGAACATGGAGCACCGTGGGGCATGCGGTTGCGATCCGGAGTCCGGTGATGGCGCAGGGATCATGATCCAACTTCCCCATGAATTTCTGTGGGAAGAATGTATCAATTTGGGCATACAGCTCCAAGAACCGGGTTATTATGGTGTAGGGATGCTCTTTCTGCCTAAAGAGGAGGCGATGAATCGCTTATGTCGCGAAGTCATTGCCGAGGCTGCAGCAGAACGAAACATGGAACTGCTGGGATTCCGGCAGGTACCTGTCAGCCGGGAAGGGATAGGTCCTACGGCACTCAGCGCGGAACCGGAGATCGTGCAGTTTTTTATCTCCCGCCCAGCGGGTGTACAGAACACCGAGGATTTTGAACGGAAGTTATACGTCCTCCGCAGATTGATTATCCAAAAGATTAAATCCCACCAAGAATATCCACTACCGCTTTATATCGCTTCTCTTTCCTGCAAAACGATAATCTATAAAGGACAGTTGACCACATACCAGGTCGGCACCTATTTCAAGGATCTGCGGGACCCACGGGTGGTATCGGCCTTTGGACTTGTCCATTCCCGGTTTTCGACCAATACCTTTCCATCTTGGTCGTTGGCACAACCTTTCCGCATGATTGCCCACAATGGGGAAATCAACACCCTGACCGGCAACTTGAACTGGTTCTATGCAGGTGTTCGAGCCTACTCCTCGCCCTACTTTACCGCAGAAGAAATGGAAATCCTATTGCCGGTGGTGGACCGAGGGCAGTCGGACTCCGCCTGTCTGGACAACGTCGTGGAATTGCTGCTGCATTCCGGCCGTAGCCTTCCCCACGTCATGTTAATGCTGGTTCCCGAAGCGTGGGACGGCAATACACAGATGGACCCTTTGAAAAGAGCGTTCTATGAATACCATGCCACCTTAATGGAACCTTGGGACGGCCCTGCTGCCCTTTGTTTTACGGATGGCAATATGATCGGTGCCACATTGGATAGAAATGGCCTTCGCCCATTGCGCTATGCCGTTACTTCCGATGATCGTGTAGTCGTAGCTTCCGAGGCCGGCGCTTTGCCGATCGATGAAGCGACCATTATCAAAAAGGGACGACAACAGCCCGGTAAGATATTCGTAGTGGATATGGAAGCAGGCAAGATCCGCACGGACGAGGAAGTGAAGGGCGAGCTTGTTCGCCAACAGCCGTACGGCGAATGGATCAACAATTACAAGATTAAATTGGAGGAACTGGCAGAACCGCGGGTAACCTTTACCTACCTGTCCAAGGAATCCGTATTCAAATACCAATTATCCTTCGGGTACTCCCGGGAGGATATCGAAACGATACTGACGCCAATGGCGCTAACAGGCTATGAACCGATCGGATCGATGGGTACCGATGTGCCCTTGGCGGTACTATCCGACCAACCGCAGCACATCTCCAGTTACTTCAAGCAATTCTTTGCCCAGGTAACCAACCCACCGATCGACCCCATCCGGGAGCGCCTGGTCATGAGTCTAGCCACGTTCATTGGCAATTCCGGCAATATTCTGGTGGAAGACAAGAAGTTCTGCCATTGTGTAACGCTGGAGCATCCCATCTTGACCTCCAGCGAACTGGAAAAATTGCGCTCGATCGATACGGGTGTTTTCCAGGCGAAAACCATCCAGAGTTACTTTCGAGCAGATGGTAAACCAGGATCATTGGAAGCTGGTCTGGAAAGGCTATGCCGCTATGCGGACGATGCCGTTCGTGACGGTTTCGAGGTCATTATATTATCCGACCGAGCAATAGATTCGCAGCATTGCGCTATCCCATCCCTGTTGGCGGTATCCGCTGTGCACCACCACCTGATCAAAACCGGAAATCGCGGTGCTGTAGGATTGGTTGTGGAAGCGGGAGATGCCTGGGAGGTCCATCATTTCGCCTGCCTATTGGCCTTCGGCGCAACAGCTATCAACCCGTACATGGCTTTGGCGAGCATCCGCACGATGAAGGAAATCGGCCAATTGGACACCGACCTGACTTGGGATGATCTGAAGAAAAATTATGTGAAGGCCGTTTGCAATGGCCTATTGAAGATATTTTCTAAAATGGGGATCTCCACCCTACAATCGTACCATGGCGCCCAGATCTTCGAGGTCCTGGGGATCGATAGCGAAGTGGTGGACACCTATTTCTGCGGTGCAGTATCCCGCATTGGCGGCTTAAAATTGGACGATATCGCCAAGGAATCCCTAGCCAAGCATTGGCGAGGATTTGAGAACAGCCGCATAGCACCTACCCTGCTTCCCGAAGGTGGTCTCTACCAATGGAAGCGCCGCGGTGAAGGGCATCTATGGAATCCACAGACCGTACATTTATTGCAACAGGCATGTCGCACCGGCGATTTTGCAATCTATAAGAAGTATGCTGAATTGATCAACAACCAAAAGGAACGCATGTACACCCTACGTGGCTTATTGGACTTCGCAAAACACCGCAGTCCGATTTCCGTTGACCAGGTAGAACCGGCCAGCGAGATCATGAAGCGCTTTGCAACGGGTGCCATGTCCTTCGGTTCGATATCACACGAAGCACACAGCACTTTGGCCATTGCGATGAACCGCATTGGCGGAAAATCCAATACTGGAGAGGGTGGCGAGGATGAAATCCGCTACGCCAAATTGCCGAACGGTGATTCCATGCGTTCAGCGATCAAACAGGTTGCCTCTGCACGCTTCGGTGTAACATCCAATTACCTAACACAGGCAGATGAGATCCAAATCAAGATGGCGCAAGGCGCAAAACCTGGAGAGGGAGGTCAGCTTCCTGGCCATAAGGTTGATGAATGGATCGCTAAGGTTCGCCATTCCACGCCAGGCGTTGGGTTGATTTCTCCGCCACCACACCACGATATCTATTCCATTGAGGATTTGGCTCAGCTGATCTTCGACCTGAAGAACGCCAATCGCCAAGCCCGGATCAATGTGAAGTTGGTATCAAAGGCCGGCGTAGGTACCATTGCCGCAGGTGTGGCAAAAGCCCATGCCGATGTGATCCTCATTGCCGGATATGACGGCGGAACGGGCGCATCGCCCATCAGCTCCATCAAGCATGCCGGCCTACCTTGGGAACTCGGACTTGCCGAAGCACACCAGACCCTGGTGCTGAACCGACTGCGCAGCCGCGTTGTCCTTCAAGCCGATGGACAGATGAAAACCGGACGCGACCTGGTGATTGCGACTTTATTGGGAGCCGAAGAATGGGGCGTTGCCACGGCAGCCCTTGTTGCTGGTGGATGCATCATGATGCGCAAATGTCACTTGAATACATGTCCGGTAGGTGTTGCCACCCAGGATCCGGAATTGCGCAAGCTCTTCTCCGGAAAACCAGATGATGTCGTACACCTCTTCCAGTTCCTGGCCGAGGAAATGCGTGAGATCATGGCGGAATTGGGTTTCCGCACCATCAACGAAATGGTGGGACGGGCACAATTCCTCAAGAAAAGAGAAAACCTGGAACATTGGAAGGTGAACAAGATTGACTTCTCAGGAATCCTGCACGTGGCGGCAAATGCCCAAGGCGAGACACTATACAATACGGAAGAACAAGATCACGGCATGAGCATGATCCTCGATTGGGGGCTCCTCCAGCAGGCGAAAGCCGCCCTGGACACCAAGACACCCGTGTTTGGAACCTTCCATGTGAAAAACACCGACCGGACCATAGGAACTATGCTATCAAACGAAATATCGAAGCGCTACGGTTCCGAAGGGTTACCGGACAACAGCATCAACTTCAAGTTCGAGGGGTCAGCCGGTCAATCGTTCGGCGCCTTCAATACGAAGGGTATTTCATTTGAATTGGAAGGCGAAGCCAATGACTATGTCGGCAAGGGCTTATCCGGTGGCCAGCTGGCCATTTATCCGGCAAAGGAAAGTGAATTGGTTCCGCATGACAACATCATCATCGGCAATGTCGCCCTGTACGGTGCAACATCCGGGCACCTGTTCATCAATGGTAAAGCCGGCGAGCGATTTGCGGTGCGGAATTCCGGCGCCACAGCGGTCGTGGAAGGCATCGGCGACCACGGATGTGAATACATGACGGGCGGTCGAGCGCTGATCCTTGGGGAGACAGGGCGCAATTTTGCGGCCGGTATGAGCGGCGGTATTGCGTGGATCTACGATATCCAGGGAACTTTCCGGGAAAACTGCAACCGCGAGATGGTGGACCTGGATCCACTGGAAGGTGCCGACGAATCGGAAATCATTGCGCTACTGAAACGGCATATCCACCTGACAAAAAGTGAACGGGCGAGCTATATCCTCAACAATTGGGCAGCAGAGAAAAGCCGGTTCATCAAAGTATTCCCGAAAGAGTACAAGAATGTTTTACAGATAAAATTAGCAACAGCATAACCGCGGAGGGTCAATATCATGGGAAAACCTACAGGATTTTTAGAATTTGAAAGAGCTGTTCCTCAGAAAGATGCTGCAGCGGACAGAAAACAGAATTATCAGGAGTTTGTGCATTCCTTTTCGGATGAGCAACTTAACAACCAAGCAGCGCGCTGCATGAATTGCGGCATCCCGTTTTGCCACTCGGGATGTCCTTTGGGCAATGTGATCCCGGAGTTCAACGACGCTGTATACGATGGGAATTGGGAAGAAGCGTATGCGATTCTCAGCTCCACCAACAACTTCCCCGAATTCACGGGTAGGATCTGTCCGGCCCCTTGTGAGTCGGCATGTGTTCTGGGCATCAACAAAAATCCGGTGGCCATTGAGGAAATCGAAAAGCATATCATCGAGATCGCCTTCAAAAAAGGTTTTGTGCAACCAAACAAGAGCTATTTAAAAACGGGCAAGCGTGTCGCTGTTGTCGGCTCCGGCCCTGCAGGCCTTGCTGCTGCCGCACAGCTCAATAAAGCAGGTCATGATGTTGTCGTCTATGAACGGGACGATAAAGTCGGAGGTCTCCTCCGTTATGGCATCCCAGATTTCAAACTTGACAAATCGGTAATCGACCGCCGCATTGAGGTCATGGAACAGTCGGGCGTGGAATTCAGAACCAATTCCGAAGTGGGAAAAAACGTTCCTACGGAAGAATTGGACAGCTATGACGCCATCGTCCTCGCAGGCGGCTCCACCATTCCACGGAACCTGAATATCCCCGGTCGGGAGTTGAAAGGTGTGCATTATGCCATGGAATTCCTGAAACAGCAGAATAAACGCGTTGGAAACTCGGCCATTGAGACGGAGGAAATACACGCGAAGGATAAAAATGTCCTTGTGATCGGCGGTGGTGACACGGGCTCCGATTGTGTTGGTACATCCAACAGACATGGTGCGAAGTCTGTAACGCAATTTGAACTGATGCCCACACCGCCGACTGCACGGACGGAAGCCATGCCTTGGCCAAGCTACCCGATGCTCCTGAAAACAACGACTTCCCACGAGGAGGGCTGCCAGCGTCACTGGAGCATCAGCACCAAAGAATTTTTGGGTGATGCTGACGGCAACCTGCGTGCAGCGCGCGTGGTAGACCTGGAATGGGAAACCGATGCATTGGGTCGCCCCGTATCCTTTAAAGAGGTGGAAGGTTCCGAACGTGAACTTCCTTGTGAGCTCGTGACGTTAGCGATGGGTTTCTTGCATCCTCAGCACGAAGGCTTGCTCCAGCAATTGGGCATCAAGCTGACGGATAGAGGAAACATCGATGCAACGGAAACCGAGTTTCAGACCAACAAAGCCAATGTGTTCACAGCCGGCGATATGCGCCGCGGCCAATCCCTCGTTGTTTGGGCCATCTCTGAAGGACGTGAATGTGCTAGAAAGGTGGATGAATACCTGATGGGAACTTCTGTTCTGGAAAGTAAGGAAGCGGTCATGGGCATTGCGGGATAAGCACTAGAACCGTACATAAAGAAATCACTATTTTAAAACAACGTTTTCCGAAACAGACCGCCCTTGGATGAAAATCCAGGGGCTTTCTTTTTGGTGAATCGGCATAGGCCCGACCAATTTTCCGTAGGCAAAAAGTGCATAAACTAAAAAAGCCCTCCAAAGAGGGCTTTTTATCCAAGTAGCGGGGACCAGACTCGAACTGATGACCTTCGGGTTATGAGCCCGACGAGCTACCAACTGCTCCACCCCGCAATGTATTGTAAATGTCTTTGGATTGCGCCTCGCGCGCAATCCGGTTGTTGTAGTAGCGGGGACCAGACTCGAACTGATGACCTTCGGGTTATGAGCCCGACGAGCTACCAACTGCTCCACCCCGCAATATATTTTCAAAAAATCTACTCTAAAATTATTTAAAAGCAGATTATACTATCTCCGAATTGGAGTACAAAGATATTATTTGTTTCTTTGTAAAGCAAATAAAATTTGAAATAATGTCGCATAAAGCAGGATTCGTCAGTATCATCGGTAAACCAAATGCCGGAAAATCTACCCTAATGAACGCATTAGTGGGGGAAAAGATGTCTATTATCACCCCTAAAGCGCAAACAACCCGGCACCGAATTATCGGAATCGTGAATGATGAAGACTATCAAATCGTCTTCTCCGACACACCCGGTGTGATCAAACCCAACTATTCCCTACAGGAATCCATGATGAATTTTGTGATGGGTTCGATAATCGACGCCGATGTGCTCCTCTTTGTTACAGACATCCACGAAAAATACGACGAAAATGATGTGCTCGATAAATTGAGGAACACAGGTTCGCCAGTTGCTGTCATCATCAACAAGGTCGATAAATCTTCGGAAGAAGAGGTCAAGGCTAAAATTGAGTTTTGGCAAGAAAAGATTAACCCAGATGCCATCTTTCCTATTTCTGCCCTATTGGGATACAATGTGGAAGCGGTCATGAATTACATCAAGGACAAATTGCCGGTCCATGCCCCATACTACGAGAAAGATGAACTTACAGATAAATCCATGCGATTCTTTGTCTCGGAAATCATCCGCGAGAAAGTCTTCAAATTATACGATAAAGAAATCCCTTACAGCACCGAGGTGGTAATTACATCCTTCAAGGAGGAAGCCCATATCACCCGTATTGCGGCAGAGATTATCGTGGAAAGGGATTCGCAGAAAAACATCATCATCGGAAAAGCCGGAGCCATGATCAAGAAGGTCGGCACCTATGCCCGCCAGGATATTGAAGAATTTATCGGTGGTAAGGTGTTCCTGGAAATGTTCGTTAAGGTCCTTCCCGATTGGAGAAGTAAGAAAAATTACCTGAAGAGGTTTGGATACGACGACTAGAATGCAAAAATATAGATTAGGGGGTAGCAGCAATGCTACCCTTTTTTTCGTTATGTCGATCAGTTTTCCACGGAAGCTTCCAAATCGCTGAGTTTCTTTTTCGGCTTTTTCGCGGTTTCCTTCTGCCCTGCCATGGTATTCCAGATATTCCGGGATTCCTTCGTCAACAAAGGCGAAATAATCGACAGCAATAATACATAGACCACAACGAAGGATTGGATCACAGGCAGCAATTTCCCCGCCTTACCAATGTTCGCCATAATAATGGAAAACTCGCCACGTGCGGATAGGGTAAAGCCGATATCAACGGAATTCTTTGCCGGCAGTTTGGAAAACCGACTGGCAAAATAGCCGGAAGCCACATTGCATACTACGGTAATCGCCGCCGCAAATACTGCCCAACCAACTGCACCGCCAAGGGAATACATATCGATGGACAGGCCGAAACTGAAAAAGAACATCGCCCCGAAGAAATCCTTGAACGGCAGCACCATCCCTTCGATCTTCTTGATGTATTTCGAATCCGCAAATACCAGACCTGCCATCAATGCGCCAATGGCTTCCGCCACATGAATGGTCTCCGAAAACCCTGCAATAAGGAACAGCAAACTGAAGATGATCAGAATAAAAAGCTCCGAGGATTTTTCGTACAATAGCTTATCGATGAATGGAACCAGTTTACGACCCAATATCAGAAAGGAAAGGATAAAGCCCAGGGCTAACAGCGATGTTCCCGCAACGGTCCAGAAAGACGAACTGCCCGTCAGGATCAGACCCGACAGGAAAGAAATATGCATGGCGATAAAAAGGTCATCAAACATGATCATTCCCATGATAACCTCGGTTTCGGGATTGGCGGTACGTTTCAGGTCCGTCAGCACCTTCGCAACGATCGCTGTGGAGGAACTAGTCATGATCCCACAGAGCACCATCATTTCCTTGAAGGGCAGATTCATCATCCAACCAACCAAGAGCCCAGAGAAGAAGTTCAGCAGCACATAGATCGTCCCACCAGCCACAATGGACTTCCCGGACTTGATCAGGCGCCCAACAGAAAACTCCAGCCCCAAATAGAACAAAAGGAACAGCACACCCAGCCGCCCCATAAACTCGATGAACGGCTTACTCTCGGTAAAGGTGAGGAATTTCCATACGGAATTAAACCCTTCCTTCAAGCCCTCACTGCCCGTATTGTTCAGGAAATCAGCAACAAATCCAGGGTACGATTCGTTCCCCAAGACCATACCGATCACAATAAAAAATGGAATAACCGAGAACTTTAGCCGATTGGCCAACAAACCGACCAAAGCTACCAATAAAACTGCGATTCCAATTTCTATAATGAGGGTACTATGCATAATTCGCGATTACAGTAAGATTTCTTTTAGCAATTTGATATTCTTTAATTTACCGGCAATGACCAATGTCGTTCCTGGGGTGATGACATAATCAGGTCCGGGGTTGATGATGGTTTCATCTTCCCGAATGGCAGCAATAATGGATGCACCGGTTCGCTGCCTTACTTCCAATTGGCCAATGCTCTTGTTCACGCCATCATTGGAAGCTCCAACCTTATACCATTCGATCCGTAGATCATCCAAAGCGACCTCAATGGTCTCCAATGCTTTGGGTTTATAGGACAGTCCTCCCAAAATACCGGCCACCTGACGGGATTCCTCATCCGACATCGTCATCACACAATGCGTCTCGTTGTCCTCATCCTCATGGCGGTATAACTCCCGACGGCCATCATCGTGGATGACCACTACCATGTTGTCGCCAGCTTCCGTTTCAATCTGATATTTCTTGCCAATACCAATTAGGTCACTCTCTCTAACTATCGACATGATTTCCTTTTGTTAATTAAAAATTAGATTATTTATTTCCCAGCTTATTTCAAATATATTGAATTCAAATGATTTATCCAGCATCGATGATCTTATAACTGCCATCTGCACGCTGTTCTGGTCTTCCGACGGAAATATTCTTGGAATGGTAAAACAGGAACACCCATCCTTCAGGAGCGCCCGCTTCCCAATATTGCGCCCGTAGATCGCGCGCCTTTCTTCCATCGTAATCATACTTGGCGATAAAGCTGCGGAAGATTTCCTCCGGTTCGGGCAATTCATCGCCTCCAAAGAAGAAATGCTCACCCTCCGTTTTCACGTGAAAGACCTGATGGAATTCGCTGTGTCCACCTGAAAGTTCATAACTGATCTCCGGCGTCAACTGCCCGTCGCCATTCACGAACAGGATGTTGCCGCTCCGCTGCAGGACGTCAAAGACCTCCGTCCGGTAGGATGGAGACTCGGAGCTGTACGCACTCTCCCACTCCTGTTCCTGGATCACATATTCGGCATTCGGAAAGGCCACCCGTTTTACGCCGTCCCTGATATCCACCATACCGCTGGCATGGTCCTTATGCAGGTGGGACATCAACACATAGCGGACATCGTTAATGGAAAACCCCAATTTCTTGATGTTCTCATGAATCACCAATTCCCCCGCTTCGTTGCGCAGGCCCAATCCTGTATCAAGCACGATCAAGCCATCCTTGGTTTCAATCAGGAAAGGATGCACATGGATGAACAGGGACCCGGGCCGATCCTTGGGATCGTCCTTTTTCGGATCAAAGGGAATAAATTGTTTCGTTTTATCAACAGAGTAGGAACCTTCAAATAAGGAATATGCTTTAGCCATATGTATTTATTTGTCTTCTTGACAGTTAAGTGCAAGTGATTTTGAACTTCGTGTACCACATTAGGTATCTAAGCCGATATAATGTATCTTTACACGTTAATTATTAGGCAAAGATATGCAAAAAAGGTGGGTGCTGAAACCAAAAAGGAATCAAGAAAAGATTAGCAAGCTCCAGGAAGCGCTTGGTGTAAACCCCATCATTGCAGAACTCCTAATCAACCGTGACGTTGAAACATTCGATCAGGCTCGGGATTTCTTCCGACCATCCCTAGATCAGCTACACGACCCCTTCTTGATGAAGGATATGGACGTGGCCATTACGCGCATCGATCGCGCCATCGGGAACAAGGAGAAGATCCTTATCTATGGCGATTATGACGTCGATGGTACCACGGCAGTTTCCGTGGTGTACAGTTTCTTCCGCGATTACAATTCAGGCATTGAGTTTTATATCCCAGACCGATACAGTGAGGGGTATGGTATTTCCAACAAGGGCATTGACTATGCCTATGAAAACGGATTTACACTTATCATTGCATTAGACTGTGGTATCAAGGCTGTCGATAAGATCGCTTATGCCAACAGCAAGGGCATCGACTTTATCATCGGTGATCACCATCTGCCCGGTGATGAACTTCCGGATGCAGTCGCTGTCCTGGATCCGAAGCGCAGTGATTGCCCCTACCCCTACAAGGAACTATCGGGCTGTGGCATCGGTTTTAAGATCGTACAGGCCTTCCTCCAGCACAACGGCATGCCCAAGGAGTTGGCTTACCAATACCTAGACCTCGTGGCGGTGAGCATTGCCTCGGATATCGTTCCGATTACCGGCGAGAACCGCATCCTCACCCATTATGGGCTGAAGAAACTCAACACCAACCCGTGCGTCGGGCTGCAGGCGCTGATCAACCTGTCGACTCACAAATCCGGTTCATTTTCCGTAAACGATGTGGTCTTCCAGATCGGTCCGCGCATCAATGCCGCCGGCCGTATAGACCATGCCAAGGACGCCGTCAAACTATTGACCGTAAAGACCCTGCAGGATGCAAAACCCTACTCGGATAGCATCGACGACCAGAACAATACCCGCAAGGGCTATGACCTCAAAATCACCAACGAAGCCCTTGAGCTACTGGATAACGACGAGATCCTGAAGGCGCGGAAAACAACGGTGCTGTACAAGGAAGACTGGCACAAAGGTGTAATCGGCATTGTGGCCTCCCGTCTGACCGAGAAGTATTACCGCCCGACCATCATCCTGACAAATACCAACGGCCATATCGCCGGTTCGGCAAGGTCCGTCTTGGGATTCGATCTTTACGAAGCACTCAGCGAATGCAGCGACCTGCTGGACCAATATGGCGGCCATAAATATGCGGCCGGCCTGACCATGCAGACTGTCAATGTCCCTCTTTTCCAAGAGCGTTTCGAGGAAGTTGTCAGCAAGAGTATTAAACCTGAGATGCTGCAGCAGGAAATATTGATCGAGAAAGAAATTACGTTAAAAGATATAGACGCCAAGTTTTACAAGATCCTGCATCAATTCCAGCCTCATGGACCAGTGAACGAAGCACCGACTTTTCTGGTCAAGGGCGTCACCATGGGCTACGGCGCTACCATTGTAGGTAGCACCCACCTCAAATTCTCCGTTAAACAGGGAGAATCGCCTATTTTTGACTGCATAGGTTTTGGTCTTGCCCTGTATATCGATCGGATCTTGGCCGGCAGGACCTTTGACATTTGCTTCAGCATTGAAGAGAACAATTGGCGTGGCAAGAAGAATTTGCAATTAAATGTAAAAGCAATTCGATTTTAAAAAATATATTTGCAATTAACGGTATAAGCACATGATTCTACGAGCAGAGCACCTTATCAAGAAATATAAACAACGAACCGTTGTGAACGATGTATCCTTCCATGTGGAACAGGGAGAGATTGTCGGTCTGTTGGGTCCCAACGGAGCCGGAAAGACGACCTCCTTCTACATGATCGTAGGCTTGATCAAGCCCAACGAAGGACAGGTTTTTCTTGATGACCTGGAGATCACCCAAGACCCGATGTACAAGCGTGCACAGCGTGGAATTGGCTACCTTGCCCAGGAAGCCTCCGTTTTCAGAAAGCTTTCCGTAGAAAATAACATCCTTTCCGTACTGGAGATCCATCACCCCAACAAAGCCGAGCGCAAGGAGAAACTGGAAGAACTGCTGACGGAATTCAGCTTGCACCGTGTCCGCAAGAACCGTGGCGACCTATTATCGGGTGGTGAACGCCGGAGGACTGAGATCGCTCGTGCCCTGGCCGCAAACCCGAACTTCATCCTGCTCGATGAGCCCTTCGCTGGGGTTGACCCGATTGCCGTTGAAGAGATCCAAACCATCGTTGCCAAATTGAAAACACGCAACATCGGGATCCTAATCACCGACCACAACGTACAGGAAACACTTTCCATCACCGACCGAGCGTATCTATTGACCGAAGGAAAGATCATGCTTACGGGAACTCCCGAAGAAATCGCAGACAATGAGCTTGCACGTAAATTTTACTTGGGAAGACATTTTGAATTAAGAAGGAAAAAATTCTAAATTTACGATTCTATAACCACTGTATGGCCTTATTAAACTCACTTTTTACGTGGATCATGAAGAAACGCATGCATCAGATCGATCTGTTCATGAAGTATCCCCATGATGTACAAGATGAATGGTTCCAAAGCTTGATTTCCGCAGCGGAGGCGACCGAGTGGGGCAAAAAATATGGCTATAACAGTATCTATACACCTGAGGAATACAAAAACCGGGTTCCCATTCAGGATTACGACGATATTAAGGGGTATGTGGACCGCATGATCAAGGGTGAACAGAATATCCTCTGGCCATCCGACATCAAATGGTTCGCCAAATCCTCCGGAACGACCTCCGACCGCAGTAAATTTATTCCCGTGAGTATGGAGGCCCTTGAGGAATGCCACTACCAGGGCGGAAAGGACATGCTGTCCATCTTCTGCCACAACAAACCGGAGAACAAGGTCTTCACCGGAAAGTCCGTCGTTATCGGCGGATCCTCCCAGATCAACAACTTTAGCCCAGATTCCTATTATGGCGACCTCTCTTCCATCCTGATCCGCAACCTCCCTTTTTGGGCCGAATTCAAACGGACACCGAATATCGAGGTCACACTGAATCCGAATTTCGAAGAGAAAATCGAACAGATCGCACAGATTACCATCAAGGAGAATGTCACCTCGCTGGCGGGTGTGCCAACCTGGAACATGGTCATGGCCAACCGGATCCTTGAGATCACAGGCAAGGATAATCTCTTGGAAGTATGGCCGAATCTGGAATTCTATGGCCATGGAGGTGTAAGTTTCAAACCTTACCGGGAGCAGTTCAAGAAACTGATCCCATCGGACAACATGTATTTCTTCGAGAATTACAACGCCTCGGAGGGCTATTTTGGCCTTCAGGACCGTTCCGATTCCGAGGATCTGCTGCTGATGCTCGATTATGGGATCTATTATGAATTCCTTCCCATGGAAAATATCCATGAGGAAAACCCGAAAACGCTGGCGCTGCATGAGGTGGAGGTCGGTAAGAACTACGCATTGATCATTTCGACCAATGCGGGTCTATGGCGGTACAAAATCGGGGACACCATTAAATTTACATCCATTTCACCCTACCGTTTCCAGATTTCGGGCAGGACAAAACAGTACATCAATACATTTGGCGAGGAGGTGATCGTGGACAATGCCGAACAAGCCTTGGAAGTAGCCTGCAAGGCTACCGAAGCGACGATAAAGGATTATACTGCCGGACCGGTGTATTTCAACGACAAGACCGCTGGAGCCCATGAATGGGTCATCGAATTCGAGCACCAGCCCAATGACTTCCAACGATTCCGTGAAATCCTGGACGCCACATTACGGGAAATAAATTCCGATTACGACGCAAAGCGGTACAAGGACATGGCACTCGCTGCACCTATCATCCACAATGCGCCAAAGGACAGTTTCTATAACTGGATGAAGAGCCGGGGTAAGCTGGGCGGACAGAACAAGGTACCACGCCTGGCCAACAGCCGGGAATACCTGGACCCGCTCCTGCAACTGATAAAAGGCTAAAAAACAAAAAATCCAGTGCACCGCGCTGGATTCGTATTCTTTTTTTAAGCACCGATGGTGCAATTCAACAATTAATTCTTACGCCGACCCCTTTGGTACCCCCACCATTCCAACCGAATGCAAAAGGTAGTAAAGAAACCTGCGTCATTTATCCTTAAGGACGGATGGCAGTTTTGTAAAGGAAAACAAAAAAACCAAGGATAAACTTCCATACACCTACCTGCGCGGTAGCCTGTACATTTAATTCTGTAGATTCTCTTTCCATAATGTTACCAATAAAATCTTTAAAGTTCTCACTCCGGAAACTTGTATCTCCCGTCCAGATCCTGAACAGCCGCAGGTTAGTTGCGACAGAGCTTCCAAAGCATAACCTCTATGCCAAATTCTGTACCGAAAATCGAGAATCATTCCCCCAACTGCGAAACAATCGTTTCCGCTGAGAAATCATGCCGCGGAACTATCCAAAAGAAAGGACAACTGATGCATAGGAAAATATACAATGTCCTAAAAGTGTTACGTAACAATAAATTAACCTCCGACCCACTTTCCAATTTAATCCCCCAAATGGCCGGTGCTTTTAATATTTTTGACTAAATTGCAGCCATTAATATTCTAACATTATGAGTTCCTCACAAACAACTACGATACAAGTGGAGCCTACACAACAATCTAGGCTTGCGCAAGTGGATTTTAACAATTTAAAATTTGGTCAGATCATGTCCGACCACATGCTGGTTGCTGAATATGACAATGGAAAATGGGAATCGGTAAAGATTGTACCTTATGGGGATCTTGCGGTCAGCCCTTCCATGTCTGCATTACATTACGGACAGGCAATTTTTGAAGGTATCAAGGGTTACAAATTTGAAGACGGAACAGTTAGTATCTTCCGTCCGGACAAGAACTGGGAGCGTTTCAACAAATCAGCTGCTCGCCTGCAAATGCCGGAGGTGCCTGAAGAGATCTTTATTGATGGCCTGAAGCAATTGTTGGACGTAGACAGCGAATGGGTACCAAACAAAGAAGGTACTTCCCTGTACATCCGTCCATTTATGTTTGCTACAGAAGCGGCATTGGGTGTCCATCCTTCCAAATCCTATAAATTCATTATCATCACCTGCCCTGTCGGTGCTTACTACAGCAAACCAATCAGCTTAAAGGTGGAAACACACTATACGCGTGCCGCAGAAGGTGGTGTTGGTTTCTCGAAGAATGCCGGAAATTACGCCCTTTCCCTATACCCTACGCAATTGGCAAACGATGAAGGTTACGACCAGATCATGTGGACCGATGCTTTGGAACATAAATACATCGAAGAAGCAGGAACGGCAAACTTAATCTTCCGCATCGGTGATAAGATTATTACACCTCATGGCGACACCATCCTTCACGGTGTGACAAGACGCACGATTATGGAGCTGGCTGAAAAATGGGGTTACCAAGCCGAGCAGCGCAAGGTATCCGTACAGGAATTGATCGACGGTATCAAGGCCGGTGAAGTATCGGAAGCTTTTGCCGCAGGAACCGCCGCAACCATTACCCATATCGACCGTATCGGATTCGAAGGACAGGATTATACACTGCCTCCAGTAGAAGGCCGCGAGTTCTCAAACAAAGTGTTGGGCTACCTCAATGACTTACGCTACGGCAAAACAGAAGATCCATTTGGCTGGAATTTAATCGTGAAATAAAAACTGCCAAAGTAGAACATAAAAAAAGCCACCGAAATCGGTGGCTTTTTTATGTTTTAGCGATTCCAATCTATTATTTTTTTTGAGGTAAAATTTACTGATATTCAATATTATACCTATTTTTTTTTAATAGCCAGTGCTAAATCTTTTTAACAAAACAAATTGATGATTAGTTTTCTTCTCAACTCTACTAATCAAAATATTTATTAAAGAATTCTACCCCTAAATCATAGTAAGAAAAACTATTACTCAATCGATTTCGTAGTTAAAACAATCGATTGTTTGCGATTAACAATTCGTTGATTCTAAAATTCTTCCTAGAATTATAGCTATAAATAACCAAAAAGATAACTCTAATAATAATCACAAATTGGTATGCATATGACTAATTACTTTACTCGGGTAAGGTGGACAAAATTATATTGCCATTTGGCACTTCTGTCACCCCTTACATTGATTGCAGGTCCCTCGTTTGGTACCACGATCGAGTTTACCAAACCAGATTTAAAAAATCAAACCCAATTAACAGCTACTTTTCAACAAACCATTACCGGTACTGTAAGGGACCAAGATGGCAACCCTATTGCAGGCGTTACAGTTGGTGTCAAGGGCGGTACCGCTAAAACATCGACAGATCAAGGTGGCCATTATGAAATTTCAGTCCCTAGTAATACTGCGATTTTAACGTTTTCTTCAATAGGCTATGTCACTTATGAAACTCAGGCTTCGAATGCTAAAACGATCACACTTGCTAGTTCAGAAGATACATTAGATGAAGTGGTGGTGGTTGGATACGGAAGACAGAAAAAGACAAACTTAACGAGCGCAGTTTCTCAAGTTGATTCAAAAATGTTGGAAAACCGTCCAACGCCTACAGTAACCAACATGCTTCAAGGGGCTGCTCCAGGTTTAGTGGTTACGAGAAATTCTGGACGTCCAGGGGCACAAGGATTAAATATCTCCGTCAGAGGGGCTACTTCCGCAAATGGTTCTGTCGCACCTTTGGTCGTTATCGATGGGGTAATCAGTTCAGACCAGACATTTGTAGCTTTAAACCCAAGTGATATTGAGAATATTTCGATCCTAAAAGATGGTGGAGCAACAGCAATCTATGGAGCGCAGTCTGCAGGAGGAGTTATTTTGGTAACCACGAAAAAGGGAAAAGCTGGTGTTGGCCGTATTTCCGTTTCCAGCAATATAGGATTTCAAAAACCAGGTGCAATGCCTGATCGTCTTTCCCTAATTGATGAAATGAACTATGTCAATTTAGCGAGACAAAATGCAGGTATTGCTGCAGAGTACAGTGAAGAAGATTTGGAATATGCTGTCAATGGACCAACGTTTGTATTGGGTTCAAATGGACAGTGGCGGACTTACAACCAACAAAATATCTTGGATCAAATTGTAAAAGATAATTACAACATCTACAATAACAATATCCAGTTTTCTGGAGGTTCTGAAAACATAACCTACTTAGCGTCATTAGGAAATATGACTCAGAATGGTATGTTCAAAGTGGGCGATGACAAATTCTCCCGTATAAATGCGCGGGTAAATGTTTCTGCTAAGGTTAATAAGTATTTAAAATTAGATCTAGGCAATGCCTTTATCAATCAAGACACAGATAATCCACAAGATGGTGGTTACGGAATTGATGGTGGTGGAAATTCCATTCTTAGACAATTTTACTCCTCAAGAATGAGATTTCCAATTTACAATGAAGACGGCACCTATTATAAAAGTGGTACATCTTCTGCATTTGGATATGCACTTATGAAAGATGGTGGCTTTAATACTGATCGCAAAAAAACATACTTCAATAATGCGACAGCAACCCTTAACAATTTTGTCAAAGGATTAGAAATTAAGTTGATGTATAGTCGTGAGAGCATTGATCTACAAAACAGAAATTTCCGTAGAACAGTTGATTTCTATTCAGGACCTACTGCAAATACGAAATCACAGCTGAATAATCCAAACAACTATAGCATCACAAATTACAAAACACTTAAACAAAATGTTCAAGCTGTAGTAGATTACGATTTGACGGTTGCTGAAAATCACAACTTCCATATTATGGCCGGATATCAGTTTTATGACCACGATTATCAATACCAGAGTGCTTCTACCAAGAACCTGTATGTAAATGATAATCCGAGTTTAAACTTTACATCCGATCCACTAAATAAATCGCACAGCCAATATGCTGAACGTGAAAAAATGCAATCATATTTCGGACGTTTTAATTACAATTTTAAAGAGAAATATTTGTTTGAAGCTACAATTCGTAGTGATGAAAGTTCTCGATTATCGCCAAATGTGAGAACTAAAGTTTTCCCTTCATTCTCTGCAGGTTGGAATGTCGCAAAAGAAGATTGGTTTGAAGGAGCCACAGGAATAATTACCGAATTAAAACCAAGGCTCTCTTGGGGTAAAGTCGGTTCTAAAATTGGTATTGGCTTTTATGATTACATAACGCAATTAAATTCGGGATCCAACATTATTATAAATGACCTTAAGCAAACTTATATCTATCAAAATTCATTACCGGCAAGTGATCTTTCTTGGGAAACAATTGAAACCAGAAATATTGGTGTAGACTTCAGCCTGTTGGGAAGTAAACTTACAGGTAGCTTTGACTATTTCCAAAAATACAACAACAATATGCTCGTGTCTATCAGTTTACCAGCAACTATCGGCATAAATGTTCCTAAATCAAATCAAGGCCAGATGAAAACTTGGGGATGGGAAGCTACCTTAGGCTACCGCGATAAGGTCGGAGAAGATTTCAATTACAACGTTTCCGTAAATCTTGCTGACAATCAAAATAGATTAATAAAATATGGCGGTGCTAATGATATTATTTATTCTGGAACAAATGGTTTGGTGGAAGGATATGCATTGAACTCTATATGGGCATACAAAACGGATGGTTATTTCCAAACAGAAGATGACGTCAAAAATGCGCCTAATTATGAAAAAATCATCAATAAAGCGGGCGTACCGGGAATAGGTGATATTCGATATGTAGACGTAGATGGTGATGGTTATATCACTCCTGGAGATAATAGACTGGGCAAAACTGGAGATTTAGTGTATTTAGGAGATACGAATCCAAGGTATCAATATGGAATCAATGCCTACATGGGTTACAAAAACTTTGATTTCTCTTTCTTTATCCAGGGTATCGGCAAAAGAAACCTGAAACCAAGCAATGAATTGATTCAACCGCAGTTATACTCTTATTATTTACCCATGGATTTCCAAATGGACTACTGGACACCTGAAAATAGAGATGCGGCGTTTCCACGACCATTCTTAGAAGGTAATCAAAACTTCCAAAATTCGGATAAGTGGTATGTAAGTGGAGCTTATGCACGATTGAAAAACATACAATTAGGATACACATTAACAAAAGATCTTGTGCGGAAAATGCCTTTCAACAGAGTGCGCCTATATGTATCTGCTGAAGATATTTTAACGGTATCCAAATTGGGTGTGTTCAAAGGGGCAATTGACCCAGAAATAAGACCCGAGGACAGTAAAGTTTCTCCATATCCTTTTGCAACCACGGTATCTTTTGGTTTAAACATCGACTTATAACAGATAATCATGAAAAAGAGAATTTTATATATACTATTAGCATCATTGAGTTTAACTCAATTCACATCTTGCGAAATTGACGAGATGCCAGAAACAACTTTGCATGATCAAAATTTTTGGAGAACCGTTTTGGATTTAAAAATGGCATCCAATTACTTTTACACGACTCTACCAGGTTTAAACACGAGTGATGTCACAGAAGATGTTTGGTCCAGCTATGGTTATTCCAACAGTGGAGATGCAACAAAGATAAACGATGGATCACGAGTAGCTCCAGCTTCAAGTGGCGACTACAACTATTATAATATTTATCAAACAAACAAATTACTTGAAAGCGCACCACTTATCCTAGAACAAGGTGGGAATGAAAAAGAGGTGAATTGGTATGTAGGGGAAGCAAAATTTTTTAGAGCATTCTACTATTTTGAAATGTTCAAAAGGTTTGGGGGTGTACCATTGATCTTGAAGACATTAAAGGTTGATGATCCTGAAGTATTTGCAGATCGTGCAACCCGCGAAGAAACATTTAATCAGATATTAATTGATTTGGATGATGCGATTAAGTTACTTCGTAGCGCTGATGAATTGGCATCTGCAAAAGAATACGGTCGCATTTCTAAAACCGCAGCTCAAGCCTTTAAAGCGCGAGTTGCATTGTTTGAAGGAACTCGTGAGCAGTACCATAAATATGGAGATGCAAGAAAGCACCTTACCATTGCAAAAGAAGCTGCAAAAGAGGTTATCGATTCTAAACAACATGCCTTATTTTCCCAACCTTCAGAAGGCACCAATGGTCAGCGACTAAATGACGCTTATTATAATTTATTTCAATTGGCTGGTGAAGGAAGAAGTAATAAAGAAAATATTATTGTTAGACCGTATGGTGTAAACAGGGAAAATGCGATCAGTTCAGTGGCTGTACAACGTTATTATGAAGGCAGCAATGTATTGCCAACGCAAAATTTTGTGGACAACTATTTAATGGCAGATGGCCTTCCAATAACAAAATCAAAATTGTATAAAGCTCCTACAAAAGAAACCACCCATGCTCAGTATTTTAACATGAAAGATCCGAGAATGTCCTTCACGATATTCAAGCGTGGCGATGAGTTTATTTCAAGCAGTAATTATACGATTCCAAATCCACGCCAACACCGTAGTGGTTATGGTATCCGAAAATACGCTAATAAAGAATATTGGAACCTCCAAGCTTCATACATAGACAAACCAGTATTAAGGTATGCAGAGGTACTTTTGATTTATGCAGAAGCAACTTATGAGCTCGATAAAAAGATTTCTGATGAAGACTTAAACTTGACTATAAATGCTCTCCGTGAAAGGTTACCTCAGATCAATATCGGTACCACTGAAGCTCCAAATTTCGTGGATATGCCAAAGCTCACAAATGCATTTGCTTCAACAAATGGATTAAACCTACTTGAGGAAATTCGTCGTGAGCGATTGGTTGAATTAGCATTCGAAGGCTTTGCTTACTGGGATTTAATCCGTTGGAAAACCGCAGAAATTGAAATGGTGAAACCGTTGATAGGAAGCTACCTCTTTACAGAATTTATTACGGAAAAAGGTGAACCTTGGGACCCAAAAACGCAAGTAGATACTAAAAATCATATTATCTTACAGCCAGCAAGCTTGAGAAAGTTTGATCCTGAAAAGGATTATTTATGGCCAATACCTACTACTGAAATTGCAAAAAATGGAAAAATTAAGCAAAATCCTAAGTGGTAGAAAATCAATTTAGCAATTGAAAAGGGTGTTCT
Organism: Sphingobacterium lactis; assembly: GCF_011046555.1. Lineage (NCBI taxonomy): Bacteria > Pseudomonadati > Bacteroidota > Sphingobacteriia > Sphingobacteriales > Sphingobacteriaceae > Sphingobacterium > Sphingobacterium lactis. The sequence continues at coordinate 308,951 of NZ_CP049246.1, forward strand.
ATTTAGAACACCCTTTCTTTTTGAGGCCATAAGAAAAGGACAGAATATCTAGGGAGTGTGAATAATAAATCCACCCCCCTTTTTACCCCCACCAAACTCGCAAAATAAGCGTTTATCAACCATTTTACCTACCACACCAAAAATCACATAAAACCTTAACTACCAATTTATTAAAACAAAAAACATCCAAATCCTAGCTAAAAACTAACTGGACCTTGTCTGAGGTGCGTCCGAGGTGAGAGCGTACTGAGAGCGTGGTGAGAGCGTGTCTATAGGCACGCTCTCACCACGACTACACCACGCATGCAGTACGGCTTCATGTCAGACAAGGTCTAGGCTATGAAAAACACAGATTTACGCAAAAATGAAAATTGAAAAAGAGGTAAGAAAATAACAGAAATCTTGAAAAAGTCGTAGGACGACAGCGTGTAGCCGTTGCTATATTACAAAACAAAAACCTTGAAAATTAAGGATTTACCAAAACAAACTGGGAGTCTGTCTTATGGAAGGAATTTGTTTAAAAATACAAAATATGCCTGGATATTTCCGTTTTATTCCGGCAAAAAAAGAAGGCGCACCGTGGTGCACCTTCCTTTCAAAACTTATATAAATCATGTATTACATTTTCGCATCCATCAGCTTATCGGCCACCTTTTCTGGTGCTCCCCATTCCATCTTGATGACAAAGGCACGGTCGGACTGGAAATCTTTGGGTAAGATCACATCGTAATACGTGTTCTTATCCAAATCCAATCCAATATCTGCATGTTTGACCTCCAATTGCTGGCCATTGGCCAACAGTACCGCCGCCACAGGTACCTCTTTTGCATTTTTAGGTACAGCAATCCGCGCAATATTATTTACGGGTCTATTGAAAACGGTTAGGTATAGATTTTTATCCTTTTGGGTATAATAACCTAGCTTGCTCGTTGGCAGATCAACATGGCGCACGCCATAAACAGCTTCGGCGTTCACCTTCATCCAATCGCCGATCTCTGTAGCCAATTTATCCTCTCCAGGATGCATCTTCCCTTGTCCGTCGGGACCGAAGTTCAGTACAAAATTTCCGTTCATGGAGACCGTCTGCATCAGCATATCCAGGATATCATCGGTGGTTTTGGTATATAATCCTGACCAGTCCTTCATATACCCCCAGCCATTCGGCGGAATGGTCATTACGGCATCCCAATCATTCCCGTCCAGCCAAGAAACATCCTTTGGCAACTTGCGCTCCCAACCCTGTTCGTAATCGCCCAGGATGTCACCATTGCTATCGAAGTGGCGCTTACCATGTTCGTCATTACGGAATCGCGAACCTATGATCAATCCCGGATGTTTCGCACGAAGTTCCTTCTCCAAGTTGTAGGTAAATTCATACGATTTTATCCACGCCTGATCCCAGGTACCATCGAACCAGAATCCTTTGATGGTCGGGTATTTATCCAGCAACTCAAATAGTTGATTCTTGGTGTACTGCAGGAACTTATCATATTTTTTCTGCTCGGCTTCATTCTGTGGGGCCTTGTAGAAATAATCGGGGTTATTCCATTCCAGAACGGAGAAGTACAGGTAAACATCTATCCCTTCAGCATTGTAAGCATCCACGACTTCCTTCACGATATCCTTTTTATAGGGCGCTTTGGTGATGTTATAGTCGGAATATTTGGTCGGCCACAAGGCAAATCCGTCATGGTGCTTTGTGGTGAAGATCATGTACTTCGCACCCATATCCTTGGCCTGTTTTGCCCAAGCCTTCGGGTCGAAGGATTTCGGATTGAACTGCTTATAGAGGTTATCGTATATCGTTGTCCAATCTTTTGGTGCATTGGGTCCCTTCCAGGTGCGGATCCATTCGGATGCAGCGGCACCTTTGCGGGCGCTGACACCTTCCCATTCATTTCCCGGAATGGCATACAATCCCCAATGGATGAACTGACCCAATCCGTAATTCCGGAAAGCTTCCATATCGGCATCCGTACGGTGCTTCGGCGTAATCGGACCATATTTCACGTCCACTCTTTCCGTTGGCTTCACCTTCGGACCCGTCCATTGCCCGAAACTCTGTTGGCTCATCAGCAGGCAGGACATGCCCAACAACGCAATCTTTACTATATTTTTCATCGGTATATTTAAGCTTAAGTTAGTTTAACGTCCATTTCATCTCATCCGAAAGGGTTTCATTTTCATGCTTTCCTTTGGCTTGGATGGTATTCTCTCCTTTTTGCAATTGCACATTCTCCACCACCCAGTGTCTTTTATTGACGCCTTGCTTGGCGGTATAGGATTTACCGTTCACGATCAGCTCCACGGCCGGCAGATTGGAGAATACCTGCACCTGTGTGTTGGCCATGGTCCGTTGGTTATCCCGACGGTTGGCGATATAGAGCATAGGTTCTGGGTTCCAATTGGCTTTGTACCAATAGAAGGAGTCTTTCTTACGCTGGCGATCAAATGTGATCAAACCCTTCAGGTTGCGTGCATTCACACCACCGCGGTTCCATGCCGGAACGGCAAATTCGAACATATTCCAGACATAGGATGCCAGGATTATCGGGTTCTGCTCGATAGCGGCCCATTGCTGGATATGCGTTTCTGTCTGGTAGTTCTCAGCAAAGGCCTTCCCGCTGATCACATTATCCGGTTCTTCCACCTTTTCCTTGCCGATATCAATATTGCCATCCGCACCATATTCCGACAGCATCACTTTGTAATCCGGAAAATCCTGCTGTACCTTCTTTGCCCATGGAGCCAGGTCGCCGATTTTGCCGCCATACCAACCGAAGTAGTGGTTGATGCCCTGCACATCCGTGCTGAGGTTTTCCTGGCGATCGATGACATTGTACCCGGTAACCGCAACGGTATAGCGATCTGGATCCAATGTCTTGGCGATATCATTCAGTTCCCGGGATAGAACCGGAACCTGCTCATCCGCAGTTTTGGAATAAACTTCGTTGTGTACCCCCCAGATATAGATGGATGGATGGTTGAAATTCTGTTTCACCAGTTCCGTCATCTGCTGTTTCGCATTGTCATTTTCATAATAGGATACGCGGTTTACGAATGGGATCTCTGCCCAAACCAGGAAGCCCATTGTATCCGCTAGGGCGTACATATCCTGTGATTGTTGGTAATGGGCCAAACGGATGGTCGTGGCGCCAATCTCTTTGATCAGCTCCATATCTTCCTTATGCTGAGCAAAAGATAGCGCGGAGCCATAGCCCCAGCGGTCCTGATGTCTCGTCACCCCGTACATCGGGTATTTCTTATCGTTGAGATACACACCATCACCAGCTTTCAATTCCACTTTCCGCACACCTAAAGGTTGCTTCACGGCATCCAGCTCCTTCCCGTTCGACAGCACCTTGGCCGTTAGGGAATACAGGTACGGATCGCGAACACCATCCCACAGGTGCGGTGCCTTCATCTTGATCTGCTCATGAACATAGGTAACCCCTTGCGGACTGATCTTTACCGGTTGCTTGGTGCTATGAACCAACTTTCCTGCTTGATCGTGGATCTCGACTAGGAGTTCAGCAGATTGCACATGTTTCTCTTTGGTTTCCAATTTGGCTTCCACCTGAATATCGGCCTGCTTGGCGGACACATTTTTCTGGCGGATGTAGATCCCGGCAGCAGCTTGGTCCGTCACGACGAAACCGGTTTTATTGGTACTGATCAACTGCACCGGACGGTAGATTCCACCATACACCGGGAATAAAAACTGGTTGATCGGGATGATATCTTTTCTGGATTTGTTATCCGTCACCACAGTAACGGTATTTTCTTTTTCGTAGTCAATGGAATTTGTGATCTCGAACACGAACATGGAGTAACCCCCTTTATGTTCCCCGATGTAATTTCCATTGATGTACAATTGTGCTACGGCACCTACGCCCTCAAAGCGTAGAAAAGTCCGACGATTTCGCTCTTCCGGGCTCACCTTGAACGTCTTTTGGTACACGGCTTTGCCCTCGAAGAAATTACGGTCCTGCTGCATATCATCTTTATTGTAGGTATGTGGCAGCGTGATATCTTCCCAGACCTCCAATTTCGTCCATTGATTCTGGCTCTCGAAATATTTCTGGCCATTTTCAAAATCCGTAAAGAAGGTGGAATTATTGGCCTTATAGAATTTCCAATCTGTATTGAAAGAACTCACCACTCGCGATTGCGCCAGGGCCGATCCACTGACTACCAACCCTAAAAGAAGGGAAGCAAAGAATTTATTGCACGTAATACTCATTGTTAGGTATATATTGAAACATCCAAGATACTCAATAATACGCTAAGGTGCTTTTCACAAACGATTGCGCAAGTCACGAAATGGTTTTCGTAATAAAGGCATTGCAATGGAAATATCCGTTTTCAGGTATTTATACCGGCTCAGGAACACCATATCTTTGTACTATGCGAGCAATCCGACATTCGGCTTCACGAGCAGCGCGCATCCCAAGAATTATCTTTTATACGACTATACTACCATTAAAAAAGCTCCTATGGGGCTTTTTCTCTTTCTTGAGCGATATGCTCTATGATTTCATCAAATTGCTGTGGCAGAAACCAGGTAGTTTCTCCATATTTCTTGAACCAGGTGATCTGTCTTTTAGCATAGCGCCTGGAGTTTTGCTTAATCAAGTCAATGGCCTCCACCCAAGACAGCTTTCCCTCAAAATAATCGAATAACTCCGCATAACCCACGGTTAAAAGAGCTGGTTTATTCCGGAATTCAATCAGGGATTGCACCTCGCCCATCAAGCCCTCCTCCAGCATGTGGTCCACCCGGTTGTTGATTCGCTCATACAGATCCGCACGATCCATATTCAGGCCTACCGTAATGATGCGGAAAGGTCTTTTGGGGGATTGGTTCTTTAGGAAAAGGGACATCGGTTTGCCGGAAGCCTCAAAGACTTCAATGGCGCGAACGACCCGTTGCGGGTTATCAATATCGGCTTTCGCGTAGTATTCGGGGTCGATTTCCTGCAGATAGGCCTGCAGTGATTTGAGTCCTTCCATGCGCAAGCGATGGTTTAAGGCTTCACGCATCTCTTCGGGTGCTTTGGGCAGGTCATCCAGGCCTTCGCATAGCGCCCGCACAAAAAGTCCGGATCCGCCAACCCCAATAACCGTGTCGTGTTCTTTAAACAGGTCCGCCAACAGCACCAATGCATCACGTTCAAAATCGCCCGCGGAATAGTCCTCCCGGATGGAATGGGAATCGATAAAATAATGGGGCGCCTGTGCCAGTTCCTCCGCATCCGGTTTTGCCGTGCCGATGCTCATCTCCCGATAAAATTGTCGGGAATCCGCAGATATAATGGCAGTATTGAAATGATTGGCCAAACGGATTGCCATGGCGGTTTTCCCAACGGCTGTTGGCCCCACCACCATAATTAACGTCTTCTGTTTTTCCAAACCCTTAGTCATGTCACAAATTGACAAAAAATAGATGAAAGGCAAAGCCTATCATCTATTCTTTTCATATCGTGTACTATTAATAATCTACTAATAATCCTCTTCTTTGGATCCACTGGATTCCCCTTCGGACTCTCCACCCTCTTCGTCATCGAACATATCGAAGTCATCTTCCTCATCCACGCCGTACTGTTCTGCATCTTCATCTACAAAATCCTCATCATCATCCTCCTCACCCGTCACCGGGAAATTGGCAGCAGAAAGGACCCTCGGAGCCTCCCCGACTTTCTTGAAGATCGACGGGTATTCTTTGCCATCTTCCTCTTTCAAGATCTTGATCAATTCCACATGCAGGTCATAGGGACGATCAAAGTTGTAAACGTAATAGAATTTCTGATGTGGATCATCAATAAACTTGCTCAGTCGGATATCTTCCATGCCCAACACACCCGCAGCTTTCTTTCTTTCATTGGGCAGGTAGGCGATTTCCGTACCTTTTTTCCACTGATCATTGCTCACATAAAAAGAAGATGATTTCTCTACATCATAACCTGTTGATTTTTGAATACTTGCATGCAAGTCCATGAAAGTACTCTTTGAAGGCATATCAATCTCACGGTAAACATCCTCATAATCTTCAAACGATATTCTAAATCTATAAATCGCCATGGTATCTATTTAATTTAAAAAGCCCTTAATAGGCATTAAAGTTACATATTTTTTAAAAAAATCAATTGCCATTTACGGGGTTCAGGCCTAAGTTTTTTCCTTTTTCCAGCATAAAGCGCATGGCCTCCTCTCGGGAGTTTGGAATATCACCTTCCAGAATAGCTTCACGGATGGCGTTCTTGATCATGCCGACGTGCCTGCTCGGTCCGATGCCGAAAGCCTGCATAATGTCCTCACCATCGATGGGTGGCTGCCAATTGCGCAGGTGATCCCGCTCTTCCACATCCTTCAGCTTTTGCTTCACCAGCTCAAAGTTCTCGCGGTATTTTTTCTTCTTGTAATCGTTCTTGGTTGTTACGTCCGCATGGCACAGCATCATCAGGGCATCGATATCATCACCGGCCTCAAAGAGCAGGCGCCGCACCGCTGAATCGGTCACGATATCCTTGACCAGCACAATAGGGCGTAAGTGCAGCATCACGAGCTTCTGCACAAACTTCATCTTTTCGTTGAGTGGCAGCTTCAGGTCCGCAAACAGCTTGGGAACCATCTTTGCTCCTCGGTCCTCATGTCCGTGGAAGGTCCAGCCCACTTTTTTATCAAAGCGCTTGGTTGCTGGCTTGGCGATATCGTGCATAATGGCGGCCCACCGTAACCACAGGTCATCGGACATCTCCGCTACATTATCCAGTACCTCCAGGGTATGGTACAAATTATCTTTATGCCCCTTCCCTTCGATCACCTCGACCCCATGCAGTTGGTGCATGGCCGGGAAGATACGCTCCAACAGACCGGTATCAAACAGGTATTTGAAGCCGATGGATGGTTTTTCGGCTAGGATAATCTTATTGAGTTCGTCGATAACCCGCTCGCGGGAAATAATCTTGATCCGATCGGCATGGCTTGAGATGGCATCCAATGCCAAGGAATCGATCCGGAAGTTGAGCTGTGTGGCAAAACGGATTGCGCGCATCATCCGCAGGGGATCATCGGAAAAGGTAATGCCCGGTTCCAAAGGGGTCCGGATAACGCGGTTCTCCAGATCCTCCACACCGTGGAATGGATCAACAAGTGCACCGTAATCGGCATCGTTCAGGGAATACGCCATGGCATTGATGGTGAAATCACGCCGATTCTGGTCGTCTTCCAGGGTTCCATCTTCCACAATGGGTTTTCTGGAATCCTGACGATAAGATTCCTTGCGGGCGCCCACAAACTCGATCTGCAGACCATCGTATTGCAGCATAGCCGTACCAAAGGACTTGAAGACAGTCACCTTGGCCTGTAGGATCTCGCCGAGTTTATTCGCAAAATCAATCCCACTACCCAATACCACGATATCAATATCGTTCTTGAAAGGACGGCCCATAATATGATCGCGGACAAAACCACCGATCACATAGCAAGAAACACCCTCTTGTTTCGTTAAATCTTTGATTATAGGGAATATGGGATGACTTAAATTTTCACTCATAGCAACAAAGTGCAAAAGTAATGAAATTTATAGACAACAGCGGTCGCAGGACCAAGTAAAAATCAAGGGAATGTCCTAATCTCTATCTTTTGACAAACGTCGGAAGGATAAAGGATTCTCCGTTAAGATCTCTTGTTCGCGTCGTCTGCGTACAATATGTTCGGCTTCAAAGATGGCTTCCAAGAAAGAGGTATGCGATGCAAGGTTCTTACCTGCAATATCATAGCCTGTTCCATGGTCCGGTGAGGTGCGCACGACCGGCAAGCCTGCCGTAAAGTTGATGCCCGTCCGGGAAGCGATATGCTTGAACGGAATCAACCCCTGATCATGGTACATCGCCAGAACAGCGTCAAATTTTGTATAGGTATCTCCGGCAAAAAAACCATCTGCTGGATACGGTCCAAAACAGAAGATGCCTTCCTTATTTGCTTTTTCCACCGCTGGGCGGATAATATCCTTATCCTCGGTACCGATCAGGCCATCATCTCCCGCATGTGGGTTCAATCCCAATACGGCGATTTTGGGTTTCTGGATCCAGAAATCCTTCTTCAGGCTATCGTTCATCATGCGCAACTTCTGCAGGATGCTCTCCTCGCTGATGGCTGCAGCAACGTCCTTCACGGGAATATGACCGGTCACTACGCCGACGCGCAGATCTTCGCTCACCATGAACATCAGCACATCTTTCGCACCGAAGGCATCTTGGAGATATTCGGTGTGCCCAGGAAACTGGAAACCTTCCTGTTGGATATTGTGCTTATTGATGGGTGCCGTAACAAGCGCATCTATCAATCCGGCTTTCAGGTCCTCCGTTGCGCGTTGAAGGGAGATAAAAGCATATTTACCACCAATCTCATTCTCTTCACCCAGAGAGATCTTGACATCTTCCTGCCAACAGTTGATCATGTTGGGACGCTTTGGATTCGCTTGGTCGGCAGAATTGATCACATTAAAGCTGAAATCATTCACGCCAACTGCTTTCCGATGAAATGAAGCTACTTTGGTATTCCCGTAGACAATCGGTGTAAAAAAATCCATCACGCGGTTGTCCATCAAAGACTTGATGATCACCTCTAAGCCAATTCCGTTAATATCACCTATTGAAATACCTATTTTTAATTTTTCACTCATCGTATCCTGATTTATAGATATCCAAAAATAGCAAAAAAACATAAACATTCAGGCGCAATTGGGATTTAGGTCGTATATCCGGATTTTCTTGAGCCCTATACCTGGCAAAAAATGTATCTTTGTGGCAAATACTTCCTATGGGTTCAGTACGCGCAAAGAAACATTTAGGCCAGCACTTCTTGAACGATAAGCTTGCGGCACAGAAAATCGTAGATGCTTTAACGCCATCCCTTGGCTTTAAGCAGGTTTTGGAGGTGGGCCCCGGTATGGGCGTACTTTCGGATTTCCTCTTGCAGCATGAAGAGTACGAGACCTTCCTGATCGATGTCGATGATGAATCCATCGAGTTTTTGGCCGATAAGTACCCCCAACTAGGCGAACGCTTGATCCATGGCGATTTCTTGGAACTGGACTTCGGTAATTATTTCGAGGACAAGATGGCGGTCATCGGGAATTTCCCGTACAACATCTCTTCGCAGATTCTATTCAAGGTCCTGGAGGAAAGGAACCGCGTGGTGGAAATGGTTGGGATGTTCCAAAAGGAGGTTGCCGAGCGTTGCGTGGCGAAACCGGGCAATAAGGAATACGGTATCCTGAGTGTTTTCCTGCAGGCCTATTACGATGTGACCTACCTATTCACGGTGAAAGCCGGAGCGTTCAACCCGCCACCAAAGGTGCTATCTGGAGTCATGCGCATGGTCCGGAACAACCGGGAAACCTTGGACTGTGATGAGAAGTTATTCTGGCGCGTGGTGAAAGCATCCTTTAACCAGCGACGTAAAACCCTGCGCAATTCCCTTTCCGCGGTGATTCCAAAGGATAGGATGAGCGATAACCCCTTATATGACCTGCGGGCGGAACGACTGAGCGTTCAGGATTTTGAAGTACTCACCAACGAAATAGCAAGCAAACTTTAACGATGCGGAATCAGACAGAATTTACGATCATAGGTGGTGGGGTTGCCGGATTGACCGCAGCGATTGCTCTCCAGAACCTCGGTCGTGAATACCAACTGTTTGAACAGGCCGAAGAACTGAAAGGGATAGGTGCCGGATTTGGCCTTGCTGCCAATGCCATGCATGCCCTCGACCTATTGGGGCTGCGTGATGAAGTGGAACAGTATGGCTATTACCTGGATTCCTTTGCCATTCTGGATCAAAAGGGAAACGTCCTTGCCGATCCCAACACCAAAGATATTTCAGCAAAATATAAACAGTGGAATTTCGCCATACACCGGGCGGATCTCCACCTCTACCTCCTGTCCAAGATCAACCAGGAACACCTTTTCTTGGGAAAACGCGCGCTTACGCTAGAGCAGGATCATGACGGCGTAACCATCCATTTCCAGGACGGCACGCAACAGCGCAGCAAATACCTGATCATTGCAGATGGCGTAAAATCCCCTTTGCGGCAGTTTCTCGTACCGAGTGCGACACCGCGCTATGCAGGTTATTCTTGTTGGCGGGCGACCATCGACAACAGCCAGATCAAATTGAAAAAAGGCACCGAAACTTGGGGCAAATCAGGGCGCTTCGGTATGACACCCCTGATCAACGACCGTATATACTGGTATGCCTGCATTAACGGACCACAGCAGAACCCCACTTTTAAGCAATATACAATAGCTGACCTTTCCCGTATTTTCCGGGATTACCACGATCCGATTCCGGCGTTACTGGATAACACCCGGAATGAAGACCTGATCTGGAGCGATATCATCGATCTAAAACCCTTGGATCACCTGGCTTACGGCAGGGTATTGATCATCGGTGATGCCGGTCATGCCTGCACACCAAACATGGGACAGGGCGCCTGTCAGGCGATTGAGGATGTTGCCGTCCTGGTGGACGAGCTTCAGCAGCCCAAAGCCGTGATGGATGCTTTTGCAGCATTCGAAAGAAGACGGAAATCCCGGGTGAAGTACATTACGGACACCTCAAAATTCATTGGTGAGGTGGCCCAATGGGAAAATCCTGCCCTTATTTCCCTGCGCAACCTGATCATGAAAGTCACGCCCGACCGCATCAACCAACGTGCGCTGGACCGGCTCTTCAAACAAGATTTTATGACCCTTAACAAAAACTAACATGAATATATTGATCGTAGATGACCTGCACGAGATCCTTTTGGAAAAGTTGCGGAAGGCCAATATTCCTTTCAACTACCAACCCGACATTACACGGGAGGAAGCGGAAAAGCTGATTCCAGAATATCAGGGTCTGTTGATCCGCTCGAAGTTCCAGGTCGATCAAGCCTTCATGGATCTGGCGCCCAACTTGGAGCTCATCGGCCGTGCCGGCGCCGGTATGGACAATATTGATGATGCCTACGCGGCCAGCAAGGGCATCACCTTACTATCCGCAAACGAAGGAAACTGCGATGCCGTTGGCGAACACATGATCGGGATGTTGCTGAACTTAATGAACAACCTGAACCGTGGCAACTGGGAAGTGCGAAACGGGCAATGGCGCCGTGAGGAAAACCGTGGCTATGAGTTGAAAGGTCGCACGGTCGCCCTGATCGGTTATGGCCACAATGGCAAAGCTATGGCCAAGAAACTGTCCGGATTTGACGTGAATATCATTGCTTACGATAAATATAAAACAGGATTTTCCGACCAATACGTCCGTGAGGTCTCCATGGAGGAGGTCGTCCGCCAGGCAGACGTACTGAGCTTCCATATCCCCCTGACCCGCGAGACCAAGGGCATGGTGGATGAGGAATACCTCTTTCATTTCCGCAAACCGATTTTCTTCCTGATGGGTGCCCGCGGGGGAATCGTACAGGTGCCAGCCGTACTCAAAGCATTGGACAGCGGCAAGATATTAGGAGCCGCTTTTGATGTGCTTCCGGTGGAAAAATTCCCTACGCTCCAAGAGCAGGCTTGGTTTGCCGATCTGATCAATAGAGAAAATGTTTTGCTGAGCCCGCATGTGGCAGGATGGACTTATGAAAGTTATTATAAGCTGTCGGATTTCCTAGTGGAAAAGATCTTACATTACGTAGCTGAAAAACAACACCAATAGCCATTGGAGGATTAGCGCAAAGTCCAAGAGATATACATGGTGGTAGTGCTTCTGTTTGGCAAAGATCACGTACTGGAACAACACAAGGATTAGCGCAGTCGTCAATACCATCCCGTATTTAACAATGAGCGCATAGGGAGACCCAATGATCAGCAACAGATGCAGCACGCCAATTCCAAAGGACAACTTGATGGCGTTCTCCTTACCCAGGAGCGTCGGCACAGTCTTCAGGTTATATAGACGATCCTGATCATAATCCCGGATATCAAAAGGGAGGGTACAGAGCACCAAAAAAACAATCTTCACGATGCCCAGGTAATTGGCCATGTACCAGTCGATGGCTGTTCCATTGGCAAACAGTTCGATAACCGGCAACCCGACACTACTCAGGGACCATACCATCGCAATATAGAATACCTTAAGTCCTGGTACTTGGCGCATGCTCGACCATTGCCCCCTGATCCGTACCAGCGGCACCGAATAGGCAAGGCTGACCCCACCTACCATTCCCAAGAAGAAGAAGGTCATGAGATGGATATGCAATAGGGCATAAAAAGTCCCGATGGCGGCAAGTATACTCAATGTCCAGAACAACCACATGTTACGGCCTATCCATCTAGTCCGCTGAAAGGGCGACTTCTGCGGTTCCCTAGGCATGGAAAGGTATAGGCTCAAGTTATAAAGCAACAGGGTGGTTGTCCCCTCAATCACTAAAATATAAGGGTCAACCGGCAAATTGAGGATCATATAGGTCAGTGCGCATTGCGCCACAGCAGCTAAGGCGATCAGCAGATTGCTATGCACCATAAAGTAATAGATCCTTTTAACTGCTTCTGTCATGTCAAACTAACAACTGCCCCCAATTTTTGTTATAGCTGCACAAAAATTAGAATTTCAAACGAAAAAAAATTAAATTAGCTATACAGGCCGCGATATTTTCCGCTCTTAATAATTAATTGACCGAATCTAATAATATCCTGCCATAAAGTAAATGTAGACCTATAATTTTTTTAAAAAAGATGAACTTTCAGATTAAATCTTTTGAGGAGTATCAAGAAGCTTACAAGAAGAGTGTTGAAGAACCCGAAGCGTTTTGGGGCGAGATTGCCGATCATTTCTTCTGGAAAAGAAAGTGGACCAATGTACTGAATTGGAATTTTAAAGAACCGGACATCAAATGGTTCGAAGGCGGGAAACTGAACATCACCGAAAACTGTTTGGACCGTCATATATATAAACTAGGCGATCAACCTGCCATCATTTGGGAACCGAATGATCCCAACGAAGCCCACCGCGTACTGACCTATAAGCAATTGCTGCAAAAAGTGGAGCAATTTGCCACGGTATTGAAGAACAACAACATCCGCAAGGGCGACCGCGTATGTATCTACCTACCGATGGTTCCGGAGTTGGTGATTGCCGTATTGGCATGTGCCCGTATCGGTGCCATCCATAATGTGGTTTTCGGGGGCTTCTCCGCGCGATCAATCGCTGACCGCATCATGGATGCGGAATGTAAATTGGTCATTACCGCAGACGGCGGTTTCCGTGGTCAGAAGGTGCTGGAATTGAAATCCATTGTCGACGATGCCCTAATGCAGTGCGATTCTGTCGAGAAGGTGATCGTCCTTACCCGTACGCGCACACCGATCTCCATGATCAAGGGCCGCGATGTATGGTGGGAAGATGAAATCAAGAAAGTGGAAACCATGGGCAACCCGCCATGTCCTGCCGAGGAAATGGATGCGGAAGATACCCTATTCATCCTGTATACATCTGGTTCAACAGGGAAACCGAAGGGTGTGGTACACACAACCGCAGGTTATATGGTCTATACAGGCTATACATTTGCCAATACGTTCCAATACCAACCGGGAGAGGTGTATTTTTGTACGGCAGATATCGGTTGGATCACCGGTCACAGTTACATCATTTATGGGCCGTTATCACAGGGGGCAACATCCTTGATGTTCGAAGGTATCCCGACCTATCCGGATGCCAGTCGCTTCTGGGACATCGTTGAAAAATATAAAGTAAACACACTCTATACGGCACCTACCGCCATCCGTTCGTTGATGGCCTTTGGTGATGAATTCATCGAGGGTAAGGATCTTTCCTCCCTACGTGTATTGGGTACGGTTGGTGAGCCGATCAATGAGGAGGCTTGGAACTGGTACCACGATAAAGTCGGCGGCGGAAAATGTCCGATTGTGGATACGTGGTGGCAAACGGAGAATGGCGGTCACCTGATTACGCCGATCGCTGGTATTACACCGGAAATTCCGGGATATGCGATGTTGCCATTGCCAGGCGTTCAACCGGCATTGATGGATGAGAACGGCGAGGAAATCCAAGGGAACGATGTTTCCGGAAATCTCTGCATAAAATTCCCATGGCCGGGCATGCTGCGCACCACATGGGGCGACCATGAACGCTGTCGTCAGACCTATTTCTCCACGTATGAGAACATGTACTTCACCGGCGACGGCTGCTACCGTAGCCCGGAGGGATATTACCGCATCACAGGCCGTGTGGATGACGTATTGAACGTATCCGGCCACCGTATCGGTACAGCCGAGGTGGAGAATGCCATCAATATGCACGCAGACGTTGTAGAATCGGCAATCGTAGGCTACCCGCATCCAGTAAAAGGACAGGGAATTTATGCCTATGTCATCGCCAACCACCATATCGACGCCGAAAAGACACGCCAGGATATCCTGCAGACCGTGACTCGAATCATTGGCGCCATTGCAAAACCGGATATTATCCAGTTTGTCGATGACCTGCCCAAAACCCGATCCGGTAAGATCATGCGCCGTATCCTCCGCAAAATCGCGGAAGGCGAACTCGAATCACTCGGCGACACCTCAACCCTACAAGACCCAACGGTGGTGGAAGCCATCATTGAAGGATCAAAACAAATGAAGTAACGCAAAAAATAAGCTCGGCATGCCGAGCTTATTTTTTGCGTTGATTTGAGATGTGAAATGGAGATTTGAGATATGAGATATGAGATATGAGATAGAAAGGGGGATATTGGTGTGATACCTAAAATCTCCGCTAGTTCTTAACTATTCACTTAATCTTATGTCTCAATTCTTACATATAATCTTCACGCTATCCCTCCCACTGTCTCAAATCTCACATCTCACATCTCATATCTACAAGTTGTATGTAAATGATATATAGAATCCTCTTGGAATAACCTTCGGCCCATCGTTGTAGATGGACTGGAAGCCACGGGTTCCTTGCAGGCGGACATCATAGCGCAAATAGTTTATTCCCACACCATAGTTTGCGCCCCATTCCTGTTTTCTAAGGGAGTCTTTGAAATCCAGTTTTTGGTCTCCAATTTTTGCTTTCAGGTAATGGGTGTAGTAAGCACCGGCGAAGACATAGAAATTTGTACCAAATTGTAGGTTTAAGGGAACCATGATGCCTTCTCTGGAGAAAGTCTGCTGTGCGGACTGGCTGCTGTTGTAGTTGTAGAGCCCTTCAAGACTCAATGAAAATTGCCGATGGAAACGATATTGGAGCCGAACACCACCGCTGGCAGCAGCATCTTCCTTGGCATCAAAGAATTCCTCTTTATACGAGTGGCTGCTGCTTCCGAGGCCGAAGGTGAGTCCATAGGTGAACCGCTGGTAGTTCCGTCCACCCTTACCGCGCTTTACATCCATGCTGCTGATCGCCAGAATTTCCGGTTGGCTGGCAAGGTCATCCACTAGATCTGCTGTGTACTGGGCGACCTTTTCCATTCCTGGATAATCTAGCAGATCGGCTTTGTCAGCTGGTTTGTGATAAGGTGATTTACTACCTGTATACACGTGGATGGCAGGAATTCCCTTTTTGCCGAAAGGATCGGTATCCGTTCGCATTTCAATCAAACTGGACACATTCTTTACCTGCAATTCACGAGCATGCTTGTGGGCAAGCTCCTTTCCATTGGCCAATGTGCCGATGCCCTTCAGTCCGAGTCCACCATTTTTTGACAGCATACCCACCATATCAAAGCTGAACATTGCCTTGATCTGAATGAGGGTATCAGTGGCCAAATGGTCCACAAAATATTTGGATCCGTTCAGGCCGGATTCTTCGGCATCAAAGGCAATGAAGATCAAGCTGCGCTTCGGTCGATTTTCTGGCTTTCCATAATAACTGGCTAATTCCAGCAAAGTGGCAACGCCAGATGCATTATCGTCAGCACCTGGATAATAATCCTTACTGTCCCTGGTTCTACCCAAATGATCGTAATGTGCGCCAAGAACAATATACTCTTGTTTGAGTGCAGGATCACTGCCCTCCACCAAGCCTACGACATTGGTCGCCATAAGCCAAGCCAGATCGATCTTCAGTTCAAACTCCTGCTTGTAACTCGGGAAGAAAGGTTGTAGACCAGCGCTTTGAAAATGATCGAGAATATAGGCGGTCGCTTTATCTTTTCCTGCGGTACCCAAGGCACGGCCTTCCAATTCTTCGGAAGCTAAATAATGTACGTGCTTCGACAGTTTGTCAGATGAAAAGGTTTGTCCAAATGTTAGTTGAACAAGAAAAATCAGCAAAAAGAAAATATAGAATTTTTTCATATTAAATAATTGGTTAGCATCCATCGAAGATAATAGAATAGTCGGAAAAAATTAAGAACAAGAAAACTTATTTAACATCCTATTAACTTTCAACTACAGTGATTTCCATATCAACCCCAATTGAACACGACCTTTCTTCCTCGAATTCAGGAATTATAGTGATTTCCAAAACTGAGCTGGACGCCTTAAAAACCATAAAAAATGGATGAAAAGCCGGCATATTCCAAGTTTTAATATGAATTTAACACGGAAAAATACCTATTTTTTACTATTTTTAACGCAATCCCAAAATCTTTAAGAGAGAGCCCATGCTATTTACCATACTTCTAGGACTGATTTCTTCCCTATTGCTGATACCTTTTGGCAAAAAGTTAAAATCATCTTGGAGTATTTTATTGCCTTTGGTGCCGACAATTCTATTTGCCATTTACCTGGGCTATATCCCAAAAATCGCCAATGGAATAACTTTATCGCAAGCCATTAATTGGGTTCCGTCCTTGGGTGTCAACTTTAACCTGAAGTTAGACGGACTTTCCCTACTGTTCTGTTTATTGATTACGGGCATCGGCACGGGTATCTTCTTTTATGCCCGAACATACCTAAAGGGACACCCCTATTTCGACCGATTCTTTGGCTACCTCTATTTGTTTATGTCAGCCATGTTGGGTGTGGTCCTATCGGATAATATCTTCCTGCTGTTCATTTTTTGGGAGCTGACGAGTATCAGTTCATTCTTCCTTATCGGTTTCAACAACGATCAGGAGGCCTCCCGCAAAAGCGCGATGACAGCACTGACCATTACCGGGATGGGTGGTTTCTTTCTGTTGGCCGGCTTGGTGCTGGTGGGCAATGTGGCGGGAACCTATCAGATTTCGGAACTCATTCAATACAAAGACCAGATACAGGCACATCCGCAATACCCTTTGATCTTGGGGCTTATCTTTATGGGTGCATTTACCAAATCGGCGCAGTTTCCATTCCATTTCTGGTTACCGGGCGCGATGAAGGCACCGACCCCCGTGTCGGCATACCTCCACTCGGCCACCATGGTAAAAGCAGGGATCTATCTTTTGGCACGTTTCTTCCCAATTTTGGGAGGCACCGAACTGTGGAGCTATACCCTGATGGGCTTCGGCGGATTTACCATGCTCTTTGCAGCGGTACATTCCCTCTTCCGAACGGACCTCAAATCCATCCTTGCCTATACGACAATTTCGGCACTCGGTATCCTGGTATTCCTATTGGGCATCGGCACCAAGGAAGCGATTGTTGCCGCCTCGGTGTTTATATTGGTCCATGCCCTTTATAAGGCTACCCTGTTCCTGGTGACGGGAATTATTGACCACGAAACGGGCACCCGTGATATCTGCAAACTGGGCGGATTGCGGAAAGTATTGCCCCCTGTAGCATTAGCTGCATTTTTAGCCGCGCTGAGTAGTGCCGGAGTGCCCCTCACCTTCGGCTTTATCGGAAAGGACCTCATCTACGAAGCTACCCTCCATTCACCTGAAGGCTGGATGCTGATCCTGACAGGATTAGCCGTTGTGACGAACATCTGCCTTTCCGCCGGCGGTTTTATGGCCGGTCTGAAGCCTTTCTTCGGTAAATTACCGGAAGCCTACAGCAAGGTCCACCTGCCGTACAAATCCATGTGGATTCCACCATTGATCCTAGCAGTTCTGGGCGTTGTTTTTGGCTGTATGCCGGGATGGGTGGGCAACATGCTGAACTACCAAGCGGCTAACAGCATATTTGGCACCGATACGGAAATGCACTTGGCGATATGGCATGGTTTCAACACCGTCCTCTTGCTGAGCGCTATCACCATAGTCAGTGGATTTATCCTCTACTTCAGTAATAAACCGAGCGCAGCCAAAGTTAATTTTATCCAGAAATTTGAGTCCATCTCCGCGCAGCGCATACTGACGGGATATGGAAATGATATCCTGAAATTTTCGGAACGCTTTACGAACTTCTTCCACAACGGATACCTGCGCTCCTACCACATGAAGATCATTCTCTTTGCAGAAGGATTACTGATCTACAAATTGTGGCAGAGTGGACCCATACAGATTGATTTCGACAACCTGACACCGCTCACCATCTATGAGGTTGCCGTGGTGGTTATTCTCTTAGGGGCATTGCTGATCGTCGTATCGACACCTTCCCGCTTAACTTCGGTGGTGGCGATGAGTGTTATCGGGTATTGTATCTGTTTGATGTATGTGTTCTACAGTGCACCGGATTTGGCGATGACGCAGTTTACCATCGATACATTAAGTACGGTCTTGTTCGTTTTGGTGCTTTACAAACTACCAAGCTTCCTGAACCTAGCTTCCAAGAAGCAGATGTACCGCGACAGTGTGGTAGCTTTAGGTTTTGGTGCCATCCTGGCGATTATCGCCCTGAAAGTACTTTACGAACCGATTCAAACACAGACCAGCGATTTCTACGGAGAAAATGCCTATATATTGGCAAAGGGAAAAAATGTGGTCAACTTGATCCTAGCGGATTTCCGTGGTATTGACACCATGTTTGAAACCGTGGTTCTTGGCATCGCCGCATTAGGGGTGTACAGTTTATTAAAATTAAGGTTAAAATCATCAGAAAAGGAATAGGATGCGCAGTATAATTTTACAGACAGCAACGCGGTATCTATTACCGATCTTATTATTGTTCTCCTTCTTTCTGTTATTGAGAGGACATTACTCCCCTGGAGGGGGATTTGTGGGCGGCTTGGTTGCATCCATTGCATTCGTTTTGCACAGTTTCGCCAATGGTACCGAAGCCACCATGAAAATATTGAAGCGAAAACCATTATCCCTCATCCCAATCGGGTTGGGGATATCGGCGGTCAGTGTGGTCCTTCCGACGTTCTTCGGTCTGCCACCCATGACCGGATTATGGTGGGAAGAGAAAATCCCCGTGATCGGCATGATCGGATCGGCGCTGTTCTTTGACCTGGGCGTTTACCTGGTCGTTATTGGCGTGGTATTAACCATATTGTTCACCATTTCCCTAACGAAAGATTAATCCATGGAGTTACTGTTAGTATTGGTCTTAGGCCTCTTGTACGCTGCTGGGGTATTCCTGATCCTTCGCCGGAGCATGGTGAAATTGCTCTTGGGGATCATGTTGCTCGGGAATGGAACGAACATCCTGATTTTCCTATTGGGATCCATTACCAAGGGAAAACCACCTGTCATCGATCCGGACCATAATGTTTTCCAGGATATCTACGCTGATCCGATCCCGCAGGCACTGATCCTGACGGCCATCGTGATCAGCTTTGCCTTGACAGCCTTCGCGATCGTATTACTGAAACGTGTCTACGCATTAGTGGACACCGATGATTTAGATGACTTAAACACGCCGGAAGAAGAAGATATATGATCGATAACCATATTTTAGCCCCAGTATTTATCCATCTCTTTACGGCGATCATCCAATTGGTTGCCTGGCGGAAGACGGTTTCTCAACGCTTTCTTAGCGTTGGCGGGACATTCATTGGCTTGCTGATCGCTATCCGACTGTTTGCGAAGGTCTATACCGAAGGCTCACTGCACCTGAATGCATCCAACTGGGAAGCGCCTTTTGGCATCGTCTTCGTGGCCGATCTGCTCAGTACCACCATGGTGCTCTTGACATCGATCGCCGGATTTGCAGTATCCATCTTTTCCTCCGTTGGCTTGAGCAGACAGCGAATGCTGTATGGCTATTTCCCGATTTTCCACTTCTTGTTGATGGGGCTCAATGGTGCCTTCCTGACCGGCGATATATTCAACCTATACGTCTGGTTTGAGGTTATCATTATCTCCTCCTTTGTGTTGATGACCCTAGGTGGTCGTAAGGCGCAGTTGGAGGGCGCCGTAAAGTACATGGCGATGAACATCCTGGCTTCGACATTTTTCCTTACGGGCATCGGGATTCTATATGGCATTACGGGATCCTTGAACATGGTCGATCTGGCCCTGAAAATCCGTGACTTCGACAACAAAGCGCTGGTGGGTGTGACATCCATCTTCTTTATCCTAGGATTCGGTATTAAATCGGCCGTATTCCCGCTCTATTATTGGCTGCCATCCTCCTACCATACTCCGCCATCAGCGGTGGCCGCAACGTTTGGAGGTTTGCTCACCAAGGTCGGCATTTACGCCATCCTGCGGGTTTTCAGCTTGATCTTTATTCCGGACGACTTTACCAGAACATTATTTATGGTCATTGCCGTGCTCACCATCCTGACGGGAGCATTCGGCGCGCTGATCAAAACAAATATCCGCAGGTTATTTTCCTACCTGATCGTCTGCCACATCGGCTTTATGTTGGGTGGTATCGCTATGTTTACCAAACTCGCCCTGATGGGAACCGTATTCTACCTGATCCATGACATCATGGTCAAGACCAATATGTTCCTGATTGCTGGCTATATCCGCCTGGTCCGGGGAACCATGGACATGAAGCGTTTGGGTGGCCTCTATAAGGAATATCCCCTGATCTCCCTGATTATAGCGTTGATCCTGTTCTCCTTGGTAGGTATCCCACCATTATCTGGATTCTGGCCTAAGATCTACCTATTCCAGGAAGCCTTTGTCGATAAACAGTATTTCTTCGTTGCAGCGCTGATCATCGGGAGTTTGGTGACCATGTACGTCATCGCCAAGATGTGGTCAGAAGTGTTCTGGAAGGATAGCCCAGCGGACGAAGTGGTGGAAGACAACTTCAAGGATTTGCCCCTGTTCAAAAAGCTTCTGCTGATTATTCCGATTCTTATCTTGGGATCAGTAACTTTATATATTGGGTTGAATGCAGAAAACATCATCACTGTAGTCGACAGGATAACGAACGAATTGTTGGACACAAGCTCATACATCCGTACGGTGTTGGGTGATAAAGTATTTGAGCAATGATCAAGTTTTTCCTAATGAACCTCTTGCTATCCTTTATCTGGGTAGCGCTGACCGGATCCATGTACTATTCGAACTTCATTTTCGGCTACCTCTTGGGTTTTGGCGTGCTATGGGTTATGAACAGGGATGAAACCGACCAACGGTACTTCTATCGTGTTCCGAAGATCATCAGTTTCTTTTTCTTTTTCCTGTTCGAGATGATCAAGGCCAACATTCAGGTGGCCTACGATGTGATCACCCCGAAATACTTTTTTAAACCGGGCATTATACGGTACCCGATCAATGCGCAGACGGATTTTGAAATCAATATCCTCTCCACATTTATCTCCCTGACACCCGGTACACTGATCATTGATATCAGTGACGATAGAAAAGCGATTTATATACATGTGATGTACCTGAAGGATGAGGAACAGTTCATCCGTTCCCTAAAGACAGGTGTTGAGCGTAAATTATTGGAGATATTACGATGAGTTTAGAGACCTATTTTGATTATGTCATCCTGCCGATCCTGACCATTTCGGTATTGTTGGTCTTTATCCGATTGTTTAAGGGGCCAACAGTTGTGGACCGGGTGATTGCCCTGGATCTGATCATTACGATTGGTATCGGTATTATCACGGTCTACAGTATCCGTCAGGAACAGGAAGTCCTGTTGGATGTGGCGATCATCCTTGCGCTGATTGCATTCTTGGGGACCATTGCCTTTTCATATTACATAGAGAAACAGAAAGATGATTGATATTATATTGGCCATATTCAGCACCATCGGTGCCTTATCCATTCTATTCGCAGCAATTGGCGTCCTGCGGATGCCTGATTTCTACCTTCGCCTCTCCGTGACCGTAAAGGCGGCAACCTTAGGGGTGGGTTTGTTACTCACCTGTGCAGCCATTATGTTCCCAGAGGATGTTTCGGTAACCACCAAATCCATCGCCATTATCTTCTTCTTGCTTCTTACGGCTCCTATTGCCGCCCACATGATTGCCAAGGCCGCGTATTTTACAGGTACTCCGCTCTGGAAAGGAACGGTGGTAGACCGATTACAGGGCATGTACAACAAGGAAACCCACTGCTTGGAGAGCGACCCTAAAAAAGCAGATCGTGCCGCCGAAGATAATATCGCCGACACGGACGATGCCACGGACTAAAACAGAATACACACCGGTTTAGACGCCTTGATTCGCTTACCTGAATCGGTCAGCAATCCTTTCTTAGCATCCCGAGCGAAGACAACAATCTCGTCTGTCAGTTGATTGCCCACCAGGATAAAGCGCTCATCCGGGCTAAAATTAAAGTTTCGCGGTCCTTTTCCCATCACCGATATCACCTGTTTTTGCGTTAATTTACCCTTGCGGTTCACGGCAAAGGTCGCTATGGTATTGGCATCCACACGATCCGTTGCATATAGGAATTTACCATCTTGGGATAACTTGATATCTGCCGCCCCGTTCTTTCCAGCAAACCCCGGAGCGTTCATGCTAATGGTTTGCACCAAAGACCACGTGTCCTTCTTTTTTTCAAATACATGGATATCCGCCGTCAATTCGGAAAGGGAATACAACAGCTTGCCATTTGGATGGAAGGCGAGATGTCTTGGGCCTGATCCCGCCGGCACCGTAATTTCCCCCTTCTCCTGAAAAGTATAGCCTCGATCACCCTGCACAACGGCCAACATATAGATCTTATCAGCACCAAGATCCGAAACATAGAGCAGGCTATCCTTACCAAAGAATGCCGAATGGATATGGGATGCTTCCTGTCTATTCTTATTGACACTGGAACCTTGATATAACTTAGTATCTGTTTTCTCCCTCAAACTACCATCAGCGGCCAATGCATACAGATCCAGCGCACCACCGAGGTAATTGGATACAACGGCATATTTGCCTCCTTGATCCATTACGACATGGCAGGGAGCCGAACCTCCCGTTGGGAGGGCATTGATAAGGCTGAGTTGCTTATCCCCTATCCGAAAGGCGGAAAGAGTCTGGCTTCCATCGGTCATTTCATTGGTCGCCAAGAGCAGAACACCACGTTTGGCAATGAAGGACGGATTAGAGCTCTTTGTTTCCCCGATAAGTTGGGCATCTCCTGTCTTCGGGTCAAAGGCAAACTCATAGATTCCCTGACTGCCATTCGGTGAAGTATAGGTCCCTACATAGAGTGGAATTGTCGGGTTTTGAGCGACGGAAACACTGACAGCAAAAGCCAGAATAAATGCGCCTAGATTTCGTTTTATCATCTGTTAAATATGGTTAAAGTGTGATAAGTTTACTGCTGATTCCCTATTTTAGCTCGAATTACTGAATTTAAGCTCGGTATATTTGCAATTATTAATATATAAAAGTAGAAAAAAGGCATAATATTTAATAATTTTGCCCAAGACTATAGATAAAGCGTGACGACAGATAGCATGAAAAACTTTTCAAGTTTCCTTATAATTCTTTTACTAGCTTGTACATTCCAGGCTAAATCCCAAGAAAAACTTATTGACCGTGTAGTAGCAACTGTAGGGTCAGGTATTATTCTGCAATCGGATATCGACATGCAGTACACCCAATATTTGGGGAATGGCGGTACGCCGACAGATGATTTCAAATGTACAGCCTTGCAACAGTTGATCATGACCAAGTTATTATCACAGCAGGCTGCGATTGACTCCATCGAAGTAACCGAAGCGCAGGTAGATGATCAGTTGAATGCACGTATGCGCGAAATGACACGTCGTGCCGGAACTAAGGAAAGACTAGAAGGCTTCTTGAAACGTTCTTTGTTACAATACAAGGAAGAAATGAGACCGATTCTTACTGAACAGATGAAAGCTGATGCCTTCCAGAGAACAATTGTTGATAAAATCACCATTACTCCTCAAGAGGTAAAACAATATTTCGAAAACTTAAATCAGGACAGTTTACCGTACTTCGATACAGAGGTTGAAATCGGTGAGGTCGTGATGTATCCGGAATTAACCAAAGAAGAGAAATCTGTATTTCGCGAGAAAGCGGAAGGTTTCCGCAAGCAGGTATTGGACGGCACGGACTTCGGTACAGTTGCGCGTTTCTATTCCGAGGATCCAGGATCATCCATGGCGGGAGGTGAACTTGGCTTTGCACCACGTGAGAACTACGTAAAAGAATTCTCGGCCATGGCCTTTAAATTAAAAGCTGGTGAAATTTCCCCGGTTTTTGAAACTGAATATGGATTCCATTTCCTACAGGTCCTAGAGCGTCGTGGTGAAGAAGTGAATGCAAGACACGTTTTGGTGACCACAAAGCCAACACAGGCCAGCTTAGACCGCTTGAAGGGCAAGATCGACTCCATCTACCAAAAGGTAGTGGACAAGAAGATTCCTTTCAGTACAGCAGCGACCATACACTCGGATAACAAGGAAACGAAATTCAATGGCGGTATGGTTGTCAATCAGAACAGATCGACCTTGATCCCTGTCAATGGATTGGAAAAAGAAGTGTTCATGGCGATCGATACGCTACAGCCGGGTGGCATCACAAAACCTTACCAATTCCAAAATCCACGTGATGGCAAGGTTGGCTACAAATTCACATACCTGAAGACACGTATCCCACCGCACAAAGCCAGTTTGGAGCAGGATTTTGCTAAAATCCAAGAAGCTGCACAAGAAGATAAGACCAGAAGGAAATTGAGCGAATGGTTCGAGAAAAAAACAAAAGGCACCTTCGTACACATCAACCCAGAATATCAATCTTGTCCTGAGTTACAGATGTGGCTAAAGGAAGATAATATCGCTGCAACAAAAGAATAAAAACACTAAAGTATATAAAAAAAGAGGTTCAGCAACGAACCTCTTTTTTTGTGCTGTGCAGGGATGGGGGGCGGAAACTCAAAATTATCCGTTACGCATTCTAACTAGTGTTTGCACCGGTTCTACATGCACCAAGTAGTGTCCTAGCGAAATCCGACTTTGCAAGGCATATGTATTAACGTCAATAGTACAAGCACTGTAATTTTAACCAGCCTAAATAAGACCTGTACAGAAAACTGATGCACCCCTACCAATTCTGACCCTCGGTTTAAAGAAGACACCAACAACAAAAAAGCACGGTATTCCTACCGTGCTCTAAACTCTTATTGCAATCCATCCCTTATCTTTCGTACATCATCTCCAGGATAACTTTCCATTGGAATTCTCCTGTCAATTGCCAGATACGGATATAATTGAATTTAACAACCTTATCTTTCATACCTACGGTCGCCGTACCGGAGGTATAGGCGAATTCCCCGGAGTATGCTCTACCCACATCGTTTGGATCTGTATCGATCTCAATGCGGTCTTTTTTCAGGAAAGCCAAGACATTGTCCCTCCCCTCGATTTCATTCTGCCAAGGGAAATAGAACCGTGCATCATCGGCCAGGAATTCCTTATAACCCGTTCTGGTATCTGCCTTTAGAATCGTCGAGAACAGTTCATCTGTCTGCATAACAACTTCCTCACGCTGTTCCAATCGTTTTACGGAACGGTGTTTCAGGTAGTTCTTGTCATCCGGTTCGAAATACTCCAAAGGACCGGCCTTTTTCTTGCCGTAGTTTTCGACCTCGGCACGGATATGCGCACGCCAATTTCCCTTCTTATCCCTTCTCCAAACCGTCAGGTATTGTCCGTAGCGCTTCGTAGCACCCATCTTCTGGAACTCAATCGGTCCAGAGGTCACTCCCCAGTCCAAACTGCGGGATACCAGGGCAAAGTTCGGCGTCCAGGATAAACGATCCGGAAGATTGGGCCTATTGTCTAGGTAATTCTGTGCATTCACGGGAGAAGGGACGAAAAAAACCGTCTCCTTGTCCGTAATATACTTCAGTCCGGCATGCGGACTTTCTGATTTTGAAAGATTTGCAGCCGTCCGGTCCACCGATAATAGACCGCCTACCTTTTCCGGTAATTGGGCAAAACTCGTTAGCGTAAGGAATACTGCGGCAATTAAAGCTATGCCTTTTCTATAACTCATTTTTGTAATTTTCACCTACCTACTCAAATCTTATTCCAAAGTGTCCCATCCTTGCTATCCTTCAACTGGATACCGGCTGCCGTAAGTTGCTCACGGATACGGTCAGAGGTAACGAAGTCCTTATTCTGCTTCGCCTCGTTGCGTAGGTTGATGATGATGTTCATCAGGTCATCCATGCTATCTGAATCGCTCACCTGGTCATCCTTCAAGCCCAAGATATCGAACACAAACTCCTGAAGATAAGCCTTTAACGCCTCCAAATCAGCAGCATTGATGGTCAATTTTCCATCGTGGATGGAATTGATGATACGGACCACTTCAAATAGTTCCGCGATCAATACTGGACTGTTGAAATCATCGTCCATAGCTGCATAGCTACGGGATTTTATTTCTTCCAGTTTTCCGAAATTGGACTTGGATGCCGGCACGATCTTATCCAATAGACCAATGGCATTCATCAATCTTTTATAACCTTTATCTGCAGCTTCCAGCGCTTCATTGGAGAAATCCAACGTGCTTCTGTAATGCGCCTGCAGCATAAAGAAACGTACTGCCATCGGCGAATAACCCCTATTCAGCAGTGGATGATTTCCCGTGAAGAGTTCTCCAGGGAGGAATCCATTTCCTGCAGACTTGGACATACGCGCACCATTTACGGTAAGCATATTGGTATGCATCCAATATTTTGCCGGGCTGGTATGGTTACAAGCCTCGGATTGTGCAATCTCATTGGTATGGTGCGTAGCGGCCAGGTCCATCCCTCCACCGTGGATATCGAATTGATCCCCCAGGTATTTACGGCTCATGGCAGAACACTCAATGTGCCAGCCCGGAAAACCGACGCCCCAAGGTGACGGCCAGCGCATGATATGCTCTGGTTTGGCTTTGATCCATAGCGCGAAGTCCAAACGGCCACGCTTTTCATCCTGCCCGCCAAGTTCACGCGTATTGTTCAGCATGTCCTCCAAATTGCGGTTGGTCAGGATCGTATAATTATACTCCTTTACGTATTTTTCAACATCGAAATACACCGTACCGTTCACTTCGTAAGCAAAACCATTGTCGATGATCTGTTTCACCATCTCGATCTGCTCCGAGATATGCCCCGTTGCAGTAGGTTCAATGCTCGGTGGAATCGTATTGAAAAGACGAAGGACGTCGTGGAATCCGATCGTATATTTCTGCACGATCTCCATAGGCTCCAATTGTTCCAGTTTCGCCTTTTTCGCAAACTTATCGTCCCCTTCGTCATTATCACCTTCCAAATGCCCTGCATCCGTAATATTACGAACATAGCGCACCTTGTAACCCAGATGGATCAGGTAACGAAAGATCAAGTCAAAGGAAACAAAGGTACGGCAGTTCCCCAAATGTACATCGCTATACACAGTGGGACCACACACATACATCCCAACCATATTGGGATGGATAGGTTCAAACTTTTCCTTCTTCCTCGTCAGGGTATTATACAGTACTAGATTATGCTCCATGAACTATCTGAAACGGTTTATTTTTGTCTAAAGAATATCTGAATAGGCACGCCTTTGAAATCAAAGTTCTCGCGCAATTTGTTCTCTACGAAACGTTTGTACGGATCTTTGATGTATTGCGGCAGGTTACAGAAGAATGCAAACATCGGCGATCGCCCAGGCAACTGAGTTACATATTTGATCTTGATGTATTTACCCTTGATGGACGGTGGTGGGTAATTCTCGATGATCTCCAACATCACATCGTTCAATTTGGATGTCGGAATCTTCTTGGTTTTATTGTTGTATACCTCCATCGCTGTTTCCACAGCTTTGAAGATCCGTTGTTTCTCCGTTACGGAAGTAAAGATGATCGGCACATCAGTGAATGGGGCTATCTTATTACGGATAGCCTGTTCAAATTCCTTGGCCGTTTTGTGGTCCTTCTCCACGGTATCCCACTTGTTCACCAAGATAACGATTCCCTTTTTGTTCTTCTCTGCAAGGTGGAAGATATTGATGTCCTGGGCTTCAATTCCATCTTTGGCATCAATCATCAGGATAACGACATCCGAATCTTCCAACGCCTTGATGGTACGCATTACGGAATAGAACTCTATATCCTCATTCACTTTTGATTTACGGCGCAATCCTGCCGTATCGATCAATAGGAACTCATGTCCGAATTGGTTGTAATGGATGCGGATAGAATCGCGCGTAGTTCCGGCAATAGGTGTTACGATGTTACGGTCTTCACCTAAAAGTGCATTGGTCAGGGAGGACTTCCCAACATTCGGGCGACCAACGATGGTAAACTTCGGCAATTCACTCTCCTCTTCCTCTTCCACCTCAAAGTTTGCAACCACATCATCCAACAGTTCTCCAGTTCCGGAACCTGTCATGGACGAGATATTATAGATCTCGCCTAGCCCCAACGAATAGAACTCTGCAGAATCATGGGTTTGTTTTGCGCTATCGACCTTGTTTGCAACAACGAAAACAGGCTTCTTGCTGCGGCGCAGCAAGTTTGCGATTTCATCATCCAAATCTGTAATGCCCGTGGTGACATCCACCACGAAAAGCACGGCCGATGCTTCTTCGATCGCGATCAATACCTGATCCCGGATGGCTGCCTCAAAGACATCATCCGATCCCTGTACGAAACCTCCCGTATCGATCACCGTAAATTTCTTGCCTATCCATTCTGCCTGACCATAGTGGCGGTCACGCGTCACGCCGCTAAAGTCATCAACAATAGCTTTCCTACTTTCTGTCAAGCGGTTATATAAAGTGGATTTCCCAACATTGGGCCTTCCAACAATTGCTACAATATTTGCCATATTTCTAATTTGTCGTTACCTCACGGCAACATTTTCAGGTATCGTGTAAAGGTACAAAGTTACACAATATCCGAACATCTTGCGTTAGAAATCAGAAAATGAATAGCAAGGTTCCTCCAGAGCCGTTAAAGAGAGAAAGGAAGGCAGATTTAAAGAAAAGACTGCCTCTCATGTTGGGAGGCAGTCCGTTCAAATAGTTTTGAAAATTAACAGTTAGAAAGTTATACAGTCCAAACACTTAAATAACAATAAGTGAGGACTTTATTAATTTATTTCAGTTATTAAATGAACTTCATAAAAGGATTCTGAAAGATAGAAAAATTATTCCGAAAACTTAAGCAAATAAAGTGGATATTTTTAACCGAATTCCGACTAAAAAAGTAGATATTAGGTAAAAAACTAAATTATTTATTCTTTTCGTTGCAAGTTTTTGCTCGCCAGCGACACGATAAACCTACTTAATTCCTATAAAGAAAGGGTATTTTCTCGGTAAGCAAAACCTCGTTTTTATACCAAATTCAATGGGCGAAATAAAAGTTTCACCGCTTAGCGGCATTCCATAAAAAAAGAAAGGCGAAGCTTTCGCTCCACCTTTCCGCATTAATAACAAAACTTATAAAGTATTGGGATTTTATGGGTTCTGTTTTAGGATTCCGTTGGATAGTACGATCTGCTGTTCAGGGATAAACTCGATTATCTCCTTGGAGTTCGGTGCTACGGTAAGGAATGAGTTTTCATTGGCAATGTGGGTACCTGGGTACTGTCTGTTCAATGTTTTTCCATTTCTGAAAATATCGAACTTCCGATGTCCTTCCCATGCCAATTCCAAATTACGTTCATTCAAAACAACATCAAGAGCTGTTCTTCCGTCCAAATTGGCTGCTGTCCACAATCCAGCATCTGGAATTCCAGCACGCTTACGGATCAGGTTCACGTCAGCCAATGCACCAGCGGTATTGCCATTTTTGGCATAAGCCTCTGCACGGATCAAGTAAATTTCAGAAAGTCTGGAAATGATCGGCGACCACAAGTGCGCTTGACCTTCCTGACCTGAACACTTCAAAATGTAATATTTCAGGTAACCATTTCTGTCGTCCAATTTCTGGTCGATTAAGGCTGTACGTTTCTTGCCTTCAATATTGATGTAGTATTGGTAAGCACCAGCACCATTGGATTCCTTGATCAGGGTCTTTGGCGCAGCACCTTCAGATTCTATGTAGGTATAATCCGTTCCGTTCTTCGTCACAATGACACTTGCGTATTTGTAATTATCCGTTACGTAATAGGCATGCAATTCATTGGCGTTGGAAACAACTGGCTTTATCATTTTATAACGCACATCTTCCGGATATTTACGAACATTTTCCAAATACGAGCGAGATGCGTACATTTCTCCCCATCCGGATCCGTCTACACTTGCATACATGGAACCAATCGTGTACCAACCATTATCAGGGTAGTCGATATCCTTTACAAATTTGATCGCAAAGATATTCTCCGGATTGTTCTCCGGAGCAGCTGTGGATAGGTTGCCATAATTGCCGGTTGTCAACAGGGAAAATTTGCCCGATTCAATCAATTTATTCGCATAGGCAATCGCCTTATCGTTCTCCCCTTTGTACAGATACAAACGTGCCAATAACGCTTGAGTTGAATAAACACTTGCGTAAATACTGCTCTTATAGGATTTGAACAAACTTTCCGCTTTCAATAAATCTGTTTCGATCTGTTTGTACACCTCTTCCACCGTATTGCGCGGAAGCACC
This sequence comes from Sphingobacterium lactis, assembly GCF_011046555.1. Taxonomy (NCBI): domain Bacteria; kingdom Pseudomonadati; phylum Bacteroidota; class Sphingobacteriia; order Sphingobacteriales; family Sphingobacteriaceae; genus Sphingobacterium; species Sphingobacterium lactis. The sequence goes on from NZ_CP049246.1 coordinate 339,719, forward strand.
TCAAATGGATCATCCTTCAATTTGATAGGCACGGCAAGTGTAGCCTGGGGGTTCTGATCGTACGGCCTACCGAACACATTCGTCAAGTAGAAATACATCAAACTTCTCAGGTACAAGTTCTCGGCAATGATCTGATCATTTTCGTCATTCTCACCTTCGGTCAAACGACTCAAAAGGTGGTTGGTTCCCGCAATGATCTTATAGGAGTTTGCCCAGTACGAATTTACCCGCCCATTACTTACGATACGCTGGTAGTTGTAGTTGTAGAACAGGTTATCGGTTGTTGTCCCAGAAAGAGAAACATTATCCCCAGGATATTCGGTCACACGGTGCCAGTTCTCCACCCATCCCTTCAGGGTGTGGTAATTTCCTTTGTTCAAGGCATCCAATGCCCCAGGGGTATTATCGATGCTCTCGTTGGTAAGTGCATCATATGGCGTTTTGTCCAAGGAACATGAACTTGCCAATATTGCTGTAACAGCGGTATATATTAATATTCTTTTCATGTTGTCAATTCATTAAAATGTTACATTCAAGCCAAAGATGAAGCGCTTCGGCGCTGGATACTGTGATGTGGCATCACTTTCCGTCTTGCTAGGTGAATCATCATTACCCACAATGGCACTTTCAGGATCAAATCCGGTGAACTTCGTTGCTGTCCATAAGTTATCAGCAGACAGGAATAGGCCTAGACCTTTCATTTTCAACTTATCGGTCACGGTTTTGCCAAAGTTGTAACCTAACGTCACGTTTCTCAAGCGGAAGAAGGATGCATCCTCCATGTATCTTGATGAAATTTTATTTGAACTGGAGTTGTTGTTGTACATCGCTACAGGATGCGTAGCATTGGTGTTTTCTGGCGTCCATCTGGACCATCCATCCTGTAAAGCGATTTGATTGTAGGATGGATATGCCCCATCGGCGTCAAAATACTGACGTGCTGCATTGAAGGTATGTGCACCGGTCAGGAAGGACCCGCTAGCACTCAAGTTAAACCCTTTGTACGTCACGGAAGTGGACACACCACCTGTAAATTTCGGCGTACCTGTACCCACGAACTGAAGCGATGCCGCATTGTAGTTGGATGTCTTGGTAATCTCACCGGTTTCTGGATCTACGATCTCCCACTGTGGAGCACCGTTTTCTGGATTTACACCCGCCCATTTACGCATGTACCACGAATCGATATCTCTACCTTCGGAAAGCCTTCTCAGATCACCTCTAGGGATATCAGCGCCGTCCTTAAGTTCCAAGATTCTATTTTGGTTGTGCGCGAAGTTCACACCAACATTCCAAGAGAAATCCTCTTTTCTGATGATATCGCCACTCAAGGCAACTTCAATACCCCTATTTCTAATCGCACCGGTGTTCAACCAATAACCTGACCAACCTGCTGTGGAAGGGAAGGTAATGTAGTAAAGTAACCCATCGGTGTTCTTATTGTAAAGATCTACGGAAAGGTTCAATCTGTTGAACATCCCCAATTCAACACCCAAGTTTGCATCTTTTGAAGATTCCCAACTCACCATCGAGTTCTGGTACTGGTTCAGGATAGCTGCCGGATCGCCGTTGTACTGCGCGTTCAAACCGTAGGTTGAAAACGATGCGTACAAGCTGGTAGGCAAGTTACCTACCGTACCGTAGGATGCTCTCAAACGCAATAAGTTAATGGCAGGTACTTGGAAGAATTCCTCGTTGTGCACATTCCATGCCCCAGAAACCGACCAGAATGTACCGTATTGTTTCTCGGTACCAAAGCGGGAAGAACCATCCAAACGGAAAGACGCCTGTGCATTATACCGTTCGTCATAGCTATAGTTCGCTTGAACGATTCCGGACTGCAGGGAATAATCGTTCTTGGTACCTTGTTTATTCAATACCGCAGCGGCATTTCCCACGATTACGGTTCCCGGAGCAATACCTTTACCTGTTAGACCAAGGTCTTGGTACACATAATCCTGGAACTCATAACCTGCAAAAGCAGAAACTTTATGCTTATCAAAGGTTTCATTATATTTCAACATCTGATTGAAGAAACGGGTAATCCGTTTCGCTGAGAAGTTGTTGATCGAACCTTTGTCGCTACGTCCGCCATTGGACAATGGATCCACATAAGCCATGGACGTACCGTTATAGTACTGTAAGTTGTTGGTCGATTCAAACGTGAAACGGTCCGAGATTCTGTAGGAGAAATCCAGGTTGGCAGAAATATCGAATGTTCTCTGTTCGCTATAATTGTACTGCAGGTCGTACAGGTAATTTCTTGCATCACGGCCATACCAATTGTAAAGCGATGAAGTACCTTCCAACGTTGGATTCTTCAACGAACCATCTTCCTTATATGGGCTATCCCAAGGCATGTTCAACATCATATCATACAGGGAATGCTGTCTGGAATCTGTAGAAACATAGGATGCATTCAATTTGGGCTTGAATGTAATCTTGTCGGTCAGTTTATGATCTACGTTCAAGCGTGCCGTCATCCGGTTATAATCATAACCCTTCACGGTACCTTCATCATCGTAATAGTTTAAGCTACCATATACCGAAGTTTTCTCGTTCCCACCTCTATAGCCCACAGAAAAATCCTGCAACCAAGCCGTTTGTGTACCGTTCTTCAACCAGTCGTAATCTGTTTTCAAAACATCTTGTGTTACATTCGCTGGGATTTTGTCTTGATTATTGAACGATTGGTACAGGTCCCACATCTGTTGTGAGTTCATCATTTTCACATTACCCATGTTGAAGTTGCTCACCCCGGATGACAGATTAACCGTGAAAATACCATCGCCAGCATTCGCTGCTGACTTGGTTGTTACAATAACGACCCCGTTTGTTCCGCGAGAACCGTACTGTGTCGTTGCAGCTGCATCTTTCAGGATGGAGATCGTTTCAATATCGTTCGGGTTTACAACTGGGGTTCCGTGTGCTACCACACCATCTACAACCCATAATGGCGCTGTACCCGAGGAGATCGAGTTTCGGCCACGGATCTTGATATTTGCTGGTGCACCTGGACGGCCAGAACCATTCCCCACATCTACACCGGCCACTTTACCTTGCAATAGGTTGGAGATGTTCGGAGACTTCTGATCCTGCAATTGCTTTTGGCTTACGGTTGCAATGGACGCTGAGATCTCCCCTTTCTTTTGGGACGAATAACCCGTTACCACGATTTCATCGATCAATTCATCAGTCGATGTTAATTGAACATTCACGGTTGTACCGGAAACTTTTACTTCTCTGGATTCGAAACCGATCGCGCTGAAGATCAACGTCTGTCCGGAGGTGGCAGCAATGGTAAAATTACCGTTAGCATCTGTACTGGTTGCTACAGAAGGGTTTTCTTTCACAGAAACCGTAACGGAAGCCAATGGTCCCTCGGAGGAGGACACCTTACCTGTTACCTCTTGTTGCATGGCATAGTAGCCTGCTGGGTCCTTCGTTAAGCCCGCATCTGCAGCATAACCCTGAACCAATCCTAAGCTTAACAATACTGATAATGAATACCGAAATCTTTTAAGCAAAAGAACATGATTAGTAAATCTTTTAATCATAATTATCTCTTTAATTTTAATCTTGAGGTTTAAATTGACCCTCAATCACAATTTAGCAAGGGGAATATAGCCGAATAATCAATGATTTAACAAAACCTTAACTAACGAAAACGTTTGCACAAATTGCACAAACGATTGCACAGCTAAGGAATTGTAACTCAATTATTAAATTAGGATTAAAATTATCCCCGTATGGAGGAATTAAAGAGACGTAGCGAAGCCTTAGACACGATAACTCGAAATGAAAACGGATTAGACCTTCAGTTTCGCTTTTAGGTAGGGATAAACGAAAACCGCAGCCAGCACAATAACGGCTCCGAAATAGAAACCTGTACTCATCGCTTCTTGTTGCCCGAAAATCAGCAGGGCAAGGATTATGCCGTAGACCGGCTCCATATTGGTGGTCAACGCAACGGTAAATGCGGAAAGTTCCCGCATCACGGCAACCCCCATAACATACGCTATAGCCGTACAAACGACACCCAACAGCAACAGGTAGAGCAAGTCGGATTGGCTGAGGATCATTTGGCTATCAAAGTCCCCAGTATACAGCATAACCAAGGATACCCCGATAAAGGCACCCAGCATTTCGTAGAGGGTAATGGTCGTTGGACTTCCCTTTTTCACCATTCTGGCATTCAGAATAGAGAAAATACTTGCGCAGAATGCGCAGGACAACCCAAATACGATGCCCCAGAAATATTGGAACTCAAATTTGAAGATCAGGTAAATACCGAATATGATAACCAGGCCCACTACCACATCTGCAATGGAGATGGTCTTTCTATTGATCAAAGGTTCGAGAATAGCGGTAAATAGGGTGACGGAGGAAAGGGTCACCAAGGTCACCGATACGGTGGACACTTTAATGGCATGGAAGAAGAGGACCCAATGCAGGCCCACGATCATGCCCACGCCCAGGTATTGCAACATTTTCTCCCGGGATACAACGATGGATTTCTTCTTGATCAGGTAATAGATATACAGGGACAGCGCCGCAATGAGCACACGGTACCACACCAAATGCAACGCGGAGACCGTAATCAATTCCCCTAAGACGCCCGTAAATCCCCAGATCAATACGGTCATGTGCAATATGATGATATTGCGGTTAATAACAAACTTTGGCATGGTCAGAACAGCTTATTTCGGTGCCTTCTTCAATAGGTAGAAACTCAGAATCAAGAAGATTACATTCGGAATCAATACGGATATCAAAGGATCCAGTCCCCCTTTAATGGAGAACATACTCGAGAATCGCTCGAGCACGATATAGATACAGCTCAGGGCAATACCAAGCCCCAAACTCAGACCGATACCTCCACGCACCTTCTTCGACGATAGCGACACCCCGATCAGGGTGAGTATAAAAGCTGAAAATGGATTGATGAGGCGTTTATATTTTTCCAAGAGCAGTTCGTTCATCATCCCGGTCCCGCGGGTCTCCTCCTTGCTGATCCGCTCGTTCAGCTCCTGGTTGTCCATGGTGGTAAAGACGTTCTCGTAGGATTCGAAATCCATCGGCCGCATATCCAGTGTGGTATCTCGCTTATCGCCACTTTCCATTTTCTCCTTGAAGCCATTGATCTTCCGATTGGTATAAGCATGCAGGCTCCATTTACCAGCTACCGAATCCCAGGTTACCCGCTCGGCCATCAGCTTTTCCGTCATCTTATCCTTGTCGAACTTCTCCAGACTGAAATTGTACCCCATCTTGGATTTGGTATCGAATGACCCCATATATACATAGGTATTGGAATCAACCTGCATATGGATAGAGGAAGAAGTCGTACTGACCTTATTGGGTTTTACATAGACATTCTCAAAATCTACCTTGATCTTGTTGGTGAATGGGATGATATACACATTGGAAACCAAGGTGAGTGCAAAGATCAATCCCGCACAGATCATGTAGGGACGCAATAGTCTGTTGAAGCTCATGCCCCCGCTCAGGATCGGCACGATTTCCGTCTGATCGGCCATCTTGGAGGTAAAGAAAATTACGGCAATGAAGTTGAACAGCGGCGTCAACATATTGATGAAGAACGGCAAACTGCCCAGCGCGTAATATTCAAAGAATACCCGGGACATGGGCGCCTTGTACTTATTGAAGTCATCGATTTTCTCTGATATATCAAAGATTACGATGACCACACAGAATATGGCTACCGTAAATACAAAAGTAGACAGGTACTTTTTAATGATATATTTATCAATGATCTTCATGTACGATTATAAACGTTGTCCCAATATTTTTACCATTTTTTCCTTCCAATCATAGAATGTGCCGTCGACAATCTTCTCGCGAGCTTGTTTGACTAACCAAAGATAAAAATGTAAATTATGTAACGAAGCGATTTGTGCACCTAAAATTTCTTGGGAACGAATCAGGTGCCTCAAATAGGCTTTGGTGTGGATTTGATCCACTAAAAGATCACTTTCGGCCTCAATCGGACTGAAGTCATCCTTCCATTTCTCGTTTTTGATATTGATGATTCCGTTTTGGGTAAAGAGCATCCCGTTTCGGGCATTACGCGTCGGCATGACACAATCGAACATATCGATTCCCAACGCAATGTTCTCCAGGATATTCACAGGCGTTCCAACACCCATCAGGTACCGTGGTTTATCGTGTGGAAGGATATTGGTAACCACCTCCGTCATGGCGTACATTTCCTCAGCAGGTTCCCCTACCGATAAACCGCCAATGGCATTACCCTCACGCCCGAAGGACGCAATGGTCTCTGCGGATTTCTCGCGCAAATCCTTGTACACGGAGCCTTGAACGATAGGAAATAGGGTTTGGTCATATCCGTACAGTGGTTCTGTGGAATCGAAACGGTCACAGCACCGCTTTAACCAACGGTGGGTCATATCCAGGGATCTGCGCGCATACCGATAATCACAAGGGTATGGTGTACACTCATCAAAGGCCATAATGATATCCGCACCGATAATGCGCTGGGTATCCATCACGTTTTCTGGTGTGAAGAGGTGCTTGGAACCATCGATGTGCGACCGGAAAGTTACGCCTTCTTCCTTGATCTTGCGCACTTCCGTTAAAGAGTACACTTGGTAACCTCCCGAATCTGTTAAGATTGGGCGATCCCAATTGATAAACTTATGCAAGCCTCCCGCCTTATTCAACACGTCCAATCCCGGACGAAGGTACAGGTGATAAGTATTCCCCAGGATGATCTGGGCCTGAATATCATTCACCAATTCCTGTTGGTGAACGGCCTTTACCGTACCTGCCGTACCAACCGGCATAAAAATAGGCGTCTGAATTGTTCCGTGGGCGGTTTCAATCTCTCCCGCTCGTGCGCGTGAAAATTTATCTTGTGCTTGAAGCGTAAATTTCATAGTTCTCCTTAATCAGGCGCAAAAATACTATAAAAATCTCAGCACGCATTATTTCCCGAACTTAATTCGCATTTCTTAACAATTCAACCACTATTTACTCCGATAAGCCTTATCTTTGGCGCTACTTTTATGCGCATGGAACACCTACAGGATATCGATATTAGGCTCCTCCCTTATGGGATTGTGGTGCTATTCCTGCTTATCCAGCTCTATTTTATCATCTTTGTCTATGGCAAACTCTCGCGGTACCAGGTGGCATCCTTTCAGGTTCAGCCCAACTTCCCGCCGGTTTCCGTCATCATCTGCGCACATAACGAACAGGACAACCTTCGGGAAAACCTCAGCAGTATCCTCGAACAGGATTATCCGGAATTTGAAGTCATTGTCGTGAACGATTGTTCCTTTGATGACACCAAATGGGTCCTACAGGAATTTGCCGCAAAATATCCGCACCTGCGCATTATCGAGATCAAAGAACACATCAACCTCAAGCACAGTAAGAAATTTGCCCTAACGATGGGAATCAAGGGCGCAAAACATGAATACCTCCTGATGACCGATGCAGACTGCTTGCCCAACAGCAGCAACTGGCTGAAGGAAATGGCTGGAGCTTTCCAGGGGCGCACTGAAATCATCCTTGGCTATTCGCCCTATTTCAAGCATCCTGGCTTCCTGAACAGACTGATCCGATTCGAGACCACACATACTGCCATGAGTTACCTTTCTTATGCCCTATTGGGTGACGCCTACATGGGGGTTGGCCGGAATCTTGCCTACAGCAAGGCCCTCTTCTTTAAGGCCCGTGGGTTTACGGAGCACATGCACATCAAGTCGGGAGACGATGACCTTTTCGTCAATGCCAATGCTACCAAACAGAACGTACAGATTTCCATTTCCGAGGATGCCATGATGTATTCGGCACCCAAGATGACTTGGAAGAGTTATTACAAGCAGAAAGCACGGCATGCCGGCGCTTCGGTAATCTACAAGGGACGTCACCAACGCATGCTCGGCACGCAGTTGATAACCGCGGTTCTTTTCTACATCAGCGTGATCGCGGCGATTGCCATCAGCCCGGCGTATTGGTATATTGCCGTAGCAGCCTATCTCTTGCGCTTGAGCTGTCAATTCCTCGTTTTCCGATCCATCTACCGCAAGCTCGCTGTATCGGATTTGTTAGCCTGGTTACCGATTTTAGATCTATATTATTATTTTTACATCTGTTTTAACGGATTGTTCAATCGTTCCAAGAAGCAGGTTTCTTGGAAATAGTTCACCCTTAATTATCATCTCGTGAATCCAACTGTCGATATTATCTACCACTATTTTCCGAAGCTTTCGGAAACGCAGAAGCAGCAATTTGCCCAATTAGCAGAAGTATATCCCCTGTGGAATGACCAAATCAACGTCATCTCCCGCAAGGATATCGAGAGCCTATACCTGAAGCATGTGTTGCATTCCCTGGCGATCGGTAAGTTTATACAGGAGTTGGCCCCGAAGACGCGTGTGCTGGATGTAGGAACCGGGGGCGGTTTTCCCGGAATTCCACTGGCGATCTTATTTCCGGAAGTTCAATTCCACTTGGTGGATTCCATTGGCAAGAAGATCAAGGTTGTGCGGGAGGTCGCTGCAGCCATCGGACTAACGAATTTGGAAGCCGATCACATCCGCGCCGAACAATTGGATTACAAATATGACTTCGTGGTATCCCGTGCGGTAACCAGACTAGGCGATTTTATCCCTTGGATTCAGAACAAATTCGAAAGAAAAGATAAAAACGGGATCCCAAATGGCATTCTATACCTCAAAGGCGGAGACCTTAAGGAGGAAATTAAGGAAGCACGCGTGAAGGCTGAACTACACCCAATTTCCGATTATTTTAAAGAAGATTTCTTTGATACAAAATATGTGGTCTATGTGCCCATGTAAACATGCATAGTGCGTGCTATTCATTTAAATAACTTAAATATCTTCCAGGTGCAAGGATTTTCTAAATCTTGGTACGATTTTAAATCTATTGAAATATGTTTTTTATAACTAAAAGTTACAAAAGATAATTTCAGATAGAATTAAATACCATTATTTCAAAATTGCTGCAATAATTTTAAAGCCTTATAATCGATTCGATTGTTCGAAAGAAACAAACATTCATTTTGACATAGATGTTAATCTGTAAGCTATGAAAAGTGGATTAATTTAAATTTCAGTTATCAACATAGTAGTTCATAAAGCTGCAGTTACTAAATTAGAAACTAGAGAAGGTATAGTAATGTTTATTGTTCTTTGTATTGGACATTGTCAAAATATCACTATGTTTGGTGAGGATAGGTTTTAAACGTGGACGGAAAAATAATCATGTTTATCACTTATTTACAATTAATTATAAAAATATTACAACAACACAATGGCGAATAAGCGATTTAATGCAACTTATGAAAAAATAGATGCAAGAATCAAAGTTCAATCAGATGTGTTTACTTGGACTGAAGATGGCATGCACTTTTATTTTGCCCCAGCCTTGGATTTAGTGGGTTATGGCGAGAACGATATTGAGGCGCAAAATTCGTTTGAATTAGTTCTAAAAGAATTTATCGAATACACGCATAACAAGAAGACGTTATTTGATGAATTGGAAAGACTTGGATGGACAATTAACAAGAAAAAGAAGAGGGCCCTGCCCCCTACCACTGAGCAATTAATAGACGACAATGAAGATTTCAAGCGTCTACTCCAACGAAATGATATAAAAAGTCATTCTAGATCTATTCAGTTCGCTTAGCGAATATGACTATTAGAAGCCTTAAAAATATTTCTATAGCTAAGTTTGAATCATTTTTAGTCCTAGCAGGCTGTAAATATATTAAAACTACTGGCGGACATAAAAAATATAGTCGATGTGATTTGAAAAGGCCCATCGTATTTCAGTCGCACATTGATCCAATTCCAGAATTTATAATTAAGAATGCTTTGCGACCATAGAATATTTCTAAAACTGAATTTTTTGATGTGCTGGATGGTAAACTTAGGCTTGAAAGAGTCGGAGATATTTATATAAAGAGATGATCAAAAAGAAAACAGCGACATCCCCTCCTTACCGAGGGGATATCGTCTATAAGCAGGATTCTATTTTACGATCTTCTGAATTTCAGCACCGATCAGATTAATTTCCTCATCCATACCGAACAGTGGCAATCCCGTTTCAGGGCTCAATTTCAGCCAAGTGGTCTCTGTGTCCTTGATGATCTGGACGTATTCCTTACCGTCCTTAAACACCGTGTATGTATCTTTTTCATCTGGGAATACCGAGTAGGTATTTCCGCCAATTTCAATATCAAAAGGTTCTTGCATTTCCATAGTCACTAATTTTCCCAAAGTTAATCATTTAAGTTCAACAGATTTTGAAGTTAGTCTGTCGAATCCTTATATTTAGTGCTAAGCTAACCAGTATGAATGCAATAGAGAAGATTGCTTTGACCAAAATTAAAGGGATCGGGCCAAAGACAACCAGGCTATTGCTAGCCTATTGTGGGAGTTTGGAAGAGATTTTCAGGAGTACGAAAAAGGAATTGTCATTGATTCCGGGCATCCATAAATCCAGCATAGACCTATTACTTTCGAAATCATATTTGGACGATGCAGAATGGGAATTCCGTTTTGTGGAAGAGAATGCCATCGATGTGCTGTGGTTCGAGGACGCAGCCTATCCGAATCGGCTTCGCCATTGTGAGGATTCGCCTTTGCTGCTGTATAAGAAGGGAAATTGCGACCTGAACAACAGCAAGATCGTGAGCATCGTCGGCACGCGGAATGCCACACATTATGGACGGAAGCTTACGGAGGAGCTGATTGCAGAGCTGAGACATCTGGGGGTATTGGTGGTCAGCGGTTTAGCAATCGGCATTGACCATGCTGCCCATCGGGCGGCCATGCAATGCGGATTGGAAACGACCGCTGTACTCGGCCACGGCTTGGATAAGATCTATCCCTACCAGCATGCCGATATGGCGCGGGAGATCTGTTCGAGAGGATGCTTGCTGACGGAATATGCATCAGGAACGAAACTCGACAAGACCAACTTCCCGATGCGAAACCGGATCGTAGCGGGCTTGTCGGATGTGACGGTCGTCGTGGAAGCGGCTAACCGTGGCGGTGCCCTGATCACGGCAGATATCGCCAACAGCTATAACCGAGATGTATGCGCCTTTCCCGGCGCCGTGGATTGGCCCTATTCGCAGGGATGCAATGAACTGATCCGCAGCAACAAGGCGCATCTGATCAACAATGGTCAGCAACTGCTGCAACTTATGAGCTGGGACGAGGATCGGGAAGCAGTGACCAGTACGGGCATACAACTGCCCTTGATTATGGAACTGGACGCAGACGAAGAATTTGTCTACCGATACCTGAAGGACAGCCAAGAGGTCGGCATCGATGACCTTGCCGCCTATTGCCAATGGCCGCAGAGTAAATTGGCAATCATCCTGTTGCAACTGGAAATGTCCGGACTGATACGGGCACTACCCGGAAAAATATATACAATCATATAAACCTAACACCTATGCAAGAACAAGTCAGTAAAAAAGGAATCTGGAAGGTCATCGGTGCGTCCTCCTTGGGCACGCTGATCGAATGGTACGATTTCTTTATTTTCGGTAGTCTATCTATCGTCATTTCCACCAAATTCTTTCCCGCGGACAACCCGACGGCGGCCTTTCTATCCACCTTAGCAACCTTTGCCGCCGGATTTGTGGTACGCCCCTTTGGCGCACTCTTCTTCGGTCGATTGGGGGATCTCATTGGTCGAAAATACACGTTTATGGTTACCCTGATGCTGATGGGTGGAGCTACCTTCCTGATCGGCTGTATCCCCAGTTACGAAAAAATAGGCTTCATGGCGCCCCTACTGGTGCTGATCCTGCGGTTGCTGCAGGGCTTGGCACTGGGCGGAGAATATGGCGGCGCTGCAACCTACGTTGCGGAGCATGCCCCTCCCGGCGAACGTGGCTACTGGACCTCCTGGATTCAGACAACGGCCACCTTCGGTTTATTCATCTCACTCGTGGTCATCCTCTTGACGAAGTTCTTCCTAACGGATGTCCAGTTTGATGATTGGGGCTGGCGTGTGCCTTTCCTGCTTTCCATCCTGATGGTCTATGTTTCTTACCTCATCCGTAAGAACATGGATGAGTCGCCTGAATTCAAGAAAGCAAAAGCTGAGGGAAAAACCTCCACCAATCCATTAAAGGAGAGTTTCGGCAACAAATATAACCTGAAGTTTGTCCTATTGGCGCTATTCGGTGCAGCCATGGGGCAAGGAGTGGTATGGTACACGGGACAGTTCTATTCGATGAGTTTCATGAAAACGGTCATGTTCCTCGATTCGGATCAGGCGGATACCATCTTGGGGATCGCCCTGCTGTTCGGCACGCCATTCTTTGTGGTATTTGGGAAACTTTCGGATCGATGGGGCCGTAAATGGGTGATGCTCGTGGGGATGCTGCTGGCGGTGCTGACCTATCGGCCAATCTATCAAGCAATGTACCAGATTACCGATTTCACCACGAAGGAGGAAGTCATCGGCGAAAGGAAGGTTGAACAACAAGAAATTCGAGGTGGAACGGATGATGTGACCACGCGTTATTTCACGGATGGCTCCAGTTTGAAACAGGAACACATCCTGAAAGCAGCTATTGGTGAAGATGGGCAGACAGTTGAAAAGCGCTCCGAAAAGCTTACGGCAAAGATAAGTGGCGGCAATTACGTCAAACTGGTCTTCCTGATCTTCATCCAGATCATTTACATCACCTTGGTATATGGGCCTATTGCAGCCTTCCTGGTTGAGATCTTTCCTGTTAAGATCCGGTACACCTCGATGTCGCTTCCGTACCACATCGGTAACGGAATCTTCGGTGGTCTACTTCCAGCAGTTTCGACTTACCTGGCCACAAATGCACAGGTGGCCGGCAATCCGCAGTTCTATCTGGAGGGTTTATGGTACCCCATCATCATTTCGGCGGTCTGCTTTGTTATCGGCGCAATGTACATCAACAAGAATATGGTAGCTAAAGATTTAAACTAACATGGAAAACATCAAAAAAATATTGGGCATCGTTTGGATTATCCTCGCCGTGCTGACGGCATACTTCTGTATTGCCAAGTTTGGTCTCCCGAAGATCGTCTCCGGGAAGCAGGAAGATGTCGTATTCGGCATCATCATTCTCTTTATTTTGACGCCGATCATCTCGATCGGGCTTGGGATTTTCGGTTTTTTTGCGTTAAAAGGCGAATATGGGCGTGATAAAATGTAATTTTTAAGCTGAATGTCAGCGGAATACGGCTAGAATGCGATTTTCTTTTCCAGAAGATTAAAAATTTGTTAATTTTGCCGTGGGTAAGTCCTCTACGACCAGCTCCCATTGACTCCCCCAGGTTGGGAACAAAGCAAGGGTATTTGGTTGAGCGGTGCGATAGAGGTAGCTTACCCATTTTTTATTCCCTAAATTTTCCCATTCCCGCTTCATTTCGAATTCTAAATACACATATTAGATATTTTTCGTTTATTTGTAAACCGAATTATCACTAGTCTATGAGTTGGTTTAAAAGAAATAAGGCAGGTATTCAGACTGCAACAGAAAATAAGAAAGAGGCTCCAGATGGGATGTGGAACAAGTGTCCGAATTGTAAGAAGCCCCTTTTGAATGTAGAACAAGTTGAGAATAAGTACGTTTGCCACTATTGCGATTACCATATCCGCATCGGCTCCATCGCTTATTTCTCCATCTTATTCGACAACAACGAATTCACTGAATTATTCCCGAATCTTAAAGCCGGTGACCCATTGAACTTTGTGGACACCAAACCTTATAAAGATCGCTTGGTAGATAGCCAAGCAAAAACTGGTCTGAACGATGCCCTACGCTCTGCAGTGGGTAAAGTTGATGGCCAGGATCTTGTTATTGCCTGTATGGACTTTTCTTTTATCGGCGGATCCATGGGGTCGGTCGTTGGGGAAAAGATTGCACGCTCCATCGATTACTGTATCGAACATAAACTTCCGTTTATGTTGATCTCCAAATCTGGTGGTGCCCGCATGATGGAGGCCGCGTTCTCCCTAATGCAGATGGCAAAGACCTCTGCCAAGCTCGCCCTTTTGGCGCAAGCAAAACTTCCTTACATCTGTCTATTAACGGACCCTACTACGGGTGGTGTAACCGCATCCTACGCGATGCTCGGTGATATCAATATCGCAGAACCAGGTGCACTGATCGGTTTCGCAGGACCTCGTGTCATCAAAGAAACCATCAAAAAAGATCTTCCGAAAGGATTCCAAACCTCGGAATTCGTCCTCGAACATGGGTTCCTCGATTTTATCGTCGACAGAAGACAACTCAAACAAAAGATTTCTACTTTCTTGAAAATGGTCAAGGGATAACGAAAAAAGGAAAGCAATAGCTTTCCTTTTTTCGTTATCAGTATTTAGATGTTAGTATGAAGTATTAAGACCTATGGCGGGCTATTGGGCGTGAATAAGCTGGTGCTTTGGGGATATGAGTATGGAGATGTGCGTACGGGATCTGCTGATGAGACGTTAAAATAATTTTCCTTTTTGGGATAGTTTTAAGGAGATTTAAGGCCTGACACCAAATTATGGTCTTGGTTTTTGGGGACGTACCTATTTCTTGCAATAAACGCTTATCAATCCTTTTACTTTTTGGGTAATTTCTTATGCAAATAGCTGAATTATAGCTTTTTATTTGTTTTTACATTGGATTTTGGGTTTAGGATGGGTCTGGACCTTGTTCGACATGAGAGCGTGGTGAGAGCGTACTGAGAGCGTGGTGAGAGCGAGTCCATAGCACGCTCTCACCACGGTTCCACTTCGGACGCATCTCGGATGCACCTCGAACAAGGTCCAGGCATTAGTAAAACAGGATTCCGAGGGAATGGGAAATTATGGGAATTTGAAAGTATTTGGGAATTCATCGAAAACATGAAAACGGGAGAGCGTGTCATGGGTGTAACTTTTCTTAGAAAATCATTGAAAAAGTATGAATTTGGCAACATGGACATGTTGCTGGTGTTCTGGTGTTATGTTGCTTAAATATAAGAAAATCTGATCTATATATCTATCTATTACTTTTATTTAAACGAATTGGTAATCATTTTCAGGGGTTTTTTAGCCATTACCTATCACCGGCGGATATAGCGTACGAAACTCCACAGTTTCCGTTTTTTGAGGTAGTTCAGATTGCGTTCGTTCCGAAAGGCTTCGCGCTCAAAAGATATATTGAGGTAGGCGCGCGTGAAATTGCGGTACTGTAGCAAACGACATACAAATTCCAACAGGTAGAGGACATAGAACGGCAGGATCAGCAGTTCGATTGCTTGCAGGATATGAATGCGTTCATGGTTGATCAGGACCTTATTTTCCCGGTCCAGGGGATGTTTTAGGAGGATAAATGGAAAAATAGTAATGGCCTGCGCCTTCCCCATCGAGAAGAAGCGGGTCCAAAAACTGCTTACAATTACCTTTCCTTTCATCTAAAGGATAAAATTACGAAATCACGTTTAACTTTATATCAATCATGCTTTTTTGAATATCAAACATAGATTGTATATTTGTTATTACACTAAAAGAAAAATTCATGCCGTACAAAGAACGAGAGATCAATAAACTGTATTACACAATGGGTGAGGTGACCGAAATTTTCGATGTGAATGCCTCTCAAATCCGTTTCTACGAGCGAGAATTTGATATTCTACAACCTAAGAAGAACAAAAAAGGAAACCGCTTATTTACTCAGAACGATATCGCCAACCTTAAAATTATCTTTAATCTGGTAAAGGAAAAGGGATATACATTGCAGGGTGCACGTGGGTTTTTACGCAGCAACAAGAATGAAGCCCGTGAAAACCAACGTATTATCGACTCTCTGGAGAATTTGAAGACCTTCCTATTGGATGTACGCGATAGCCTATAGGCTTATTTCGGTCCGAGTTCAATCACTTCCAGATTCTCGATACGATCCGCATGGATGTCAAAGCGCATCATGGTGCGGATCTGATGCCAACCCTGTTTTCCAGCAGCGCCAGGATTGAGGTGCAAGAGTTGCAGCTTCGGATCGAATTGCACTTTCAGGATATGCGAATGTCCTGAAATAAACAGCTTGGGCGGATTCTTCAAGATCTCAGGTTTCACCAATGGATTGTATTTTCCGGGATAGCCTCCAATATGGGTCATCCACACATCCACCTGTTCACACGTGAAACGCAAATGCTCCGGAAATTGCAACCGGATATCTTTCCCATCAATATTGCCGAACACACCTCGCAACGGCTTGAATGCTTCCAACTCTGTGATGATTTCCATGGATCCAAAATCACCGACATGCCAGATTTCATCACAGCCGTCAAAATGTTTGAAGACCGCCTTATCCAAGTAACCGTGTGTATCTGATAGTAACCCTATTTTCATGATTAAAAAGCTAAAAAGAAATCCTTAAGCAAATGCCTGTACCCCTCGGCGTGCACGGCCTTTTCCTGATAGATGACAAAGGAACTGCACCGCAGCGCTTGAGGCGAATGGGCGAAGGTCAGTATGGTGCGGAATACCTCCGAATCAGCGAAGGAGCGGATCTGCAGCTCTTCCACCAGGTGTAGCCCCACAGCATTCGCTTCGGTACTTAGCGCCTCCCTTAATTCTATCGGAACGATCAATTGCATTTTCCCCTCCTGCTGCAGCCTGGCCTTTCCAAAAGCAAACAACCCGGTAAAGAACTCCACGTCGGTATGTTTGGCCATCTTTCGCCTTTCATCCGGATTATGCAGGGAATTGATATAAAAGGGCGGATTGGAAACGATCAGATCAAATTGCAGGTCGGTTTTCCAATGGAAAATATCCGAATGGACACCATACAGTCGATCTGCAAATGGAGACGCCTCGAAATTCAGTGCTGCCCGTTGTGCGGCCGGTCCATCCAATTCCACGGCCCATACCTGCGCATGAGGGAACCGCTGCGCCAACATCAAGGCAATTACGCCGGTCCCGGTACCAATGTCCAATATGCGCTCGGGTGCCGCAGTGGAAGCCGTAGCCCCCAGCAAGACCCCATCCGTATTGATACGCATCGCACAATGCTCCTGGTTCACTGAAAATTGCTTGAATTGGAAGATATTCCCCATATCCAAAGGTAACTTAAATATATTTTTCGGCCTGATTTAATTGGTTTTATTAAAAAAATCAGAAATGCAATTAATCTAAATGAAAAAAGCCAAGTCTATCTCAATAAATAAGCAAGAAGATATGAAAAAGATAGCCTTAAGAATTTTAGCCGTAGCCATGGTATTCCTGGTGTTTACCTCTTGTTCCAAAGAATTCTTTGAACCGATCGGGGTCTACGAAGAAGAAATAAATATAAACGTAACGAAGGTCTATCAGATCAGTCCGGCAGAAATGCGCGTTGACTTCATGGTGCAGAATCTTTCGGATTATGACTACTCCCCATCCGTGGACGGTCAGTTTTTCGTGGAGTTCTCCATATTCAGCACCTCAGGCTATGAAACCTACAATGAGGTTCCCATTGATCGGCTGTATTCCGGCGAGGGCTATCGCGACTACATTATCGTACCGATTGACCCGCGTATGAATTACAACATAAACGACTTACAATATACCGTATACAATGCTGGCCGATAGACCAGCATTTTTTTTAGTTCTTCAATAGGCGCTGGATTTCATCCAATTTCATCAGCGCTTCCACAGGCGTGAGGGTATTTACGTCCAGGTTGTTCAGCATATCCCGGATCTTTTCCAGCACAGGGTCATCAATGGCAAACATCTGCAATTGGTAGGCCTGTTTCTGTATTTTACGCATGCTGTCCTTGATCTTCTCGCCACCGGTACGTTCCTGTTCCAGGCGTTTCAGGATCTCTCCTGCCCGACCGATCAGCTTCGGCGGCATACCGGCAAGTTTCGCCACATGTATACCGAAACTATGTTCGGAACCTCCGGGCACCAATTTACGCAGGAATATCACCTTATTGTTCACTTCCTTAACACTTACATTAAAGTTCTTAACGCGCGGCATGGAATTGCAGAGCTCATTCAGCTCATGGTAATGCGTGGCAAACAAGGTTTTTGCACGGCAAGCAGGGTGGTTGTGCAGGTATTCCGCAATGGCCCAAGCAATGGAAATTCCATCGTAGGTACTGGTTCCCCGGCCAATCTCATCCAAGAGGATCAAGCTCCTGTCGGAGAGGTTGTTCATGATGCTTGCCGTTTCGTTCATCTCCACCATAAAGGTCGACTCCCCCGAGCTGAGGTTATCGGATGCTCCCACGCGGGTAAAGATCTTATCGACGATACCGATCTCTGCCTCCTTCGCCGGTACGAAACATCCAATCTGCGCCATCAGGACAATGAGTCCGGTTTGGCGCAGCAATGCCGATTTACCGGCCATATTCGGCCCCGTAATAATAATGATCTGCTGCCCTTCCGGATCCAGGAACGTATCGTTGGTGATGTAATCCTGGCCAATGGGAAGGTTCTTCTCAATCACCGGGTGGCGGCCGCCCTTAATATCCAACACTTTGGAACTGTTGACAACGGGCTTCACATAGAAGTTCTTGTCCGCAATAACGGCAAAATTCAAGAGCACGTCCAACTTGGCCAACAACTGGGCATTCAATTGGATCGGCTTGATATATTCTGCGATTGCCAATAGCAATTCGGCATACAACCTATTCTCGATGGCCTGTATCTTCTCCTCTGCTCCGAGGATCTGTTCTTCATATTCCTTTAGCTCTTCAGTGATGTACCGCTCGGCATTGACCAGGGTCTGTTTACGGATCCAACCTGAAGGCACTTTGTCCTTGTGGGTATTGGTCACTTCCAAATAATACCCGAAAACATTATTGAAGGCAATCTTTAGGGAAGGTATGCCCGTAGCCTCCGATTCGCGGCGTTGAATTTCCACCAGGTAATCCTTACCGCCGAAAGCCACTTTGCGCAATTTATCCAGATCGGGATCCACGCCCTCTGCAATAACATTCCCTTTGTTCAGCGCCACTGGAGGTTCCGCCTGGACAGTCCTTTCAATCTTTTCACGGATCAATAAACAAGGATTTAACTGCTCTGCAATCACATTCAAGGCTTCCGAATCCTGGGTCTGGCACAACTCTTTTAATTTCTCCACGGCATAGAGGGCGCGCTTCAGCTGTCCGACCTCTCGCGGATTGGCTTTTTGGAGACCGATTTTACTGATCAGTCGCTCCAGATCGCCCACCTGCTTGATCTCGTGGATCAATTGGTCCCGCAACTCCCTGTTGTTATGGAAGTATTCGACCACCTGAAGACGTTCATTGATGGATTTCTCATCCTTCAACGGCATCACGATCCATCGCTTCAGGAGGCGTGCACCCATCGGTGAGGATGTTTCATCCAGCACATCCGACAGGGTAGTGGCATTCTCATTCGATGAACCGATCAATTCCAGGTTGCGGATTGTGAACCGATCCAACCACATGTAGCGGTCCTCCTCAATTCTGGAAATGTTGGAGATATGCCCCAAGTTCCGGTGTTCGGTTTCATTAAGGTAGTGGAGCGCCACTCCGGCCGCAATGATGCCCACTGGCATGCGGTCGATCCCAAAACCTTTCATGGAGTTCACCTCGAAATGTTTCAGCAGCGATTCGGTGGCATAGTCACCGGTATACGGCCATTCATCCAAGGTGTAGGTATAGAAATTATTCCCGAAGTGCTCCAGGAAATCCTTGTATTGTTTTTTGGGAAGAATAACCTCTGTAGGTTTGAAGCCCTGCAATAATTTATCCACATAACCGATCGACCCCTGTGCTACTAAAAACTCGCCGGTGGAGATATCCAGGAAGGAAACACCGATGGTTTGCTTATCGTAATAGAGGGAGGCTAAATAGTTATTGGATTTCTGTTGGACAATATTCTCATTGTAGGATACCCCTGGTGTAACCAATTCGGTTACTCCACGCTTGACAATAGTTTTGGTCTGCTTGGGATCTTCCAATTGATCGCAGATCGCCACCCTTTGTCCTGCACGTACCAATTTGGGGAGGTATGTTTCCAGGGAATGGTGCGGAAATCCCGCCAGCGCCGTTTCCGATTCCGAGCCGTTGCCCCGCTTGGTGAGCACAATCCCCAATATCTTCGCCGCCTTGACGGCATCCTCTCCAAACGTCTCGTAAAAATCTCCAACCCTAAACAGTAATAAAGCACCAGGATATTTGGCTTTAATGGTATTATACTGCTGCATTAAAGGGGTTTGTTTCTTCGCTTTTGCCAAGGTTCTCCAATTTTTGTATAAGTTGTAAAAATAGCAGAAATGTGGCGATTTGCCAAACGCGATGCCGAATCAAAAAACACCATCGGATTTGACACAGAAATTAAAAAATACATCTTATGTTTGCATAAAATTTCAAGAGCAATGGCCATTAAACGTTCTACAGCAAAGAACAGAAAGAAACAAACCAGCACAACATTCGGAACCTTTTTGAAGAAAAGGATCCTCCCTTGGTTTGTGAAAGGCCTCATTGCCTTTTTCGTACTGACCATTCTTTGGGTCATTGCCCTGCGTTTCACGAATCCTCCGATCACCTACCTGATGGTGAAACGTGGTTTCGAACGGAAAGCCGCCGGCAAGGATTTTAAAATTGACAGGAAATGGTTGGATTATGCGGATATGTCGGACAATTTAAAGCGTGCTGCCCTTGCTGGGGAGGATGCGCACTTTATGGAGCACAATGGCTTTGATACGGACGCCATCCGCCAAGCCATTGAAAAGAACAAGGCTGGTAAACCCCTCCGCGGTGGAAGTACCATCAGTCAGCAAACCGCCAAGAACGTATTTCTATGGCCCGGCCGATCCTGGCTCCGGAAAGGTTTGGAAACCTATTTTACCGTGCTGATCGAGATCTTCTGGAGCAAGAAGCGTATACTCGAAGTGTACCTCAATGTCATCGAGATGGGGCAGGGCGTATATGGAGCAGAAGCCGCTTCGCAGTATTATTTCCATAAATCTGGCCGCAGCCTAACGAAAAAGGAAGCTGCCTTGATTATTGCCGTTCTACCAAGTCCTCAGAAATGGGATGCAAGAAGGCCTTCAGCCTATATCAACAGACGGGCGAACAGTATTGTCCGGTATATGAATTATTATAAAATCCCTAAATAGGAAAGTTAAGAAAAGAAGGAATAATCGCCCAAGCCTCCAAGGGGATTACGTGTGGGCAAGGATATTCACCAGGGTTCCGAATGGATCTTGCACATAAAAACGTTGAACGCCCCAAGGTTCCTTGGTTGGACCATAGGTTATGTTAAACCCTGCGTCTTTCATTTTAAATAAGGTCTCCTCGAAGTCATCGACTTCAATAGATAGGTTTGGGACATCGGTCCCTGAACCACCTTGGGTCGCAAAACTGATCTGTACCGCCATTTCCGCATCGCTTCCATAAGTGGTAATCCATCCGTGATCCATGATGATGCTTAATCCCAGGACATCCGAATAGAACTTTTTCGCTGCTTCTAAATTTTCCGCTTGAATATTGGTGACCATTCTCAAAACGCCCATGCTATTTAATTTTTAGGTTCCTTATAAATCTCTACGGTAATCTTTCCATCTGCAGTTACGGTACCGCGGTACATACCTTCGGTATTGAATGGCATGGCCACTTCGCCATTTTTATCGATGGCAATCATACCGCCATCACCTCCCATCTTGCCGATTTCCGCAATCACTTCCTTGCTTGCTTGATGCACATCCATTTTCCCATACTGCATTTTTGCCGACACATTATAGGCTGCAACAGCACGGATGAAGAACTCCCCCCATCCGGTACAGGAAATTGCAACCGTGGCGTTGTTCGCATACGTGCCGGCACCGATGATCGGTGCATCTCCCACCCTTCCGAATTTCTTGTTCGTCATCCCGCCGGTAGAGGTCCCTGCAGCAAGATTGCCTGCTTTATCCAGGGCCACGCAGCCCACAGTTCCAAATTTCTCGTCCTTATAAGGCGGCAGGAAAGCTTGTTGATCATCATGATCCAACTCCATCCGCTCCTTATCACGCTCCAATGCCCTTTGCAATCCATCCCAACGTGCTTTGGTCCAGAAGTACTGCGGATCAACGATCGTTAATCCCGCTTGGCGGGCAAATTCTTCGGCACCTTTGCCGACCATCATTACATGTTCAGATTTGTCCATTACCGCACGGGCGGCAACGATTGGATTTCTTATCGTGGTCACCCCTGCTACGGCACCTGCCTTTAGCGTTCCGCCATCCATAATAGCTGCATCCAGTTCATTCTTTCCTTGATTGGTAAATACAGCACCTTTTCCGGCATTGAATAAAGGAGAATCTTCCATCACATAGATCGCGGCCTCCACCGCATCCAAACTGGATCTCCCTTCTTGGATCACGGCATATCCGGCCTGTAAGGAAGCGGTAAGCACATCAATATAGGCTTTCTCCAAAGAGTCTGTCATGTTCTTCTTCAGGATGGTGCCTGCTCCGCCATGAATGGCCAGTACATATTTTGGGTTTTGGGCGTTTTGCGCTTGTGTGGGTATCGTATTCATAAGGATGCTAATTAGGGTTAGCAAAATGATGTGGGTACTTTTCATAAGCTATGATTTATGACAAAGTACGAATAATCCCTATAAATAACAAAAGGGGTGAAAACGCCTAAAATCCACCCCTAATGATTGAAAATTAATTGTAAGCTTATAGTTTAGTAACCGTAAGTTTCGCTTTATTATTCCCTTCGGACAAGTCTACAACAAAGACATAGGTTGCTCCTGCTTCCAATGTTTTCCCTGCACTTAGTCCAAGGTTTCCAGAATCACGGCCGTTTGATCCATCGCCGACAAAGACAACGTCACTGTTGGTCGTAATATCTGTATGTTTAAATTCACCACCCCAATTTTTTTGGTGGAAGAACTTAAAGTTGATGTTATCCGTTTTTATAGTTTGTCCTGCAACCACGGTAACTTGGTATTTCTTATTGCCCATTGGCGCCAAACTGATGGCCTTGCCGGTATCCCAGCCGACCTCATTCGCCGCAACGGATGGCTTACCGATTCCCTCACCAATGATCCAGATTGCTCCGGTTCCGTCAGCATTCAAGTGCGCCAAGTCATTTCCAGACATCGGTTCGATCTTCATGTATTCCTTATCGAAGTCCGCAGTGAATCTGTATTTACCAGTCATGGCATTGACATAATATTTTCCACCCTCTTCACGGATGAAATCTTTATCCAACCACCATGCATTGAATCCTTCGATACCTTCGATTTCCAATTCTTGGCCTTGTGTTACATTCAAGTCAACAGCATACTGGTTCTCATTCACCATCTTCATGCTTTCACCATTGATGGAATATCCGATCAGGAATGGACTTGCTTCATACGTCAAGGTATTGAACGCAATAGTGTACACACCGGCAGATGTATTCGAGAAAGGAATTGGGGTATTGATGCCCTGAACAACCGCGTTATTCTCGTAGCCAAATTGGATGATATTTCCAAGGTTGCCCACTTTAGGTGCTTCAATGTAACCGGAAACCTTCATCGGAAGTTCCTGTGTCAATTCATATTGATTCGTAGCCACGCGTTCCATGCGGTATTTGGTCGTACCGGCAACTAACGTCAGATACGGAAAATCCGGTCTACTTAGCGTAATCTGCTCTTCGTGTACTTCCTTGACCCTTTGTACATTCTCTAAAGTATAGCGCAAAATGGCTGTACCGTTGGGAATGTTCTTTTTGAAAGGAACGAATAGCTTTCCGGAATATTCACCGTTTTCTTTGGTGCGGATCTTGATTTCGGAAACATTTTCTTCACTGAAAAGCAATTCTACTTTCAGGGTCGATAGATCAATGCTTTGGTCTGCCACATTCACGGTAAACTGCAAACTATCCCCAAACAAGGCCGTTTTCGGGCTTTGCTTCAATTCAATCGTTGGGTCCCCTTCCCCATATGGCACGATTAACTCGTCCTCTTTGCATGAAAACAACAAGGCAAACAGGACCAATAAGGCTGAATAATTGATTACTTTTCTCATTTCTTCCAAGTATATGATACAACCGCTCCAGCTGGAACTTTGTATGTAAAATGATTCTTACCATCTTCAAGCATAATGTGCTTAGACTCCCCTCCTGAGTTCATCAACACAAATGCGTATGAACCATCAGCATTCTTGAATGCGGTATATACCAAGTCATTATCTGTATAACCCGTAGTTCCAATGCGTACAGCACCAGGTTTCACTACCGATGATAGGTGACCGATGATGTAATAGTGGGAATTTCTGCGGATCGTTTTGTAATCAGATTTGCTGATGTCCACTGCGCCGTAGCAAGTTTGACAGCCACCATCGCGGTTCGGACCTTTTTCAGAATCCAACATCAGGTTCCACACGATTACCCCTTTGCTCCAATTGTTCACGGTTCCCAATGCAACCTCACGCATATCTTCCATCAGGCGTTTTCCCAAAACCTGTCCTTCATTCCACACACCTATCGATGTTTCTGTAAAGATGATGTCCTTGTTAGGAGCTTTTTCATGGATATCCAACAACTCTGCTTTATCACCACCATAGTTGTGGAATGCAGAACCTGCGAAATACGCTGCTGCTGCAGGATCTTCAAAAATCTTGATCGGGTAATCCTGTTGCTCAGGCATATCGTCATAATTGTAGTTATGATCAAAGGCATAGATTTTTGTGTTCAAACCTGCGGCTTTCAATTTTGGGCCCAACGCTGTTTTCACAAAAGCTTGTTGCTCGTTCCAGAACATCACCAAGGATGCTGAGTTCTTATCGTTCAATGGCTCATTCTGAGGTGTAATGGAATAGATGTTTATCCCGTGCTCCTTCATGGCCTGAATCCATTTCACGAAGTAAGTTGCGTAATCCTGGTAGAATTTAGGATTCAAATGACCGCCTGTCCAGGAGTCATAAGGCTTCAGTTCGGTTAGGTTGTTCACCTTCATCCATTTCGGTGGAGTCCATGGCGAACCCATGATTTTAATCGTAGGGTTGATCGCCAAGATTTCCTTCAGAACCGGGATCACATATTTCAATTCTTCTTCCTGTAGGGCGAAGTTTTCAATGCCTGGTTTATCGGCAAGTGTATATTCATCCAAAGAGAAATCTGAACAGCCAATTGCGATACGGATATAGCTCTGGCCCATTCCCTCCGTTGGGGAGAATGTTTCTGTTAAGAATTTGGTCCGGTCAGCTTGGTTCATCTTCAACAAGTTATAAGCTGTAGAACCGGTTATTGCCGATCCAAATCCATCCATGGTCTGAAAAGTCTTGCTTTCATCCAATTTGATGGTCATTTGCGACATATTGGTTGTCTTGCTGAAATTCACAAACGTTTTTGTGAAGTCATGGCTCTGAGAGCCTGTCGTGGTGTAGATCTTGACGTCTCCGGAAGTAGGTCCCACAGGAACCACCGGATCGCCACCGTTTATATTGTCATTGCCACAAGCTGTTAAAATTGACGAGAACAAACTTGCTGCAAAAATGTATTTCTTTAACGTATTCATATGTTATTTCTTAATAGCCTAAGTTTTGTTTAATACCTTCTGGATTCTGATCGATGACCGCCTGTGGAATAGGCATGCGATACGAGTTTTCATTGAACTGGTACACCTGTGCTTTTCTTCCTGAATCTTTTGCATATACGGCGTTCATTACGGATTCTACCTTATTCAAACGGACAAGGTCGAACCAACGCTGCCCTTCAAATGCCAATTCCAATCGACGTTCGGTCAGGTAGGCATTCAACATCGCATCCTTACTGCCTTTTACGGCGCTCGATAGACGAGGTAATTTCACGCGTTCGCGGATTCTATCGATAATGCTTGCTGCACCAGCTAAATCCGGAGCGTCACGCATGATCAAGGCTTCCGCTTTCAAGAGCAATAAATCTGCATAACGGAATTTGATGATATTGCTGTATGCCGAGCGCGTTTTATACATAAAAGGATAATTCGCAGCAGGATAGTAATTGCTCCAAGAAGCTGCATAATACACGACAGACTCGCCAAAACGGATCTGATCATTCTCTCTATTGAAGGCACTGATTAGATCGCGGGATGGCGTAATCCACTTTGCCCAGGTGAAATTGGAGTTGTAATTGGAAAGGTCACGACCGAACATCCAGGTTACCCAGTTTCCGTTTCCGGCAAAGAATTGTGCTTCCAGGATACTTTCCTTGGAGTTACGGACTTTTGCATCCGCGGAGCCTTCAACAACACCGAATAGATTGGTGAAATCAGCCTCCAATGCGAAACCATCTGCAGTAAGATCATCCACATACTGCACCACCTTCGCGTAGTCGCGAAGCGGTTTTTCCGCATATACCTTCGCAAGTAATGCCTTGGCTACGGATTTGGTGAACTTCGTTTTATTCTGGCTATCGTTAGAAGGTGCTGCAGGAATGGCTTCCAACAGGTCCTTTTCGATCTGCTGATACACTTCCTTCTCTGGTTTCTGATCCGGGAAGTAATCATCATATACATCCTCAATGGATTCTGCAGTGATATCACCCGCTACAGTAGTGACGATTGGAATATCGCCCCACAAACGCACCATATCGAACATGATCATCGCACGGAAGATCTTTGCCTCAGCTTTATACTGTGCACGCAATGCCGATGTCAAGCTGTTATCCTGTACGGAGTCTACATTGACAATCAGGAGATTTGCACGGGCAACATCCTCCAGAAAGCGATTCCAGTCACGTTCCACAACGGAGTTGGAACCTTCGATCCCATTGGTTTCGAATGGCACAACCTCAGCTCCTGTAGTTCCCGCATAGGCATTGTCCGAATGGGACTCTGCGATCAGCAACTGATCCAGGTACCAATGCTCCTGACGATCGCGCATCTGGTTATAGATGGTCCTCAAGTGGGATTCCACGGCTGCACGATCTTTGAAAACAACTTTCTCGCCTTCTTCATTCACCCCTTCCGTCACATCAGAATAAGCATCTAGGGGATCCTTATCTAAAGAACAGCTACTCACTGTCAGCGTAAGCAAGACCAGCAGTTGATATATATAGTTTCTTTTCATGATTTCCTTCATTATTCTAAAATTCTACACTTAAGCCCAAGATAAACGACTTACTCTGTGGATAGGTTCCCCAGTCGATCCCTTGAACCGCTCCGCTATTACCATACTGGTTCACTTCAGGATCTAGACCTGTGTATTTGGTCCACGTCAATAGGTTGGAAGCCGAAATAAATGGCTGCAATTTATTGATGCCCAATCGGCTCAATCCAGGTGCTTTGATATTGTATGATAGGGATACGTTTTTCACACGCAGGTAGCTACCATCTTCAATAAAGTAAGTAGAGTTCAACATGTTGTATCCTGCACGTGGCACTTCGGTAATCTGGCCAGGTACTCTCCAACGTTGCAATACGCGTGTGGATTGGTTTTTACCGTCGTACATTCCTTCGGTATCCATACGGGATGCGTTGAACACATCATTACCGTAGCTTCCTTGTAGGAATATGCTTAAGTTAAATCCTTTGTAGGAGAAATCGTTGGTTAGACCAAATGTGAAATCTGGATTCGGATCACCGATAAAGGTACGGTCAGAAGAAGATACACGGCCATCGCCATTGATGTCCTTATAGATCATATCTCCAGTTTCCGGATCCACCCCTTCGCTGATATACCCAAAGAAACTTCCCATTGGCATACCCGGCTGATTGCGTACCACATAATCATTCACCACTTCCACGGTTCTCGCTGCAGGGTAAATCTTTTGAAGCGCCAAGCTTTCCAATTTATTTCTGTTCACGGAAATATTGAAGTTGGTGTTCCATTTGAAATCATCCTGTACAATGTTCTTACTGTTCACATTGGCTTCAAATCCACGGTTGGACATCTCCCCTTCATTACGGGTAATTGTGCTGGACACCTGTCCTGGAGGAAGCGTCACATACATCAACATGTCTTTGGTGCGCTTGTAGTAATAATCCAAGTTCACGGTCAAACGCTGGTTGAAACCTGTAAAGTCTACCCCGATATTCGTTTGCGTGGTTGTTTCCCAGGTTAAATCCGGTGTTCTCAGGTTCGCTGCGGAAATGGTCGGCACCGCCAAGTCGTAGTCTGTTTCAAACCACGGCAAACGCGTGATGTTGTACAATTGCAGGTAGGAGTAATCGCCAATACCGGACTGATTACCTGTTTGTCCCCAACCACCACGGATTTTCAAGTCGTTCAACCAAGATACGTCTTTTAGGAAGTCCTCGGAAGACAATCTCCATGCTGCAGAAACAGAAGGGAATACTCCCCAACGATCATTTGGATTTAATTTTGACGAACCATCCGTACGTAGATTGGCAGTTACAAGGTATTTACCGTCAAAATTATAGGATAGACGTCCGAAATAAGACATGATTGCCCAGTTCGACGCACCCGATCCAGTACCTGTCCACGATATTCTATTCGCTGCATTCAATGTTTGGATCAGATCATTTCTGAAGAATGAACCATTGATATAACTGTTGGTATACTGTGAACTGGTCCACGATGAACCTGCCATCGCTTCAAACGTATGCAGACCAACTGTTTTATTGTAATTCAATACATTATCAAACGTAAGGACCGTATTCATGTTACGGGAGTCAGAAGCTTCACCATATTGGTTTCTCCCCCATGTCGTGGATAACGGATCCAAGAACGTGGTAGAAAGAGCGTTCCTTCTGTCGAAAGCAAAAGATGATTTAAAGTTCAACTCCGGTAAGATATGAATCGTTCCGCTTGCTGCACCAACCAATCTGTTTTCACGGTTCTTGTTGTTTGCCGTGCGCGCCATGTTTTCCAATGGGCTTGTAATATTCAATCCGTAGAACTGATTGTAATATTGACCAGCGGCAAAAGGATCCCAAACAGGCGCATAGGTTGGCGTATTGATTGTCGCCATGACTACACCACCTCTGTTGGAACCTGTTCCTTCAACGATACCATTGCCGTTGTAATCTGCATACGAGAAGTTCGCATTCACTGTTAACCAGTCACGAACCTTATTCTCCACATTTGCACGGAAATTATAACGTTTATAGAATGCGGTATTGATAATCCCTTTTTCGTTGATATAACCTCCGGAAAGGAAGTACTTTAACTTCTCCGTACCATCAGAGATAGAGACCTGATAATTTTGGATCGATCCATTCTGGAACGTTTCATCGAACCAATTGGTTTTATCGCTTAAATTGGAAGGTAGATTGATCATGCCAATCTCATCCATAAGGTCCTTGTACTGTGCATAATTTAAAGGTTCCAACTTATGGGTTACACGGTTCTGTGTTGCCAACATGTTGAAGGAGATTTTTGCATCACCTACGCGACCTTGTTTTGTAGTGATCAATACCACACCATTTGCTGCCCGAGAACCATAGATCGCTGCCGAGGAAGCATCTTTCAATACTTGCATATCGGCGATATCGGTTGGGGAAAGGAAATTGATGTTATCTACAGGTACACCATCTACAACATATAACGGATCGTTACTTCCGTTGAATGACGTGGTACCCCGGATTCGGATGGATGTTCCACCACCTGGTGCTCCTGAGGGTTGCGTAACGGATACACCGGCAGCCCGACCTTGGATGGCCTGACCAGCATTGACAACCGGGCGCTCATTTAAATCTTCCAAGGAAACGGAAGAGATCGCTGTTGTCACATCCTTACGTTTTACGGCACCATAACCGATGACCACGACATCTTCAAGTGTGTTGGTGGAGGATGTCAAAGCAATCGTCATTTCGCCATCTTGTGCGATCACCTCACGGCTTTCATAGCCCAAATAGGAAACACGAAGTTTAGAATTTGCAGGAATCCGCTCCAGCGTAAAATCCCCCGAGTTCCCCGAGGATGTAGATGCTGCTCCCCCGATGAGCGTAATTGTTGCGCCAATGATTGGTTCATTGGTAGCCTCGTCGATAACTTTACCATTTACGTTGATCGTACTCTGTGCCATGGCAACAGAAAAACAAACCGTAATGAAATAAAGCAAAAGACCAGTAGTAACTTTGGTAAAAAGCTTCATAGGACTTATAAGTAGTTATTAGATTAATAAAACAATTCAGGATACACCTAAACTTCTTTAGCACAAAGTTAAGTAGGGATGAAGATGATATTAAGCTTTTGTAAAGGTCGAAATCAAAAAAGTAAACCAAAAACAGCAATAATCACGCAATAACAAGGAATTACGGGCTATTTTGATTTAAAAAAGTAAAGGGTTTTTTGCTAAAATTTGAGGTTTCCTATGGCTTTTATCTGCTCATCGAAGTCTTCTTTGGATCCCAGCACCTTGTTTCTCACCTTCACACGGTAGTTGTAAACCGTCCGCAGGGAGTACCTTAGGAAGCGGGCAATCTTGGTGGAGTCCGAAATTCCGAGGCGGATTAGGGCAAAGATACGGAGCTCCGAATTCAGGAGTTCATCCGGTTTCAGGTGCAACTGTTCCTCTGGTTTCAACAGCTTATTGAATTCCTGGATAAAGGTCGGGTATAAATTCAGGAAGATCACATCAAAATTATGATAGAGATCATCGAGTTCGGTATTGATAAAATCCTGAGACTTTAATTCCTTATTCAGGTCATCGAACTGCTTATTGGAAATTTTCTTGAGGATCCCCTTCCGGGTATTGTCCAATTTATCGATATAGGCGGAGCACAATTCAAAGAACTGGGCCATGTATTCTTCTTTAATGTGGTTGGCTTCCTGCAGATCTTGGTTCACTTTTAGCAACTCACCGTTCAATCCTTGGAGTTCCGAATTCAGGGCTTTCAAATCTTGACGGGTCTTATTGAGCTTTTTCATCTGCCGATAGAGGACGGCTAAGGCCAGAAGCAACAGCACCGCCATGATACTGATGATGTACAGGAAGGTCTTCAATTGATTTTTCCGGGCAGTTTCCTTATCCTGGAAGGCAGAATTGATGATCGGATAGAAAGAAGAGTTCTCGATCGTACGGAACCGTACATTACAGAAGAGTGCATCTTCCATAGCTTGCTGAATAAAGAGGTAAGCTTTGTCGATGTCGTTTTTCTCAAAATAAACCAGGGCCAGACTCTGCAGGGATGCATTATCCTTTACGGTATTCTTGATATCGGTGATAGCTGAAAGTCCCAAGTAATAGATTTCTTTTTCGCGGTTACCTTTGTTCTTGTGCAATAGCCCCAAGAAATAGGCAATTACGGCACGCTTTGGATGCGGCTCTTTATATTCATTCAACAGCTGCAACAATTGCCGCTCCGCTTTGTCATAGTCTAAGCTAAAAAGGGCACGTGTGGCCGCACTGATTCGATATTCCTCGGAATCCTTTGGAAGCACGTTCAGTAGCGAATCCCGATAGATTTCACTCTGGCTAAAATATTGGTAGTGATTTGTACTTTGCCCATAATGGGAATAGAAATCGGAATAGGCTCTGTAATAGTCCACCAGCTGGTAATCGGGTATCCCCGACCGGCGGATATTCTTTAGCATATCATTGGCTTCGATAAATCGTCCTGCCGAAGAGTAAAGGCCCGCCAAGTTGATGGCGACTTCATTCTCTTTATCATCATCTTTCAGCCCCTCCGCAATTTTTCGGGCCTCGCTGACATAGTAGATGGCAGAATCGATTTGATAGGGACGGTAGGCTTGGTAGATGCTCATGAGCACATCATACCGTTGCTCGGGCATGGTAGTATTAAGTTTCAATTGGCTTTTCAGGTCGAAGATTTCCATCAGCTTGACCTTCTCGAATTCCAATTTGCGTCCCAGTGTCTTCTGGAGCTCCCGCTCCACGGAGTCGGTCGGACTGATGTCAATATCCTCTGCCCTCACCTGCAAACCTGCAAGTGAAACAAAACACCAAATACTATATAGGATAAAAAATTTAAGTTTTCTACTGTTTTTCATTGCTCTCATCATCCCACCAATCGCTACGCAGATCATCGATTTCGCGACGATCCTTTTTTGTAGGTCTTCCCGTTCCGCGATCCCTTTTCAGGGCTGGCGCATGGAAAGTAGATTTAAATGCATAGGTTTCTTCTACTGGTGTTTGGTCTTCATAAAACTGTACCGCTGTTTTTGCATCGACACGACGCTCCAACAAACCCGTTACGAAGATAACCTTTCTTTCGATACCTTTCTGTATCGAATATGTTTCACCAATTTTGACGACTGCCGAAGGCTTCACATTCTGCCCGTTCAATTTCACCCGCCCGGCCTTACAAGCTTCGGTTGCCAGACTCCGTGTTTTGAAGATCCGTATCGCCCATAAGTATTTATCAATCCGTAGTTTCTCTCCTGCTTCTGCCATAGTACAAAAATAGGGATAAATCTCAATTTTGCGACTCATCCACACCTACATATCAGCAAAATTGCTCATATTTGCGATTATTTAATTTAGTTCAAGAATATTATGATAGACTGCAGCATTTTAAAGAAACATGTTGAAGAAGCTTGGGAAAATAGACAATTATTAGAATATAAAGAATATTATGAAGCCATTGAATTCGTAATTCAGCACCTGGACAAGGGGGAATTGCGTGTTGCGGAGCCAATTGGTGAAACATGGCATGTCAATGACTGGATCAAGAAGGCTGTAATTCTGTATTTCCCTATTCGTAATATGGAAGTTATCAAGAATGACCCTTTTGTGTACCACGATAAAATGAAGTTGAAAACCAACTACAAGGAATTGGGTGTTCGTGTGGTACCTGGAGCTTCTGCTCGCTACGGTGCTTACTTGGCAAAAGGCGTAATCATGATGCCTTCATACGTGAACATCGGTGCTTTTGTTGACGAAGGCACGATGGTTGACACCTGGGCAACGGTAGGTTCCTGCGCGCAGATCGGCAAGAATGTTCACCTTAGCGGTGGTGTTGGTATCGGCGGTGTATTGGAGCCTGTACAAGCTGCTCCGGTGATCATCGAGGACAATGTTTTCGTGGGTTCCAGAGCCATTGTGGTAGAAGGCGTACGCGTGGAAGAAGAAGCGGTATTGGGTGCAAATGTGGTCCTTACGGCATCCACCAAGATTATCGATGTATCGGGTCCTGAACCTGTAGAATATAAAGGGTATGTACCGGCTCGTTCCGTTGTGATCCCTGGATCTTACACAAAGAAATTCCCAGCGGGAGAATACCAGGTGCCATGTGCATTGATCATTGGTCAGCGTAAAGAGTCTACAGATAAAAAGACTTCTTTGAACAATGCATTACGCGATCATAACGTAGCGGTTTAAGAAAATGCAACGGGTAGCGATCGATAGAGCAGATCTGAATGCGGCTTTGGAAACACTGAAGGCTGGCGGCTTGATCTTATATCCAACGGATACCATTTGGGGCATCGGTTGCGATGCGACGAATCCGGAGGCCGTGGAGAAAATTTTCC
The DNA here is from genome assembly GCF_011046555.1 of Sphingobacterium lactis. Lineage (NCBI taxonomy): Bacteria > Pseudomonadati > Bacteroidota > Sphingobacteriia > Sphingobacteriales > Sphingobacteriaceae > Sphingobacterium > Sphingobacterium lactis. The sequence goes on from NZ_CP049246.1 coordinate 373,074, forward strand.
AGTTGAAGGGCCGCGATAAAGGCAAGAGTATGATCGTACTCCTAGGCACGGACAATCAATTGCAATCCTACGTACAGGAAGTACCAGAGGTCGCTTATGAATTGATAGAAGCAACGGATAAGCCCCTGACGATCATCTATTCCAATGCGAAGAACCTTGCGCCAAATGTGGTAGCGGAAGATGGCAGCATCGGCATCCGTGTCGTGAACCATCCTTTCTGCGAGACTCTGTTACAGCGATTCCGGAAACCCATTGTTTCTACCTCGGCTAATATCAGTGGTCAGGCTTCTGCAGCAAACTTCCATGAAATTGCGCAGGAGATTATTGATGGTGTTGATTATGTGGTCCAATTTGGGCAACATGAAGCAACGAAGGGTACAGCTTCAACGATCATGAAGTTGGATCCGAGTGGTAAATTTGAATTTATACGAAAATAATATGAAAAAATTCATCGCATTATTTGTAGCTGCGTTCGCGTTCATCGCGATCAGCAACGCACAGACTTCCATCCAACCTGCAAAAGTTGGCGTAAGCTATGGCAAGAAGATTGACAAATCAGGTGCTATTTCCGTTAAGCAATTGGAGAAGGCCCTTGCCAGCAAAGACAATTACACCGGTAAAATCGAAGGTGAAGTTATTCAGGTCTGCAAGAAAAAAGGTTGTTTCATCACGTTGAAGCGTGAAGGCGATCAAGAGCCTATCATGGTTCGCTTTACCGATTATGCTTACTTCCTTCCTCAGGATATCACTGGAAAAACAGTGGTTTTGGAAGGACGTGCAAAAGTAAAGGAGACGACTGTCGAATGGCAGAAACATTATGCAGAGGATATGGGCAAGAGCAAGGAAGAAATTGCTAAGATTACCAAACCTCGAAAAGACATTTCCATCGTTGCTGATGGGGTTCTAGTTGTAAAGTAAGAACAAAACACTTATTTTGGCGGCTGCAAATGAAAATTTGCAGCCTTATTTATTTAAAAGCATATGTAAATGACAGTCTTTAAGACCACTTCCTGCCAAAGCATCAATCTTCGCGGCACGCTCATGACTTTTGAAAAACCGAAAGTAATGGGTATCCTGAACCTGACGCCCGATTCGTTCTACGATGGTGGTCAGCATCAGGGCGCAGCGGCAGCCTTGGCACATGCACAGCACTTGGTGCAGGAAGGGGCAGACATCCTTGACATCGGCGCCTATTCCAGCCGGCCAGGTGCGCAGGAAATATCGGCACAGGAAGAGATTGACAGGGCCTTACCTGCTATAGCAGCCATACGGACCGCCCTACCCCATGTCATCCTTTCCATCGATACCTTTCGTGCGGATGTTGCGGAGGCATGCGTTCAGGCAGGAGTCCACATCATCAACGATGTATCGGGGGGCACTCTTGACGAGCGGATGTTCGATACGGTCGCAAAACTACAGGTACCCTATATCCTGATGCACATGCGGGGCACACCAAAGACCATGCAAACCATGACGGATTATACGGACGTCGTGAACGATGTAGCGGTCAGCTTGGGACATGGTGTTGCCAAATTGCGCTCCATGGGCGTAAGAGACATCATTCTCGATCCCGGTTACGGTTTTGCCAAGACCATTGACCAAAACTATGACCTATTGATGCGTGTCAATGAACTCGCCTATTTCGGACTGCCCATCTTGGGGGGCATATCCCGGAAATCCATGCTCTACAAGAAATTGGGCACAACACCAGATCAAGTCCTCCCCGGCACCATTGCGCTAAACACCTTACTCCTCGAACGTGGTGTTCAGATCCTTCGGGTGCATGATGTGAAAGAAGCCAAACAATTAATTGATATATTTTATAACTAACCTATTTTGAAGAAAACCAGAGATATTGTCACCATTGGATTTGCCCTATTTGCCATGTTCTTTGGCGCCGGCAACTTATTACTTCCGCCCTATATCGGCGTACAGATTGGAAACCACGTATGGATTACCATCCTCGGGTTCGGATTAACCGGAATATTATTGCCCTTCTTAGGAATTCTTTCCGTAGTGAACTCCGGTGAGGATTTTCAAGACCTGGGCAATAGGATCAACAAATTCCTTTCACCAGTCCTTGGGACGGTGATCATGCTCTGTATCGGTCCTTTGATCGCAATCCCGCGTACCGCGGCCACGACATTTGAAGTGGGCATCCTCCCCAATTTCCCAGGTTCCAGCCCGATTTGGACATCAATTGCCTTCTTTGCGATCACCTGGTTGCTTACGATTGCACCCTCCAAAGTGGTTGATATCATTGGCAACCTATTAACGCCTTTATTATTAGTACTGCTTGTCAGTCTCATTGCCGTAGGAGTTTTTGCACCGATCGCAGGCTTCAGCGAAAAAGCATTAAATACCGCAGAATCCTTTACTCTGGGTTTTGTAGAAGGGTACCAAACATTGGATGTTTTGGCCTCAGTAATCTTTGCAGGTATTATCATTACCGCTTCCCGGACAAAAGGCTACACCACAATGAAAGCCAAAAACCAAGTGGTGATCACGGCTGGCTTACTTTCCGCTATTTGTCTGTTTATCATCTATGGGGGGCTGATTTATTTAGGAGCAACTTCAGGCATCGAGGATCTCACGATGAAAAGATCTGAACTGTTGATCCATATTGCCAAATCTATTCTTGGCCCGTTCGGGATGATCGCCATTGCGATCAGTATCGCCTTGGCATGTCTGACTACAGCTATTGCCTTAACCTCCGCTGTAGGTACCTTTTTTACAGATCTAACTCAAGGTAAACTAAGCTACAAGCTATTGGTTACGGTTTGCTGTATTGTTTCCTGTATCCTATCCATTACCGGTGTGGATAACATCATCACATTTGCCTATCCGATATTAACTTTTGTATACCCTATCGTCATCACTTTAGTGTTATATACCGTATTCTTTGGTGCTTACGTGAAGAACAAGAAACCATATGTGGCCGCATTGATTGCTGCAACGGTGGTCGCTTGCCTCTCGCTAGCAAAACATTTCAATGTCTTTGACGAAGCCGGTCTGAACACCCTACATCAAATTCCTTTCTTTCAATATGAATTGGGCTGGGTAGTACCTTCCCTAGTGGCTTTCGGTATAACCTGGTTGCTCACGAAAAATGAAAAAATAGCAGATAGCATCTAATTCAATATTTTATTGGCACTATAAAGCAGCGCTTGGACATCCAAGCGCTGCTTTTGTATATACTACATCTACAAAATTTATTTCCAGAAATTATTTTATGATTAAAACTTTTAACTTTAATCGTAAAGATCTTGAAATCAAAAGTAAGTTCGTATGAAAAAGAAAGATGTGTACCATTTGGCAATTAAATGTATTGGCATATGGATCATCATGTATGCTTTAAATGATTTAAAAAATATATTGTCCTTTTATCACAGCATGGGGAGTAATTCATTTAGTGTAGACGATGCTATCCTATTTCCGTTAAAGCTCAATATTGCTTTTGCAGCGTTTTATTTGATCATCGGGTTCAGTTTGCTTTTCGGCACGTCCTACCTTATCAAACTTCTTCCTAAATCCACTTTAAACAACGATGAATCCATTACTTTCCCAACAGAAAAGGTTGGTTTTATGCACGTCCTGCTGACCGTATTAGGGCTGTATTTCGCTGGAACTGAACTGCCGATATTCCTATTGGGGATGGTGCAACAAATTATGGCTGTTCAAAACGGTCCATCAGAGCCCAATGCCGACCATACCTACTTTTGGGCAAGCATACTCAAATTGGTCTTTGCCTATTTCCTGATATGCAGGGGTCGAGAACTTGCCGCATTCTTTATGCGGGACAAAAAGTCCAAAATAGAAAACCCATAAAAAAAGCAGCAAGAAAATCTTGCTGCCTTATGGTATGATTAGCGGGCATTATCTGACGATACTACCTGCGGAAATCTCTGTAGATGGTCTTACGAAATCCAGGCGTCCATCGGCATCTTCTGCCATCAGGATCATCCCTTGGGATTGGATTCCTTTAATTTCACGGGGTTCCAGGTTGACCAAGATGGAAACCTGTTTACCCACGATTTCTTCCGGGGTAAAGTATTCCGCGATTCCGGAAACGACTGTGCGTTTATCAATACCGGTATCTATCGTCAATTTCAGCAACTTCTTGGTCTTGGCTACTTTTTCTGCTGTAAGGATGCGTCCCACACGAATGTCCATTTTCATGAATTCATCGAAGTTGACATTGGCTTTCTGCGCAGCCTTAGGTGCAGCAAGTGCATTCTGAGCTTTTGCCTGTGCCAGTTTATTCAGTTGGAATTCCACTTGCTCATCCGTCACCTTTTCGAATAGCAATTGGGTTTCGCCCAATTGATGTCCGGAATCCAATAGATCGGATCGGCCAGCGTCGTCCCACGCTTTGGCGGAAAGATTCAGCATTTCGAAGATCTTCGTGCTACTGAACGGCAGGAATGGCTGTCCCAATAGTGCCAAGTTGGCCACAATCTGGGAAGCGACAAAAAGGACGGTTTTTACGCGCTCTTCATCTGTTTTGATCACCTTCCAAGGTTCCTCATCTGCCAGGTACTTGTTACCCAAGCGTGCCGCATTCATAAATGTCGCCAAGGCTTCACGGAAACGGTATTGGGATAACGACTGCTTGATCTGCTCCGGGAATCCCTGTAGTTCCTTCAATACGGCCTCATCGCCAGGAGTTAGGGAAGAACCCAACAACACCTTACCATCGAAATATTTGTGCGAAAGCACCATCACACGGTTGATAAAGTTCCCCAGGATAGCGACAAGTTCGTTATTCACGCGTGCTTGGAAATCCTTCCAGGTAAACTCACTGTCCGAGGTTTCCGGAAGAATGGAGGTCAGCATATAGCGTAACTCATCCTGCTTACCCGGGAATTCCTCCAAATACTCATGCAACCACACCGCGTGATTTCTGGAAGTGGACAATTTATCTCCCTCCAGATTTAAGAATTCATTAGCGGGAACATTTTCCGGCAGGATATATTCACCATGTGCATGCAGGATCGCAGGGAAGATGATGCAATGGAATACAATATTATCTTTTCCGATAAAGTGGATAAGTGTCGAGTTGTCTTCGGGATTATCCTGCTTTTTCCAATAGTGTTCCCAGTTTTTACCCGCATCGATAGCCCATTGCTTGGTTGCGGAAATATAACCGATTGGCGCATCCAGCCATACATATAACTTCTTACCTACGGCCTCATCCAATGGCACATCTACTCCCCAGTCCAGATCGCGCGTCATGGAGCGTGGTTGCAGGCCTGATTTCAACCAGGACTGGCACTGTCCGAAGACATTGGATTTCAGGACATCTTTTTTTCCTTCAATCAACCATTTCTCCAACCAAGGCTGGTATTTGTCCAATGGAAGGTACCAGTGTTTTGTTTCTTTCAAAATCGGTGCCTTGCCACTCAAGGTAGATTTGGGATTGATCAAATCTGTAGGATTCAAGGAAGTACCACATTTTTCACATTGGTCACCGTAAGCACCTTCGTTTCCACAGTGCGGACAGGTACCCACGATATAGCGATCCGCCAAGAACTGGTGGTATTCCTCATCGTAATATTGCTCCGAAAAGCGCTCGATGAACTCACCCTTCTCGTACAGGTTCAAAAAGAACTCTTGTGACAGTTGGTGGTGGATAGGCTCGGACGTTCTGTGGTAGATATTGAAGGAAATCCCAAATTGCTCAAAGCTTTCCTTAATCTGCTGGTTGTAGGTGTCGATGATCTGTTGTGGAGTTACCCCCTCTTTCTTCGCCTTGATGGTAATGGCAGCGCCATGTTCATCCGAACCGCAGACATAGACCACATCTTTGTTGTTCAAACGAAGGAAACGAACGAAAATATCACCGGGAATGTATGCACCTGCAAGGTGGCCGATATGTAAAGGACCATTGGCATACGGCAAAGCCGATGTAATGGTATAACGTTGTTTACTGAAAATATCCAATTTGATCTAGAATTAATGTTTATGGGCTGTGTATCACAGCTTAGTTTGCAAAGATAAGGCAAATTGAAGTATTCTTCATGCATTCCCACAATTTCCTATAGAAATAGCACCTAAATTTTTATCCATCCCCGAAAAACGCAGCACTTCTTGATATAGGATAAGGTGCGGATTTTGAAAATCGTTTATCTTTGTCCCATAATCACCAACAATACTATCATACAATGAAGAATTCAAAAATAGATTTAGGTTTGCTGATCATCCGTGTCGGCTTTGGTTTAACAATGATGTTGTTCCATGGTTTACCAAAATTAATGGGTGGACCGGAAGGTTGGACAGCAATAGGAAAATCCATGGAGGTCATGGGCATTAATTTTTTACCGACCGCATTTGGCTTTACTGCAGGATTAGTGGAAACTGTAGGCTCGCTTTTGCTCATTTTAGGATTGTGGACACGTCCGGCAGCCATTTTATTAGCCATGACCATGCTTGTTGCAGCAACCAAGCACTTGATTCAAGGTGATGGATGGTCTGTAGCTTCGCATGCCATCGAATTCCTTGCCGTTTATGTGGCATTTGCCGTTATGGGCCCAGGAAAACTCAGCGTCGATAAGAAATAACGAATTTTACCTTGCATAATATCGTAAAGGATCTTTTCTAGAGGAAAAGGTCCTTTTTTTTGGGGGGGGAGATGACTTAGCGAGTAGATACTCCGGATACCGCTAGCCCAGATCGTCAGTTCATTAAAAAATGTAGAATACCTATTTAGCATGCATTTTTAGGGACTACATTTCTTTTATAGTTTTCATCGGTAAAAACATTTTCCCAGAAGTTGGAAGTAAAATAAATCCGTATTGTGAATAAATTTTTTTTGCGAAATCATCAATTGGATCAACTACGACAGCGATTGAACCCAAACTTTCCGATATAACTAAACTACGATTTAAGGCATCCAATAAAATCATTTCTCCATATCCCATCCCTTGTATAGATTTGTCAATGGCCAATCGACCTAATAGAATGGTTGGAAGTTCAGCATAACTTGGTGGAAGTTTTTTGACTAAATCATCTAAAAATTCTTCTCTTTTTATAGAATTTGCAGATAGTGTATAATAACCTTTTACAATATCATTATCATCCACTAGCACAAAACAAGCAGATAGATCACGGTTTACATCTTGCTTAGCTAGCCTTTTAATGTAATTGTCTAAAAGTTCATACCCACAGGTGAACTTCAATTTATTGTATTTTTTTTCAAGTGGTACTATTCTTAGGTCCATTTGATTCAATAAATTTCAAATAATTTAATTGAGCCTTTTTAAGTTTGTTATTCGGTTTTGGTGGATTTAATAGTGCATTCAAAAAAACCTTTTTATCCTCTATACTTTTTAAAATCTGGTTGTTTTCAATGATTATCCTATTTGCTTCATTGTTTATACAAAAAACAACAAATTCAGTAAGACTTTTAAATCCTTTCAATTCGCTCGCAAACTTAATCAACTCCTTCTGTTCTTTGCTAATTCGAACATCAATTCTGTCATTAATTGGAGTTGCCATATCCTTGTTTTTATTAATTAATTCTTGTTTTCTAAATGAATTGATTGTTTATTTCAGTTCTTCTTCTTGATTTACTTGAAGTTACGCAATCTGAATAAATTACACAAATGTACGTATAAATTACGTACAAAATACTTGCGTTTATAATTCCTCTGTAACTAAACTTATACTGTTGAAATAACGATTTAAGTCAAAAATTGACTGTTTTTCAAACTCTTCTGGAAATATTAAATAACATACTTCCCCCAACACGTAACAAAGCCAAAAGATCAACAAAAGCAGGTAGCCAAAAAAAGCGGCTATAAAGCCGCTTCGTATGTGCTGTAAAAATTAATTCTCTTCAGGTTCCCTATTTAAAGACCGTGGCGTGCCAACTGTCCTTGAAAGGTACTTCCCAATGCTGTTGGTATTCAGATTCAGTCTGCGCGAGGTTATTGAATACAATGGTATCTTGATGTACTTCCCCTTGCTTGCAAAGTTCTTCGAATACATCACGGGATACAAGCTGAATATTCCCTTCAACATCCCGATAAGGGATCAAGGTGCGGTTGAAGAAGCCAATATTCAGGGACTCTTCCAATTCCTTCAATACGCGAACAGATTTATCAATGGAACAACCCGTTACTTGGGCAACTTCCTCATCTACGGTCAGGATAATGAACAGGTTATACTTAATTTCTGCCTTTCCCGCCAGTTGACTCCCATGCGCGGTCCATTCCTGGATGAAATCCTGCAGGCGTGTGGAAGCTTCCTCATATTCTGGCTGCGTAAGGAAACGATCAGCCTGATAAATCCATACTTTCTTCATAGCTCTTCTTGATTAATGGGCGTAATACGGGGAGATCATCAAATAGACAATCACGCCGGTTACAGCGACATATAACCACATCGGATAGGTGATCCGAGCAAGTTTCTTATGACGTTCGTAGGCGCCCGCAATGCCTCTTACAAAAGTAAACAATACGAATGGGATAATGACCACGGACAAAATGATGTGCGTCACGAGAATGAAATAATACACATACCGAATCGCACCTTCTCCACCAAATGAAGTGGACTGGGAGGTCATGTGGTATGCCACGTACATCAGCAGGAACAAAGACGAGAAGACCATACATAATTTGATCAGGTTCTCGTGCAATTTTACATTCCCACGTTTAATGGCAGAAACTGCAACAAACAGACAAACGGCAGTCAGTCCATTGATGGTTGCATAGATTGGGGGCAAAAAGCTTAAAGGTTTCACATCATACCCCATTTTCGGCAGGTTGATACCAAAAAGTGCGGCTACCGCTAAAGGAATAATAATGGATAAGGCCCAGATAATCCCTTTATACTTTTTTTCTTCTTCAGTCATCGCCATGATTACTTCCTCTCTACTTTTATTGGCTTATTTCTAAATTCTTCTACTAACTGTACTTTGATTTCATCTTCCAAGCGGTCAACTTCCGTGCGCAGACTGATGTCATATAAGCCACGGATGCGTTTCTTGGAGTCGATAAGGACCAGTTGATTGCTGATCACAAATTTATTGCTATCCCCTACTACAGGCATGGCTTCGATCAGCATGGATTCCCTTGCGTAGGAAAAGATATCTACGCTAGGTTTGCTGACAACGTCCCAATGCGGGTTCATGCTTTCAGCAAAAGGCTTGATGAATTCCTGCAACTCCTTGGGACCATCGTGCGGATCCACGGAAATGGAAAACAGCTCCACCTGCGGATTCGCCTTGAATCGGTTGGCGATGGTACTCATATCTTGCATCAATTGTTTGGAAAGCCCCTCGTCCTTGGTATAGAACAGGTGAGCGACGTAGATGCTAGTATCATTTCCAAGAAAGGTAATGGGTTTCCCATCGTAATTCTGAAATTCGATAGGCTTGAGTTGATGGAAAACGGTATCGGGAATTTCACGACCCATTACACGGTTCATCTTTCCGGAGAGACTCTTCTCACCGAATACGGGCAATTTAACGTACTCATTGGAGCCCATTTTATTGACCATTATATATAAAAATCCTGGCACGAAAAGTACAAGTGCCAGGATTATTAATTTTGATATATTTCTTGAACGAGTATTTTTACTCATTACGAATCAGCTTATTTGTGAGGGAAAATCGGTTGATGAGTGAATGAATCATTTAAGTGACCACCTTCAATCAATAATAATACGATAAAGTAGATAATAAATAGGAATACTATACTACAGGTTATAATAAATCCAGATTTCTCAAACTTAAGGTGCATAAAGAAGGCAACAATGTAATATGCTTTTACCAAAGTAAGCGCGATATAGATCACATTGACCAACATTCCTTTCTGTAGGATTCCCCAGTGGTGAACAAATCCCAAGGCGATTAAGAACTCAAGTGCTGTTAAAGCTAATAATACAAAGAATACGGACCAGATACGTTTTTTATCCATTCCTTCGCCATGCGCGTGTGCGTCGTGACCTGCTGTATGTTCGTGATTGCTCATGTTCGTGTGTAATTAAAATGTTCTTACAAAGATTAGATTAAGTAGAAGAAGGTAAATACGAATACCCAAACTAAATCGACAAAGTGCCAGTAAAGACCAACTTTCTCAATCATCAAGTAGGTTCCTCTTCTTTCGAATGTATTGTTCAGGGTCATGCAAAGCACGATGATATTCAATAATACCCCGATGGATACGTGGAATCCGTGGAAACCGGTGATGGTAAAGAACAAGTTAGAGAACTGCAATGCAGCTGTGTAAGAAATGTCTTTGGTGAAATAAGGTTGTAGCGCTTCCACAATGGCGTTCTGATCGGTCAATCCCGTTGCTGGGTTACGTCCGAACCAGAATCCTTGGTGGTGTAAGTGGTTCCATTCAATAGCCTGACAGCCCAAGAACATCAAACCGCCCAAGATGGTCCATAACATCCATTTCACGACTTCCTGCTTTGAATTACGGTGTCCAGCTTCAACGGCAAGTACCATCGTTACGGACGACATAATCAAAATAAAGGTCATGATACCTACGAAAACCAATGGTTGTCCTGATTCTGCGATACCTGGGATAGATTGGAAGATCTTATCCGCATCGATCCAAGTAGGCTGTGCAAATTTCTGAGCACCATAATAAATCAAGAATGCAGAGAATGTAAATGCATCTGACACCAAGAAAAACCACATCATGATCTTTCCATACTCTAAGTTCCAAGGTGATTTACCTCCGCTCCAAGGTCCTTCTTTTACCTTATCCAATTGCGATACTGTTGTACTCATTGTTTACTGTTATTGATTCAAAAGTAAGAAAACATAAATATATATCCATAATAGATCTAGAAAATGCCAGAAGATCGTGGCAAGTTCCATCCGGAAGATGTTATTGTCCAAGCGAATGTTACGCATCACGCCGATATAACAACGTACCAACACCAATACTCCGGCAATGATGTGGGCCAAGTGCATTCCCGTGAACACATAAATGAACGACTGGGAAGCATTACTGTTCACAAACGTAATGTTTCGGTTGAATAGAACCGACCACGCCTGTGTCTGCAGATAGAAGAATACAATCCCCAAAACGATCGTTATCAAGAGAAAGATCTTCTGCTTGGCAATTTGATTCGCTTTCACAGCATTGAAGGACAAGTGAATGGTCAAGCTACTAATCACGATAACGGCCGTACTGTACATGAAAGCCGTAGGAAGAATGGTTTTGATCCCTTTATCTACGCCACTGGCTGTATATACAATAAAACCACTTGTCAAGGCTGCGAACATCATGAACATACCAATCATGCCCAACCACAGATTAAATTTCTTGGCTTTGCGTGATTTGATCAATTCTTCGTTCAACAACTCTTGGTTATTCATTGTTATCTGTAAATCCATGTTATTTAAAAGGTATAAAATCTAGCAATAACACCAACTGGGTTATTGGTAAATACGCGAAAGAAGTAAACATTATCTTCTTTGCGGTACTGATTTCCATCTTTTGCAGATGTTGGAAGCCATACCAAGTAAACAGCAGTGCGCCCAATAGGGACAGCCCCGTGAATACCCAACCTCCGATACCGTAGTACATCGGTAAGAATCCTATAGGAATCATCAACACACAGCTTACGAAAATAAACCAGGCTGATAATTTATCCTTTCGTGTCGTTGGCAGCAACCTAAATCCTGCACGTTTGTAATCATCATCCGAAACCCATGCAATCGCCCAGAAATGCGGGAACTGCCAGAAGAATTGGATGGCGAACAGAACGAATGGGGTAATCACGATTGCCTGCTCCGAAACTGCTGCATATTCCAATCCAAAACCCATGGATTTAAATGCTGCATAATATCCGATCAGGGGTGGCAAGGCACCAGGAATAGCGCCTACCCAAACCGCAATCGGCGATTTCTGTTTCAAGGGAGTGTAAACAAATGCATACAGGAAGATGGAGAACACCGAAAGCAAACCCGCTAGGAAGTTCAAACGAACCAATACGAGTGTGCCGGCAATACCCATGAAAAGACTCAGGATCAATGCTTGTCCCGTTGTCATTCTTCCGGCAGGTAGTGGGCGATCCATCGTACGCTTCATCAGCTTATCCAGGTCGCGTTCAATGATCTCGTTGAAACCATTTGCGGCACCCGTCACCAAGAATCCTCCCAATGTTAACAATGCCCAGTTAAACCACATGATGTCACCTTGTTGTTTCGCTCCAATCAAAAAAGCAATGGAAGCGGAAAACACCACCGTCAGTGTAAGACGCAGTTTAACAAGTTTGTTAAAATCTGAAATAAACTCCTTCATAATCAAAATATTTCCCTACACATGCTGCGTAGCATTCACTTTTGGCTTGTTGAGGAGCAACAGTAGATAATACTGTGATCCGACCAAAAGACTGGCTAGGACAAGATGTGCCGTTTGTGCAACGGCGGGAACATGTAACCGTGCTAAAATAATCCCTGTTAACATTTGAAGACAAACCAACACCAACGTTAACTTCGCGTACTTGAACTGAATACCTGTGGCCAAATTTGATGATCTCAACTTGAAATAGAGGAAGAACGTCAAGGCCAAAGTTACATAAGCCAAAGCACGGTGGATATAATAGGGCATGCCTAAAGAATCTATCCAGTTTACCCGTTGAATTTGTTGCTGATTGAGGTGATCAATTGCTTCCCGAACCTCCGTTCCATAGACCACTTGGATGACCAAAATAACGATTGACGCTACGGATATCCACGTGAAACCTTTATCGGTATTCTTTAAGAGGGTATTGTCTCTCAGGGTGATAGCCCAAAAATACGTCTGGATGGCTATACATACAATCACCAATGCCAAAAGCATATGAATGGTGATGACCCAGGGAGTCAGGTTCGTGGATACAACGATTGAACCCAACCAGGCTTGTATCACAACGACAATAAGATTAAGAACGCTCCATATTGCTATGGACTTTTTCTTTTTCCAATAGGTGAAAGAAAAGATTGCTGCAAATAGCATACAAAAACCGGCAACTACACCAGTCAAACGATTCACGTATTCCGTCCAAGTTTTCGCGGCATTGAACTCCTCATGAACGAGGATGGATTCATCATGACGAATCTGGTCGGCAAGATGCGCGTAGCCAAAGGCTTCGATCATCTTGGCAAACCGTTCATTCTTCTTGATTCTTCCCTCCACATAATGCTCTTCATAACCCGGGGGCAATTGCGAAACATCTGTTGGCGGGATAATCCTGTTGAAACATTTTGGCCAGTCCGGACAGCCCATTCCTGAACCTGTACTCCGAACGATACCACCTGCCGTTATTACTAAAAAAAGAACGAGAATGGTGATCTTATTTATCCGTATAAAACGCTTTTCAGCTGCTGGATACATCGATCTCTCCTTTTACAAATTGTTATATAAAGAGAGGTAAGGGTAAGCCCTTACCCTTCTTCTTCTCTGTTATGCTCACGATTGTAGGCGCGTTGTGCCTCAATACCTGCTTCATTACCTTCCCAATCGTGGATCAGGTTGGAGCTCATTGTCTGGGACAATGGAACATCCTGAGGGATGAAGTCTGTATCGTGACCTGGCTTACTGTAATCGTAAGGCCAACGGTAAACTGTAGGGATCTCTCCTGGCCAGTTTCCGTGAATATGTTCTACCGGAGTAGTCCACTCCAAAGTATTGGAATTCCAAGGGTTTTGCGGAGCACGCTTTCCACACCAGATCGATGCGAAGAAGTTCCACAAGAAAGCTACCTGACCAATTGCAGAGATAATCGCTGCCCAAGTGATCAATAAGTTAACAGATACCCATTTCTCCATGAAAGGGAATGCTGTAAATGCGTAGTAACGACGTGGCACACCATCAATACCCATAAAGTGCATTGGGAAGAATACCAGGTACGCACCGATGAATGTCAACCAGAAGTGGAAGTAACCCAAGCGCTCATCCATCATACGGCCGAACATTTTAGGGTACCAGTGGTAAACACCACACAACATACCGAAGATCGAAGCAGAACCCATTACCAAGTGGAAGTGAGCAACTACGAAATACGTGTCGTGTAAGTTGATATCCAATGCCGCATTACCTAAGTAAAGACCGGTAAGACCACCGGATACGAAGAAGGATACCATACCGATTGCGAACATCATCGCTGGAGTGAAACGGATGTTACCTCTCCATAATGTTGCAATATAGTTGAAGGCCTTAACAGCTGATGGAACCGCAATGATTAACGTGGTAATCATGAACACCCCTCCTAAGAAAGGACTCATACCCGTTACGAACATGTGGTGACCCCATACGATAAAGGACAATACCGTAATACCCACTAGGGAATAAACCATCGCGTGGTAACCGAAGATCGGCTTGCGCGAGTTGGTTGAGATAACTTCGGAAGTTAAACCTAATGCAGGCATAACTACGATATATACCTCTGGGTGACCTAAGAACCAGAATAAGTGTTGGAATAAGATCGGTGAACCACCTTCGTTCGGAAGGATTGTACCACCAACAACTAAGTCTGATAAATAGAAGGAAGTACCTACGGAACGGTCAAAGAATAACAACACTACCGCTGATACCAATACCGGGAATGACAATAGACCTACGATAGCTGTTAAGAAGAACGCCCAGATTGTAAGAGGCATTTTCCATAACTCCATACCTTTGGTACGCATGTTCAACACGGTAGAAATATAGTTTACACCACCCAATACCTGAGAAGCGATAAACAAAGCCATACTGATTAACCAAAGTGTCATACCCAATCCTGATCCAGAGATCGCTTTAGGTACTGCCGACAATGGTGGGTAGATGGTCCAACCTGCTGATGCCGGTCCACTTTCCACGAAGAAAGAAGCAACCATGATCACACACGCCGTAAAGAAGAACCAGTAAGATAACATGTTCATCAACGGCGATGCCATATCACGTGCACCAAGTTGGTAAGGGATCAATAGGTTACTGAACGTACCGGAAAGACCCGCTGTTAATACGAAGAATACCATCATGGTACCGTGAATGGTTACCAATGATAGGAAGAAGTCAGGTCTGATACGTCCTCCCTCAGCCCATTTTCCTAAGAAAACCTCTAAGATTGGAAATTCAGCATCAGGCCATGCTAATTGAATACGGAATAAGATCGAAAGGATCATGGCAAATACTGCCATAATGATACCAGTGATCAAGAATTGCTTAGCAATCATCTTGTGATCCTGACTGAAGACATACTTCGTCAAGAACGTCTCATGATGATGGTCATGTGAGCCGTGATGAGCTGCGTCGTGCGATATAACTGTAGTTGACATATGCTATTATAAATTCTCTGTTATATTAATTTAAAGAAGCTGCGATACGATTATCCTTTGCAGTGTTTTCACCTTCTGTCTGAGCGAACTCTTTCTGAAGATCCTCTGTAAAGAATTTACCTTGTTTACTTAACCACTCTTTGTATTCAGCTTCAGTAACTACGCGTACATTTTTCTGCATGTTGTAGTGAGATTCACCACAGATTTTTGCACACAACATCACGAAATTATATTGCGGATCATTCATCTTATCGCGCATTTCATCGGTCGTGATGGTTGGAGTAAACTGGAAATAGTTCGTCATACCCGGTACCGCGTTGATTTGCACACGGAAATCAGGAATATAGAAAGAGTGAATAATATCTTTTGACAAGATGTGGAAACGAACAGGTTTGTTAACCGGAATTACGATCTCTTCACCTTTGATGTCGTCCCATGCTGTTTTATCGTTGAAGTCGATACCGTAAGAGTTCAATGGAGTCGTCAACTTGTAGTTACGTTTTCCGAACTCACCGTCAGATCCTGGGTAACGAACGGTCCATTGGAACTGCTCACCCAATACTTCGATCTGCAGGGCAGATTTCTTAAGCTCTTCAGGAATGTTGGTGATTGAACGCCATGTAAAGAAACCGAACAATACCAAGATAGTCAATACGACAGCAGGTACAATCGTCCATAAACGCTCGATAGCATCATTGTGTGGGTAGAAGTACGCCGTACGTTTTGCGCGCATTCTGTATAGGAAAGAGAAACCTAATAATAGGATGTGTACCAATACCAATACGATCGTAATGATCACGGTGGTGATGATAAACATTCTATCGATGTCCTTACCATGTTCGGTCGCAGCTGGACGCCAAGACCAGTCACCCCAAACGGCATAACCGTAGTAAACGAATCCTAGGAATACCACTAAAAAGACAAGCAATAATACCGCTTGCACGTTATTGTTTGCCAATGGGTTGTATTTACCGTTTACACGTTTTGTCAACACATAAATGGAGTGTACTTTTCCGATTACGGCAAATACAGTACATACTACCAAGAAAAGTAGGATGTAGTAAGTGAGGTTTTTGTAAACCTGTGGGTCAATTTTCTTTTCTTCTTTCGCTGGAGCAGCTGCAGTAGTGCTTCCGGAAGTGCTTGATGCCGATACGCTTGCCGAATCGGTTGCTGCAGGAGCAGCCGCAGAATCTGCAGGGGCAGTAACAGCTGAGTCAGCAGCAGCGGTATCCGTTGCCGCAGGAGCAGCTTGCTCAACCGTAGCCGTATCAGCTGCCTGGTCCTGGATGGAAGCCATTGCAGGAGCGGCAAAGAATAGGTTAATAGCTAATAAGCCTCCTAATAAGGACTTAAATCTGTTATGTAATTTAAACTTCATCTCTTATAACACGTTTGAACGTTATTTCAACTTAATCTCTATTAAATTTGGTGGTGTAAACTTTCATCCAAGAATGGGTGGTTTTTCGGTGCTAGCGCATGCTTGCTTAATTTCGAAAGAACCAAGAAAGTGAATAAACCAACAAATCCTATTGCTGTACCGATCTCGATAAAGCCAAATCCTCTGTGAGACTCAACTGTACCTGGCATGACCATGATGTAGTAATCTAACCAGTGACCTGCCAATAACAAGATAGCTACGAATAACATCACGTTTTGCTTACGTTTTGCATCGCGGTCTACCAACAATAGCAATGGCGCCACAAAGTTAATAATAATGCTCAACCAAAACCAAGGTTTGTATTCCGGTTCCCAACGTTTGTAGAAATAAACGGTCTCCTCTGGAATGTTTGAATAGTAGATCAACATAAATTGAGCGAACCATACATACGTCCAGAAAATAGAGAAACCAAATAACAACTTACCTAAGTCATGCAAGTGGTTTTCATTAACCCAAGCCATGTATCCAGCTTTCTTCACCAATACCAAGATGATGATGATCGCGGCGATACCACTAACCCACATTGCTGCGAAGTTGTACCAACCGAACATGGTGGAGAACCAGTGTGCCTCTAGGGACATGATGGTATCGAATGACCAGATTGGTGTAGTGAAACCAAAGATTACCAAGAAGATCGCCGAAAGCTTGAAGCTTTTCTTGTAGGAGTTCAAGCCACCTGCAAGGTCTTCGTTGTATGATATTTTCGCAAGGATGAAAGCAAAGATGCTGTAAGTACCCATGAACAAGATCTGACGGATCAAGAATCCAGGTACATTCAAGAATGCAGCTTTACCGGCAACCAGTTTATCATAGTTCGGGCTGTTCGGATCTGTCAATCCTTCAGCGTGCCAGTGGTGGTATAAATTGTGTGTAGTAAGTCCTAGCGCAACAATGATCAACAAGATGATCGATGCGATAGGCAATACGCTAGCCATTGCTTGCGGAATACGGATCAAGCCTGCTGACCAACCGGATTGAGTTACCATCTGAAGGGCAACGAAAAAGGCGCCAGCAGCACATACGCAGGTAAAGTAATAACCCATCAATAATAAATTGGCATATGTACGCTCAACCATGATATGGTCACTAGAAAGTAAACCGATTGCAATTGCGGCTATCCCGACAACGATCGCAACTAAACTCAAGACCTTGGCGATACCTGAGAATTGAAATTGCTCGCTGAAATTATAATCGTTATGATGATTGTGAGTTCCCATTTATAATATCGATGTTAGATTATTTTTTTTGTAATTCATGAACAAACATTACCACTTTCCAACGCTCCTCTGGAGTAAGTTGAGAGGCATGTGAACCCATCGCGTTATATCCATAAGTAATGGTGTGGAAGATTTTTCCATCAGGAAGTTGAGACATCTGTCCACCTCTTGAGGATGGTGTTCCAGCCGATTGATGGAAAGATGGCGGCGGAGGGAAATTCTCCAACGCACGTTTTCCGCGAGAATCCTCAACGGATCTATCTTTCGTGATCGTACCATCACCAGCACCTTCTTTACCATGACATACCGAACAGTAGGTTTGGAACAATGCCTCACCTTGTTTCAAGTTCACCTCAGTCATCGCTAGAGGGTTCTTCAACTCAAGACCGGCACGTTCGTACTCCTCTACCGAGTTTCCGTATTCAAAACGCTCGAATCCGATTGGATTGGAACCTTGTGGTGGCGTTTGTGCAGTAATTTTATTAGTAAAGTTATCGTTTGGCTGATCCGGATTGAAAGCAATCGGATCATACATATTACGCGAGAATTCCCAACCAGCACTGCGTGTAGTACCATCCCCGCAAGCAGATACAACCGCTGTCAATGCGACAGCTGCACATACAGTTCCAAGAAAATTCTTCTTATTCATAGCTAACATATTTTCTTTCATTGTATTTAACTTCTACTGCTCCGGCATCTTTCAATAAATTATCGATCAACGCATGGTCAGTATTCTCTTGAGCATCGATTGCGATGATGAAACGGTCGTCCGTAGCTCTTAGGTCCATAACGCGCGGTGCACGTCCTGGGAACAAGTGGTTACGGAAGAAAAACGTTGCAACCATACCCAATGCACATAATAAGATGGTCACCTCGAAAGTTACCGGCACAAAGTTCGGTAATGGCATAGATGGTTTACCACCGATGTTCATCGGCCAGTCATAAGACATGGTGTAGAACAATAAACTGAATCCTAATGTCGTACCTAACGCACCAAAAATAAAGGCTGCAATCGGTAATCGTGATGGCTTCACCCCTAGCTTCGCCTCAATCCCGTGGATAGGCATCGGTGTGAAACAATCGAAAATGCTAATATTATTTGCTTGCAACTTATCGATCCCGTGCATCATTTCATCAGGATCAGCAAAACTACCAAGTATATATTTTGTATTGCTCATTGCTATTATTTTTGATGTAATGCTTTAATATCCTCTTCTGTAACTGAATCGTATTTCTCCAATGAATTAGCGAAGAAGTCAACCTGATCCTCAGGGAATGCGCCTTCTTTAACCAATTTCGTCTTATGCTGTAAGCTGGAGCTTTTCAACAATAATTTCACCTCTGCGATTGCAATACCCGGTAAGAAACGGATGAACAATAAGAATAAGGTAAAGAATAGACCGATGGAACCTACGAAGATACCTACATCCACCCACGTTGGGTAGAACATCGCCCATGACGATGGAAGGTAGTCACGGTGTAGGGAAGTTACGATAATTACGAAACGCTCGAACCACATACCAATGTTCACGACGATAGACAACACCCATGAAATAGGGATACTTGTACGGATCTTCTTGAACCAGAATAACTGTGGAGAGATTACGTTACAGGTCATCATCGCCCAGTAAGCCCATGCATACGGACCAGCAACACGGTTAGCGAATGCGTACATCTCGTATTCTGAACCTGAGTACCATGCAATGAATAACTCCGTTAAATATGCGATACCTACGATTGAACCTGTAGTCATGATGATCTTGTTCATGGACTCGATGTGGAACATCGTAATGTAGTCCTCAAAGTTCATCACCTTACGAAGGATCAACAATAAGGTTTGTACCATCGCGAAACCGGAGAAGATCGCTCCAGCAACGAAGTACGGAGGGAAGATCGTGGTGTGCCATCCTGGAATTACGGATGTCGCGAAGTCCATGGATACGATCGTGTGTACCGAAAGTACCAATGGTGTGGAAATACCTGCTAAGATTAAGGATACAATTTCAAAACGCTGCCAAGTTTTTACCGAACCGTTCCAGCCGAAAGAAAGGATCGAGTAGATTCTTCTTTTCAAACCAGTCGCACGGTCACGAACTGTTGCGATATCCGGTAATAAACCACAGTACCAGAATACCAATGAAACCGTAAAGTATGTTGAGATCGCGAATGCGTCCCATACAAGTGGGGAGTTGAAGTTCACCCAAAGTGATCCGAATTGGTTAGGCAACGGGAAAATCCAGTATGCCAACCACGGACGTCCCATGTGGGCAACAACGTATGTTGCGGCACAGATAACGGCAAAGATTGTCATCGCCTCAGCCGATCTGTTAATGGAGTTACGCCAGTTCTGACGGAATAGTAATAATACAGCGGAGATCAACGTACCGGCGTGACCAATACCTACCCACCATACGAAGTCGGTGATATCCCAGGCCCAACCTACTGTTTTGTTCAATCCCCAAGCGCCGATACCCGTCCAGAACGTGTACCCAACACTCACAACCCACAACAAAGCGCCTAAAACAGCAACCGTAAAACCGATCCACCAGGCTTTGTTGGGCTTATTTTCAACCGGAAGTAAGATATCATCTGTAATCTTTGCATAGGTGATATCCTTGCCGGTGATTAATGGTTCTCTTAATATTGATTCGTTATGCGATGACATAGTTATTTTATTTCAGTCTTGAATAAATTATGCTTCAAATGTGTTTCTTACCTTCGTCATGTAACCAATATTTGGTTGTACGTTGATTTCTTCCAACACATAGTAAACGCGTTCGTTACGCAATGCTTTAGAAACTTCTGACTCTGGATCGTTTGCATCACCAAAGATGATTGCATTTGCCGAACAAGCTGCCTGACAAGCCATTTTGATATCCCCGTCTTTAACTTTACGGTTCTCCATTTTCGCTTGCAGTTTACCTGCTTGGATACGTTGGATACACATCGAACATTTTTCCATAACCCCGCGTGAACGTGTAGTTACATCTGGGTTCAATACCAACTGCGTGAACTCATTGTTCAAGTAGTTGTCGAAACGGGAATCATTCCAGTAGTTGAACCAGTTGAAACGACGTACTTTATATGGACAGTTGTTCGCACAGTAACGTGTACCGAAACAACGGTTGTAAGCCATGTGGTTTAGACCTTCAGAAGAGTGTACTGTTGCCAATACCGGACATACCGTCTCACATGGAGCGTGCTCACAGTGCTGACATAACATCGGTTGGTGAACAACGGTTACATCTTCGTAATCCAGACCATCTGCCTTAGCGATATCATTTTCTTTCGTTAATCCTGTTCCACCATTGTTGATCGTGTAGTAACGGTCGATACGCAACCAGTGCATTTCACGACGACGGCGAACCTCATCGCGACCTACAACAGGAACGTTATTCTCTACGTTACATGCAACGATACATGAACCACAACCTGTACATGCGTTCAAGTCGATCGCCATCACCCAACGGTGACCTGGCTGCTCAAACTTGTTCCACAAATCGTACGTTTGGTGCGTATCGGCGAAACGTCCGGATTCTGAATTCGGATCTTTCAAATATTTAGCGAACGAAGTCTCACGGATAATGTTACGACCTTCGATCGTGTGGTGTGTCTGCGTCTGTGCCAATTCGTAGATACCAGCAGCTTTGGATACGCTTGCTTTCGCTTGGAATTGAACAGTACCGTTGATAACGCTAGCAAATGGGAAGGCATTTACACCGACATTGTTACCTGCTTTACCAACTTTGGTACGACCATAACCTACCGCTACGGAAACTGTTCCTCTAGCTTGACCAGGTTGCAATACCACTGGAAGATCAACTTTGTAGCCATTCGCTTCAACAGTTACTTTTCCAGTTTCCTTCACACCAAGTTCCTCAGCATCTGCTGGGTTAATCGCTGCAAAGTTATCCCAAGTTACTTTGGAAACTGGATCAGGCAATTCCTGCAAGTATGCATTGTTCGCCCAACGTCCGTCTCTCAAGTTTGGAGATTCGTATAATTTCAATTCTACACCGCCAGCAACTTTCTTGCTTTCTGCAGTCAATGCCGCAGCAGCAGCATTTACATCTACATTCGCAGCATACGCCGAACCAGTAGCTGATCCTTTGTATACAAAACCTTGCTGCAATACATCTTTCCACAACTTACCAGTTCCAGCCAAGATGTTCGCTTCCCAGTTTTCTTTTACGAAATCGTGGATCGGCTTGTTCACACCTGCCCAGATCAATAAACTCTGCTCAACCTGACGTGTGTTGAACACTGGGTTGATGGTAGGTTGAACGATGGTGAATAAACCTTCTTTAGCGGATGAGTCACCCCAAGCCTCTAAGAATGTACAGTTAGGCGCAATCGCTTTCAATTCAGAAGCTGTTTCATCAGCACGGTCAGCGAAAGATACCGTATAATCGATTTTCGCTAATGCGGCTTTCACGTCATCTGTCTTGAAGTAGTCATAAACAGGGTTGCTGTTCAAGAAGAACGCAACGCCTACCTGACCTGCTTTCGCAGCATTCAAGAATGTTTGGAAACCTGCATCGGAACCTTGGTATTGCTTCGAGAAGTTATCCAAGTCGATTACCGCTCCATACGCACCTAAAGCTGTATTGATTGCGTTTGCCAACAACTGCGCATTGGTGTCGTTAGAACCGGCAACAACAACTGCTGCACCTCTATTGTTCACCAATTCTTTCGCTGCTAAGGCAATGGCTGTTTTTGCTTTTGCATTGGTTGTACCACCTGCTACGTTCTGACCAGTGATTGCATTGTACAAGCTGATCAACACGGCGCCTTCTTCTGAAGGTTTGATGGCGATACGAACGTCCGCATTGGATCCGGTCATGGAAAGACCTGATTCAAATTGGATATGGCGTGACATCTTACCACCTTTCAGTGATTTGTAGTCACGGTTCTTGATGTAATCTTGTGTATGTTCTTCACCCGCTACCCAAGTACCCAAGAAATCTGCTGCTACTGAAACAACAACTTGAGCCTTATCGAAGTGGTAAGAAGGAACAACAGCTTTACCGAATGCCGCTCTGTTGGCTTCGATAATACCGCTGTAAGATACCGCGTCAACCTGTACCAATTGGGTTGCCGGATATTTTGTAGTCAATGCAGCGATAGCAGCCAATGTAGATGGGCTATTCACTGTATTTGAAACGATCGTGATCTGTTTTCCTGCTGCTTGCGCTTTGTTCAATGCGTCAACAACAACCTGATCCAATTTCGACCATTCTACATCTTTACCACCGATTTGTGGATTCTGTAGTTTGGACATATCGTATAGATCCAAGACAGCTGCAGAAGTATTTGCGTCTGTACCTTGGTTCAAGCCGATTGAATTCGGGTTAGCCTCCAAAGAGATTGGTCTTCCTTCTCTCGTTCTTACGATTACACTCTGACCATTGAAGGATGAAGCATAGTAGTTCGGGATACCTGGAGTTACCTCTTCCGGCTTGATCACATAAGGCACAGCCTTGTGAATTGGTGTACGGTTACAAGCTGCCAACGTAACAGCTCCTAAACCGAAACCTAAAGCTTTCAAGAAGTCACGACGAGGCGTCTTAGTACTTAAACCCGCTTCATTTAACACATCTTCTACGGGAATAGGCTCAGCAAACTCACTCTTGCTTCCTTCAACGAAAGCAGGAGTTTGATTCAATTCCTCTAAACCTTTCCAATATTTTTTATTGCTTTCCATTTAAGCTATATATAAGATTCCGTTATTCTAAATTAATTTATTAATAGTGACACTTACCACACTCTAAACCACCGATCATCGCAGCAGTCATCTTCTCACCCTTCTTCAACTTCTCGTGTGCTTCGATCAACTGATCGTAGTAAGCGTTGTCTGTATTGACAGCCGTTTCTCTGTGACAGTCAACACACCACTTCATCGTCAATGGCGAGTATTGGTAAACCTCTTCCATATCTTGGATCGGTCCGTGACAAGTCTGACACTCTACACCTGCAACAACAACGTGTTGAGAGTGGTTAAAGTAAGCGAAGTCAGGCAAGTTGTGGATTCTAACCCATTCAATAGGTCTTGTGTTCGTTCCGTACGTTCTTGTATCTGGATCCCAGTCAACGGCACGGTATAATTTAGCGATCTCTGGAGAGATTTCACCATCGTAGTGATCCGCAGCAGTTACTGTGTTGTGACAGTTCATACATACGTTCGCTGAAGGAATGGATGCATTCTTGGATTTGAAAGCTCCACCGTGACAGTACTGACATTCAATTTGGTTAACACCCGCGTGGATCTGGTGCGAGAATTTGATCGGTTGTACTGGTTTGTACCCTTCGTGAACACCTACGTTCCACATGGTTTTCCAACCAGCAACACCTAGAAGACCAACAAGCATCAAGACTACGAAGAAGACTAACTTCTTGTTTTTCAAGAATGCTCTCGCAAATTTAGCGCTGTCGCTTTCACCTGCTTCTTCATTTCTTGCTTGCGCTTCAGCAATGCTTGCTTTGTTTGTTTCGATAACTTTTTCTAAAGTTTTCGTCACACGGTTCAAAGCGTAGATAACGGCAACTGCAACGACGAACAACGCGATCAATCCGAAAATCATCAAGTTGTTGGCATCGGAGCTCGCAGCACCACCACCTGCAGCACCTGCAGCTTCTTTCTTTTCAGCATTTTTAACTTCTTCAGCTTTCAAGAACGCTACGATGTCCTTAATGTCACTCTCTGATAAGTGCGCATAAGGAGCCATTGTAGTCGGGTATTCAGCTTTCAAAGCTACGGCTTGCTCATCGCCAGAGTCAATCATTCCTTGCGGATTGTGAACCCATTTGATGATCCATGCCTCTTCCCGGCGCTCAGACAGCCCGGCCAAATCTGGCCCTGTCAATTTTCTACCTACAGCGTGACACGAATTACATGCATTCGATTTAAATAGCGCTGCACCATTCGCAACATCTTGCGCCTGCGTGGTAGTCGTAACGGCAAATAACAATACCAAACTGATCGATATTGACTTCGCAAGTCTTCCCAAAACGGATGAGATATTTCTCATATTTAGCACTTTATACTATTTTATGTGTAATAATTAATTGTTGACTCTCCAGTATAGGTACACAGTACCGTACAAAACAATGCACAAAAGTATAACTTATTAAGCAATCCCTGACAATTTGATGACGTAATTTGTCAATTTATAATCATTCTAAATTATACCCCGAATCCCCCTCCAAAGCCATAATAAATTAACATTCCCCTGATTTTTCCTTAATTCCTTTTTTGTAAATTAGCTAGTCTATGAAAACATTCTATTCAATATTAATTTTATTCATTATATCAGGTTGTGCACACTCACAATCGAACTCAACAACGCATACTATGGATAGCACAAAGAAATATAACGAACTAACTGCCGAAGAGGAATACGTTATCCTCCATAAAGGCACAGAAAGGCCTTTTACAGGCGAACTACTAGACAATAAGGAAACCGGCACCTACGTGTGCAAGCGCTGTGATGCGCCGCTGTACAGCTCTCAGGACAAATTTGAATCTCACTGTGGCTGGCCGAGTTTTGATGATGAAATCCCTGGCGCGGTAAAAAGGGTAACGGATGCCGATGGAAGAAGGGTGGAAATTATCTGTAACGCCTGTGGCGCCCATTTGGGCCATGTTTTTGAAGGCGAAGGATTCACCTCCAAAAACACCAGGCACTGTGTAAATTCGGTATCTATGAAGTTTGTTCCAGCGACTCCGCAATAGCAGAGGAACCACGGACCAATAACTCACTAGGAATTACAATCTGTTGTAATTCCTTATTTTTTCCCTTGATCTCATTGAGCAAGGTATGGATCAGCTCATTCGCAATAGCTGATGTATCCTGGGTCACCACGGAGATGCCAGGCTCATACAGACTGAATAGCGTATGGTCATCGAAAGCCACCATGTGTGGCAGATCCATATTATATTTCTTCACGGCCATCAATCCCTTGATTGCCAAATAGTTTGTCGCAAATAGAACAGCGTCCAAATTGTTGCTGCTGATGAATTCATGCAGTTGCTCGATGGCAAGCTCCTCGTCCTCATCGATCTTGATCTTCTTGATAAAAGCTTGATATTGATAATCATCGATCGCCTTCATGTACCCTTCCAATCGGTCGCGCATCTGCGTCTGGTTGGAATAGAGCGAAACAAATCCTACCCGTTTGTTGTTGGGGTTTTCCAGCAGGTGCTTGGTTGCATCAAAAGCCCCATTGAAGTTGTCGAGAACAACATAATGGGTTTCCAACGATGGAATGTACCGGTCAAATAAAACCAACGGCACATTGTTCTTGATCAGGTTGGATAGCGTGTCTTCCAGGCCTTCCGGCGGTGTAATGATGTAACCATCGACTTGTCGGTCATAAAACAGCTGGATCAGCTCCTTCGCCTTGGTCTCATCATTATCCATGCTACAGTAGATGATGTGGTATCCATTGTCATAGGCAATCCGTTCGATATATTTAGCCACATTGGAAAAGAAAGGGTTGGAGATATCTTCCACGATCAGCCCCAAAATCTTGGATTGACCGGTGCGCAGGCTCTGCGCCAGCTGATTGGGTTTATACCCCACTTTCTTCACATAGTCCAATACGCGTTTCGTCAACCCTTCACTGATCCGCTTTTCCTTTGCCTTCCCATTCAGGATAAAGGACACGGTGGTCACAGAAACGCCCAAGTTCTTTGCAATGTCACTAATTAAAATACGTTTTCTCATGCTAGGTCAATAAAAATTTCCAATCAAAATCTACCAAATATAAAAATATTAGCTAAATTTTAGCTATTAATTGCTAAATATTATGCTAAAAATTTGGCTAAAAGGGTTTATTAGGTTTAAAAATGTACATTTGTAAGACACTAATATAACGTTTTTTATGAACTTGAATTATAAAAGCTGGGCAATTATTTTTGCCGCCGCAGGAATAATCTGCAATTCGAGCAGTCTAAACGCCCAACAATTGACAAAATATGTCGATCCCTTCATCGGTACCGGCGGCCACGGACATACCTATCCCGGAGCAACCGTACCCTTTTCATTAGTACAACTTTCCCCCGACAATGGCAAGAATGGGTGGGACTGGGTATCCGGTTACCATATCAGCGCAGATTCCATTGCCGGATTCAGCCACATGCACCTGAGCGGAACAGGCATCGGCGATTGGCTGGACATTGCCATCATGCCCTTGGTCAAACCCGTACAGCAGAAAAAAGTGGATACCCGTGTCAAATTCTCCCACGATAACGAAAAGGCAAGCCCGGGATTCTATCAGGTCTCTTTGGACAACGGTATCCAAGCCCAGCTGACCGCGACCGAACGCGTGGGTTACCACCAATATCAGTTTCCGGCAGGTAGCCAGCCGACCATCCGATTGGACCTCCACCATGCACACAATTGGGATCGCCCAACACAGACAGAGATTCGCGTCATTGACAACCAGACCGTTGTCGGAAAGCGCTATTCTACGGGCTGGGCGACGCAACAGCATATCTATTTCGCCATCAAATTCGACAAACCCTTTGCTGAGATCCTGTTGAACGGCGAAAAAAGCCAACTGGCCGGCGGAAAAATCAATTCTGCTGACAAGAATGAACCAGGCGTCAATGCGCAGTTTATCTTTCCAGGAAATCAGGAAGTGGCCCTCAAGGTAGCTCTTTCCACCAGCAGTGAGGATAAAGCATTGCTCGCCATGCAGGAGATTCCGAATTGGGATTTCAACACCGTGCGTACAGCAGCGGAGCAGAAATGGGAAAAGGAATTGGGCAAGATCAAGGTGGAATCGTCGGACGAAACCCTCAAAAAGATTTTCTACTCAGCGCTATACCACACCGCGGTATCCCCTACCCTCTATTCCGATAGCGATGGGGCGTACAAGAATTACAAAGGCGAAAGCAAGAAGATGGCAAACGGCCAACGTTATACCCTATTCTCCCTTTGGGACACATTCCGGGCGTTAAAACCGCTATTTACCATCACTCAAGGCGAACGCTATACCGATATGATGAATTCCATGCTGGCCTTTTACGATGAAAACGGCCTGTTACCGGTATGGGATCTCAGCACGTTTGAAACCAATACCATGACGGGCTACCATGCCATTCCGGTGTTGGCGGATGCCGTATTGAAAGATGTACCGGGCATTGATCAGGAAAAAGCATTCCAGGCGATGCTTGCCAGCGCCAACCAGTCCATCCGACAGGTTCCAGATTATATCCAGTACGGCTATGTACCGCAGGATGTGTACGGCGGATCCGTAACCTCGACCTTGGAATACGCCTTCGATGATTACTGCATCTCCTTGGTAGCCAAGAAACTGGGTAAGAAAAAAGAATATGAAGAGTTCACGAAGCGTGCAAAAAACTATACGCACCTGTTCGACCCGAATTCTGGATTTATGCGCGCCAAACTGAAGAATGGCAAGTTCGTAGAACCGTTTGATCCATTCTATTCCGAGCATGAATTCTCCAAATCCCAATACATCGAAGGGAATGCCTGGCAGCACTCCTTCTTCGTACCGCATGATGTCCGTGGCCTTGCCAAGCTCTTCCCGAAGAAGGATGGTCTGGAAAAAATGTTGGACACCCTGTTTACGGCTCCTTCGTACATGACGGGCGAGAACCAGTCACCGGATGCCAGCGGATTTATCGGCCAATATGCGCACGGGAATGAACCGAGCCACCACATCGCCTATATGTACTCCTACTTGGGAAAACCTTGGAAAACGCAGGAAAAGGTACGTGCCATTATCGACTCCATGTACCATGAACGCCCAGATGGGTATGCAGGGAATGAGGATGCCGGCCAAATGAGTGCCTGGGGCGTATGGTCCATGATGGGCCTTTATCCAGCCTCACCGGTGAACGGCGAATATGTCTTTGGTAGCCCTGTACTGGACCGCTCCGAGATCACCATGCCCAATGGTAAGGTCTTCACGATCGTGGCCAAGAACAACAGCAAACAGACACCTTACATCAAATCAATAAGATGGAACGGTAAGCCCTACAACAAATTATACATTACCCACAACGACATGTTGCAGGGTGGAACACTGGAGTTTGAGATGAGCGATAAACCGAACTTGAAGCTGGGCAAGAAGAAAAATTCATGGCCGACTTCCATGGAAAACTAAACAAAATCGAGCGGCTAACGTTTTGTCATATAAAGTCCTTGGGTACGCTTATTGATACACAAGGGAAAGGAGATTAAACAATGGCAGATTTAAACAACAATATCAACATCAAGGATATTCAAGACAATACAAACAACCAGGATTTCTACAAAAACTTCAAGGAAAAGTTAATCGAAGTGGAGCAATTCCCGAGCATTTACACCTTTAAGTTCATTGTAAAAACCGACTCAGATCAGGCAGAACAGGTAAAAGCGCTATTCACGCATGCCTCTGCTAAGTTTTCGGAGAAAAGCTCTTCAGGTGGTAAGTACACGTCCATTTCGATCGAAAACTACGTGAACTCAGCTGATGAGGTCATTGATTACTACAAAAAGGTCGGGGAAATCCCAGGAGTTATGATGTTATAAGAAACGAAGGGTGCCAAAATGGCACCCTTTCTTTTTATGCTTACAATTCCAATTTCTGGATCGCCTTCTCCACGGCGAGCGGATCGCCAAAGTCAACCTGTTTATCTTTCAGTGCTGTATAATAATTCCCTGGAATAATGACATAACGGTATTGTATGCTACTCCCCAACATCAGCAATGCGCCTCCATCATATACCATCCGGAAGATCAGCAATTCCCTTAATTTCAGTTTAAATCCAATGGTCGACATACGTCCTCCCGGTCTGCTGGTGAATGGCAACGGAAATGGACCGCCCCCATAATCCAAATACATCAGGACCACGGCCGAATTCATGACCGTTTCGCTGATTTGTGGGGCATAGATATGTGCGATCCGCAATTGTGTTCCATCCATAATGGTATCTTTCACGCGGACTGCCGACTTCCAGCCCGAATAGAGAACACGTGCGTCCGCTTTGAGATTCGTGCCGACACCCCAACCGGTTGCCGTTTTCGGACCGTACAGCACCATCGCTGCCGTGTTGAAGTAGAAATCCCCAACAGCGCCAATGTTGACCGCAGGAATGGACGTTCCGGAAAGGAATTGCGAACCATTCTTCCCGTTGGTACCGTTCTTTCCATCTTCCCCTTTGATGCTAACGCCTGCCCCCCAACCTTTATCCGTTTTGGGGCCATAGAGCACACTGGTTGTCGTCCTAAAATAGTAATCGCCGTTCTTGCCCAGCGATGCGGCGGGAACCACCGTTCCCGAATGCATGGTGGAACCATCGGCACCCTTTATACCACGCTCCCCAGCATCTCCCTTTTCCCCTTGGGGACCAACCGCACCTGTGTCCCCCTTCTTACAGGACCCCGCCAACAATAGCAGCACCCCCATAATGATCATTAATAACTTCGCTTTCATAATCTTTCTATTTAAGTTCTTGAAATTGACCACATAAAACTAGGGGATAAATACTGGAGGAAAGCCGGCAATGAGCAAGGTCGGGCGGCTAATGCGCAAAAGGGGGATTCTGCTGAGCGAGCTGGCGGATGCTCCGGATAACCAGGAACCCAAAGGTTGATCCAAAAGAAAAGGGGTTGGCAATGCCAACCCCTTAATTCTATGTTTACCGGTGCTTATGCTTCCGGTTTGTTCTCTTTAGGATTTTCCTTTGGAGGTCTCGGTAATAAGGCTTTTCTAGAAAGCTTCATTTTACCTTGCTTATCGATATCCAACAATTTAACCGTTACGATATCGCCTTCCTTAAAGACACCGTCCATTGTTTCCAGACGTTTCCAGTCGATTTCGGAAATATGCAACAATCCATCCTTACCTGGCATAATCTCAACGAATGCACCGAATGGCATAATGGATCTTACTTTACCTTCATAGATTTCACCGATTTCCGGTCTAGCAACGATTGCCTTGATACGTGCCGTAGCTGCATCGATCGAATCTTTGTTGTCTGCGAAGATCTGCACGATACCTTGGTTGTCAACTTCCTCAATGGAGATCGTAGCACCTGTTTCGCGTTGCATTTCTTGGATGATCTTACCACCAGGTCCGATAACCGCACCGATGAATTCTTTATCGATCGTCATCTGAATGATACGTGGAGCATGCGGTTTGTAATCTTCACGAGGAGTAGTAATGGTTTTCGCCATTTCGCCCAAGATGTGAAGACGTGCTTCTTTCGCTTGATCCAACGCTTGTGTCAACACTTCCCATTTCAGACCATTGATCTTCAAGTCCATCTGACAACCAACGATACCTTTTTCAGTACCCGTTACTTTGAAGTCCATATCACCCAAGTGATCTTCATCACCTAAGATATCGGAAAGGATTGCGTATTTACCTGTTTTCTCATCCGTGATCAATCCCATCGCAATACCAGAAACTGGCGCGGAGATTTTCACACCTGCATCCATCAAGGCCAATGTACCCGCACATACGGTAGCCATAGAAGATGAACCATTGGATTCCAAGATATCGGAAACCACACGGATCGTGTAAGGGTTATCCTCACCTGAAGGCAACACCTGCTTCAATGAACGCATGGCCAAGTTACCATGACCTACTTCACGACGACCAGGACCACGGTTAGGTCTTACTTCACCGGTTGAGAAACCTGGGAAGTTGTAGTGCAATAGGAATTTGTTGTATCCATGGATAAAAGCTCCATCGATCATTTGCTCATCATCCTTAGCACCTAAGGTTACCGATGTCAATGATTGTGTTTCTCCACGTGTAAATACAGCAGAACCGTGTGCCGCAGGCAAGAAATCTACCTCGGTTAGGATCGGGCGTACCGTGCGTACATCACGACCATCCAAACGGATGCCTTCGTTCAATACCAAATTACGTACCGCATCGTATTGTACATCATGGAAATATTTCTTCTTCAAGAACTCTGTATCGTCGTCAAGATCTTCACCTAAAGTAGCGAAGAACTCTTCACCGATTTCAGCGAATTTTTCGGTACGCTCGTGTTTTGAAGAACCTGATTTTGCTACAGCGTAAACTTTATCGTATGTCGCTGCGTAAACCGCATCTTTCAATTCTTGATTTTCTGGCTCGTGGTTGAATTCACGTTTTGTCTGTGCACCTACAAGACTTGCCAATTCAAGCTGTGCAGCAACTTGCTTTTTGATCGCTTCGTGAGCGAAAGCAATCGCTTCCACCATTTCATTCTCAGAAATTTCTTTCGCTTCGCCTTCTACCATCACGATATCCTGTGCGGAACCTGCCACAATAAATTCAAGGCTTGCGTTCGCCAAAGCGGACATCGTTGGGTTGATCACCAACTGACCGTCGATTTTCGCAACCCGAACTTCAGAGATTGGTCCGTTGAAAGGAATATCCGATACGGCGATAGCTGCTGATGCTGCCAATCCTGCCAAAGCATCCGGCATAATATCCTTATCTGCAGAGATCAAGCTCACCATAACCTGTGTATCGGCGTGGTAAGTCTCCGGGAACAATGGACGCAATGCTCTGTCGATCAAACGGGAGATCAAGACCTCGTAGTCAGATAAACGAGCTTCACGGCGCAAGAATCCTCCAGGGATACGACCTGTTGCAGCATATTTTTCTTGGTAATCTACTGATAAAGGCAAGAAATCGACACCCGCTTTCGCTTCTTTCGATGATACCACAGTAGCTAGCAACATCGTTGCTCCTTGTTTCAATACTACTGATCCATCAGCTTGTTTCGCTAACTTACCAGTAGACAATTCGATAGGAGCTTGTCCGCCGCCCATCTCAATTGTAACTTTCTTTTCGTTATAAATCATTGTGTTTTCTTTGCGATGCATTTGCCTCAATTCCGATGCATCAAATTATTTTTGACCTTTTTAATCGCACAAATGTAAAGAATTTTGTGCCGTTAACATAAAACCTCGGAAAATTTACTTCCACCTATCGATCAATAAAGCCAGAAGTGGGGTAATTTTCCCATGCTTTAAATCAAACCTAGTTCTATCCCCCTTCCTCCTGTTTCGGCATGGGGAGAGCGTATCTTAAGCGCACTCCTACTTGCTCGATGCTGAACATCCAATTTTTGTTGTCGCCAAAATGGGCCTTTACACAGCGAAAAAACGGGTTTTTAGTGGACCTTGTCCGAGGTGCTACCGTGGTGCGTACGCATTCCGAGCGAGGTGAGAGCGTGCCTATAGACACGCTCTCACTACGCTCTCACCACGCTCTCAGTACGCTCTCACCTCGGACAAGGTCCATGGAAATCAATTCCAACTGGCAATGTACCCGTCCAGAAAAAACAGGTCGTTCCAAATGGATCTCCACTAAAAAATCAGGATTGTTTAAGCACCCATGAGGAATTTCCGGGAGTTAGAGGCGGCAAAATTGATTGCGTGAGCAAATTGGTGGTTTTTGGTGGAAATGATGATCGCCGCTCCGTTCACGTTCGATAACGCAAGAAAATCGGCGCACAAAAAAAGCCGTTCCACATAATGGAACGGCTTTTCAATGCTTTTAATGAATATGCTTACTTGATGATATCACGTAAACCTAATCCTTTGATGATTGCACGGTATCTTTCGATATCTTTTTTGTACAAATAAGCCAATAACGAACGACGCTTACCTACTAATTTCTGTAGGGAACGTTGTGTGTTAAAATCTTTTCTGTTCGATTTCAAATGCCCAGTTAAGTGAGCGATTCTTTTCGTAAATAATGCAACTTGTCCTTCTGCAGAACCTGTGTTTTCAGCTGATCCAGCAAATTCTTGGAAGATATCAGCTTTGTACTCTTTACTTAAATACATTCTTGAATAATATTAAAGCGTTAAAAAATTTATTAATTGGCTGCAAAGTTAACATCTTAAATCGTAATCCCGAAATAAAAGATGAAATAGCCATTGCGCTGATTGTCAACGCACTTCGAAACCCTTACACCTTGATGTAAATCTTCTTTTGATCCAGCCAATAGCAAATGGCCCACATCACTACAAGAAAGCATAGCGAATAGGCAAATGAACCCACTTCTGGAGGTCCGGGCAGGTGTGCACACACATTTTTATAGAACCAGGCAAATGGTGTGGTAAAAACAGCTTCGCCCGCCTCATTCACGCCATTGGGAATTCGGATCAGACCGAGCCCCTTGGGCAAAAGCCCACTCAAAACAAAGATAAACAAAGGGTTCTTGCCGAAAACATCAAAGAACTTGGTCAGGTTGTTTCTCACCCTTTGCACTTCAATATACCAGATCATGGTACCCAGGGTTAGTACGCCCAAGCCCGTGGTGTACAAGACATACGAACTGGTCCAGATTTTTTTGTTGATCGGGAATCCCAATGACCAGGTCCAGGCCAGCACCAACAGGATAAAACCTGTCACGAAAAGACCGGAGAGTAATTTGAAGTGGGGCTCCTGGCTGACCGGGACTTTCGTCCACAACCAATCCACACTACCCTGTTTTTTGATGAATACGCCAGCTAGATAACCGAACACCACCTGAACGACCGCCGGCAGTGCACTCATCAATCCTTCCGGATCAAAAGGGACACCTTCACCCTTATACATATGGGCTACGCCCAAAATTTGCTTGTCAATGGCTGTCCCGAACCATCCTTCCAGGCTATAGGGATCACCGGTACCTAGCACCATGCACAGCCCCCAATACCCCAACAGGATAACCGCGGATATATAGATCAGCGTCCGTGGCTTGAAATAATACGCCAAGATGGATGCAAAGAAATAAGCAATGGCAATCCGCTGCAATACCCCAAGGATGCGGACACCTTTATCGGGATCAACAGAACTGACCCATTCACGGAATTGCAGTGTCCCATCCACCCATTGCACGAAGGGAAACCAATTCAGTCCAAGACCGATCAAGAAGATCAGGACCGTCCGCTTGATGACCTTTTTCCAGAACACCCCATCTCCGGCCTCTTGCAAACGAGGAATAACAAAGGACATGGCATTACCGACGGCAAATAGGAAAAAGGGAAAGACCAGATCGGTAGGCGTGCAGCCATGCCAAGGGGCATGCTTCAAGGGTGCAAACATATGGGACCATGTTCCTGGATTGTTGACCATGATCATTAAGGCAACGGTCGCACCACGAAACACATCTAAGGAATAATAACGCTGTTTCATAATTTATTGCTTAATCGAAGTTACACTATTCAGCAGACTTATTGCACACTTTATTGGTAAAAACACTGAAAAACGCAAGAAAACGCACTAAATCCGGCAAGATAACTGAATAGTTATTCCATGATCCGGATACTTATTAAAAAAATTAAAAAGTATTTGGATGTTAAATAATTATTAACATAACTTTGTCCGATAAATAACAAAACCAAACAGTGGATAGCCTGAAATTATCGATACTCAAGCGGCTTTACTTCTCCAATCCGCAGTCTATTGCGGAATTGAGCAGTACAATTGGCAAAAGTGTTCCGAACATCACCAATTCGGTCAATAAACTCTTGCAGGCAGGACTCATCGAACACGCTGGTTTGGCGGCTTCTACAGGAGGACGTAGAGCGGCCCACTTCGCACCCAATGCCGACAAATTACCCTTAATCCTTAGTGTCGCCATCGATCAATATTACACGTCTGTTGCTGTTGTTGATTTTAAGAATCACTACAAAACTGAAATCAGGACCGCAGCTATCGACCTGAAATCTCCCGAAGCATATACGGAACTACGTGCGCTGATCGAAGCATCCCTTTCGGAAATTGACCGGAAAATGGTGTACGGAATGGGGATCAGTATTCCGGGGTTTGTGGACAGCAACAGCGGGAAGAACAATTCGTATCCCGAGGATGCGCCACTTTACGACCTGAAGCACCAATTGGAACGGGATTTTCGCTTGCCGACCTATGTCGAGAATGATTCTTCTGCGATTGCAATCGCAGAACACCATTTCGGCAAAGCAAAGGAAGTGCGGAATGCGATGGTGATCAATCTAAACTGGGGCGTAGGATTGGGCATGATCATCGACAATGAGCTTTATCGTGGCCATAGTGGGTATGCGGGCGAGTTCAGCCATATCCCATTATCCAACCTGAATAAGTTGTGCTCCTGTGGCAAAAAGGGTTGCCTGGAGGTGGAAGCCTCCCTTGTTGCAGCGATTGATTTTGCACTGGAAAGATTACAGTCCGGGGAAGAGTCGTCGTTGAAACATAAAATCACTTCAGATGGTCGCCTCAGCGGGAATGACCTCTTGGATGCAGCAATTGCCGGGGATCAATTGGCCATGGAGGCCATCAACAGAATCGGCTATATGCTCGGCAAGGGCATTGCGACATTGATCCACATCATTAATCCGCAGAAAGTCATCATCAGCGGCCGGGGGGCAAAGGCCCAGGATATCCTGTTGCCACAGATCCAATCGGCCATCCTTGAATTCAGCATCCAACGCTTATCAAAAGATACTACTATTGAATTTTCAAATACCGATCATATACAACTATTAGGTTCAACTTGTATCTGTGTACTAAACGCAGATAAAAGCATCTACAAACAACAATTAACAGACTAATTAAATTAATTCATCAACAAAATGAGCAAATTTTACTCAAAATGTTGCAGCTTAACGGTTGTTATGCTTCTCTGCATATCGACCTTATTTGCACAGCAGACCGTTACGGGACGTGTAACGGGTGAAAATGGAGATGCCCTTCCTGGTGTCAGTGTTACCGTTGTGGGGACTAACCGCGCGGCACAGACCAATGCCCAAGGGTCTTACTCCATCCAAGCGAACAATGGCGACAAAATCCGCTTCTCCAGCGTTGGTTTTGCCAGCCAAGTGATTAACGTGAGTGGCACCACGCATAACGTGAGCCTGGCTGAAGATGCCGGCAACATCGATGAGGTGGTCGTAACAGCCATGGGGATCAAAAGAGAGCGTAAATCCCTTGGATATTCCTTCCAAGAGGTGAAATCCGAGCAGTTGGCCGATGCCAAAGAGAACAA
Source organism: Sphingobacterium lactis (assembly GCF_011046555.1). NCBI lineage: Bacteria > Pseudomonadati > Bacteroidota > Sphingobacteriia > Sphingobacteriales > Sphingobacteriaceae > Sphingobacterium > Sphingobacterium lactis. Next base: position 409,969 of record NZ_CP049246.1, read on the forward strand.
TGTGGCCAACGCCCTAGTGGGTAAGGTTGCAGGCCTTCAGGTCATCAAGGGTTCTGCAGGTCCAGCTTCATCGACCAAGATCACCCTACGCGGTAACAACTCCCTAACGGGAGATAACCAGCCCCTCATTATTGTGGATGGTGTTCCGATGAACAACTTCCTTGGTGCAAAAGGAAGTAATGGCCAAGTGAACAATGACTTCTGGAATCCCGGTACCGATATGGGTAACGGTTTAGGAGATATTAATCCGGAAGATATCGAGAGCATGTCCGTATTGAAATCCGGTGCGGCATCTGCGCTTTACGGATCTCGTGCGGGAAATGGTGCGATCGTCATTACAACCAAATCGGGTAAGGCCCAAAAAGGAACAGGGATCACCTATTCATCCACACTTGGTTTCGAAACTCTATTTATGATTCCTGAAATCCAAAGCGAATTCGGACAGGGTAAAGATGGTGTATTCGATGCTGTAAGTACCGACAACTGGGGTGCTGCAATCGATGGATCAACCTACCAAGCATACGACAACATCAATAACTTCTTCAATACGGGATTGAACCATACGCAGAATGTTTCCTTCCAGCAGCAAGTTGGGGAATCGACGAATGTTTATTCTTCCGCAACGTACCTGAACGATAAGAGCAAGATCCCAGGATCGTCCCTTTCCCGTCTGAACTTAATGTCCAAGGTATCCACTTCATTCGGACCGAACAAACGTTGGTCTACAGAAGTGAAGGTACAGTACATGAACAACGACGCTACGAACAGACCGATTTCAGGACAGAATAACTCCAATGCATTCGCGACGTTATTCCGTATGCCACGCACCATCAACATCTTGGATTACAAAAACCCGGTGAACAACCTGAACAAGATGAACTGGTACGGAACTTCCAATTCCATCAACCCGTATTGGTTAGCGGAATACAACCTGAACAACGATGTTAGGAACCGCTTTTTGAGCAATGCAAATATCAAGTACAAGATTACCGAATGGTTGGATGTAGAAGGTCGTGCCGGCTTGGACACCTATACTTCCCGTTTGGAGAACAAGACCTATGGCGGTAGCCCATTGAGCCCATCAGGCTTATATTCTACGGGTAAAACCGAATTTGCCGAGAAAAACTTCACCTTGGGATTGCATGCTAGACAGGATGCCATCAATGGTGGTAAATGGGGTGTGAGTGGATCGGTATTCGGCCAGATCATGCGCAGTGATGAAACCTACCTGGGTGTAGGCGTTGGCGAACTGGAAGTACCGAACTATTTCAATGTAACGAACGGAAAAGGAAACCCTACTCCTTCCCAATATAACGATAGAAAACAGATTAATTCCCTTTACGGAACTGGAGAATTGAGCTATGATGGATACTGGTTCCTAAATGTTACGGCTCGTAACGACTGGTCTTCTGCATTATCAAAAGTAAACCGCTCGTACTTCTACCCTTCGGTGAGTACATCCTTGGTAATTTCCGATATGATCAGAAAATCAGGTGGTGAAATGCCTAGCTTCATCAACTTCTTAAAGGTTAGAGCGTCGTATGCCATTGCTGGTAACGACATGAAAGCCTACCGTTTGATCAACCAGTATGAGATCAACCGCGATCCGAACGGAAATACAACCGCTGGATTGGGCGATGTTCGCTTCAACGAAAACGTGCGCAGCGAATTGATCAAATCCTTGGAGGTCGGTTTTGACACCCGTATGTTCGACAACCGTTTCGGTATCGACTTCGCGTGGTACAAGAACAACGCAACCCATCAATTATTGGAAATCCCTACGGACCCAATGAGCGGATTCAAAGCAGAAAACATCAACGCCGGAAATATCCAAAACTCAGGTATTGAGATTGCATTGGATGGACAGATCTTACGTTCTGAAAATGGCCTGAACTGGAATTCATCCGTTAACTTCTCGAAGAACGTCAATAAGATCATCGAACTTTCCGATAAGATCGACTACTATACCTTGGGTGGATTTGACAACATTGCCGTTCGTGCAATTGAAAACCAGCTATACGGACAGATCATCGGTTCCAAATTTTTGCGTGTTGACGATCAGAACAGCCCGTACTACGGACAGATGATCCTGAACGGGAATGGCCTGCCACAGGCAGTTGACGGACAGGTATTAGGAAACCAGTCGCCGAAAGCATTAGTGGGTTGGACCAACTCCTTCAATTACAAGAACGTTGGCTTAAGCTTTCAGATCGATGGTCGCTTTGGCGGGGAATTCTTCTCCGGAACCAATGTAAACTTACAGGCGAACGGTACAGCTGCTGAAACGGTAGTGAATGGCAAACGCGATAACTTCGTGGTAAGCGGTGTTGTTGCCAATGGTGATTCCTACACACAAAACACGAAAGAAGTTACGCCTCAGCAATACTGGACACAGGTTGCGACCAGCGGAAACATGGGTATCGGTGAAGCCAACATCTATGATGCGACAAACATCCGCCTACGGAACATTACCTTGAGCTATAACCTGCCAGCGTCGGTTTTGAAGAGCAAGGTATTGCAACGCGCGCGGATCGCTTTCACGATGAACAACGTATGGATGATCAAGAGCTATGCAAAAGGTGTCGATCCGGAATCTGTATTCTCGATCAACAGCAATGCGACGGGTTTTGAGAACTTCGCAACACCGACTTCGCGCTCCTACTTTATCAACCTAACATTAGGCTTTTAATCCTTAGCACTTAAGACATGAAAAATATTATATCAAAAATAGGTCTGGGAATCTTGCTTTCGGCGAGCTTGGCATCATGCTCCAAGTTTGACGAGATCAATGTGGACCCAGGAAAAGTTACCGAAGATCAGGTCCGTGTAGAATACCTGTTCAATAATGCCGTAATCGGTGCACAGATGGATCCGCACATTGCGGAACGTATCTTCGTTATTTATTGGAAAACAGCGGCCCGCCAGCACATGTCCACAGGTCTTGCCGGTGGATCGTACAATGACGGGTACTCTGTAGACTATTGGGGCCGTGGCTACCTTTCCCAATGGTTGAATAACATCAACCAAGCGATCCGTATCGGTGAAAAGCGCATCGCGGACAATTCTGCAGAAGGCCATATCAACAATGTTGTTCAGATTTCCAGAATCTGGCGTGCGTATTTGATGAGTGAGGCGGCAGATAACTTCGGTCCGATTCCTTTGAACGGTTTCGAGGGCGAAAACCCGGAATATGCAGATGTGAAAGCAGTTTATTACCATCTACTGGCGGAGCTGTCAGACGCTGTGGGTAAGATCAATGCAGTAAGTGCGGGTGATTATGCGAAATACGACAATGCCTATGGCTTCAACGGTGACAAATGGAAGAAATACGCAAACTCGCTACGGATGCGTTTAGCGATGCGTATTGCAGAAGTTGATCCGGCAAAAGCGAAAACGGAATTCGAAGCGGCAGCTGCTGGCGGCAATTACATCAAAGCCGCTGAGGATATGTTCGCCATTCAGGAGAAACCAGGATGGGATCCGCTTTCAGGGGTGATGAGCCGCGAATGGAACGGCCAAGTTCTTTCAGCAACCCTCAACAACCTGTATGTAGGTTTGGGTGGTGTGAAATCGGAAGTACAATTAGGTGCTGCCTTCCAATCCAGCATCAAGCCTGCGAACTATGCGGGTAGACGTTTCGTGGATCATTTCTCGCTTAAGACCAATGATCCGATGGCGGGCTATTTCTTCGATGGTATGCCGAACAGCATTGACCCACGTGCCTATAAAACGTTCTACATTCCTGGAGATACCTTGAGTGCGCAGTTTTCGAACTACCCTTCATGGACCAAGGATGCTAAGATTACCAAAGTTGCTTTGAAGCGTGCAACTGGAGGCAACATTCAACTTGACGTAGCGAAAACATGGAGTGCACAGGCACCTGGTGATTTCGGTGCGAAAGGTACGGCCAATGAAATCAGAACCATTCAGATCGGTAAGATCCCGGGATTATCCCAGGCATACCGCACCAGTCAGGCGAAACGTGTGTTTTTTGCTGCTTGGGAAAGCTTCTTCCTTTTGGCTGAAGCATCACTTAAAGGCTGGAATACAGGAACCACGGCACAACAGGCGTATGAGAATGGGGTGAAAGCCAATTTCGAATACATGGGCGTTGGCCAATACGCTAGCCAGTACCTGAGCTCTGAAAACTACAACAACGTAGGAACATCCGCGAAATTTACACATACGACCGAACCGGGTAATTCCCGTACAATGACGTATGTGGATGGCTACACCAATAAATCGGGAACAGCTACCATCAAGTATCCGGTGAACTCCATCTACAAGAATGGTACCGTGCGTAATGACCAATTGACCAAGATCATTACCCAAAAATACATCGCCAATATGCCTTGGTTGCCTTTAGAGGCATGGAATGACCACAGAAGATTGGGCTTGCCGTTCTTTGAGAACCCGGCAATCGAAAATCCACTGACCAATCTTCCAGCATTGAACGATGGAAACTACATGACCAACAGTGTCGATTTCTTCCCGCAGCGCTTGCAATATCCTTCCTCCTTTAGGGAAGCATCCAATGCGCAATACCAAAATGCAGTAACCCTGCTAGGTGGCGAGGACAAAGTAAGTACCCCGCTATGGTGGGCGAAAAAGAAATAAATAGTAAAAGCCGGGTATTTTACCCGGCTTTTTTATGCTTATGCAATGGACCTCCAGGTCCACACTATTCCCTAAGTGATGACTTGCATCATTCCAATGGATAATCCTTTTCCAGCACAAAACTTCCTTCCAATCGGATATCATCCGAAGAGCTACCAACCAGCACCTTAAATCGTCCTTTCTCCACTATCCACGCCTTGTCCACGCCCCATATCTTCAGGTCTTCTGGATTCAACGTAAATGCAACAGCTTGCTTTTCGCCTTTCTTAAAATGTATCCGCTGAAATCCGCGAAGCTGTTTGATCGGCGTAACGACCGAACTGACCTCATCGACAAGGTACAATTGGATAACCTCATCTCCATCATATTGCCCGATGTTCTCCACATCCAGGGTTATCTCCACGTCGAAACTTGCATCCTTTTCCTTCTTTACGATATGTAGCTTGCTGTAGGCAAACTTGGTATAGCTGAGTCCATGCCCAAAGGAGTATAGTGGCTTGGCTTCTATATCAATGTATTCATGATGCTTAGGCTTTTGGTGGTTATAGTAAACTGGGAGTTGCCCAACGGATCTAGGCACGGAAATAGGCAACCGTCCGGAGGGGTTGTAATCCCCAAACAGCACATCGGCAATCGCCAGTCCCCCCTCCTGACCTGGATACCAAGCATCGAGGATGGCAGGTAGGTGCTCTTGGGCCCAGTTTAAATTCAACGGTCTGCCCTTGATGGTCACCAACACAATGGGCTTACCCGTGGCGTGGATGGCTTCCATGAGCTTTAGTTGATCGCCCATCAAATCCAGCGAAGCGCGGTCAAAACCCTCCCCACTTTCCATGTCGGAAATTGCGTTTTTGCTTTCTTCCACATTGGCTGCACCGGTTGCCTGATAGGAGGTCATGAAGTCCCTGGCACTGGAGCCGCCCATCACCAGCACGACCACATCAGCACGCTCCGCAGCCGCGACAGCTGCTGCAATATCGGATGCCGCCGTATCCCGGATGGCTACACCCTTTACATATTCTACCGTCATTTTTTGCCCTACTTTCTCGCGAATGCCCTGCAGCACGGTCGTCACCTTGCCTTCCGCCTGCGGTGCCGTGTAATCCCCCAATTGGTTGTACACATTGTCAGCATTCGGGCCTATTACGGCAATCCGTTTCATATTTCCCTTTAAGGGTAGCAACTCGTTATCATTCTTCAAAAGTGTTATTCCTTCGAGTGCCACCTGTTTGGCGACCGCCCGATGGGCTTTTGTTCCGACCGTTCGCATCGCTTCCTGCTCGGAGACAAATGGATCTTCGAACAGGCCCAATGCAAATTTGGTCCGTAGCACGCGCTTCACGGCTTGATCCAGGGTTTCCTCATCGATGAGGCCCAAAGCCAGGGCGTCCTTTAGGTTCTTGCCATAGGCCGTTCCGCTCAAATCCACGTCAAGGCCTGCCCCTAAGCTCTGTGCGGCACTCTCGACCGGCGAACTTGCTGTAGCATGGCCACCATGCAGCCCTTGGATACTCAATAGATCGGAAACCACAAACCCCTGAAACCCCCATTCCTTTCGCAGGATCTGATTTAAGAGCCAGGCGTTGCTGGAACAAGGGATACCATCAATGGAGTTGTAAGCAGTCATCACGGAATGTGCACCCTGGCGAACTGCAGGCGCAAATGCCGCCAGGTAATTCTGCCGCAGATCCCGTTCACCGACCGATGCGGGGCCACCATTGTGCCCACCTTCGGGTACACCATAGGCTACAAAATGTTTCAACGTGGAAAACAGCTTTCCCTTTCCACCGATCTTTTCCCCCTGCATCCCTTTAACCATTGCTTTTCCCATCTGCCCGACCAAAAAGGTATCTTCCCCATAGGACTCTTCCGTTCTCGACCAGCGCGGTTCCCTTGCGAGATCCAACACAGGGCCATAACCATTATGGGCACCTACAGCCGCCGCTTCCAAGGCAATCACCGCAGCCATCCTTTCGATCAATGCCGTATTCCAGGTGCTGGCTTGGCCGATGGCAGTCGGGAAGACCGTGGCGCCGATGGCCATGTGCCCATGAGGTGTCTCCTCCGAAAGCAATAATGGGATTCCAAGTCGTGTACTGTCCAACATATAGCGTTGCAACGCATTGGTGGCCTTGGCTGCCTCAGCAGGACTTAGCCCGGTTTCCAGTGTCTTCTGCGTCCAAGGGTCTGCCCGCAATGTTGCCCACAGCAGGCCTATAGGTTCCTTCTTGACCAACTCCTTGAACTTTTGGCTGGCTCCAACGCCATGCCCCGTTTTTTCGTACATCTCCCACCCCAGGGGTTTGGCCAATTGCCCCACTTTCTCGTCGATGGTCATACGCCCCAATAGATCATCGACACGCTCCGTAATGGACAACCGACTATCCTTATACGGGAATTTCTGGGAATGCGCGAGGAATGGACTGATAGCGAGGCACGCCAAAATATAATAACACTTGATTTTCATGTCGAATCGATTCTTTAGGTACGTGTTTAGGATTATGTGTTGTAAAATAAGGAATTTTATCCTTTTAGCAGGATAAATAATCCCGCAAAGACCGTTGGAAAGAGGAAATTAGCCTGCCATTTTCTTATATTTGGCTATATCCATTTTATACACTTTTTACGATTTATAATGAAGAAGATCTTAGCCTTATCCCTCCTGCTGTTGTTTGTAACATTGGGCATGGCCCAAAAGAAGGAACAGTGGTTGGAAGATGACCGGTTTGGCATGTTCATCCATTGGGGCCTCTACAGTGCGACGGAAGGAATCTGGAAAGGTGAGCGCCTGCGTCACCCGAACAACTATGCGGAGTGGATCCGCTATCGGAACCGCATTGGCGAAGCGGAATACGGCGAATTGGCGAAGCGTTTCGATTGGGAGCGCATCAATCCGGAAGAATGGGTGTTGCTGGCCAAGAAAGCGGGCATGAAATACATCATCATCACGTCCAAGCACCATGATGGTGTTGCGCTTTGGGATACCAAGGTGGGCACCTACTCGCTGCCGAAACTGAGCGGCACGAATCGCGATGTCATTAAGGAAATTGCCGAGGCTTGCAAAAAGCACGATATAAAATTATGTTTCTATTATTCCCATTGGATCGACTGGCAGCATCCCTATGGATGGAGCCATAACCAAGAAGTAACCGGACGGGTTAGCGATGCACAATATGACCAATATTGGCAAGAGAAAGTCATTCCGCAGGTCCGAGAACTGTTGACCAATTACGGAGATATTGCCATGATGTGGTTCGACATGTGGATTCCCTATCAGCAGAGTATCATCAAGAAGGAACAGTTGGATCAATTGGCCAATATGATCCATGAATTACAACCCAACTGTTTGATCAACTCCCGTCTGGGCTTACCTATCCAGAACGAACATGTTGATTTTGAAACCTTGGGGGACAACCAATTTGGTGCAGCCTATACCGACTATGTCTGGGAAACACCGGGTACCATTGCCCATTCCTGGGGATACAATGCATTGGAGAACGAATGGAAGTCAACAAACCAACTTTTCCAGTCCCTAATCAATAACGTAAGTCTGAATGGTTCCTACACCTTGAATATCGGTCCCCGCGCCGATGGGACGGTTCCTTACGAAGGTGTACAACGTTTGGAGGAAATGGGAAAATGGCTGAAAACCTATGGGGAAGCGGTCTATGAGAACAATGGCCTACCGATTCGTTTCTCCCAGCACGATTGGGGGAAGATGACCCTGAATAAGAAAGATGGCGCAGTTTACCTCCATGTTTATAACTGGCCCTTGGATAAAACATTGCGGGTTACCGGTCTGGCCAGCAAACCGAAAAAGATTGAGGTCCTGACGCCTGCAGGGAAACAAGAAGTGAAGTTTGAACAACATGGCCCCATCTTGCATGTGCATGTGCCTACAGAACAGCCGGATCCCTATGTTTCCGTACTGAAGGTCACATTTCCGGAGCTGAAGCTCGATTCGGAGACCGTTGCAGAATCCTCATTCGGTGGATTTGCCCTCAACGCAAAAAATAATTTATCAAAGAACCTGGTCTTTAAGGCTTTTGACGGCACCAAACCAGACCATTTTGAATTGAAATCTACCGACCGCCCCCAATGGAAAGTTTTCATTCCAGAAGCAGGCACGTATACCATAGCGACTTCCATGCACAATGGGACTGGAAAAACAGTTGCCATCGACCTGATCATTGATGGAAAGACTTACGCGGCTCAAGTAGCGCCAAATGGTAAAGTAACGGTGGAACCCAATGAAAATTGGTATGTGGAGGAATTCTTGGATGTTCCCATGGGGTCATTCGAAGTTGAGCAACCCAAATCCCTAAATGTGGAGTTCCGGAGTTCAGCACCGATCCTATTTAACCGAATCTGGTTGGAGAAGAAATAAAAAGAAATGGGCGACACATGAAGTGTCGCCCATTTCTTTTATAGCGAGGAAAGTTCCTTCGAGCAGACGACTAGATCGCTGCAGTCTTTTCTTTTAACCAAGCTTGCTCCTCAGCAGATAGACTCGGAGAAAGTTTTTCAAATACCCAAGCATTGTAGTCGTTCAACCAGTTGATATGCTTTTCTTCCAATAGGGATTTATCCACCAAGTCTGTAGCGATATAACAAATGGTCAAAGTCTCAAAATCCATGAACTCGCCAAATTGGTTGCTGTCGATAACCTTGGAAAGCACCAGATTCTCGATACGGATTCCGTATTCCCCTTCGCGGTACAAGCCAGGCTCAATGGAAGATATCATTCCCGGTTCAACAGGTATATCCACGGCAGCCATATTGAAGACCTGTGGTCCTTCGTGCACATTCAGGAAGAAGCCTACCCCGTGGCCCGTACCATGGCCATAGTTGCGCAAGGTTTCCCAGATCGGACGACGCGTAATGGCATCGATCGAATATCCTTTTGTGCCTTTCGGGAAAATCGCCTGCGATCCTTCGATCGTTCCTTTTAACACAATCGTGTAATCCTGACGTTCTGCATCCGTAATGTTACCTAAGGACACCACACGTGTAATATCGGTGGTTCCATCCTTGTACTGGCCACCTGAGTCAACAAGCAATAAGCCTTCCTGCAGCAGGGTGGAATTGCTGTCGTCCGTTGCTTTGTAGTGTGGAAGTGCACCATGCTCCTTATACCCCGCAATGGTATCAAAGGAAATATCAACAAACCCTTCGGATGCCGCACGGATACCCTGCAATTTCTCCGCAATGGAGATTTCGCTCAGTTCACCGGTTTTGACATTTTCCTCCAACCATTTGAAGAATTTCGTCAATGCAACACCATCCTTAACCATGGCATTCCGTGTATGGGCAACTTCAACTTCATTTTTCATGGATTTGAACCAAGTCGATGGGTTCATATCCTCTACGATATCCACATTGGCTGGTACCGCATCATAGATGGCAAAACAGGTGCGCTTCGGATCCAAAAGAATGCGGTTCGCTGAAATCGTCTGTACGACCTCGAATGCTTTCTCGTAATCCGCAACCTCTACTCCAGATTGTTTCAGGGAAGCCACATCGGCCTCTGCTAATTTTCCAGATTGAATATATAGGGTGTTCTTATCCGTTGTAATCAATAGAAATCCCAATACTACAGGATTGCAATGCACATCATTTCCACGGATATTCAAGATCCATGCAAGATCGTCCAAGGAGGATACAAAGTGTGCTTCGACACGTTTGTCCTGCATCTGTGTTTTTATACGTTTGATTTTATCAGCGGTGGATTCACCTGTAGTTTCCACGCCGATCAGGTATGCCGGTTCTGTTGGTAATGCCGGGCGACCTTCCCAGATCGGGTCCAGAAGGTCAAGATGGCCATCGACCTGGATGCCCAACGGCTCCAACTCCTGCTGTACGGTTTGCGCTACGGCAACAGCGGCCAAATTACCGTCAAAAGCCACAGTATTTCCTTTTTCCAACTTCTTGCCAAGCCAGGTTACATATTCTGCTTTCCCCTGCACTTGTAGCTTAACCAATTCAAATCCTGATCCCGCCAACTGCTCATTGGCTTGCACAAAATACCGTGCATCGGTCCAAAGACCGGCAAAATCTTCTGTTATTACCAAAGTTCCCGCGGAACCGGTAAAGCCAGAGGTCCATTTGATACATTTGTAGCGGTCCGGAAGGTATTCACTGATGTGTGGATCGGAGGAAGGAATAATATAGGCGTCTACACCCTTTTCTTTCATCAACTGACGGATGGAAGCTAGTTTTTCGATGTAATTCATTATGTTATTTTTAATAATCTCCGCAAGTTATGAAATTCTCTTAACTAAAGTAATTCCTTACTCATAGATTTGAAATTTTACAATTTATATGTACTACTTGTCCAGTAGATTACGATATTTGCTATCTATGAGAAGATTTTTTTCATTTTTTTATTTCGTTGCGTTCATCAGCCTAACCAGCATTGAAACTACAGTTGCGCAAGAAGTAAAATCAAAAGTAGAAACAGCATTTGCTACATTCAGCAAACACCCTTCTATTCAGCATGGTACAGCATCGTTGACGGTTTTGAACTCCAAGACCGGTGAGGTGGTATATGCCAAAAATGATTTGCAAGGTCTTGCTACCGCATCGACTTTGAAAGTAATCACGTCCATTACGGCGCTGGATCTTTTGGGTTCGGATTTCCAATTTGAGACCAAACTGGATTATACCGGACAGATTGACTCCTTAGGCACCCTACACGGCAATTTAATTGTTTCCGGATTTGGCGACCCTACCTTGGGGAGCGACCGCTATGCGGAGACCAAAGCCGACGTCATCCTTGCCAAATGGGTAGCTGCTATCAAAAATTTGGGAATCAAGGAAATAAAGGGTATGTTGATCGCGGATGACAAGCTGTACAACGGCTATGATGTCCCGAATACCTGGATGTGGGGCGATATAGGGAATTACTACGGTGCGGGAATTAGTTCCCTGAACTGGAAAGAGAATAAAACGGGAATTAATTTCATCGTTGGCAGACCTGGTCAGGCCGCTCGGATGCAACCGACGGAGCAACTGCCTTTCTATACCCTCATTAACGAGGTGAAAACGGGTGCTGCCGGTTCCGGAGATAAAGTGTACGGCTATTCGGGTCCTTATGCTAAAAAAGTAGTCCTCCGTGGTACTTATGGCAGTGATCTAAAGAAGACCATTGAAATATCGGTGCCCGATCCGGCGTTACATTTAGGGTATGACCTGATGAAAGCCCTGGCGCAGGATTCCATTGTACTGACGGATTCTGTGACAACGGCGAAACGGTTGATGAATATCGATTCGCTCGTCCTGATGGAGGGACAGCGCGTCAATATCGTTTCCCATAAATCGCCACGCTTAGCGGAAGTTGTACATTGGTTCAATCAGAAGAGTATCAACCTGTATGGTGAGGCACTATTGAAATTAATCGGTGGTATTTCTGCCAACAATTTCGATACGGAGGAATCCGCAGAGTTGATCAGCAAATATTGGCAGAATAAATTAACTATTCCGCCAAGTGCCATCCATACTTTCGATGGATCCGGTTTGTCTCCACAGAATAGGGTGACAACCGCCGCGATGGGAAAGATCATGCATTATGCAAAATCACGTCCTTGGTTTGCTGATTTTTACAAATCATTGCCAACGATCAATAAGACGTCCATGAAGAGCGGAACAATTGGTGGTGTCCTTGGCTATACCGGCTATCAAAAAGCAGCCGATGGGCAGGAATACACCTTTTCGCTATTGGTCAATAATTACCACGGTCCGGCGTCACAGATGCGCCAGCGCATGTTTAGATTATTAGATGTATTAAAATAGGATATCGCAAGGCGATACCCACAAAAGAAAGAAGTAAAAACCAATATAGTAATGAGTAACATCAACAGAAAAAAAGACGCTTTAAACTATCATGCGATGGGGCGTCCAGGAAAGATTGCTGTCGTTCCTACAAAACCACACAGCTCGCAAAGGGACCTATCTCTAGCGTATTCACCAGGTGTGGCAGAACCTTGTCTGGCCATTGCAGAGAATAACGAAGATGCATATAAATATACGGCAAAAGGGAACCTGGTTGCTGTAATTTCCAACGGTACTGCGGTATTGGGATTGGGAGATATCGGCGCACAGGCCGGAAAGCCGGTAATGGAAGGTAAAGGCCTTTTGTTCAAGATCTTTGCCGACATCGATGTATTCGACATCGAATTAGACACCAAAAATGTTGATGACTTCGTAAAAATCGTGAAGGCTTTAGAGCCTACTTTTGGGGGTGTAAACTTGGAAGATATCAAGGCTCCTGAATGTTTTGAAATTGAACGTCGCCTAAAGGCAGAGATGAATATCCCTGTTATGCACGATGATCAGCATGGTACAGCGATTATTTCTGGTGCCGCTTTGATCAACGCATGTGAATTGCAGGGCAAGAACATTGCAGAGGTGAAAATCGTCGTGAATGGTGCTGGTGCAGCTGCCATTTCCTGTACGGCCATGTATGTGGCTGTCGGTGCGCGTAAGGAAAATATCGTGATGTTGGACTCCAAAGGTGTTATTCGCCAGGACAGAGACACATTAGACCCGACGAAAGCAGAATGGGCAACGGACAGAGATATCCATACGTTGGCCGATGCGGTTAAAGACAGTGATGTTTTCATCGGACTTTCTGCAGCAGATGTATTGACTCCAGAAATGTTGAAAACCATGGCACCTAAACCGATCGTTTTGGCTATGGCGAACCCGAACCCAGAAATTGCCTACGAACTTGCTGTGGAAACACGCGATGATATCATCATGGGTACAGGTCGTTCCGACTTCCCGAACCAAGTGAATAACGTATTGGGATTCCCTTACATTTTCCGTGGTGCTTTGGACGTACGTTCAACGGCGATCAATGAAGAGATGAAGATTGCAGCGGTAAAAGCAATCGCTGAATTGGCTAAGCAACCGGTTCCTGAGGAAGTGAACATTGCTTACAATACCAACAACCTACGCTTCGGTGTAGATTACGTGATTCCTAAACCTACCGATCCACGCTTGATCACAGAGGTTTCTGTGGCCGTTGCGAAAGCAGCTATTGCTTCCGGTGTAGCACGTATCGTGATCGAAGATTGGGATGCTTACCGTGATGAATTGCGCAAGCGCTTAGGTAAGGATGACCGTTTAATCCGTACCATCACTGCGAAAGCAAAATCAAACCCTAAACGCGTTGTTTTTGCGGAAGCTGATAACTATAAAACCCTTCGTGCGGCGCAGATCGTGAAAGAAGAAGGTATTGCATTCCCGATCCTTTTGGGTAACCAAGATAAGATCAATGGTTTGATCCAAGAGTACGGTTTCGAATTGGATGGTGTGGAAATCATCGACCCACAAAATGAAATCAAAACAGATCGTTTCGCTAAATATGCGGATCACTTATATCAAAAGAGAGCACGCCGTGGCGTTAACAAATTAGACTCCCGTAAATTGATGACCAACCGCAACTACTTTGCGGCGAGCATGGTGGAGTTTGGTGATGCCGATACCTTGATTTCCGGCTTGACACGCAATTATGCTTCTACCATCCGTCCTGCACTACAGGTGATCGGTGCAAAACCGGGCAGCCGTGTGGCAGGGATGTACATCATGTTGACTTCGCAAGGACCTTTGTTCTTCGGTGATACAACGGTAAATGCAAACCCAACGGCGCAGGAATTAGCAGACATCTCCGTTCTTTTGGACAATGCCGTGAAGCGCTTCAATGTGAAACCTCGCTTAGCGATGCTTTCCTACTCCAACTTCGGTTCCAATGATGGCGACATCTCCGATAAAGTTAGAGAGGCTGTACGCATTTTGCACAAAGAGCACCCAGAGATGATTGTTGATGGCGAGATCCAAGCGAACTTTGCTCTTAACAAAAACTTGCTATCGGATAACTTCCCGTTCTCTACGTTGAATGGTGAGCCAGCAAATACGTTGGTATTCCCGAACTTGGAATCAGGAAACATTTCCTACAAGTTATTGCAGGAAGTGGGCAACGCCGAAGCGGTAGGTCCGATCCTTTTGGGTATGAACAAACCGGTTCACGTATTGCAATTGGACAGTTCGGTTCGCGAAATTGTCAATATGGTTACCATTGCGGTGGTTGATGCGATTGAGCATCAAAACAATAATCAATAAGTCGCAACATACGTATGTACGAATATTTTAAAGGAAAACTTGTTTTCAAAGCCCCTACCCACGTCATTCTAGAAGTGGGTGGGATAGGTTATTACCTGCATATTTCATTGACTACTTACAGTCAGATCAAGGATCAAGAGGAGTGCAAGCTTTTTGCTTCCTTTCAGGTACGCGAAGATTCGCAGACCCTCTTTGGCTTTGCCACAGAAGCGGAGCGCCATCTTTTCCACCACTTGATTTCTGTATCTGGAATCGGTCCGAATACAGGTCGGATGATGTTATCGTCCATCACACCGGAGGAGATTCAATCGGCTATCGTCAATGGACAGGTGGCTGTGATCCAAAAGATCAAGGGTATCGGTCCGAAGACGGCACAACGCGTCATTCTTGAATTACAGGATAAACTGAAGAAACAAGGTCCGGATGCGTTGATTCCATTGGTGGTGAGCAAGCCGTCATCTTCCGAGGAGGCATTGACAGCACTTGTGATGTTGGGATTTCCAAAGCCTGCGGCAGAAAAAGCCTTGCAGGCCATTCTTGCAACAGAACCTGAAGCCAATGTGGAGCAACTGATCAAAGCCGCTTTAAAACGTTTGTAAAGAAAATAGTCCGCACTAGCGAGCGGTATAGCCCATCACTTCAACAGTGATGGGCTTATTTTTTTATCGACCTGCAATAAAAATGGTTTCCTTATATTTGTAGAAATTTAAAGGAGCAGAAAAATGGCAGAAGATTTAGCAATTCATTCGGGGAGCAAGGAAGAACAGTACATCGCGTTGATCCCGCAGATTCAAGCATTAATTGCTGGCGAAACCAATTTGATTTCCAATCTGGCAAACATCAGTGCCGCACTGAAAGAACAGTTTAATTTTTTCTGGGTTGGCTTCTACCTGATTGATGGTGAGGAATTGGTTTTGGGTCCATTCCAAGGACCGGTTGCCTGTACCCGGATTGCCTACAACCGCGGTGTCTGTGGAACAGCTTGGGCAAAAGAAGAAACCCTGATTGTGCCTGATGTGGAAGAATTCCCAGGTCATATCGCTTGCAGCTCCTTATCTAAATCGGAGATTGTGGTACCGCTCTTTTTACAGGACAAGTGTGTGGGGGTATTGGATGTGGATAGTGCAGCATTGAACACATTCGATGAAATTGATGAAAAATACCTGAAAGAGATCTTAAGGCTTCTCACCATAGCTTAATTTTAATATCTTTGCTGACCAAGCACACAAACTATTAGCCGAGATGTCAAGTCCAAGGACCCTATCTGTTTTCAATTTTATTATTGTAGCCCTCAACCTTTTGTGGATTGCACTGGTAGAGAATGGCTACATTTATTCCTATTCATTCTCCGATACCATTGCCCAATATCCAACGTATATTACACCGGCAAAATTTGCGTATAAGATCTGGACATTCATCGCTTTCGTTATGGTTTTGGCCAGTTACTCCATGTTTTATGGTACGCAAAAGGCACACCCCAACAAAAACACCATCCTGAAGGTAGTAAAAATTGATTTCTGGCTGATCCTCAATCAACTTGCTGTAGGAATCAGTATGTCCCTGAAACACAATGATAATTTCAGGTGGTCGCTTCTTTTTACCGGCATTGCCCTAATCAGTATTATGGTGGTGAATAACAAGATCCAAATCCAACGGCTAACATCCAATTCCTTTACGCGGTATTTCATTCGCTTAGCTTTTGGCTTGTATACGGGTTGGTTGATGTATGTTTTTGCGTTTAACCTCGCGGTGATTTTTGAAAAATGGGGATTTGGAATTCCTCCTGCAGGTCAATTCTACGTGGATGTTATCTTACTCCTTATCGTTTCCGTGGCTATGTTGAGCTATTCCTACCTGAAATGCTTACCCATGGTTTCTGTTGTGTTAACCTGGGCAGCGTACGGTGCCTATTATCAAGGCCAATTGCGTCCTCGAGCAGAATCCGAGCAAGTTGGGTACCTCCTTATTGCGCTCATCGTCATCTCCGTCGTCGTGGCCATCCTCACCTACATGCGCTGCAACAAGAACAGAGTTTCTAAACCAATGGAATTAATCGAGGATTAATTCCCAGATTTTGATCACTTTGTCATCTCCCGCAGTGAACAAGTACTGCTGATCCCAAACGATTGTATTGATGGAGAGCTGATGGCTATCGAATCCTCGATCTCGGGAAATGTTCTTCACCAAGGTCAAGTCTTCGGGTTTCCATAGCTTCCAGGTTTTATCCCGACTAGCTGTGGCAATCCATGGGTAATCTGGATTGTTGGAAATACCGTACACCGTAAACATATGAGGGGTCACTTCCTTCATAAGTGAAAGATCACTTCCGCGTAGTTTATATAGCTTGGCATCTCGACCACCGGTGAATAAAGCATCCTGGTGAAACAGGAGACTGGTGACAGGCATATCGTGTATTTTCTCTTTGGCGATCTGATGGAAGTCCGACGCGGAATGCACATGTACTTCGCCAAACTTATCCCCAAAGGCAATCTTATCTTCCGTAGGATGTACCGCAATAACGCGTACTGTTGTATCCGCTATTTTAAAGCGATACAGGAGCTCAAAACTGTCCAATTGATATACATAGGCATAGCCCTCTTCGCCGATCGCTATGAGCTCATTCTTCCCCGGGATGACCTGCATGGAAAATACAGCGCCCTGTTCAACCTTAAAATTCGCTTTTAAGGTCAATGTTTGGGTATCCACCACCAAGATTTGCCCAGAGCGCATACCAATTGCCAGAAGATCCGTTCCGGGAATAACCAATAAACAATATACCGAAGAACCTACTTTGCAAAGGATGCGCTTAAAGGAATTGCTTTCCAAATCCCATTCCACAACACCCTTATCATTCCCGCCACTGTATAAGGTTTTGGAATCTGCAGAAACGGCTAAGGCGAATATGGGGTTTTGATGACCAGCTAATGTCGCTTTTAGGTTGATGTCAATGTTTTTATAGTCCATGTACACGCAAAGATAACGCTTGGGGATGTAAAATATAAATCCCCGTCATTTTCATGACAGGGATTTTATGCTTGTTGCCAATTCTTTTATTGGTGTCTGCTTTCCAAATTCTTTGCTATCGTTTCCAGACTCATGCCTTTTTCCTTTAGCAGTACGATCAGGTGGAATAGTAGATCGGAAGTTTCATTGATAAAGTCGGTATCCGTTTCCGTAAGTGCGGCAATGACTGTTTCCACGGCCTCCTCACCTACTTTTTGAGCAATCTTGTTGATCCCTCTGCCGCGCAATCTATTCACGTAGGACTCCTCATTTGGAAAGTCGATGCGATGCTGCACGATCCTTTCCAGTTGGAGCAGGAAGTTCTGGTTGAATTCCGTTTTAAAACAGCTACGTGATCCGGTATGGCAGGTTGGTCCTACAGGATCGACCAAAATCAAGATCGTATCCTGATCACAATCGATGTGCATACTTTTTACATGCAAGAAATTTCCACTTTCTTCACCCTTTGTCCAAAGTCTGCCTTTGCTGCGGGAAAAGAAGGTTACCTTCTGTTCCGCTTGTGTTTTCTCCCACGCTTCCTGGTTCATGTACCCAAGCATCAATACCTCTAGGGTCTGATAGTCTTGGATAATCACCGGGACAAGGCCTGCGCCTTTATTGAAATCAATCGTCATGATCTGTTAATTATGAACGTCGAACGGGCACTCCGTTGACGTGTAGTGTTTCCTTTAATTCGGGGATTAAGATTTCCCCATAGTGAAATACCGATGCGGCCAGTGCGGCATCGACTTCCGCCTGTTGAAAGACATCCACGAAATGCTGCTGATTTCCCGCGCCGCCAGAGGCGATCAACGGTATGTGGATGCTGTCGTTTATTTTTTTCAGTAGGCCATTATCAAAGCCATTTTTGGTGCCATCGTGATCCATAGAGGTCAATAGAATCTCTCCTGCACCGCGATCCTCGGCTTCTTTCACCCAATTTTCCGTTTCGATGTCCGTTTGATCCCGGCCACCCCGCAGATGGACATAGTTCTTGCCATCCACCAATCGGGTATCCACCGCCAATACCACAAACTGCACACCAAATGCACGGGCCAGTTCCTCCAGTAATTTCGGATTGCGTACCGCAGCGGAATTAATGGATATCTTATCCGCTCCTGCGTTCAAGAGCACATCCGCGTCGGCTAGTTCATTGATCCCTCCACCAATGGTAAAGGGGATATTGATCTGCCGCGCAACGGCCTTCACCAGGTCAACTGTGGTCTTTCTGCGTTCATGCGTTGCTGTAATATCCAGAAATACCAGTTCATCGGCCCCTTGCTGGGAATATTGCCAAGCCAATTCCACTGGGTCACCGGCGTCCTTTAGGTCTACAAAGTTAACCCCTTTGACCGTCCGGCCATCCTTGACATCCAAACATGGAATGATCCGTTTTGCCAGCATCTTAGAAACTGATAAGGGCTTTAAGGTTCCAATCTTTGATCTCTTCGATCGTAATGTGATTTTCGTAAATGGCTTTACCAACCACTACGGATTCCATCTTGCCCAATTTGTTCAAGGCTTCGATATCACCCATCGAGCTGATCCCGCCAGAACCGATCAATTTGATAATTGGCGAATGATCCAATAACTTCTGATACAGCTCAACACCGGCACCGCCCAATTTGCCATCCTTGCTGATATCGGTACAAAGGAAACGGTAAAAACCTAGGCTTAGACATTTGTCAATGTATTCGATCAATTTAATCGGCGAGCTTTCCAGCCAACCGGAATATTTGATCACCTCATCCAACACATCGATGGCAATCACGATATGATCGGCATATTTCACGCGACCTTCGTTCAATTTGCTCAACTCTTCCAAAAAGGTTGGGTTGGTGATGGCTTGTGTACCCACAATAACACGGTAAACTCCTGCATCGACCAATTCCTTCACTTTCTCGATGCTGCGGACACCACCACCGTACTGCACCTTCATCTCCGTTTTCTGGATGATGTCGAAAAGGTACTCTTGGTTGCTGAAGTCGCCCTTTGCGCCGTTCAAGTCAATGATATGGACAATCTCAGTACCATTAGCATGGTACTTCTGGATCTGTTCCTCCAAAGAAATAGGATATTTGGTAACATCTTCATAGTTACCTTCTCTTAAGCGGACAACCTGTTTGTCCAAAACGTCGATTGCAGGTATAATATACATAGTCTAAAAAATTCAATTAAAATTCATTAAAGTTCCGCAGCAGCTGTTCCCCAACTTTCCCAGATTTCTCAGGGTGGAATTGAACCGCCCAGAAATTATCTCGAGAAATTGCTGCTGAAAAAGGCAACCCATAATCACAGGTTGCTATTGTATAGGTTAGCTCATGCTCAATAAAATAAGAATGAACGAAATAAAAATAGGAATTATTAGGGATATCACGGAAAAGAGGGCATGATTTTTCAAATTCGATACTATTCCAGCCCATGTGTGGGACCTTTTCCTGAATTCTTTTATCGAAGTGTAACGTCTTTAAGGGCATAATCCCTAATAAATTCGCATCTCCTTCTTCGGAATAATCAGTCAGGAGTTGCATCCCGACACAGATACCCAACACCGGTTTCGTCAGCGATTTGATGGTTTCGACAAGACCGGAATCCGCTAATTTCTGCATCGCTGCTCCCGCATGGCCAACGCCCGGAATAATGATCTTATCAAACCGATCGAAGTCCTCCGGCGTATTGATCATGCCATAATCAATGCCAACCCGATTTAAGGCCGCCGTAATCGAAAATATATTGCCCGCGCCATAATTTACTATACCAATCATATCTTATCCCCTCTTTACTGGCCTACAATAGCCCCTTTGTGCTCGGTAATTGCATGTTGTCCGCATCTCTGCGCACTGCCTTTTTAATGGTCTTCGCAAAGGCTTTGAAAATCGCCTCGATCTTATGGTGCTCATTATCACCTGTTGCCTGAATGTTCAGGTTCGATTTGGAGGCATCAGAGAAAGACTTGAAGAAATGGAAGAACATTTCCGTAGGCATATCACCGATCTTCTCCCGCTTGAACTCCGCATCCCAAACGATCCAGTTCCGACCGCCGAAATCAATGGCCACTTGCGCCAGGCAATCGTCCATTGGCAACGTAAAGGCATAACGCTCAATTCCACGTTTATTGCCCAGGGCTGTCAAAAAGATTTCACCCAATGCAATGCCCGTATCCTCAATGGTATGATGTTCGTCAATGTGCAAGTCTCCTTTCGCTTTGATCGTCAGATCCAATGCCCCATGACGGGCCAATTGGTCCAACATGTGGTCGAAGAAAGGAAGGCCTGTATCGATGTCGGATTTACCGGATCCATCGAGATTCAATTGGATATAAATATCCGTTTCGTTTGTTTTACGGTGATGTTCAGCTGTTCGGGTTCCCAATTTCAGGAACTCATAGATCGCTTGCCAATCATCTGTTTCCAGACCAATTGTATCCGTTGTAAATTCAATGCCTTCAAGCTTGCCCAACTCATCGTTTTTACGCAGCCAAATTGCCTTAGCACCTAAGTTCTGCGCCAATCGCACATCATTCACCCGGTCTCCAATAACGAAGGAATTGGCTAAATCATATTGCGTGGCATCAAAATATTCCTTGAGCATACCTACCCCCGGTTTGCGGGTGTCCGCATTTTCATGGGGAAAAGTCTTGTCGATGTGTTCTTTGACAAAGGTTACCCCCTCTCCTGCAAATGTCTCCACCACAAATTGATGTACAGGCAGAAAGTTCTCCTCAGGGTGTGCACTTGTGCCGAGACCATCTTGGTTGCTCACCATTACCAACTCAAAATCTAACTCTTTTGCTATTTTAGGAAGATATTGCAAAGCGCCCGGGTAGAACTTAAGCTTAGCAAAGGAGTCGATCTGTTCGTCCTCCGGTTCTAAGATCAAGGTCCCATCCCTGTCGATAAACAAAACTCTTTTCAATTGATCAGCCATTGTATGTTACTTATAAAAAACTTGGATTTCTTCTAATAGTCTTTCGTTCTCTGGTTTTGTCCCTACCGTAATCCGTAGACTTCCCTCGCAGAGGGTAACTTTTGAACGGTCGCGAACAATAATCCCCTTGTTGACCAAGAAGTTATACAGCTCGCGGGGTTGCGCCAATTTTACCAAAATAAAATTAGCATCCGATGGGGTAATATGCTCCACTTGCGGCAATGCCTGCAACTGGCCAACCAAGATTTCACGCTCCTGGACAGTGGATTTGATCCATTCGTTCACTACCTCCACATTGTCCAGCGCTTCCAGTACTAAATCCTGCGTCGCCTGATTAATGTTGTAAGGCGGTTTGATTTTATTGAATACGGCGATGATATCCCTGCTCGCAAAGGCAAGTCCTAAGCGCAATGCGGCCAATCCCCAAGCTTTGGAGAGTGTCTGCAGGACCACCAGGTTTGGAAATTCCGGCAGACTGTGCGTAAAGGATTTCTGTTTGGAATAGTTGATGTATGCTTCATCCACCACCACAAGTCCCTTGAAATTTACCAGTAAGGTTTCAATATCCAGCGGATTGATGCTATTGCCCGAAGGATTGTTCGGCGAACACACAAAAATCATCTTTGTATGCATATCAATTGCTTCAGCAATACCATCGAGGTCAAGCTGGTAATCTGGTGTCAGGTTCACCTTGCGGATCTGCACATCGTTAATATTTGCGGAAACCTCGTACATCCCGTAGGTTGGAGGCACCAGGATAACATTATCTTTTCCTGGCGTACAGCATGCACGGTACAGGATATCGATGGCTTCATCCGAGCCGTTCCCAAGAAACATATTTCCTGCAGGAACACCTTTTATACTTTCTAATTTGGCCTTTAACTTATGCTGAAGTGGATCGGGATAACGGTTGTAATCATGGGGCAGTGGCGAACCAAATGCGTTTTCATTGGCATCCAGGAAAATGGACGCATCGCCTTTAAATTCATCCCTAGCTGATGAATAAGGAACCAGGTTTTTAATATTATCCCTAAGAATTTCGGTTAAGTTGAAGGACATGGTATTCGTATAAAATTTTCGCGCTGTAAATATGGCTAAAATTCCATAAAAACACTAAACTAAAAACCATTTCCCTTCTACAGAAAGCTCAGTTTCAGGAAATATGGTCCGCGCTTCGTCCAAAAGTGGCTGAAGTGTACGGTATCTGGCAGAATAATGGCCGAGCAACAATTTCTTCGCGCCGACTTCCTTGGCAATTTCCGCTGCTTCCAATGAAGTGGTATGGAAGGTTTCCTTCGCCCGATCGACCATCTCATGAAGGAACGTACTTTCATGATAAAGCAGGTCAACACCTTGGATGCTGGACAGATAAATGGGATGTCGGACAGTATCCGAACAATAGGCGTAACTCCGGGATGCCGGTGGTGGCAGGGTAAGTTCCTCCGCCTTGAATACCTTCCCTTGCGGATCGACATAATCAATCCCCTTTTTGAGTGCAGCGAAGTACACTTTGGGGATGTTATACCGTTCCACCAGGTCGGCTTTCAGCGTTGCTGCTCGTTTTCCCTCATCGAAACGGAATCCCGTGCAAGAAATACGGTGGATCAACGGAAAGGACCGTACAGTCAGCATCCGGGTTTCATAGATCACCTCTTCCCGGTCCGGATTGGTCACATGAAAGATGATGTTATACCGGATAACGGTTTCGGAGTATTTAAAATGGAGTTCCAGGATTTCCTGCAGCGGTGCAGGCCCATAGATGTGCAGATCGGCCTTCCGGCCTACCAAGTGCATGGAGGACACCAACCCGACCAAGCCGAGGTAGTGATCTCCATGTAGATGGCTGATAAAGATATGATCAATGCGGTTGCTCTTGATGCCATAGCGTGAAAGCTGCATTTGCGTGCCCTCACCACAATCGATCAAAAACAACTGTTCATTATAGTTGATGACTTGAGAAGTTGGGTGCCGTTCGAACATAGGTGTCGCCGAACTGTTCCCCAAGATCAAAACCTCAAATCGTAACATATTAGGATTGTGCTTCTTTTAAATCCAAACGGATTTCATTACCAAAGATCAAATCCTTTGCTTTTTCAATATTGGGCGTGATGATCAGGTATTTGTCCAAGCCTAACGATGCGATGTAATTCTTTACCGGTTCGTTCAGGTTGGTCAGGATAAACAGCCCGCCTGTAGATTTACACAATCTTCTCGCCAGCAGTCCCGTGCGAATGCCCGCTTCATCCGTTTCCTGGACATTATTTAAATCCAACACGATATTACGCTGCCCACCGGTGTTGCGCAACATAAATTCCCCTTTCAAACTTGCGGCAGTATCCCCGTTTAACTTATCCGTTAGCGGCTCAATCACCACATACCTATCGTATTTATCTACCGTAAATTTCATATTTAAATAAATTAGCGTTGTCTATTTCAGGTTCTGCAATTCCCGGGTAACATTCGCTTCCACACGTTTCAACACGTCTCCCTCTTCAGGATATTGGAAGGATTCTCCCGTAATATGCTCGAAAAGTTCAATATAGCGTTCAGAAATGGATTTTACAATTTCTTCGGTCATTTCAGGTACTTTTTGACCATCCTTGCCCTGGAAACCATTCTCGATCAACCACTGTCTGACGAATTCCTTGGACAACTGTTTCTGCGGTTCATCTTTCGCCAAACGTTCTTCATACCCTTCGGCATAAAAGTAACGTGATGAATCCGGTGTATGGATTTCATCGATCAGGTAGATCTTACCGTCTTTCTTTCCGAATTCGTATTTTGTATCGACCAAGATCAATCCTCTTTCAGCAGCAATTTCAGTTCCGCGTGCAAACAGGGCATGCGCGTACTTCTCCAACTGTGCATAGTCTTCCTCCGTGACGATCCCTCTAGCGATAATGTCCGCTCTGGAAATATCCTCATCGTGGCCGACATCCGCCTTGGTGGATGGCGTGATGATTGGCTCAGGTAATTTTGCATTTTCCTTCAACCCTTCCGGCAACTTTACACCACACAATTCACGGCCACCGTCACGATACGTACGCCACAGGTGTCCGGAGACATAACCACGGATGACCATTTCAACCTTGAAGGGCTCGCAAGCCTTTCCGATCGTCACATTGGGATCCGGAACGGAAGCAACCCAATTCGGCACGATATCCGCAGTAGCCGCCAAGAATTTGGAAGCGATCTGATTCAATACCTGCCCTTTGTAGGGAATGGCTTTCGGTAGCACCACATCAAAAGCCGAAATCCGATCGGAAGCTACCATAACCAGGTAATCCGACCCGATCGTGTACACATCCCTCACTTTGCCTCTATAAAAAGCGGTTTGACCTTCGAAGTTAAAATTTGTTTCTTTTATTGTATTCATATGTATTGCGTCTTGGACGCGCTAATTAATTCTAAATATCTCCGTAAGCTTCCAGGATACGCTTCACTAATTTATGACGAACCACGTCGGAACCCGTTAGGTAAATCATATCGATGCCTTCGATACCGTCGAGGATCTTCACGGCATTGACCAGACCAGATTGCGTTTTCTTTGGCAAATCGACCTGGGTCATATCACCTGTTACGATAAACTTGGCCGTCGGTCCCATACGGGTCAGGAACATCTTCAACTGCATATCCGTGGCATTCTGTGCCTCATCTAGGATCACGAAACAGTTATCGAGTGTACGACCGCGCATAAAGGCCAGAGGTGCTACCTCAATGGTTCTGTTCTCCAGGTAGCCCTTCAATTTTTCCGCCGGGATCATATCGTCCAGGGCGTCATATAATGGGCGTAAGTATGGATCTACCTTCTCCTTCAAATCCCCAGGTAGGAAACCCAGGTTTTCCCCTGCTTCCACCGCAGGACGGGTCAGGATAATTCTTTTGATCTCTTTATTACGTAACGCACGGACAGCCAAAGCAACGGCTGTGTAGGTCTTTCCGGTTCCGGCAGGGCCAATGGCAAATAGGATATCGTTCTTATTGATGCTATCCACCATTTTGCGTTGGTTCGGCGTACGGGCACGAACGATCAATCCATTCGGGCCATATACGATCGGTTCACCTTTGAAAGCGGCCTTCTGTTCGCCCTCCTCTTTTTCCGGGATCACCGATTTCGCACTCGGCACGACACCAACTATACTCTCTAGACCTAATAACGATAAGGTCTGAAATTGGTTAATGTGCGCCAATACTTCGTCGAATACCTGTTGGAACCTGTTCCGCTCCCCTTCTTCACCCAATACTTTCAACGTATTTCCGCGAGCAACAAGGCGAAGCTTTGGAAATGCTTTTTTAATAAACTCAAAATTTTCGTTCTGAGCCCCCCATAATGTCACCAAATTGACAACATCCAAGTTGATTTCTAATTCACTCAAATTATATCGTTCTAAATTTTCGAATAGTCCAAGGTACGCACCTCGAATCGCTAATAAAGATATCAAAAAATCGGACATCTTGAAGCAATCTCAGGTATTTCAAAATCAAAAGTACAAACTAATTGAGCAGAATTAAAAGCATTTATATGGATTAATTCACATAAGATTTAGCAATCAGTTTAGTTTTTCTATTTTTGTAATTCACTGGCAAAAATAACTGTTAAAATTTTTTAGCTTCAGGCATTCTGAACACTATGGGAGTAATTACGTTAACCACTGACTTAGGTCATCGCGATTTTTATCAGGCTGCACTGAAAGGCAGCATCATTTCGCAGTTGCCAGATGTCCGTTTGGTCGACATCTCCCACGATATTCCATCCTTCAACATTCAGCATGCGGCCTTCGTCATCAACAATGCTTATCCCTATTTCCCGAAAGACACGGTGCACCTGATCGGTATCGACACGGTATTCCAAGAAGACTCCCGCTACCTTGCGATGTCCTACAAAGGGCAATACTTCGTGGGTGCGGACAATGGCATCTTCAGCATCATCACCGGGGAGGACCGCCCTGACGAAATGGTGGAAATCAACATTATGCAAGATTTGAGGTACCTACATTTCCCCTTGGCGGACATCTTGACCAAGGCGGCCTGTCACATTGCAAACGGTGGAAAACTCCGTGATATCGGATTACCGGTCGACAATGCCGTGCAGAAGGTTACATTCCAACCGGTCTATAATCAGAACAGCATCAAGGGCCATGTTACCTATATTGACTCCTTTGGGAACGTCATCAGCAACATCAGCAAGGATCTCTTCAACCGCGTACAGAACGGGCGCGATTTTATACTCCGCTTTAAGCGGAATGAAACCATCAGCAACTTGAGTTGGCATTACAATGAAGTCGCCGAAGGCGAAAAACTCTGTCTCTTCGGCATCAGTAATTTTCTCGAGATTGCCATCAATAAAGGCCATGCCAGCCAATTACTCGGTCTTTACCAAGACGAAACCATCTTGGTGGAGTTCCTGGAAAGCAAGTAATTCACCCAAAAACCAAAATGTTCCACGTTTTTTTATTGCCGTAAATCCCTGAAAATACAGCAGTTACCCCATTGTTTTTAGATATTAGGCACCATTATCCGGCCAACTCACCATCGCCCTATTCCATTTGGGAATATGGAGAGCATAAAAAAGGCGATAGAATAATTCTACCGCCTTATCGCCATACTGGCTTCTGGGATTTGTTAAACGTTGGTTGTGGATTTAGAACCCAAAACCAACCTTTAGGCTTGCCCTATGTGCATGAATGGATTTCGTAGCATGGTAATTATGAGTTGCCCCTGGCGTCATTAGCTGAGGCAACAATGGCACTGTCTCCTGATAGGTTTCCGAACCCGCCTTCTGGTAATGATAGCCTAGGGAAAGAGTAAAGGATCCTCTTGCGCCCAATTTCCACTTGACGCCGACCTGTGGAGCAACACGAAGGCCGCCTTCTTCTTTCCGGTCCGTCACTTGATCCCGAAAGCTCGCAAAACCATAGCCCACATCCAAACCGGCATACAATCCTGTGGTTTCGGGTTGTATGATGGTGTGGCGCACGCCCCCCGAGAGGGAAAACACATCCACCTCTTCTCCATGAGTCACAAATAACTTATCATACCCCAAGGTCCCTCCAAGCGTCCATTTCGGAGAAATAGCATACCCATTGAAGGTCTGTACCGTAAATCCACTTTCTTTCGTCTTAAAACCGTAAGGAAGTAAACCCAGCTCGGTATGATTGACAAATTTACGGTCCTGTGCAAACGCAGTGCTGCTCATTGAAAGCAAGACAACCATAAGGAATATATATCTTTTCATGCTGGTTACTTAGATGGAATTACGGAAATACAACTCAACTGTTTCAATTTTGCCGGGTCGCTGTAATCGAATTGGCAAACAGATTCCTTACCGATAACAATCAGTGATTTAGGCCCTGCAATCACATCGAAGCTCTTCAGGTTCTGCAGGTATTCCATCTGGTTATTGTCAACATCCATGACGTCATTGATCCGGAAGCTCTTAAACCCAAAATCACCTTCACAGACATATAGCGAGTTGCCCGAGAGTGCTAGCCCATGTGGATTCTTCATCTGGAATTTACTCACCAGCATCGGCTTCCGCAGATCTTGGATATCAACTACCTCCAAGACATTTTGAGAAGTGTTGCAATTTGTTCCACTTCGTAACGTAACAAAAGCATATTTATCATTTACAACCACGGGATCACAAGCACGTATATGCGTATAGGTGGCCAGTTTCTCGGGCGCCTGCGGATTCTTCACATTAAGAATATGCATACCATCATTTGCACCGACAAACAAGTTGTCCTTGTAAGGGAACAACGTTTCAATACCAAATCCAAGTGCGACATCCGTTTTAAATGCTGGCGAACGGCCATTGCGGAGGTCAAAAGCCTTGATCTTTTCCCCAAAAATTGCAAAGAGGTAATTATTATTCAAAGCGAATCGGGCCATCGATCCGGCTTGACCAACGCTGTTACCACTTTCAGCATACGAATCATACTCAATTCGGTAGCTTGGTATATACGTTTCTTTATAGGTGAAATCTACCAGCGAATCTTTGTACGCTATGGGGACCATATACTCATCGGATAGGACATCTTTTTGTACTCCATCCATAAAATAGCGCACTGCAAAAACATCTTTCTGCCGATCGATCTGCTTCGGCTTTGCGATGTTACTGATATCGAAAGTCACCAAATCTGTAACATTATCTACATAGAGCAGGTCATTTTGAATCGCCAAGTCAAAATTGCCCGGAATCGAAAGGAAACCAACAGACTTCGGACTGGATGGATTCTCATTGTTATAGATATGGATGCCTTTTTGCGGCTCATTGATGAACAGGTGGTTCTTATAGAGGTATATCTTCCCTGTTGCGCTCAACCCCTTACTCTGCTCCAAGGTAAAGGTCATGGCTCGCAAATCCTTCAGCTTGACTAGCACGGGCATGACCGTATTAAATTTCTGTCTCGTTTCGTATTTGTCACATCCCTGGAATATCATCAACAACAGCCAGCTGAAGATGAATAGGAAACTCCCTCGGGATCGGTTGATAAATTTCATAATCGTTAATTTTGGCTTGTAATACCCAGATAACGAAGCGCCTTACCGTAATGCTACAGCAAAAAAATTATTTTAAAGCAAAAAAAATAGTTTTGGAATAATACGATGGATTTTTAATCTTCGTTAAAACTGTGATATGAGAAAAATTTCCTTTCAATATGTAGCCCTTATCATACTGATGATGGTTTCCTGCTTGGTTTATGGACAAGATAGCACCATGGTCAAAGCGGATTCGCTCTCTTTTGAGTCCCAACGGGAGCGCGTGAATGCGCTGTTGAACGAACGGAGCCAGCGATTTGGTGAATACGATGTTTCCCTCGAGAAAAAGACCGGTGTCTTCGGACTGTTCAAGACCAAAAAGGACATGCAGAAATCTATAGACATCTTACGGCAGATCGTCCTGAACGACAACAATATCTTTATCGAAACACGCAAGCTGTTGGACCTGAAGGATGCCCAAAGCGAACGGTACCAACGCCTTGCAGATGAATACGACAAACAGATTTCGGCCTATATGGGCACCATTACCAAGCTGCAGAATGAAAATGAGAAACTGCGTGGAAATGTAGATGCGCTCGATGAATCAGAGACTGGGAACAATGCCCTGCTTTACCTGGCAGTTTTGGTTATTTTGATCTTGGGGACCTTGCTATTTCTGCAATACCGAAAGAATAGCAACAAAAAATTGACGCAATAGTGATAAGAAGACCTTTTTATATTGGTACTTTTGCTCGTTAAGTAAAAATTGGATCAATGGCCAGACCGAGATTGAACAGTGGTGATACGCATTCGGAAGATTTACCCAAGCCGAAAATAAACAAAGAAATCCTCCAAAAAGCTTTAAAGATATTCTCTTACATAAAGCCCTTCAAGTGGAAATTTGTTGTGGGCATGGTATTCCTTGTATTCTCCAGTTTAACGATGCTGACCTTCCCCGCACTGTTAGGGGCGATGATCGATGCGGCACAGGGCATACAATCGTATCCTTTCTTGCCGGCAAGCGTCAAGTTCATCGGTGGACTATCCCTGATCATCCTTACTTTCCAAGCCATTACCTCATTTTTCAGGATCCGCTTATTTGTGGAAATCGCTGAAAAAGCTTTGGCCAACATCCGTCGTGACAGCTACCATAAACTGATCACCCTACCTATCGATTTCTTTGCCAACCGACGGGTCGGCGAGTTGAACAGCCGTTTATCGGCGGACCTATCGCAGATCCAGGATACCATGACAACGACCTTGGCCGAAATGTTGAGACAGACCATCAGTTTAACCTTCGGGGTAATTCTATTGGTGTTCGTATCGCCGAAATTGGCATTGATGAACCTGAGTATTTTGCCGATAATCATCATTGTCGCCATGATCTTCGGGCGTTTCATCCGAAATCTTTCGCGTGAGTCGCAGGATAAACTGGCCGATTCCAACGCCATCGTGCAGGAGACATTATTGGGTATCAGCAACGTGAAAGCCTTCGTCAATGAATTTTTCGAATTTAAACGCTACTCCAATAAATTGGATCAAGCGGTAGGCTTGGCCGTCAAGGGTGCCACTTACCGCGGTATATTTGCATCCTTTATCATATTTGCGATTTTTGGCGCCGTAATCCTTGTGATCTGGTACGGAGCATCATTGGTTTCACGCAATGAAATCTCCGTTGGCGATTTAACGACCTATATCCTGTACTCTTTATTCGTTGCAGGATCGATGGGTAGTTTTCCGGAATTATATGCCAGTGTGCAGCGCTCTTTGGGTGCCAGTGAGCGGGTATTGGAAATCTTGAAAGAACAGCCTGAGGACATCCAGGTGAATGATGCCGACAAGGTTGTGCGGACACCGATTACGGGCGATATCGTATTTGACCACATTAGTTTTTCCTATCCTACGCGCCCTGACCTGGAGATCCTGAAAGACATTTCCTTTCACGTAGCTGCAGGAAA
Source organism: Sphingobacterium lactis (assembly GCF_011046555.1). Classification (NCBI taxonomy): domain Bacteria; kingdom Pseudomonadati; phylum Bacteroidota; class Sphingobacteriia; order Sphingobacteriales; family Sphingobacteriaceae; genus Sphingobacterium; species Sphingobacterium lactis. Next base: position 441,078 of record NZ_CP049246.1, read on the forward strand.
GAAAATGGCCATCGTTGGTCCTAGTGGAACGGGAAAATCGACCATAGCCTCCCTGATATTGCAGTTTTACCAGCCTTCTTCCGGAACGATCTATTACGACGGTATTCCCGCAGATGCGCTGCCACTGACCGATATTCGGAACCAGGTTGCTATTGTTCCGCAGGACGTCCTGCTCTTTGGCGGCACGATCCGAGAAAATATCGGCTATGGAAATCTCCATGCGGATGCAGAAGACATCATCACGGCGGCAAAACGCGCCAATGCACATAAATTCATCATGGACTTCCCTGAGGGTTATGACACCATCGTTGGTGAACGCGGTGTTAAGCTATCCGGCGGGCAGCGTCAGCGGATCGCTATTGCACGAGCGCTCCTGAAAGATCCGGCGATTTTGATCCTCGATGAAGCAACCTCCTCCCTGGATTCTGAATCTGAACGCATGGTGCAACTGGCACTCGAGGAACTTATGAAGAACCGAACTTCCATTATTATTGCGCACCGATTGTCCACCATCCGGGACGCTGACATGATCATCGTCGTTGAGAACGGCCTGATTTCAGACTTGGGCACCCACCAGGAATTGATGGAAAAAGACACCGGCCTGTACAGACATCTCTACACTTTGCAATCTCTTCAAGTGGTTGAAAGTTAATTTTTGTTAATTTAGAATATGTGAAAACTTTTTGGCGCAAGCCTTGTTTTATACTCACAGTACAATTGACAAATAGGATAAAAAAAATATAATCATGGAAAAAAATAGAAATGGATTAGTGGCATTCGCCCTATTAGGACTAGCAGTAGGAACAGCAGCTTATTATTTATTAGGCACTGAAGACGGCAAAAAGCAATTAGACCGTGCGAATGACGGCATTAAGAGCTTAACCAAGTCTATTAAGGATTTATCGAAGAAAGAAGCAAAACGTGCTTCCAGATTGGCTAAATCAGCTAAAGAAGATTTAGAGAACTTGAAAGATCGCGCTAAGAATGCGGGTCGTGATGCATTGGACAAAGCATCTTCAAAAGCAAACGAGTGGGCAAGCAAAGCTTCCGACGCTGCACAAAACGTAGGCGGAAAAGCTGAAGATATCGCTGACCGCGCAAAATCAGAAATTAAAAACGCTTAATTTCTAGAAACGCATTGACTCGCTCAACGGATTGATTCGTATCTTTGTAGACCATGAATCTTTTTGAGCAAGTTAAGACCTTAATATACAAAGATGTTGTCCTAGAATGGCGTTCTAAATATGCCATCAATAGCATCTTACTTTATGTGGTATCCACAGTATTTGTTTGTTATCAATCATTCAAATCTGTGGATACTCTTGTTTGGAACACTCTGTTCTGGATTATCCTGCTCTTCGCGGCCATTAATGCCATGAGCCGTAGTTTTGTGCAGGAGACGGGACCTCGCCAACTGTACTACTATGCGATTGTCAGCCCGAAAGCCATCATCCTGGCCAAGATCATCTACAATTCCCTATTGATGATCCTGCTGTCGACCATTGCCTTTATCGTGTACAACCTCATCTTTAAGAGCCAAGCGGAAAATATAGCAGTCTACCTGTTATCCATCCTGTTGGGCAGCATCAGTTTCGCCACAGTATTCACCATGGTTGCTGGTATCAGCGCGAAAGCGGGCAACAACAGTACCATCATGGCTATCCTGAGCTTTCCGGTCATCATCCCTTTGCTGATCGTACTGATCAAGCTTTCCATGAGTGGTGTCGTGGGCATGACAATAGGCGATAATTGGGGCGATATCGCTGTTTTATTGGCAATTAATATCGTCACAATTGCTATTTCTTTGCTCTTATTTCCTTACCTTTGGCGAGATTGATTTTTTAGTTCTTATGAGAAAGAGTTGGTGGAAAATCTTGGCGGTAGTGATGATCGCCAGTACGATAGTAGCCGGACTATTGGGTCCTGTCCCGGTATTACCCATTTTAAATGAAACAATCCGAAACGTCTATTTCCATGTCCCGATGTGGTTTGCGATGGTATTCCTATACTTAATTTCGGTCATCTATAGCATCAAGTACCTCAATTCGGGAAATCGCAATTACGATTTGATGGCCGTTGAGGCCGTCAATGTGGGCATCCTATTCTGCGCGTGCGGTCTGATGACGGGTATGTTATGGGCCAATATCACTTGGGGTGAACCATGGCCGAATGACCCTAAGCTCAATGGTTCCGCCATTGCGACCTTGATGTACCTGGCCTACCTGGTCCTACGCAATGCCCTGGAAGAAGAACAGAAGCGTGCAAAGATCTCTGCGATCTACAATATCTTCGCATTCCCGATTATGGTCGTTTTGTTGTATATCCTGCCAAAGATGACAGATTCCCTACACCCAGGAAGTGGAGGTAACTCAACCTTCGGTGATCTGGATATGGACAACTACATGCGTCCTGTATTTTATACTGCAGTAATCGGCTGGATCCTAATCGGTTCTTGGATCATGACACTGCGTTACCGCGTTCGTTTAATTGAAGACAAAAAGAACAGTTTTTAACATGAAAAATATCCTATATACAATCGCTGCCTTACTGATGTTCTGCAACCAGAGCTTCGCACAGGGCAAAGTGGAAATGGCTGATGGTCTACGCGCCGAAGGAAAGATTTATGTCGTTGTGCTGGTGATGCTGGTGATTTTCTCGGCCGTTGCCACCTACCTTTTTATCCTTGACCGCAAGGTTTCGAAATTAGAAAAAGACAGATAAGCCCTAAGTACATTTTTTGATATGATCATTAACCAACACCGTACGCTATCAGGATTGAACATTTTCCTTGTTACGCTTGTTGGTACCATATTATGTCTGGGTGTATATCTTCACCTGCCGGATAAATTGACCCCCGTATTGGTGGAACCCGGTCTGAACAGACTGTTGGGTCTCCATATCGGTGAGGATCTCAATCCACAGCTGAACGTAATTATTACCCTATTGCTGACCCTATTTCAGGCATTTTACCTCAATAGGGTTGTCAACCATTACAATCTTTTGGGGAAACCCAGCTTCCTGACCTCCCTCATGTTCATGACCTTGGTCAGCTTGTTCATCCCATTCCTGGTCCTTTCTCCTACGCTGATCTGTAATTTCATTACCATCTGGATGTTGCAGAAACTCTTCAACATCTATAAGCATGTGGACGTGAAGGGCACCATGTTCGACTTGGGCTTGATCGTGGCGTTGGGAAGTCTGATCTATTTCCCATTTATCGTGATGTTGCTGCTTATCTGGGGAAGCTTGATCATCTTCCGTCCCTTCGATTGGCGGGAATGGTTTACCCCGCTATTGGGTGTGATAACTATCTACTTCCTACTGGCAGTAGCCTATTTCTGGTTGGAACGGATGGATGAATTCTATCAGATTTTCATTCCATTCACGTATAACCTGCCCACACGTTTGGACATGGACATGAATGATTATTTCGTGCTCATCCCGATTGTCATATCCTTGGGAGGCTTTCTGTTCATCCTAAAAGACAACTTCTTTAAAAGTGTGGTGCAGATCAGAAAGAGCTTTCAATTGCTGTTCATCATGTTGGTGCTCATCTTCGGTTCATTCTATCTGAATGCAGAACGGTCCATCAACCATTTCCTGCTGGCCGTTCCTCCCCTGTCCATCTACTTGGCATATTTCTTCACCCATGCCAAAATGAAATGGTTCTACGAAACACTTTATGTGGTCATTTTACTGACGATAATCTACTTTCAATTTTTCTAACCTACTGAGCGGTAACCGTTTAACCTTTTTTAACAAACAAAAAGCCGTTGATATTTAAAAAATAGATAGTTTTGTAGCAAAAATTCAGGTATTTACAGCCATCACTGCAGCATTAACCTGATCATGAATGCGCAAAGCAAATTATGAATAGCTGATGGCCGATGAATCATTTAAAATATTGAAACAGTTGAAAATATTTAGCTCAAATACATCCTTACTGAAATTATTAGGCATCGGAGCCGTTTTATTATTCAGTCAGAATTCCTTCGCGCAATCCTCGACCTCACATTCACCTTATTCACAATTTGGTCTAGGCCAGATGCGTGGGGATCAAATACCTCAATTGCGCGGTATGGGCGGTATTTCAACCGGAGTTCGCTACCAAGGTGGGCTTCCGATTCTGAACATTTCCAACCCTGCATCGTATTCGGCATTCAACCGGACGATCTTGGATGCCGGTCTTTACGGCAATATTACCCAATTGGAAAAGGGATCCAGCGTAGGAAATACAGCAGATTTCGCATTCAGCCATTTCGCATTCGGATTTTCCCTGAATAAGCAGAATGGCCCGAAACTGGGTGGTCTATCCTTCGGATTGATGCCTTATTCGGATGTCGGCTATACCGTATCTGCAGACCGCGATATCAACAATACCCCGTATAAAACAAGCCTAATCGGTGAAGGAGGATTGAATAAAGCCTATGTGGGCTGGGGAGTTTCTCCATTCAAGAACTTCAGCATTGGGGCAAACGTAGGCTTCCTGTTCGGAAACCTGTACGACAAGTCCATTATCGAATATCCAGCAGGATATGGTTATTACAACACCTCCAAAACGGATACGCGTCGTGTTACCGGTGTAGTTTATGACTACGGTGCGCAATACTTCTTGCCCCTTGGAAACCGCATGAACCTGACTGTAGGTTATTCCGGTTCCTTGAACAATTCCGTTCGCAGCAGGGTAACCTCTTTGGTAACCCGTACACAGACCGACCTATCCGGTGCCGTAACGGAGCAAGTGCCAATTGATACATCATCGAACGATGAACTTTCCAACCGTAAGATCAACCTTCCGTTGAAACATAGCGTAGGATTCACCTTGAGCAAAGGCGTAAACTGGTCCGTTGGTGCAGACTTTAAGTATGCTGACTGGACCAACTATCAAGTTCGACAAGGTGAGGACAAATTGGGCAAGAACTTAGGTTTTGCCGTTGGTGGACAGATCAAACCAGATCCGACTTCCATGAACTACCTGAAAGTAATCGATTACCGCCTTGGATTCCGTTACAACAAAACGCACATGACGGTGAACGAGCAACGCATCAACGATATGGCAGTGACCGTTGGATTGGGTCTTCCATTACCGGAAACAGGTTTTGGACGGACATTCTCGAACGTCAACATCTCTGCGGAATTCGGTCAGCAAGGTACGATGAACCACAACCTGGTCAGGGAACGATATATTAACTTACATTTCGGATTCACCATCAATGATGCATGGTTTATCAGAAGAAGTTACGATTAATAGATGAGTTTGAAAAGATTCAAGATATCACGATTTTTGCCCCTAACATTAGTTTTGCTAGGGGCAATCTTGTCAATTGCCTGTGAAAATGACGCCAAGGATATCGACCGCCTGGCAAATATCAAGGCGGAAGAGGCTGTTGATATCTCTAAGGATGTGACGGTGGTCTACAGCGATTCGGCACAGGTGAAAGCTGAGCTGAAAGCTCCCGAGATGCGTGTGTATCATGACAGTACCGGTAGCTATGAATTCAAGAAAGGTGTGCAGATCATCTTTTTCGATGAATTTGCGAAGGAAATGCAGCGCATTACGTCAAAGTATGCCATCCAGCGTACCGAGAGCGGTATTACGGAGTTCCGCAACGATGTGGTGATTACCAAGGTGGATGGAACGGTCATCAAAACGGAGGAGCTGATCTACGACGAAAACCAGAAGAAGTACTACGGTAGTCAGCCCATTACCGCTGAATACAACGACGGAAGGACGTCTGCGCAGGGAACTTCCTTCACATCGGATGCCAACTTCAATGATATCCGATTCACCAACGGCACCGCGATTCACTTCCCGACCACAGACTCCCAATTGCCAGGATTTGGAAACTAACAAAGGCAGAGCTTTTTAGCCCTGTAAAATTTACAGTGTGCATGAAAGAAAATTTTACTCTTTTTTTCATAAAAATTGTATCTTGCGCCTTGTTTTAAAGAAACGACAATTAAGTAACTAAAAATTAGCAAAAAATAAAATACAGAATACATTATGGGATTAATGACCTATTTGCGGAACAAAGCGGGACTAGTAATTTTCGTGATTGGTTTAGCAATCGTTGCCTTCTTATTAGGGGATGCAATCAACGTGGGAAAACCATTTTGGCAGAGCAGCCAGAATGAGGTGGGTAGCGTAAATGGTGAAGGTATAGACTACCAACTGTTCAATGCACAGGTAGACCAAGCCAATGCCATGTACCAGCAGCAAATGGGTGGTGCTTCCAATCCGCAGATGCGCAACTTCGCCGTTCAACAGGTGTGGAATCAATTCTTGACCCAAAACCTCTTGAACCAAGAGATGGAGAAAATCGGAATTGAAGTAGGCAAGGATGAATTGAACAGCTTATTGTTCGGAAACAATCCTTCCCCACAGATTCTACAATCCTTCGGGAACCCTCAGACAGGACAGGTGGACAAAAATTACCTGAACCAGGTAATTGAGCAAGCAAAAACCAACCCTCAGGTAAAACAGGAATGGGAAATGTTGCTGCAGAATATCAAGAACGAACGTTTAAATCAAAAATACACAACGTTAATCAACAACAGTGTCTATACGACTTCCTTGGAAGCAGAATATGATTACAATGCACGTCAGAAACTGTCAAACTTCAAATACGTAATGTTGGATTATGCATCAGTGAATGATTCACAGATCAAATTGACAGATGCTGATTACAAAGAATATTACGATAAAAACAAGAAAGCCTTCAAAAACCCTGAAGAAACACGTACGTTGGAGTATGTTCTTTTTGATGCGAAACCAAATGCAGCGGATTCCGCTTTGGTACTTGGCGAAATGCAGAAATTGAAAACGGAACTGCAGGCTTCTACCAGTGACTCGGTTTTCGTAACGACACATGCGGACAACAGACTTCCAGTTCGTTATTATACCAAAGGACAATTGAGCCCAGCTTTGGACTCTGTAGTTTTCAAAACTGCACCAGGCACGGTAGTAGGTCCATTCCTTTCCGACAACGCATACGAGATCGCGAAAGTTATCGCGGTTAAGAACAGCCCTGACTCCGTAAACATCAGCTCCATTGTGATCAATCCAATGGCAGAAGGTGGTATGGATAAAGCCATGGTGAAAGCAGATTCCATTAAAAACTTGATTACCGGAGGTGCTAACTTTGCTGCCTTGGCAGTAGAATTCAGCGCTGATCCGAACAGCAAGAACAATGGCGGTGAAATGGGCACATTTACCCGCGGCATGATTCCTGAATTGGAAGAAGTGATGTTCGACGGTACAGCTGGTGATGTAAAAGTTGTCCCTACGAACAACGCTGTTCATATCATCAAGATCAACAGACAGATCGGTAACTCACAGATTGCGAAATTGGCGATCGTGGATAAATCCATCAACTCGGGCAAAGAAACTACAGATGCCGCTTATGCAAAAGCGAACAGTTTCTTCACTGCCGTGAATAAAGACAACTTTAATGATATCGCTAAGCAACAAAACGTAACGGTTAACAAAAACGACCGCACCTTGGCCATGGATAATATGCTAGGTGGCGTTGAAGTTCCTCGCGACATGGTACGTTGGGCTTTCGAAGCAGAAAACGGCGAAGTGAGCGATAAAGTTTACGAAACGAACGACAACTTCATCGTTGCACGTGTTACAAACATCCAACCAAAAGGACAGCAACCTTTGGAATCTGTAAAATCGAATATCGAGCCTTTGGTTAAGAACATGGTGAAAGCACGTATGTTGAAAGAGAAGATGAACAATGCCTTGAACGGTGCCGGTTCTATTGAGCAGGTAGCGCAGAAATTGGGCAAGAATGTACAGACGGTAGAGAATGTCGTGCTTGCTAACCCAGTTATTCCGGGTATCGCGGTGGAAAACGCAGTCGTAGGTACTGTATTCGGTCTTCAGCCGAACAAGCCATCCAAATCCATTGAAGGTAAACAAGGCGTATATGCAGTTCAAGTAACGGGATTTGTAAATCCTAAAGCTTTAGCTGGTGATGAGTTAGCTGCACAGCAAAAGCAGATCTCAGAAGCCAAGTCACAACGTTCATGGGGGACTATCCTAAAAGCATTACAGGACAATGCGAAGATTGTTGACAATCGCATTAAGTTCTTTTAACATTTAAATAATTAAATTTGCAGCTGGGTGACATGAAGTTACCCAGCTTTTTTTATTTTTATGCATATGGAAATTCAAGAAACAATCATCAATAAGGTCGCTCAAAGTGGTTTAATTACCATTGATCTTGCCGATCATGCACCCAAGGCACCTATTGAAATCTATGATATCAAGGACAACCTATTCCATGGCTTGATCTTAAAGGAAAAGGATTTCCGCGAATTCATCAAGAATCACGACTGGACACAATATAAGGACAAACATATCGGCATCATCTGTTCCACCGATGCGATCGTTCCTACTTGGGCATACATGCTACTGGCAACCAAGCTGGAGAATATTGCGCTATCCATTCATTTCGGAGATGAAGAGTATGTCCGCAAGGTCCTGTTCGATCACGCACTTGCAACTTTTGACTACAGCCAATATGTGGACCAACGGATCGTGATCAAGGGTTGTGGAGATATTCCCGTTCCGGAGTCAGCCTTCGTAACCTTTACGGCCCAATTGAGTAAGGTTGCCAAAAGTATTATGTACGGCGAGCCCTGCTCCACCGTGCCTGTCTTCAAGAGAAAGTCTTAAACTATAGTCCCCAATTCTGGTCAAAAGTATATGAAAAGATTATTACTATTTATCCCGATCTGTGTTTTGCTGATCGGTTCATCCTTCGCGCAGACCCTTCCGTATTTGAAAGAACCGACCTATCAAGTTGGGGAAGTATTGAAATATAAACTGCGCTACGGTATTATTTCCGCAGCAACAGGAACTCTTTCCGTGGAGAAGTCCAAACATAGCTTTGGCGTGAAAAACCCCATCCATTTAAATGCTTTCGGGCAGACATCGGGTGCTTTTTCAAAATTCTATACGGTAAAGAATCAATACGATTCGTACATCGACCAGGATACGTTCCTACCGATCTTATATACCGAGAATATTCGCGAGAACAAGTACCGCCGCGTGGAATACGCAACATTTGACCACAAGGCCAGAAAGGTTAATGGCAAGAAAGGTAACTTCTCGAGTCCTTCGGCACAGACCTTCGACCTGGTTTCGGCCTATTATTTCTCCAGAAATCTGGATTTCTCGAAGTTGAAATCGGGGGAAAAGTTTAAGATCACCTACTTCCTGAACGATGAAGTGGCTCAACTTGGCGTGGAGTACATCGGGGTGGAAAAGGTAAAAACCGTCCTTGGCGAATTGGAGTGTATCAAGCTCAGTCCGGAAATTACGCCCGGAAGAATCTTTAAAAAGAGCAGTCGTTTGTATCTTTGGGTCACCAACGATGGTAACCGGATCCCTGTAAAGGCACAGGTGGAGATCCTAATCGGATCGGTTACGATGGAATTGGTGAGTGCCGATGGATTGAAATACCCGTTGGGCAAACGCGTAAGTTATTCAAAATAAAAATGATAGAAGTAGGAAATGTCCTTGTTCATGAAGACATCATCAACAATGACTTTGTGTGTAACCTGAGTAAATGTAAGGGCATCTGCTGTATTGAGGGCGATGCTGGGGCTCCGTTAACGGAAGCCGAAACCAAGATATTGGAAGAAATCTACCCGAAAGTAAAACCTTACCTGACCGAAGCCGGTATCCAGGCCATTGAAGAGCAGGGCACCTCGGTCGTTGACGCCGATGGTGACCTGACGACGACCTGCGTCGGTGGCAATAAAGAATGTGCCTATGTGACCTGGGAAAATGGCATCACCAAATGTGGCATCGAAAAAGCCTATGAAATGGGGGATGTACAATGGAAGAAACCTATTTCCTGCCACCTCTACCCTATCCGGGCAACCCATTACCCTGAGTTTGACGTACTGCATTATGACCGTTGGTATATCTGTAAAGATGCCTGTTCTTTTGGGCAGGAACTCAAAATCCCGGTCTACAAATTCCTAAAAGATCCGCTCATCCGGGAATATGGTGAAGAATGGTATGCTCAGCTTGAAAATACCTTAGCTTCTCAAGCATAATTTTAGTATTTTTATTGGCAATTCAGAGCACACTGATGGTATTAAACCATATACATGTTGACACTAGACGAAATACAACTTCCAATAAAAGAACATCTCAAGCGATTTGAAAAGACCTTTAAGGCCTCGATGCAAAGCTCGGTTCCCTTATTAGATCGTATCACGCGCTATATTATTAAGCAGAAGGGAAAACAGATGCGGCCGATGTTTGTTTTCTTTTCAGCTGGATTGGTAGGAGGCATCAAGGAGTCGACCTATCATGGCGCTTCCCTGGTTGAATTGCTCCATACGGCGTCACTCGTGCACGATGATGTGGTGGACAATGCGAACGAAAGAAGAGGATTCTTCTCCATCAATGCCCTTTGGAAGAACAAGGTGGCAGTCTTGGTGGGGGATTTCCTGTTATCGAAGGGTTTGCTGCTGTCGGTGAAGAATAAGGAATTTGAGCTGTTACGGATTGTATCCGAAGCCGTAGAAGAGATGAGTGAGGGTGAGCTTCTTCAGATTGAAAAAGCCCGCCATTTGGACATCAAGGAGGAAATCTATTACGAGATCATCCGCAAGAAAACAGCGTCGCTGATTGCGTCCTGCTGTGCCTGCGGAGCTTCTTCTGCCGGTGCCGATGCAGAGACCACCGAAAAGCTGCGCCTATTCGGTGAAAAAGTAGGCATCGCTTTCCAGATTAAGGACGATCTTTTCGATTTCGGACTGGACGATGTGGGAAAACCTGTCGGCAATGACATCAAGGAAAAGAAAATGACCTTGCCCTTGATCCATGCACTTTCGATTGTGGATAAGAGTCAGAAACGGAAAATCATCAACTTGGTCAAGAACCACAATGAAGATCCAAAAAAAGTAGCCGAAGTCATTGCCTTTGTCAAAGCCAATGGCGGCATGGACTACGCAACGGAGCAAATGCTGAAGTATCAGCAGGAAGCTTTTGATATCCTCCATAGCATTCCTGGTGGAGGTGAATACAAAACAGGATTGGAACAATTAGTACGCTTTACAACAGAACGAAACAAATAACTATGAGCCACGAAGCACTATTCATGATCGGATTTATAATCTTTATAATCCTCATGTTAGCCATAGACCTTGGTCTATTTTCAAAAAGTGACAAACCTGTATCCCTGAAGGTCGCCGCCATCATGAGCGCCATTTGGGTCACATTCGCCCTCCTATTTGGTTTATTGCTGTATTATTGGGGAAATGAACTTCACAATGTACACGATATCCCGCGACTCAAAGAGGTTGTGGCCAATCACATGCACAACATCACCATTAATGAAAATGACCTTGTTGGCAGCTTAAAGGCCTATAATAAAAACCTGACCCTGGAATATCTAACCGGCTATGTCGTGGAATACGCCCTATCCGTAGATAATATCTTCGTGATGGTCCTCCTGTTCAGCTCATTTGGTATTCCGGAAAAATATTACCATAAAGTATTGGTTTGGGGTATTCTTGGTGCCATCATCATGCGTTGTATCTTCATCTTTGTAGGTGCTGCCTTGATTACCAAGTTCGGCTGGATCTTATACCTATTCGGTGCATTCCTAGTATTTACGGGTATCAACATGTACATCAACCGTAACAAAGAGGAAGAAGTGGATCCGGAGAACCACCCGGTTGTAAAATTCATGTCGAAGCGCTTTAAGGTGACCCACAAATTGGATCAAGGAAAATTCTTCCATGAAGAAAACGGCGTGAAATACATGACACCTTTATTTCTGGTGCTGATCGTTATTGAATTCACAGATCTAATCTTTGCCGTTGACTCCATCCCCGCGATCTTCTCTGTAACCAAGGATCCATACATTGTATTCTTCTCGAATATCTTTGCCATCCTGGGCTTACGTTCGATGTTCTTCCTATTGATCAACATCATCCATAAGTTCCACTACCTGAAGGTCGGATTGGCGTTCCTATTGATTTTTATCGGTGCGAAGATGCTATTGCACAGTTACCTGAAAGATTGGGGATTCACGACCAGTCATTCCCTGATCGTTATCTTAGGTATCCTAGCGATCAGTATTATTGCATCGCTGATGTTCCCGAAAAAGGAAGATTACACCAAAGCATAAAAGCCAAAGCATAAAAGAATATGCCATTAGGCAAACAAAAAGGTGGGATATGTTCAATCCCGCCTTTTTGTTTGCCTATGGTATTATCCCCGCCTTAATCCACCAATAATTTTACACAATGTACGCTCCTGCTCGATTATTATTTAATAAATTCGTGCCAACAAATTTAACTTAATAATAACATATGAATTGGAGTAAATCTATTCTAATGGCAGCTGCTTTCTTTGCAGCTACACAAGTACAAGCACAAGATAACCTTATAAACGCCCTTAAAGGCAATGTTAGTGACAACTCAAAAGAAGGATTTAAGTTCACCGAGGTGATCAATTTAGGTAAGACGTCTATCAAGGACCAAGGATCTTCCGGTACCTGTTGGTCGTACTCCGGAAACTCTTTCCTGGAGTCTGAGATGATCCGTATGGGTAAGGATCCGGTTGAGATTTCCCAAATCTACACCGCACGCAACACGTATGTGGAGAAAGCTAAGAATTTTGTCCGCTTGCACGGAAAACAGGCGCAAGGTGATGGCGGTCAATTGCACGACGTATTGACGATCTTCAGAAAATATGGTGCCGTTCCTTATGAAGTGTACACGGGACTTCCGGAAGGACAAACCAGAAACAATTTCAGTGAGATGAGCCCAATTCTACAATCCATCACGGAAAGCGTAGCGAAGAGTAAAAAACCGACCGCAAACTGGTTGAAAGCATTCACCGGTGCGATGGACTCCTACTTGGGTGAAGTACCTGAAAATTTCCAGTACAAAGGAAAGACGTATACGCCAAGAACATTTGCTGACCAAGTGATCGGTATCAACCCGGATGATTACGTTGGTATCTCGTCCTTTGAAGAACACGAACTCTACAAACGCTTTGTCCTGTTGATTCCTGACAACTGGTCCTTCGAGAGCTTCTACAACGTAAAAATCAACGACCTAACGGATATCATTGACCATGCACTATCCAAAGGATACACGGTTGCCTGGGCTACTGACGTATCGGAAAAAACGTTCAGTTGGAAGAATGGTGTAGCATTCGTTCCTGAAAAACCGATCGAGAAAATGACCAAGGAAGAAGTTGACAACCTATTCAACGGTCCGAAACCGGAAGCGAAGATTACGGCTCAACAAAGACAGGCTGCATTCGACAATTATGAAACTACGGATGATCACGGGATGCACATTGTAGGCTTGGTAAAAGACCAGACCGGCAAAGAATACTACATTGTAAAAAACTCTTGGGGTGCAACAAATGACTACCAAGGATATATGTACGCAACCAAGGAATTCGTGCGCTATAAGACAATTTCCTTAATGCTGCACAAGAAGGCATTGGATAAAAACATGCAAAAGCAATTGGGAATCTAACAATTCCTTAAAATAATTTCGAAAAGTCCCGTTTTGTAGCGGGACTTTTTCATTTTATTAATTAACTTTAGCTTAAGATACAATTTAAAGTAAATAAACACGGATTATGAAAAAGTTACTATTATTATTATTTACCCTTCCCTTCTTAGCGATAGCGCAGGATAAAGGGATCGCCTTCGAGCACAATACGACTTGGGAGAAGGTAAAGGCCAAAGCAAAAGCAGAAAACAAACATATTTTTGTAGATGCATTCACGACTTGGTGCGGTCCATGTAAATGGATGGCGGCGAACATATTTCCACAGGAAAAAGTAGGAACGTTCTTCAATGAGAACTTTGTGAACCTGAAAATCCAGATGGATGAAACAGCTGCGGACAATGACGATGTAAAGTCTTGGCGCGAAGAAGCGAAACGCTTTGCTAAGGATTACAAAGTTGTTGCTTATCCGACATTCTTGATTTTCAACCCACAGGGTGAGCTTGTTCACCGGATCGTAGGTGGTGGTGAAGCGGATCAATTTATTGCATTAGCAAAAGACGGATTGAACCCAGATACCCAATACGAAACGTTGGTTAAGAAATTCAATGCCAACCCGAAGGACAAGGCCGTTGCACAAGCTACATTAGCTGCAGCACAAAAGGCATACGATAAGGAGACTTCCGCAAAAGCGATGGAAACCATTATCAGCAACTCCACACAGGAGGAATTGCTTAGTGCGGACATGTTGAAGTTATTGTCGAAAAATGCGACATCCCCAAGCTCGAAGGCTTTTGAGGTTATCCGCAAGAACCAAGCGAAGGTTGACGAAGTATTAGGTGCGGGCAAAGCAGCGAATATCCTTTCGATTGCCATCATTAACTCGGAAATCGCACCGGTAGTATCTCGCTCGGAAACCGATATCTTCGACAAAACTGTTGCTGAGGTAGCGGCGAAATACCCAGATGTGAACATCGCACCGATGGTAGCAAGCTACAAGCCTAATTATTATGCACGTCAGAAGAATTGGCCAGCATTCAGGGATGCTGTACAGGCCTATATCAATATGGATCCAGCTAAGGTTTCGCCTTCACAGTTAAACTCATTTGCATGGGCAATCTTCGAAAACTGCGATGATCCAGCATGTGTGGAATCTGCATTGGCATGGAGCAAGAAATCCTTGGAAGCAGAGGAAAACCCAATGCTGATCGATACGTACGCAAATCTTCTTCACAAATTGGGAAGAACAAAAGAAGCGATCGAATGGCAGGAGAAAGCGTTGGCAAAAGTAGATGCAGATAGCAAAGCGGAATACCAAGCCACATTGGACAAAATGAAAAAAGGCGAACCTACTTGGGTAAAAGATACCGAATAAGCAGGTTGTCCCTATAGCAAAAGCCCCGCATCGTATTCGATGCGGGGCTTTTGTTTGTGGCATGATTCCACAAAAAGGGGCCACTTGCAGGGCAAGCAACCCCAGGATGGTAGTCACACCAACTTAATAGCTTATCGCAGGACTTCGCGTGCGATGACCAGCCGTTGGATCTCTGAGGTTCCCTCATAGATCTGCGTAATCTTTGCATCGCGCATCAAACGTTCCACATGGTATTCTTTTACATAACCGTACCCGCCATGGATTTGCACAGCTTCAACGGTATGCTTCATGGCAACTTCAGAAGTGCTGAGCTTGGCCATGGCCGCGATCTTACCGTAAGGCAAGCCTTGGTCCTTCGTCCACGCCGCCTTGTAGGTCAATAGGCGTGCCGCCTCAATATCGACCTCCATATCCGCTAATTTAAACTGGATGGCTTGATGGTCCGCAATGGGCTTCCCGAAGGTCTTACGCTCCTTAGCATAGGCCATAGCGAGGTCATAGGCGCCCGCTGCGATGCCCAAAGCCTGGGCAGCGATGCCAATACGGCCACCGTCCAAGGTCTTCATGGCAAACTTAAATCCAAAGCCGTCTTCACCGATCCTGTTTTCCTTGGGCACCCGAACATCCGAGAACATCAGGGAATGCGTATCCGAACTGCGGATCCCTAATTTATTTTCCTTTGGACCGATGGTAAACCCTGCCATGCCTTTCTCAACAATCAGGACATTGATTCCGCGGTGCCCCAATTCGGGGTGCGTCTGCGCGATGACCAGGTAAATATCCGCGTTCCCCCCGTTCGTGATCCAGTTTTTTGTCCCATTAAGCAGGTAGTGATCTCCCTTATCTTCGGCCAATGTATGCTGTGAAGAAGCATCGGATCCCGCTTCCGGTTCGGAAAGGGCAAACGCGCCCAATTTTTCTCCGGATGCCAAAGGTTTGAGGTACTTCTGCTTCTGCTCCTCCGTTCCGAATTCGTTTAATCCATAAAGGACAAGCGAATTGTGCGCTGACATAATCACGGCAGCTGACGCATCAATTTTCGCGATCTCCTCCAAGGCAAGGGCATAGGCCAACGTATCCATTCCCGCGCCACCATAGGCTTCGGGAACCATGATGCCCATAAAACCCAGCTCCCCCATCTTCTTCACAAAATCGGTCGGAAACTTGGCGGCTTCATCGCGTTCAATAACGCCGGGCTTTAATTCCTGCGCAAATTCACGGGCTGCTTCCCGGATCATCTTATGTTCTTCTGAAAGTTCGAAATTCATTGCTACTGTTTATATGGTTTACTCAAATATAAAGAATATTTATTATGCAAGCATAACAAATTATTACATTTTACCATATCCAGAAACTATTTCCAAATATCCTAAACTTTAATAACCCATTGACTGTTATAGACATAGTGCAAATCACACCGCTCTCCCCACAACGGGAAAAGTGGATTATGCCATCAAAAATTGGAAATTTCAATTAAATCTACTATATTGGTAGAGTAAATAGAATCTAACATATAAACAATACAATCATGAGTTTAAGATTAGGAGATACAGCACCGAACTTCAAAGCAAAGACAACAGCCGGCGACATCGACTTTTACGATTACATCGATGGCAAATGGGCCGTTTTATATTCACACCCTTCGGATTACACACCGGTTTGTACCACTGAATTGGGGAGAACCGCAAAATTGAAATCGGAATTCGACAAACGGAACGTAAAGGTCTTGGCCTTGAGCGTGGATTCGGTTGAAGATCATGAAGGTTGGGTAAAGGATATCAACGAGACCCAGCAAACGGAAGTTAACTTCCCAATCATTGCCGACGAAGATCGCCATATCGCAAACCTGTACGACATGATCCATCCCAATGCATCAGCCACAGCTACGGTGCGTTCGGTATTCGTGATCGGACCGGATAAGAAGATCAAATTGACGCTGACCTATCCGGCATCAACGGGCAGGAATTTCAATGAGATCCTCCGCGTGATCGATTCACTACAGTTAACGGAAGACTACCAGGTCGCTACCCCAGCAGATTGGGAAGATGGCCAGGATGTTATCGTCGTTCCTGCCATCAAGACCGAGGATATCCCTGCGAAATTCCCGAAGGGATATACCGAAATCAAGCCTTATCTGCGCACAACGCCGCAGCCAAACAAATAAAGGGACATTATCAGGAAATGAATACTTCATTATAAAGGCCAGCTGTTATCAGTTGGCTTTTTCTTTAGGTGATGATTCTTTTTCTTGCGCGGAACGATATAGGAGGTAATCAGCGCGATCAGGGTTACCAGCGTAAGTTGTTTGATGATATCGCTCAGGTGGACATCGAAACTCGACGATGAGAAGAAAAAATTAAAAACCTGGAGGATGACCACTAGGGTCAGGAAAATAAAGAAATACGTCCAAAAGGTTCTCATAGTATTTAATTTACGATAAATATAAGATTAAAACCTTAATTTCCAAATAGATATAAATACCTGTTTTCCATAACGACTATCGTTTGGCATGACAAAATAAAAAGGTGCCCGCATCCGCAGGCACCTCCATTATACAAAAGTCCATTTTATTTTTAATATACCTTCACCATGTAGATGTAGTCTTGCAACTTCTTGATCTGCTCGGTTCGTGGCAATGTAGAAAGGCTATTCTTGCTGTTCAGGATGATATTTCCTTTCAGGTTTTCCTTGGGAATCCTGTTCAATGTTTCTACGAGCGCTTTGGTCTTGATAGCGAAAGCTGCACCATCAATCCCCTTCTGTTTACCAGAGATAATACCGATGATATTACCGTTTCGATCCAGTACAGGTCCACCACTATTTCCCGGGTTCACCGGAATGGAAATCTGGTAAGCTGTTGTATCGCCGCTATAGCCTGTTGCCGAACTCAAGTAGCCTTCGCCATATACCGCTTCGTCACGTGGGTATCCGATGGTGAAGATATCCTCACCTAGATCCATTCCCTGTTTACGGAAGGTATACGGGATACTTGCCGATTTAGCGAATGTCGAATCCGAAATGTGTAGGATGGCCAAGTCTTTCTCCTGATCCACATGGATAATGGAAGCCTTGAATGTGTCTCCACTACTGTTCTGCAGGTGGATACTATCCGCTCCGCTCACGACATGGAAGTTGGTCACGACATATCCATCCTTGGTCAACATAAAGCCTGTTGCACCATACTGCAACGGTGCCGGCGCAGTGGTATTTTCTTTATTGATGTTGCGGATGGCATTGTTATGCGCATTCACATTCTTCTTAACGTTGTTTATCTCGCGTTTAAGCGCACTGTAGTCCGAACTGGTCTTGCGTATCGTTGAGAAGTATCCGGTCGCATACAGCGTAGCTAAAGAGGAAAGAACGGCAACTGCGGCAGCAGCAACGCCATTGATCTTTAATTTCTTCCACATCATGACGATGATTCCTTGGTTCGGTTGCTCCTGAATCACGGCCGCCAATTGCTGTTTGAATTCGCTGCGCGCTGACTGATCTTCCATTTGCTTGAGAAAATCGGCATGCGAGCGGAACAGGTCCTGCAATTCCGGATTTCCATCGCGCAACTGCTCGAAATCCTGCCGCTCTCGGGCGGTCATATCTCCGATGAGGTAGCGGTCTGCCAATTCCAAAAATTCCTGCTGTCTCATGTTGTTCTAACTATTTTGATTTTTGGTCGAAGAACAGTTTCTTCAACCGCTGTAAACATTTATATTTCTGGGTCTTTGCGTTGTCCGGATTGGTATATCCCAATTTATCGCAGATTTCCTGCATCGACCTGTTCTGAATATAGAAATCCTTCAGGATGGTCAGGCAGGGTTCCCCCAATTGGGACATGGCCCCTTCCATCTTTGCAAATTCCAATTCCTTTTCCACGTGGACCTGTAGGTCACTTTCCACATCGGGGATATCGTATTCATCGCTATCCACCGTACTGTAAGCATTTTCCTTCTTGTTGAGCTGCTTGAGCCAAAGGCGTCTACTGACTGCGTACAGGAACGTGCTGATCTTACTGCTGAGTTCAAAGTCCGTCTGAGTAACCTTATCGTACAGCACCATCACCGCCTCCTGGAAAATATCCTTGGCCTCATCCTCGGATCCCCGATTACCCGTAATCAGATGAGATACGGAAGGGAAGCATGTTTTGTAGATGTAGGATATCGCTGAATTGTCCCCGGAACGGAGCCCCGCCAGCAATTCCCTGTCCTCACGCGTCTTTGGTATGATCTGCCTTATTTTACTCACCTATTAATACACTTATTTTCAAATAGTAACCCAAGAAACCCTAAAATATTTACCTTTTATGATTTCGACCCCAAACGTAAGAGATTTTTCATGCATTATCAATCCCTACGTACTTCTCTTAACAAATTTCAAAAAAATAAGAGACACCATCCGTTCGGGATGGTGTCTCTTATGCGTTATGTCTTGTGCGATCTAGATGCCCGATAACAAATTGCTGAAGTACTCCCCCAAAACCGGAACCGGTTTCTTATTTCCGTTCGCTGCGTTGATGACCCCAAGGATCCACATCACGACCACCAGTATACTACCGGCTGCTCCAATGATCCACCCGATGAAAGGAATGTAAGCAATGATTCCCAGAGCAAATCCCGTAATCATGATCCCCAACGACTGGCGAATATGGTAAGCCGCAAAATCATTGCGCTTGTCATTGTTCATTACAAAGGCAATTATGAGACCAATTACTGTAATATAAGCGATAATGGCAATATTTTTACCATCGTTGATGCTGTTGTTCCCTGGTGTTTCCAGTGGTGTTCCTGTATTTTCCATAATTAAAGTCTATTGTTTAGCTAAAATTAATATATTTTTCCAATACTTCACCATCCCTTGACCTACATTATTCGCTGATTAACCATTCCCCATAGCAGAATTCCTGATCGACACCCCTAAAAACGTGGATTACAACCTGTTTGGTGCGGAAACAAAACCTCACTCCTTGGACCTTGTCCGAGGTGAGAGCGTGGTGAGAGCGTACTCAGAGCGTGTGAGAGCGTGTCTATAGACACGGTCCCACCACGGCTACACCCCGAACACACCTCGGATGCACCTCAGACAAGGTCTAGGTAGCACCAGGGCTGTTTTTGAAACGCAGCCTTAAAATGAAAATAACAGTGACAGAGGATATTACATGAAAATATCATAAACCGACAGCGTGTTGGCACTGAACAATTACCAATAAAAAGCGAGAAAAATTACGGAATTCGAAATTTTGAAAACGTCCTGTCGAATAGTACGTTTTTGAATGGAATACACTCAAATATAAGGGATTACAACCAAAAAAAACAGCAATTTTACTGGAAAAACATTGTTTTTTTATCGGGAGAGTTACCGAAATGGCCGATGACACCAAAAATTACGAGATCGGGGTGAATATGTACAGCGAACAGAATTGTTTAAACAATTCGCAAAGTCCAAGTGTTGTTTTTAAAAATATAGGTAATGGAAGAGAAATTAATCAAATACCCGCACCCGAATGGAGAGATTACGGTGCTATGGCGTCCGGAACGCTGCATACACAGCGGTATCTGCGTCAAGACCCTACCAGAGGTCTACAACCCGAAGGCGAGGCCATGGATAACGCCTGAGCCCGCCACCACGGAGGAACTGATCGATCAGATTGACCATTGCCCTTCCAAGGCGCTGCAATATGAGCTTCACAAATCGGATTAAAACAAAAAAGGTATCATGTTTCCATGATACCTTTTTGCTTGAGCGGTCTGGACGGGACTCGAACCCGCGACCCCATGCGTGACAGGCATGTATTCTAACCAGCTGAACTACCAGACCAAATATTGTATAAACTCAAAAGAACGTTGTGAAGCGATGTGCTTCCTTAATTTTAGCGGTCTGGACGGGACTCGAACCCGCGACCCCATGCGTGACAGGCATGTATTCTAACCAGCTGAACTACCAGACCTAAAATCTTAAATCAATAAATAAACTTCCGGAAACCTTGCGTTTCCTTTATTTTGCGGTCTGGACGGGACTCGAACCCGCGACCCCATGCGTGACAGGCATGTATTCTAACCAGCTGAACTACCAGACCTTTTTCCTTCTTTTCAGAAGGTGTGCAAATATAGTGTTTATTTCTATATTCGCTAAAAATATTTCAAAAAATCTTACTCTACAGAGCCTTCTTTCATCTTTTCCGCATTCTCCGCAAACTGCAGTGCGTCGATAATATCCTGAATATCACCATCCATAATTGCAGGAAGGTTATACATGGTCAAACCGATACGGTGTTCCGTTACACGACCTTGCGGATAGTTGTACGTACGGATCTTCGCCGAACGGTCTCCCGTAGAAACCATCGTCTTCCGTTTTGCCGCCACGTCGCCGTGTTTTTTCTGTACCTCAAGCTCATAAAGCTTGTTACGCAGCATTTCCATCGCCAATTCCCGATTCGCCAACTGTGAACGCTCTACCTGACAAACAACAACAATACCCGATGGCTTGTGTGTCAATTGCACCTTGGTTTCTACCTTGTTCACGTTCTGACCACCGGCACCTCCCGAACGGGAAGTCTGCATTTCAATATCCCCAGGGTTCAATTCCACGTCCACCTCTTCGGCTTCTGGCAATACCGCCACAGAAGCTGCTGAAGTATGTACACGGCCCTGCGTTTCCGTATCAGGCACACGCTGAACCCGGTGAACTCCCGATTCATACTTAAGCTGCCCGTACACATCCTCGCCGATAACCTTCAAGATCACCTCTTTATATCCACCAGAAGTACCTTCGGTAACATCCATAACCTCATTTCTCCAGCCTTTGGCCTCAAAATAACGGGTATACATCCGGTAAAGGTCTCCCGCAAATAGCGCCGCCTCATCACCACCTGTACCACCACGGATCTCAATGATCGCATTCTTGGCATCCTCCGGATCCTTAGGGATCAACATCAAACGAATCTCTTCTTCCTTCTCTTCTTTCTGCGTATACAATAGATCCAACTCCTCCTTGGCCATCTCGCGCAACTCCTGGTCTTTCTCGTTCACCAAGATGTCCTTGTTGGCATCCATATTACTGACCATATTCTTGTAGATATGGTATTGCTCCACGATCTTGCCCAAGTCCTTGTATTCCTTGTTCAATTTCGCGAAACGCTTCATATCGCTGATGGTATCCGGATTGCTTAACTCCCTTTCAACCTCTTCCCAGCGTTCTTTTATTGCTTGTAGTTTCTCTAACATAAACTGTTCTGAATTGATACAGAGCCTTGAGTTTCACTCCGCTCTGCAATTAATCGACAAAAATAAAGATTTTTGCCCGCTTTTTATCAGACTAATGCGAAGAAACTGCTTTTAGCCCAACAATAGATGCAATAAGGGTGAAAATAAAGAATATCCGCCAAAAGTCTGTTGGTTCCTTAAAGATGATAATCCCCATCAGGACCGTACCTACGGCGCCGATTCCGGACCATACCGCGTAAGCAGTTCCCAATGGCAGGGTCTGCGTCGCTTTGATCAAAAGTCCCATGCTCACCGTTACACTCAACAGGAAGCCCAGATACCACAGGTACATTTCCGTGCCGGATGCATCTTTTGCCCGTCCGATGCAATACGTGAAGGCCACCTCGAACAGACCACCGATAATTAATAATATCCAATTCATAGTTCAAAAAAAATAATGGCGAAAATTTCCCTTCAATTTACGCTAATTCCTTATACAAATGTTAAAAAAATTATTTCCGGATGCCACGGATCCGGCTGAGGGTAACCTGTGTGATGCCCAGATAGGACGCAATATACCCCAGTTTAATGCGGTTGGTGATGTTCGGTGCTTTCTTCAGCAGTTCTTCATAGCTCTCCTTGGAAGACTTGAACAGGCGCAGCATCAGGCGATCCTCGATCTTAAGACCTTCCAGTTCAGCCAGCCGTCGGCCCCAATTGGCAATCTCGATATGCGTGGAATAGAGCTCCTCCAAATCTTTAATGGGCAGGCGGTACAGTTGGGAGTCTTCCAGTGCCTGGAAGTTTTCATAGCCGGGTTGCTGAAGAATATAGCTGTTCAGGGAAATCAAGGCTTCTCCCGGAAAGGTAAAACCCAGGACCACCTCCTTTTCCAGTTTGTTGTAGTAAATCCGACAGATGCCTTCTTTTTGAAAGTACAGGTAATGGCTGTGCTTATCCGCTTCGATGAAGACCTTATTTTTCGGGACTTCGATCACCTCGCAGATGCCGTTCAGCAGCTGGAACTGCTCCTCGGCAAGCGGCTGAATGGATTGCACTATTTCCCTGAATTCCATTTTTCCAAGGTTAATTGCTCCCCATCCCACACGGCATAGGTGCTATAATTGATCCATTCCCCCAAGTTAATGATCCGGCTATTGTCGGCCAACTGTTTATCATAGGGAAGGTGGCGATGGCCAAAAATAAAATAATCGACATGCTCACCTTTCAGGAGTTCCTTTGCGTAGATGATCAGCCATTCACGGTCTTCACCCAGGAAAACCTCTTCGTTGTTGTTCGCAATGCGGCTATGCTTTGACCATCGGGTAGCGATGCCAATGCCTAGGTTAGGGTGTAGGCGCGCAAAGAGCCATTGACAGAACCTGCTACGGAATATTTTCTTGAGGAATTTATATTTGCGGTCACCCGGCCCAAGGCCATCCCCGTGGTGGATATAGAAACGCTTGCCATTCAGGGTAATGATCTTTTCATTGGAGACGATCTCCGCATGCAGCTCATCCTGCAGGTACCCGAACATCCACATATCGTGGTTGCCCTTGAACAGCGTAATCTTGACCCCCAGGTCGGCCAATTCCGCCAGTTTCCCCAAGAATCGGATATACCCCTTCGGAACCACTGTGCTATATTCGAACCAGAAATCGAAGATATCACCGACAAGGTAAAGTTCGGCAGCATCATTTTTTATGAAATCCAACCAGGAAATAATAGCTTGCTCCCGCTGTCGGGAATTTTCCAGCGGGTAGGATCCAAGATGAAAATCTGATGCAAAGTATATCTTATTGCGGTGATTCATGCGTGTCAAAACTAACATTATAATTACGTATTATCAAGGTGTGCAAATTTTGAAGAGCGATTTATTTCCTTAGTTTTGTTGTAGACTAATAAAATAAAGATTATGATTAAAAACCTGAGTTTCGGCGTGATGCTCTTGGCACTCACCGCCTGCCAGCAAGAAAAGGCAATTGAATCAAACCCCGATATTAAAGTGAAACCCTACCCACAGACAAAAAAAGGCGACGTGACGGACATCTATTTCGGCACCAATGTCGAAGACCCCTACCGTTGGCTGGAGGACGATCTTTCCCAAGAGACCAAAGATTGGGTAAAGGCGGAAAACGAAGTGACCAACGACTATCTCGGACAAATCCCTTTCCGGGAAAACATCCGTAAACGCCTGGAACATCTTTGGAATTACGAAAAAGTGGGCGCTCCTTACAAAGAGGGCGATTACATCTATTTCACCAAGAATGACGGTCTGCAGAACCAATATGTGATCTATCGCAAAAAGGGTGAGGATGGCCAAGAGGAGGTTTTCTTGGATCCGAACAAATTTTCGACCGATGGCACGAGCTCATTGGCCGGCATTTCCTTCTCCAAGGACGGCTCACTGGTGGCTTACCAGATTTCCGAAGGTGGCTCCGATTGGACCAAGGCCGTGGTGATCCGCGCAGCGGATAAATCCGTGGTCGGCGATACGCTGCAGAACGTAAAATTCAGCGGATTGGCTTGGCATGGCAATGAAGGGTTCTATTACAGCTCTTACGACAAACCTACGGCAGGTTCTGCCCTATCGGCCATGACCGATCAACATAAATTATACTTCCACAAGCTGAACACACCACAGAACACCGACGAATTGATCTTCGGTGGCGCCGTGACGCCGAGACGTTACGTAGGGGCCTACCTAACGGAGGACGAGCGCTTCTTGGTGGTGACCGCAGCGAACACCACTTCCGGAAACGAGCTTTACATCAAGGACTTCAGCAAACCGGAATCGGATTTCGTAGCCGTGGTGAACAATATGGAGAAGAACCATTCCATTTTGGATAATGATGGCGAGCGATTGCTGATCTATACCGAATTGGATGCGCCAAATGGACGTGTCGTAGAAACGACCAGTGCAAAACCTACACCCGACACCTGGAAAAACCTGATCCCTGAAACGGAACAGGTGCTGAGCCCTTCTTTGGGTGGCGGAAAAATCTTCGCCAATTACCTCAAGGATGCAACTTCCTTGGTGAAGCAATATGATCGCTCCGGAAAATTGGAACATGAAATCGAACTGCCTGGTGTAGGCTCCGCAGGCGGATTTGGTGGTAAAAAGGACGATAAGGAGCTGTATTTCTCCTTCACCAACTACGTAAATCCAGGTACGATCTATAAATACGACATTGCCTCCGGGAAATCGGAGATCTACAAAAAACCGGAGGTGCAATTTGACCCGACGAAATACGAGTCCAAGCAAGTATTCTACACATCCAAGGATGGAACCAAGGTGCCGATGATCATCACCTATAAAAAGGGCATCAAATTGGACGGCACCAATCCGACGATGCTGTACGGATATGGCGGTTTCAACATCAGTTTAACCCCGGCATTCAGCGTGAGTAATGTGATCCTGCTCGAGCAGGGCGGTGTATATGCCGTTGCCAACCTTCGCGGAGGTGGTGAATACGGCGAAAACTGGCACTTGGCCGGCACAAAGATGAAGAAACAGAATGTTTTCGATGACTTTATCGCAGCAGCGGAATACCTGATCGGTGAAAAATACACTTCGGCCGAGAAATTGGCCATCTCCGGTGGTTCGAATGGCGGTCTATTGGTAGGCGCTTCGATGACACAGCGGCCGGAGCTCTTTAAAGTGGCCTTCCCGGCAGTTGGTGTATTGGACATGCTCCGTTACCACAAGTTCACGGCCGGTGCAGGTTGGGCGTTTGACTACGGTACGGCGGATGACAGTGCCGAAATGTTCAAGTACCTACACACGTATTCGCCATACCATGCACTGAAGCAAGGTACGGACTATCCGGCAACGATGGTAATGACTGCGGACCATGACGACCGTGTAGTTCCCGCGCACTCCTTCAAATTTGCGGCGCGCCTACAGGAATACAACAAAGGTACCAATCCGGTACTGATCCGTATCGATACCAAAGCGGGACATGGCGCCGGAAAATCTACAGCCATGGTCATTGCCGAACAGACTGATAAATGGGCCTTCTTGTTCCAGAACATGAACGTTGGCTATAAAGAAGTCAAATAAACACGAATAGAAAAAGCCCGTCATGGTTCTCCAATGGCGGGCTTTTTTTTATCAGATTGGTCTTATGGCTTGGCAATTGCCTGATCAATCTTTGCCAAAAAACCATAATCCTCGAAGGAGAAAGCTCCTGTTTTGCTCATATTGCGCTCAAAAAGGAACTTTGCCTTTTTCAACAGGTTTTTATCATCCTGAAGCAACCCATCGTACATCAGGAGCTGTGCCAAAGGCCGGACCTGTTCAGGTTCTAGGCCATCGGCGAAATTCGCCAATGCCGATTCATCTTCTTCAACAAAGAAAGACCGGTCCACAAGAAAAAAGTCCTTATAACCTTTTTCGACATCCAACTCTTCCGCTTCCGGATCAAAATGCTCATACCTATCCACGATCAACCGGAGGAATTTCCCCATTTCATTGATCCAGTTCAGGATGGTATCCTTTTCAAATCGTATTCCCATAATTATCTTATCTGTCCATCGCCCGTGACGAACCATTTCTCGGTGACCAATTTCTCCAAGGCAAATGGGCCGCGGGCATGTAATTTCTGGGTAGATATGCCAATTTCCGCGCCAAGACCAAATTCACCGCCATCCGTAAAGCGTGTGGAGGCATTGGAATAGACGGCCGCGGCATCTACCAATTGCATAAAGGTCGCTATATTTTTGGAATCTTGGGATACGATACATTCAGAATGTTTGGAGGAATGCCGTTCGATATGGGTCAGCGCTTCTTCCAAGCCGTTAATGACCTTAACGGAACAGATCAGGTCGAGGAACTCACGCCCATAATCTGCCGGGGCCGCCTTTTCCAATCGGGTAAGTCCGTGCCGCTGCCAATGGGCAAAGGAAGCATCATCCGCACGCACGGTCACATCGGCCGCTTCCAGCAGCGGTGCTAAGCGGGACACCAATCCTTCTGCCACTTCCCTATCCACTAGGATGGTGTCGAGTGCATTGCAGACCGATGGCCTGGAAATCTTGGCATTGGCAACTATCTGAGCGGCCTTGTCGAGGTCAGCAGACTTATCCACATAGGTATGGCAGACACCAGCACCGGTTTCTATAACCGGAACGGTGGCATGCTGACGGACATAGTCAATGAGTCCCTGCGACCCTCTCGGGATGATGATATCCACGTACGAACTTGCCGTCAGCAATTCCAGTACACTTTCCCGTTCAGGGGGCAGCAGTTGGACAATATCTTCATTCAATTGGTGATCCCTCAATATCCCCCGGATGATCGCCACCAGGCAGCTGTTGCTGTACCAGGCATCCGACCCCCCTTTGAGCAGGCATACATTTCCGGATTGGATGCACAAAGCGGCCACATCGATGGTCACATTGGGTCGCGCTTCATAAATAACACCGACCACACCCAATGGAACAGTCATGCGGTCAATCTGCAATCCATTGGCTAGGTATTTCCGACTCAGTACCTGTCCCGTTGGATCTTCAAGTCCAGCGACCACCACCAGGCTATCGGCAAGGCCCTGAATCCGCTCCGCTGTCAATTTCAATCGGTCATATTTTGCATCCTTCGGATCCATTCGGTCCAGGTCTTTCTTGTTTTCCCGTAAGATATCGGCCTCGCGCTCCACGAGCGCAGCCGCCAATTCACGAAGGATAATCTGCTTTTCCACATGATTGATCAAAAGTATGCTGCGTTTTGCGGCATTCGCCTGTACCAATAGTGGCTCTATGCTTTTTGAGTTTGTCATCATAGTAATACGATATCATCTGCATGTGCGATCTCCACATTCTTTTTCCCCTTTGCCTCCAGGATGGCATTGGAATCGATCTTTGATTTGGCCACCGCATAGACGATTGCGTCTTCATCAGCAATCTGGAACACCTCGCCCGCTTCAAATCCTTCCACCACCTTGCTCACCCCCACGGCCAGGAGGCTTTTGCGCTTACCCAATGCGGCAACCGCGCCTTTATCCACCTGCAGCAGCCCTGTGATCAGACTTCCACTCGCCAGCCATTTATTGCGGGAAGAGAGCTTCTTTTGCTGCGGAAGACAGACTGTGCCCGTTTCGCCCTTAACGGCTTTGAGGATCCCGTCCTCGGTAGCCATGGAAAATATAACGGTGCGTATACCCATTTGAGTAGCCAAACGTGCAAAATTCAACTTAGAGGTCATCCCACCCAATCCTACCGTGGACTTTTCTTTCATTGCCAACGATAGCGCTTGTTTATCGATGACATCCAATTGTGGAATTACCTGGCCTTTGGCATCAAATACCCCCGGAACAGACGTACTGAACAAAAGCTGCTGCGCACCGAAACCGGCTGCGATCAGGGTGGCAAGCTCATCGTTGTCCGAAAACTTCAGTTCTTTATTGCTGACGACATCATTCTCATTGGCGATGGGGATCACATTGTTCTTCCATAGTGTCTCATAGGTATTTTTCAATTGCAGGAATTGCCCCCTATTGGAAAAATGGTGCCTTTCGCACAGACTTTGCGCCAAGGCAATCTTGAAAGGCTTGAAATAGGTGGAATAGGTCCGCACCAACATGGGATTGCCTATGGCAGCGGCGGCCTTTTTCTGGCTCAATGTTCCCGTATACTTAGGGATGAATTTCTTCCCGGCGGCTACAGCACCTGAAGATACCAGTACAATGTTATAGTCCGGCTGCAGCGCTGCACATTGCCGCGCAATTTCCAGCACGATGCGCTCATCGATCTCGCCATTGCTCGTAATCGATGCTGATCCGAATTTGATCACTAAAACCGGCTTCTTCATGTTGTTATAAATTCAATAATTTGGCTAATAACTCAATAATATCATAACAAATTTGTAAATAAAATATGATAATGCCAATTAATAAAGGGATTATAACAAAATAGCTTAACGGAGGAGGTGTTTAAGGTTTTGGGGGATTCCCTGAGCGGTTGAGATTGTAAAGCACGATACCGCCAACCATAAGGGGTGTAACAAAAAAACGATAATCTCTACTTTGGACAGTTTCACCAGCATTCAATTTATGGACAATGTTGTACACACAGGCACCCAGGTAGACTGCAGTTAATGCCAAAAGGAAATACGACCATTTTCTTCCCATACCTATATAATGATGACTGTTTAAAACATGTTTTTCTGACGGATCATATCCACATAGGTTACGCCGGCAACCAGCACGGGATACGTCAGGGGTCGAGCTTCCTTCCAATCAATGGGTTCTTTCGCCATTAGTTTTGGGACTGCCAAGAACAGACCACCGATGAAAGCGATGGCACATAAGATTAGTATAAAATAGGATCTTTTCTTGGTCATGCTTGAAAATAAGGAATTTAAGGCAATTTTCCTAACTGAAAAGACAAAAACAAACAGTATAAAAAATGCTGCCCACCAAAGTGGGCAGCATTGTATATTTTCTGTAAGGGATTAGCCGAGTACCAATTCCACCGGACAGTGATCGGAGTGCATTGCTGTCGGTAAGATCCTAGACGAGTGGATATTGTCTTTAAGGGCATTGGAAACCATATTGTAGTCAATGCGCCAGCCTAAATTCTTACCCCTCGCTCCAGCACGGTAGGACCACCAGGTGTA
This sequence comes from Sphingobacterium lactis, assembly GCF_011046555.1. Classification (NCBI taxonomy): domain Bacteria; kingdom Pseudomonadati; phylum Bacteroidota; class Sphingobacteriia; order Sphingobacteriales; family Sphingobacteriaceae; genus Sphingobacterium; species Sphingobacterium lactis. Next base: position 470,767 of record NZ_CP049246.1, read on the forward strand.
ATGGTGTGGATCCGGGTTCAAATGCCTGAACGAATCGATATAACCGGAATTAATAAAGTTTTCCATCCATTCGCGTTCTGCCGGCAGAAATCCCGAGCTGTTTGCGTTTGATTTCGGATTGTGGATATCGATGGCTCGATGGCAGATATTGAAATCTCCACAGACCACCAGATTGGGCTTCTCCTTCAGCAGGTCATTGCTATACTGTTGAAAATCGTCCAGGAAGCGGTACTTGAAATCCTGGCGGAGATCGCCTGTTGTTCCCGACGGGAAATAAACACTCATCACGGACGCTTTATCAAAATCTGCACGAATGACGCGCCCTTCAAAATCATAATCCTCATGACCGCAGCCATATTCAATGTGGTTCGGCGTGATCCGTGTAAAGATTGCCGTTCCACTGTAGCCCTTTTTCTGTGCCGGATACCAATAATGCTCGTAACCCATCTCCTCCAACAGCACCAATTCGGGAACTTGATCCGGATTGGCCTTGATCTCTTGGATACAGATCACATCCGGACTTTCGGCCTTGAACCAATCCAACCAGCCTTTTTTAAGTGCCGCGCGGATCCCGTTCACATTATATGTTATAATTTTCATCCTTATGGGATTTTATAATATCTCGATTTCATCGAGTCAAACAATTTTCCTAATCCTTTCTTAGGTCCCAGCCCCTTTAATTTCCGTTCCATATCGATAGCTTCCGAACGGGTAAGCAAGCGCATAGCAAAACGCTCATCCTGCAGCGGTCTATCGTTATCATCGGTCTTCACGGCTGCGATCTTATCGACCAGTTCAATGCCTTCGATCAATTCGCCGAATACCGTATAATTACCATCCAAATGTGGCGTTCCACCGATCGTTGAATAGGTCTCCCGTTGCAATGGCGTTAATTTCACACCCTTCAGGCGGAATTGCTCCAACGAATCCAGTGCTGCGGCACTGAACTTACGGCCCTGCACCAGGTAGAATTGCGATGCGGCAGACTCCTTTGCCGGGTTATTGTCCCGAGCGGCACCCAAGGCGCCTTTTTTATGGATGATATTCGATTGAATTTCCGCTGGTATTTTGTAGCTCGGCCCACCGTTCCCCAATTGTTGCCTACTGGCAGCGTAACGGGAATCTGGATCGCCACCCTGGATCATGAAATTATGGATCACACGGTGGAACATCAAAGAATCGTAATAACGTTCCTTTACCAGCTTCACGAAATTATCGCGATGCTTACGCGTTTCATTATACAGTTTAATAATACCATCGCCCTTATTGGTTTTCACCTCGATATAATAATGACTCGGTGTTTGCGCAAATAACATGGTCACGCCCATCATAAAGGCAACCAACAAACTTATTTTCTTCATAGGTTAAATGAAATTTACATCTTCAAAATAGTCGATGATCAACGACTTGATTATGAGCTCCTGCTCCATGAGTGTATAATTGGGAATCGGCTTAACCGTTTTCCAATGCGGCCATCCCTGTTCGTCCAAGCCTTCGAGCTCGTAGAACCCCAAGCTGCTGAATAGCCTACACGTGGCAATGTGCATCAGTTCTTCCTTTTCACGTTTGGAGAATTCCTGCGGTCCTTTTCCCAGCTCCTGAACGCCGATCAGGAACAGCATGACCTTGATATCGGGAATATCCATCTCAAAATGAGTGGCTACGGCCTCCTGTAAGCTGGCCCATTTCTTATTTATCTCAGCTGCCTGCATCTTATTTCTCCTCTTCTTGCCAAGCAGCTATCAACTGCTCGCATCGTGCTTCAATCAGTTCAAAAACTGGCCCGAACATATTGTTATCGTAATACGGATCCGGTACAATATCATTATCCAGAAATAGGGTCACTTTATCCACATCCTCCGGCGTTGGTGCCAGGGCAATCACATCGGCATAATTCTGCCGATCCATAACCAGGATCTTATCAAACTTTGCGAACAATTCCGGCACGAAAAACTGTGCACGCTGTCCAGAAATATCAATACCACGGTCTTTTGCAATGGCGATGGATCGCTTATCCGGCGCCTGCCCGACATGCCAATCCCCTGTTCCTGCGGAATCGATTTCCCAAGAAAGACCCGCTTCCTTAGCCTTAAATTCCAATATCCCATGCGCCAGTGGCGACCTGCAGATATTTCCCAAACACACCATTAAAATCTTCATGGTTTCAAATATAGTGAAGAGAACCGAGATTTGCGCACCGCCCATCCCCTTCTTCAACTGCTTTGCCAAAATATGGCATTTCCATTAATCTACAGCTCGAGATGGTGGGTAGGCTTTCACACAACACTCCTATCGCCCATTATTTTTCTGCCAATAAGATATCGTAGTTATTAATAAAATCTGCTAATGCCATTCGAATCTGGTCATCAATAATTTCCCCTTCAGCATTAATCTTTCCCTTAATTCCTTGGATCAACCATGTATTTTCAGGATGGAATTTTGCCATGAGTATTCTCATGATTAATTGCAATTCTTCATGACCTTTTTCTCCCTGAGCAGAGGCAGTAATAATTCCAATGGGTTTGTAGGAAAATACGGTTGTAGAAACACACCATTCCAAAAGATTTTTCAAACCACTAGGGATGCTAAAAATATACTCCGGAGTACAGATGATGACCCCATCCGAATCTTCAATCAAAGCCCGAATAGTTGATATGCTTTTAGGGGTATGATCTACTGCTAATTCAGGATCGAAATGAGGTAGGCTCGCCAAACTGTCCATTACCCTACATTCAAATCCATCCCCTGTTAATGCTATGAAATTTTCCATCAATCTAAGATTCGATGAATTTTTACTTGCACTACCGATAATGATGAGGATTTTTTTCTTGACCATGTTTTTTTACACCAATTTACCTAATCGAATAGCATTCAACAAAAAGGGAGCGAAATTCGCTCCCTTTCTCCTTATTTATAAATTTTAATACTGTAACGGTACATTGAATTCTACGGTACTTCCTTTCTCAGGCACACCGGAAATTCGTACGATATTCCTTCTTGTGCTGGCCAATGCCGATTCAACATCGTCTACGGAGTTAACTGGCTTACCATTGATCTTTGTGATCAATAAGCCACGTTCCACGCCGAAGTACTCGAAGATACCTCCTCTATGCACTTGTGAAACCACAACACCGGAAGTCACACCCAATTCTTTTTTCTTCGCATCAGGTGCTGCGACAAAGCTTGCGCCCAATTTATTGAAGATCTCTGCTGCCGAAGCACTTGCTTGTTCCTCTTCTTCGGTTTTCGCTTTCGCTTCTTCACCTTTCAATGTCAAGGTTACTTCTTTTTCCTTACCTGCACGTTTGTAGGTCAATTTAATTTTATCGCCTGGGCGTAATCGCGCTACATGCTCCTGCAAGTCTGGTGAACTGTAAATTGTACGTCCATCAATCTTGGTCAAGATATCACCTTTTTGGATTCCTGCAGCTGCTGCCGCACCATTTTTCAACACTTCGCGCACATATAGTCCATTGACATCGTTTATGCCCGCCTCTTTGCGTAACTCATCGGTCAATTCTGTAAATGTCACGCCTACATATCCGCGTTTTACACTACCGAATTCTTTAAAGTCATCCACGATTTTCTTCGCCAAGTTGATTGGAATAGCGAAACCATAACCTGCATAGGTACCTGTAGGGGAAGCAATGGCGGAGTTGATACCCACCAGTTCACCACGAGCATTCACCAAGGCACCCCCCGAGTTTCCTCGGTTTATTACTGCATCTGTTTGCAGGAAGGATTCTACTGCGTTGCTGATCATCTGTTCTTCCTGGCCCATGCCGAATCCACGCTGTTGCTGTGGCTCATCAAGGATCCCGATACGACGACCTTTTGCGGAAATGATACCTGCCGTCACGGTGGACTGCAATCCGAGTGGATACCCAACGGCCAACACCCATTCACCGATCTGCACATTATCCGAGTTTCCCAACTTCACGATTGGCAGGCCATTCGCATTGACTTTGATTAGGGCTAAGTCGAAGTTCGGGTCACGGCCAATTACTTTGGCTTCGTATTTACGTTTATCTGTCAATACCACTTCAATTTTATCGGCTTCTTCCACCACGTGGTTATTGGTTACGATATATCCATCCGGAGAGATAATTACTCCCGAACCGGATGCTGTTTGCGGGCGTGCCTGTCCACGACGCTGCTGAGGCACCCCGAAGAATTCCTCGAACATATCGAATGGCGAGCCGCCACCTCCACCACGGTTACCCCGTCCGGACATGGTGACCTGGATGTGCACAACCCCTGGCGTTACTGCCGCCGCAGCCTGCGTAAAGTCTGGGTTCCCCGTGGAGGACATAATCTCCTCGCCAGGATTACTCGCGTAATATACTTTCTGACGTTCTTCAAACGTCATGTTGTCCATCTGTTTCTGTTCAAAGAGCTTAAACCCGCCCACTGCAATGGCTCCTCCAACGATGGCTGCTAATAATGTTGCTCCTATCTTTTTCATATATATTTTTGTAAGATCTAAATTTATGATATTCATCTTCCCTTGCCCAAATGTAATACCATTCAAAGTCTCGGCAAGGCTTTTGTCAGTTAAAAAATGTTAACAACTGGTACTTCTGTCAAACATTTAACATGATTTAACAAAAGTGCGGTTAATTGTAACAAGAATATTAATTTTACAGCAGAATCTCAAGAAAATGGCAACAGAAATTCAATTTTATAAATACCAGGGAGCAGGCAATGATTTTATCCTCATTGACAACAGAAACCTATCTTTTGACCCCAATAACCACGAATTAATTAAAAAATTATGTGATCGTCGGTTTGGTATTGGCGGGGATGGACTTATGCTCCTTCAGCATATAAATAATTTTGATTTCCAAATGCTCTACTTCAATGCCGATGGAAAAGAAGGCACAATGTGCGGCAATGGGGGCCGTTGTTTGGTAGCCTTTGCACGTGACTTGGGCATCATCGATCGGGAAACTGTCTTTTTGGCAGTAGATGGGCAACATGATGCTGCCATTGAAGGAAATACCGTCAATTTAGGTATGATCGAAGTCAAGGAATTCCACCGTGACGGCGAAGCCTATGTCCTGAATACCGGGTCTCCACATTATGTGGCGTTTGCCGAGAACCTTCAAAATAAGGATGTGTACAAAGAAGGGTATGCCATCCGGAACAACAGCACCTATGGGGAAAAGGGAATCAACGTGAATTTTATCCAACCAGAAGGTGATGGCTATTTTGTCCGTACGTTCGAACGGGGTGTCGAGGATGAAACCTATGCCTGTGGTACGGGAGCTGTCGCATCGGCGATGACCGTAGCCTTGGCGTCAGGAAAGGATGGTGATTTCACGATTCCAATCCGAGTAGTGGGTGGCCAACTGCATATTACATTCCATAAAAACGGAAATCATTTCTCGAAAGTTTACCTCTCGGGACCTGCCGAACAGGTATTTGTAGGAAAAACAGTTATTTCACAATAAATTAACCTGTTTTCGCTTGGAGAAAGCACGCCAATAGCCGTATATTAGTAGCTTTTTCAGCAGAGTCTATTCAATGCAACAGGTTGATACTAATTCTTCATATCGCTTAGTTTATTCTTTAGGGAAACACCCCTATTTAGGCTACCTGATTGAGCCCCATATCGTCCAGCTCAACCAGAATGGCTCCTATTCCCTATCCTATAAGCGTGTATTTAGCAATACGGTTGACCAATTTGCAGACGCACTCGATCAGACCGACTACAAACTGATCCAGCTCTGTGATGAGATTGAGCAGACCCAACTGATCAAAAGGTTCCATAAAAAAGCCATTCGCCCGGCAGATTACTTCACCAAGATCTTCGACAGCAAAGTCTACGACCTTATCCGTCCGAAAATTGAAGCGAGGTTATTGACCATTCTGGCGAAACTTGGCGACAAACCGCTCTTTCTGATGAGCAAGGATGGATATCCCGCCGATCAGGAACTGCAAATCGCTCCCCAACCGACAAGTATCCTCTTTCACTTCCGCAGAAACGAAACGGAAACCCGTTATTTCCCAACACTGAAATACGATGGTCACCGCATGGAGTTCATGTATAAGAATGCCGATGTGATCATCAATCAACAGGCTTGGCTCCTGCTCGAAAATACACTCTACCATTTCGATGAGGAATTGGAGGGCAAGAAATTGACACCGTTCCTGAACAAGAGATACATTTCTATCCCTCGGAATACAGAAAGGAAGTATTTCGAGACCTTTGTGACCAACTTGATTGAGAAGCACCACGTTTACGCGGAAGGGCTGGAGATCACCAATATAAAGGAACAGGCCGTTCCGCAGTTGCGCATCGTGTACAGCGGCGACCAAGAGGCACAGCTCCAACTGTGCTTTCAATACGGCGAGTATAATTTTCAAGCCGGTGCACACCACCCTGTAACGGTGCGGTATGTCCATGATGCCGAGCGGGATGCACATCAATTTTTCCGCATTAAGCGATCCCTGCAATGGGAAGAACAGAAGGCCAAAGCACTTGAAGCACTCGGCCTCCAAAAAGCGGATGCCCTATTTGGTTCGTATGCGCCTAAAATGGATCTATTCGGCCAAAGGGGTTCCAGTATCGAGTGGATCAACCAACATTTGCATGAATTGGAGGAAAACGGATTCCGTATTGTTCAAAATCCAAACGACAAGAAGTTCCTGATCGGCAAGACTTCCTTGGATATTGAAATCTCCGAGCAGAACGATTGGTTCGATATCAAAGCTGTCGTTCGATTTGGGGATTACGAAATTCCCTTCATCCAATTACGCCAACATATCCTGAACAGGATTCAGGAATTCGAGCTTCCGAATGGGGAGATTGCCATCATTCCACAGGAATGGTTCTCCCAATACGAACATCTCTTTCAATTTTCATCCCAGAAGGAGGAATTACGCCTGAACCGCAGCCATATCGGTTTGCTTCACGATATCTCCGAACATGCCCAAGTCAGTATGCAGCGGAAACTGAACCGTCTTGGTGAATTTGATGAGATCGTGGATACGGCAAGTCCGGAGGGATTCAAGGGGGCACTCCGCCCATATCAGAAAGCGGGATACAATTGGTTCCATTTCTTGCAAGAGTTCCATTTCGGCGGTCTACTTGCTGATGACATGGGACTGGGAAAAACCGTACAGACCCTTGCCCTGCTGCAGAAACAGAAAGAATCAACCAAGGGCACCGACCAACCCAAGACATCTCTATTGATCGTTCCGACTTCCCTGATCTTCAACTGGCAGAAGGAAGCGGAAAAATTCACGCCCAATCTACGGGTACTATTGCACACCGGAACGTACCGCAGCAAGGACAATTTTGCCTTCAGCCATTTTGATCTGGTCATTACCACGTATGGTGTGGCACGTATCGACCAAGAGATGCTTGCTGCATTCTATTTCAACTACATTATTCTTGATGAATCCCAGAACATCAAAAATCCGAGATCCAAATCCTTTGCAGCCATCAAGCACATCAAGGGCAAGAACAAACTGGCATTGAGTGGTACTCCGGTTGAGAACTCTGTGGCAGATATCTGGTCACAGATGTCCTTTGTGAATCCAGGTCTCCTGGGGAACTACACGTATTTCCAGAAGGAATTTGTGCAGGCCATTGAAAAAAAGAAAGATGAAGATAAGGCCAAGCGTCTGCAGGCCATCATCAAACCTTTTATCCTCCGCCGGACGAAATCACAGGTTGCGACGGAACTGCCCCCAAAATCTGAGCAGATCTTCTATTGCAGCATGACCGAGGAGCAACAGGAATATTATGAGACTGTCAAATCCGAATACCGCAATGCGTTGATGGATGGTGCGTTTTCGGGCAAGGCGAGTCAGATCGCGCTGTTGCAGGGGCTGACGAAACTCCGCCAATTGGCGAACCACCCACTGATGATCGACGACCATTATGCCGATGGATCGGGTAAATTTGATGCTGCCATCGAAACGATGGATGCGATCCTTAAGGAAGGAAACAAAGTCTTGATCTTTTCGCAGTTCGTCCGCCATCTGCAGATTTTCCGAGACTACTTCATTAAGCACAAGGTGAGGTATGCCTATTTGGATGGCGCTACGGTAGACCGGAATGCTGCAGTCAAGGAATTCAAAGAGAATGATGACACCCAGGTCTTCCTCATTTCCATCAAAGCAGGTGGGGTCGGTCTGAACCTGACAGAAGCGGATTATGTATTTATCCTTGATCCCTGGTGGAACCCAGCAGTGGAGCAACAGGCCATTGACCGAAGTCACCGCATTGGGCAGAAAAAGAATGTTTTCATCTATAAGTTCATTTCCAAGGACACCATCGAGGAGAAAATCCTGGCATTACAGGGCATGAAAAAAAGCATCGCCACGACGCTGATCAATACGGAGGAGTCCTTTGTGAAGTCCTTAACGAAAGAGGATATCAGTGAACTCTTCAGTTAGCCATCCCGCTACAAAAAAATAGATGTTCACACCATAAACCCCTATAAGTCAACCTGTATCACAAAACTTTAAGAAAAATTTAATTACATTAGGTTTCTCTACCTATATGCTTATGACTTACGAATTAGATTTTTCCACCCAGTATGGTCAGTTTTATCTTGTTGACAAAGGTTCAAAAAACCACACGGAAGTCAAAGATTTTTGGAGCGATCAAGCTTTTAGCGATCGTCTTGGCGAAACGGGCTCGATGCTTGGTATCCTGATCGAAAACGACCTGACCACCGTGAAGGGAAGGCTGGAAATCCTTGACGGACCGCCGTCGGAATTGGAACCTGAAGCCGAACATATCGTGGAGACTTCCCTGGTCCTGGATTCGGGCATATTGGAGCTACAGGATTGTCCATCCAGTCGGATCCTGGTGGAAGTTCCGCTGGAGAAAGGCACTTACAGAATCCGGATCAGTTCATACCACATCAGTGAGCCCTACGCAACGAAAAGTGACGAAGTAAACGATCGGTACCTCCTGCAGGTCTGGAAAGAGCATCAGGCATCCGAAAAAAGGGTCCTTAGGCAATTCGATAGGTTTTAGCCAGTAAAGCGCTTGCAATCCGGAGACGTTGATTTTATTAGGTATAAAAAAATGCCCTGATGGAATCATCAGGGCATGTATACAATATTTTATTCTTATAATGCGGATCTGAAATTCACCACACTTTCTTGTACATTCGGTTGGTTATTCTCCCAGTTGTATTCGTATTCTGCAGAGAACATGCCTTTATAGTTCTGACGTTTCAATTCGGCCTGCACTTCTTTCAAGCCTAATTTTCCGGTACCCCAGATGACGTCATGCGCCTTTTTATCACCAAAAGCATTCAGGTCCTTAAAATGGATATGGAAGATCTTCCCTTCCAACTTCTTAAGGGAAGCTATGGGATCTAGGCTGGACCGCATCCAGTGGCCAACATCGGCTGCTGCGCCCATGCGTGCGCTTCTACCTTCCAAAGCCTTCAGAACCACATCAGGATTCCAATAGTGTGAAGGTTCAGGGTGGTTATGGATCGCCAGACGGATATCATATTGATCGCATAGCGCGGATAAATAATCCAATTGGTCTTCTGATGGTTCTGCGTTGATCACCTGTACCCCAAGATCTTTGGCAAATTGGAATATTTTTTCCCATTCCGCTTTATCCTTGGCGCCCACGACACCATAGGCATGCAGGGTTATACCGCGATCCTTTAGCAGTTGCTTGACCAACTTCCTGCCTTCAGGAGAAAGTTCGTACGTCATTTTCTCCGTGCTTCCGGCACCAATTTCTTGACCTGGAAATGCTTCTACGAAGCGAAGGTTGGATTGCGCAATTCTATTTAATGCTTGCTCAAAGTTGAATAGGCGGAACGTATAGGCTTGTGCGCCCAATTTCCAACCGAGCTTTTCCTCAGGAAATGGACCTTTAGCTTTCGTTACAGCTTCTTCATTCGTCGGGTGCACCTTACTTGCGCATGATGCGAACATCAGCAGGGCTACCGCAAGGATGCCCGAACATAATTTAGTCAATTGTTTCATTTTTATTTAGCGTTGATTTATGTTTTAGGCTTCAAATTGAGGAACGGCCAACTTGATCCGCTCCAACACCTCTGCTTGCCCCAACAGTTCGGCAATCTTGAACACATCCGGTCCAAATTTCCCGCCCACTAACATAATTCGGAACGGCATCATCAATTCGCCCATCTTCATCCCCGATTCAGCGATCAGGTTTTTGAATAGCGGTTCCAAGGTTGCGGCATCCCAAGTCTGTTGTTGGGCAAACACGTCACTGACCTTGGTAAAGAATGATGTCTTATCGGCGTTCCATTTAGGTTTTACGGCATCTACGTCATAGGTTGTTGGTTTCTGGAAGAAGAATGATGATTGCTCCCAAAAATCCTCGATGTAAGTTAACCTTTCTTTCACTAAATCGAGAACGATTCCGACAAAATTTTCATCCTGTTGTTCGACCTGTATGCCATGGCTTTCCAGAACAGCCGCTACCTGCGGTAATAATTCGCTTTCTGGTGCGCGCTTTATCCATTCCTGATTGAACCATTTTGCCTTTTCGAAATCGAATTTTGCACCGGCTTTACTGATTCTGTCGACGGAGAATTTTGCGATCAATTCCTCCAAGGTGAATAATTCCTGATCGGTACCATCGTTCCAGCCCAATACGGCCAACATATTAACGAATGCCTCCGGCAAGAATCCGCGCTCACGGAATCCTGTGGTTAAGTCACCAGTTTTCGGATCGTTCCAGTTCATGGCATATACCGGAAACCCTAAGCGATCGCCATCACGTTTGCTCAACTTTCCATTTCCATCGGGTTTAAGGATCAATGGCAGGTGTGCCCATTCGGGCATCTCCTCTTTCCAGCCCAAATATTCCCATAGGAGAATGTGCACTGGAGCAGAAGGCAACCATTCCTCACCACGGAAGACATGGGAAATGTCCATTGCCTTATCATCCACGACCACAGCAAGGTGGTACGTTGGCATGCCATCGGCTTTGAGCAGGACTTTATCATCTACTAATTTTGTTTCAAAACTTACCCGTCCACGGATCATATCTTCGAATGAGACCACTTCATCTTCCGGCATTTTGATACGGATGGTATGTGGCGCACCACTTTTCAATAGGCGAGCTGTTTCCTCTTCACCTAGGCTTAGTGAATTCCGAAGGTCCATGCGGTTATCATGGGCATACCGGAAATTCGGGTGCTGCTCACGCTGCGCATTCAGTTCTTCTGGAGTATCGAAGGCATAAAAGGCATGTCCTTTTGCTACCAGATCTTCCGCAAAATGGCGGTAAGAGGGCTTGCGCTCACTTTGCCTGTACGGTCCATAATTGCCACCATGCTGCGGGCTTTCATCTGGATTTAACCCACACCATGCCAAACATTCCATGATATACTCTTCGGCACCCGGCACGAAACGTGTCTGGTCTGTATCCTCCACACGCAGGATAAAATCGCCTTGGTGATGTTTAGCAAAAAGATAGTTGAATAGTGCGGTACGAACACCGCCCAAATGTAATCCGCCGGTCGGACTTGGCGCAAAACGGACGCGAACTTTTTTATGTGAACTCATAAGCACAAAACTACGCATTTATTACTTTTCTTTCTCGTAGCAATGGGAAAATGATTATTTTGGTTGACGCGTAACGCTATGAAGCAACATCCTTACCGGTATAATAAACAGCAATGGAAGTTTTTCCTGTTCCTATTTGCAGCCTTGATTGCTGCAGCATCCCTGCTGTATACCAATTATTTGGTGAAGAGTCTGTCGAAATCGGAACGAACCAAAGCGGAAGTCTGGGCCATGAGCACGCAGAGTATCGTCACGATGCCCGATGTGGACGACCAGTTTATCAGCTTTATCTACGCGGTTCGGGATAGTCTCAGCCTTCCGGCAATCATCACCAAGGAAGATGGAACGATTATTTTCTGGCGTGATCTGGACAGCACCAAAACCAACATTCACCCGTCTGCAGTCGACAGCAGTAGCACGCAGGAATATGATCCGGAATACTTCGAGAAGCAGCTTTCAAAAATGAAGAAAGCCCATCCCCCGATCCACATATCCTTGGATACGGGCGAGAAATGGCTGGTTTACTACCAGGACTCTGCTGCCCTAAGCCAATTGCGGATATTTCCTTACTTACAGCTTTCCCTGATTGCGATCTTCTTGATTATTGCCTATACAGTTTTCAACTCCATCCGAGACTCCGAACAGAATCTTGTATGGGTGGGTATGGCGAAAGAGGCTGCCCATCAGCTGGGCACGCCGATCTCATCCATGATGGGCTGGCTGGAGCTGGCCAGGATAACTTATGAGGGACGCGACAACTCGTTGTTGGACGAAATGGAACGGGATGTGAAACGGTTGGAAATCGTTGCAGACAGGTTTTCGAAAATTGGATCTACGCCCTCCCTCTCCAACCATGTCGTGTATAAAATCGTGGAGGAATATGTCAATTATTTCAGTGTTCGGACCAGTAAGCGTATTACATTTGAGATGACCGGAGACCAACAAGTGGAAGCCCAAGTGAATGTACAGGTATTCGACTGGATCATTGAAAACCTCCTCAAAAACGCTGTAAATGCCATCGAAGGTGAGGGTAAGATTACCATTAACATTTCAGAAAACATTGCAAAAGAGGAAATTTTTATAGACATTAGTGACACCGGAAAAGGAATTCCAAGGTCCAATTGGGAGACCATTTTTCAACCAGGATATACCACCAGACAGCGGGGTTGGGGATTAGGATTGAGTCTGACAAAGCGGATGGTATATTACCATAAAGGACAAATTTTCGTTAAAGAATCTGAAATAGGAAAAGGTACTACCTTTCGAATCGTATTAAAAAGTAATTTACGCTATGAACCCACTCAAATCTGATGAATATCCGGCAATCTTCAATGATTACATCGAAACCGTCACGGGCGATGTGATGGAAGAACTGCAGGAACAGATCGACACTTTCCCCGAATTAATTGCGAGTATCCCCGAAGAGTTGGGTACGTATGCTTATGCAGAAGATAAATGGTCGGTAAAGGAGGTCCTTTGCCATATCGTTGATGCAGAACGCATCATGACCTACCGGGCCTTACGCTTCGGCAGGAATGACATGACCGCATTGGCATCCTTTGAACAGGATGAGTTCGTGATCAATGGTCGCCATAATGAGCGTAAATTGGCGGATATCGCAGAAGAGTTCGTCCACCTGCGCAAGGCGAACATGCACCTGTTCAAATCTTTTGATGAAACAGAGCTTGCCCGTAAAGGGATGGCTTCCGATCGGTTGATTTCCGTTAGGGCACTTCTATACATCATTGCAGGTCACCTCAACCACCATGTTATTATCCTGAAAGCCCGTTATTTAAAAGATCAAAAGTTGATAAACGATGTGGTATAAGGAATATACGTTAGAAGAAGTCAATAAGATCTTTGCGATCAACATGACCGGTTTCCTGGATATCAAAGCAGTTTCGATTACACCGGACGCCCTTGTTGCGGAAATGCCGGTTACTGAAAAAGTAAAACAGCCATTTGGTATCTTACATGGTGGGGCATCTGTCGTGCTGGCGGAATCCGTAGGTAGTGTTGCCTCCCATATGTTGGTCGATTCGGAAGTCTGGGCCGCGGTTGGATTGGAAATAAATGCCAACCACATCCGTCCGGTAACAAAGGGCGTGGTGCGCGGAACATGCAAGCCTCTGCATATTGGAAAAACCACCCACGTGTGGGATATTCAGATCCATGATGAACGCAATAAATTGGTCTGCGTTTCCCGCCTGACCATGGCCATCATCAAAAAACCGAAGCTCGCTTAAAACAATATTCAACTATACGTGTTCATAAAAAACCATAAATATTATGGTATTATGATACGGTTTAGGTTTGAGAGAGACGTTGCTAAAACGATGTCTCTCTTTTTTATGCCCGCATGCAAACGGTTGATTGACATTTTAACCTTTAAAATATGGAAATATTTTATTAGCCTTGTGATTACCTTAAATTAATATTTGACACATCAAATTTATGACCACGCAGAATAATCAATCCACTGTAGGGCCTATGATCATCATTGGCTCGTTATTCTTTATCTTCGGGTTCGCCACTTGGCTTAACTCCTTATTAATCCCTTATTTACGAATCGCCTGTGAGCTGACAGAGGTACAATCCTACTTCGTTACGTTCGCCTTCTATATCGCATATTTAGTGATGGCACCGGTATCCACTTGGGTACTGAACAGGTTTGGATTTAAGAACGGGATGGCTGTTTCCTTGGGGATTATGGCGGTTGGAGCGTTATTGTTTATTCCTGCGGCATATTCACGAACATATTTGCTTTTCTTAGTCGGTCTCTTTATCATGGGTGGTGGATTAGCCATTCTACAGACGGCTTCCAATCCGTACATCACGATCCTTGGTCCTGTGGAAACGGCAGCACGCCGGATCAGTATCATGGGTATCTGTAATAAGTTTGCGGGTGCCTTAGCGCCTATCATCCTGGGTTTCTTCCTGAAATTGGACGAAGCCGATAAGGTTAAGGAACAATTGGCAACCATGAGCCTCGAAGAGAAGAGTCTAGCCTTGGACAATATCGCCCTGAAAGTGGTCAATCCATACATCGGTATTGTTGTCGTGCTGGTACTGTTGGGTGTCTGGATTTCAAAATCCAATCTACCTGAAGTGAAGGGTGATGAGGAAGAAGACCAAGAACACCATAACCTGACAGAAACGAAGCACTCCATTTTTGATTTCCCGCACGTATTGCTTGGTTTCATCGCGTTATTCGCGTATGTGGGTGTTGAAGTATTGGCAGGAGATACCATTATTGCCTACGGTACCTTCTTGGGTATCCCGTTGGCAGACGCCAAGTTCTTCACGTCATTCACCATGGCATCCATGGTATTCGGTTATATCATCGGTATCATTGCGATCCCAAAATACCTATCCCAAGAAACGGCATTGAAAGCTTGTGCCATCCTGGGGATTTTGCTAACCGTAGGTATCGTGTTTACCGACGGTATGGTTTCCTTGGCTTTGGTAGGTCTATTGGGTCTGGCGAATTCACTGGTATGGCCGGCAATTTGGCCATTGGCATTGAAAGGTGTAGGTAAATTCACGAGTGCCGCATCAGGGATCTTGGTGATGGGTATTGCCGGTGGGGCAGTTATCCCGTTGTTATACGGCTGGTTATCCCACTCCGTTGGAGCACACCAAGCCTATTGGATCGCGTTACCATGTTACTTATTTATCCTTTATTATGCCGTATCAGGACATAAGGTCCGTAAGCATTAAAAAGGCATGATCAAGAATATTAAATGGAGTTAGGCGACTGACTCCATTTTCTTTTTTGGCCTTTTTTCTTATCTTCGATAATTCTATTTAAAAGATTATGAAAAAATTAGCATTAACTATCCTGGTTGTGGCAGGATTAATCTTCAGCAGTAATCAGGCTGAAGCTCAATTAAAATTACCACAATCAAGTAGCACCCAATTTATCATTCAGGATTTAGGTATTGAACAGGTCAGCGTAATCTATCAGCGTCCAAGTGCAAAAGGTAGAACGATTTTTGGCGACCTAGTTCCTTATGGACAGATTTGGCGCACGGGAGCAAATAATGCAACAAATATCACTTTCCAATCAGAAGTAATGATTGAAGGGCAGAAACTAGATTCAGGTACATACGCCCTATTCACGTTGCCAACCAAAGATGAATGGACGATCATCTTCAATAAAAACGCGAAACAGTGGGGTGCCTATACCTACGATAAGGCGGACGATGTTCTTCGCATCAAAGTAAAACCAACAGAATTGCCTACGCATGTAGAAACCTTCACGATTGGGTTTGAGGATGTTCACGAGCAGACCATGGACATGACCTTAAGCTGGGAGAAAACTAAAGTGAAATTCAATATTACCGTAGATCAGAAAGCAGAGATCATTGCCAGCATTGAGGAAGCCATGAAAGGCGAGAAAAAGCCTTATTTCAATGCCGCTATGTATTATTACAATAACGACGTGGACATTGCAAAAGCTGCGGAATGGATGAAAATTGCCGATAAGGGCAATACCAAAGCTCCACACGTGAAATACTGGAAAGCATTGATCCTAGCAAAGGCTGGGGATACAGCTGGCGCGTTAAAAGCTGCAGAAGAGGGCTTGGCCATGGCGAAAAAGCAAAACCATACCGAGTACATCAAATTGATTACGGAAGCTATAGCGACTATCAAAAAATAAGAACATTGCAATAAAAATAAAACAGAAAATCCTGATCGATTGATCAGGATTTTCTGTTTTATACCGGTTATATCTTTGATCTGTCCGTTTCTCAGCCCTTTAATGCCTTCCATAGGATTTCTATCGGATGCTGGGCGATGACTCCTGTACCGTCCTTTATTTGATGCCTACAGCTTGACCCAGGAGCTGCTACAATGGTAGTATCTGCCTTCCCCCGTACTGCGGGAAAAAGCACCAGCTCTCCGATCTGTTGGGAAAGTGCATAATGCTCCTTTTCATAGCCAAAGGATCCCGCCATACCGCAACAACCCGAAGGAATCTGTTTAACGTTGTAATTCGATGGAATCCCCAACACCTTGGAAACCGTCGGCAGCAGCCCCCAGGCTTTCTGTTGGCAGTGCCCATGTAAGAGGATATCCTGGGCTTGATCATCAAATTGTGCAGAGGATATATGCCCCTGTTCGAACTCCTGCAAGATGTATTCCTCAAAGGTCACCGCCAGAGGGGCGATGCGTTCAGCATCGGCCAGGAGATGATCATCCACAAGGTCTACATATTCATCGCGGAAGGTCAATATCGTCGATGGTTCGACAGCCAACAATTGGGTATCCTTATCCAGTCGATCACGAAAGATTTCTACATTTTTATTGGCCAGCTTTTTTGCGTCCCGAAGCAATCCTTTTGAAATCAATGCCCGCCCAGAAAAAGCATGGGGTACCATGAGTACCTCATATCCCAGACGCTCCAAGAGCAAGATTGCCTTCTTGCCAAGTTCCACCTCATTGAAGTTGGTGAACTCGTCGCAGAAAAAATAAACCGACTTGATGGCTTTCCTATTACCGACAAATGGCTTATCCTTTTGTTGGAACCATTTTCGGAGGGTAGTGGATGCTATTTTGGGGATTTCGCGCTCCGGCGCAAAACCCAATATGTTCTTGACCAGACGACTCGTGTACTTATTGCCTGCGACTACATTGTACAGTCCAGCAATCGGCTGCATCAATTTGGTCATCGCATCCACATGTCCGATCATGCGCGATCGGAAAGGAACACCATGACTATCGTAATACCCCTGAAGGAATTCTGCTTTCAACTTTGCCATATCCACGGAGGAAGGGCATTCCGATTTGCAGGCTTTACAACTCAAGCAGAGGTCCATGACTTCCTTGATTTCCTGATGGTCAAATGGGTTCGCTTTCTCAGAGTTGGTCAACATCTCCCGCAGGATGTTGGCGCGGGCCCGTGTCGTGTCCTTTTCGTTTTTCGTTGCCATATACGAGGGACACATGGTTCCACCCGACAGGTGCGACTTTCGGCAGTCTCCGGATCCATTGCATTGTTCGGCATGCTGCAGCACGGTTTGAGGTCCATAACGGAACACGGTCTTTATCGTTCTTTCCTGTTGCCCGGGTTTATAGCGCAGGAACGTATTCATCGCTGGAGTATCCACGATCTTTCCCGGATTGAAGATCCCCAAGGGATCCCAGGTTTTTTTAATTTCTTTTAACAGCGCATAGTTGTGGTCCCCAATCATTAGCGGGATAAATTCTCCACGCAACCTCCCATCGCCATGTTCACCGCTCAGGGATCCTTTATATTTCTTTACCAGATGGGCAATCTCTAGCGCAATTTCCCGAAACAGCTCATTTCCCTCCTGTGTTTTTAGGTTAATGATCGGGCGCAAATGCAACTCGCCTGTTGCGGCATGGGCATAATGCACCGCATACAGTTTATATTTTTCTAAAATGATATTAAAATCGGCAATATAGGCTGGTAAGTCGGCCACATCAACTGCTGTATCTTCAATCACCGCCACGGGTTTATCATCGCCTGGCACATTACTCAGCAAGCCCAGACCGGCTTTTCGCAAATCCCAAACGTTCTTTTTGGCCGCCCCCAATACCAATGGAAAATGATACCCTATGCCATGGGCAAGAAGATCTGCTTCAACCTCGGCCACCTTGGCTCGGATGGCTGCTTCATCCACCCCATCATATTCGGCAATTAGAATGGCCTGGGGCTCCCCCGATACGAAAAATCGGTTCTTGGATTGTTCCAGGTTATCTTTCGTGCGCTCCAAGATATAATGGTCCATCAACTCACTCACCAACGGTTTATGTTTGAGGACAATCAAGTTTCCCTGCAAAGCGTCTTTCAGCGTATGGAAATGCACGCACAGCAAACCACTAGGTAGCGAAGGCAACGGGTCGACATGCAGTTTTATTTCGGTAATGAAGGCAAGTGTACCTTCCGAACCACAAATCAGTTTACAGAAGTTAAAAGGTTCCTTTCCGGCCGTAAATGGGTCAGTTTCCAATAAGAGGTCGATGGCATAGCCCGTATTTCGGCGATGAACGGAAGGTTTCGGAAAATGTGCTCGGATTTCTTCCTGATTCCGGTAGTTGCTCAATAGGCTACGGCATTGTTTATACAGCTGCCCTTCCAGGTCACCCTGGTTACATTTGCGATCGAACTCGTCATACGTCAGCGCTTTGAAGGTTACCTCGGAGCCATCGCTCAATAGGGCTTGCACCTCAATGGTATGCTCTCTTGCGCTTCCGTAGATCAACGAATTGGAACCGCAGCTGTTATTGCCGACCATCCCACCGATCATGGCGCGATTGGCCGTTGAAGTCTCCGGGCCGAAGTATAAGCGGTGAGGTTTGAGGAACATATTGAGTTCATCCCGGATGACGCCAGGTTGAACGCGTACCCAAGACGCTTCCTCGTTTACCTCGAGAATCTCCGTAAAATATTTGGACACATCGACCACAATACCGGCACCCACCACCTGTCCGGCCAAGGAGGTGCCAGCAGTCCGTGGAATCAGGGAAGTACCATTCGTCCGGGCAAAGTCGATTAACACGCGTAGGTCATGCTTATCACGGGGGTAAGCAACAGCCAATGGCAGCTCCCGATAAGCGGATGCGTCCGTTGCATACAGCAGACGCATCTTCTCATCCCAGAACAGCTCGCCATGCAATTCTTCCGAAAGCAGGAGCAATTGCTCTTCCATAAGGTATTATCCTTTTATTTGTGAGGTATATGTACTTTCAAAAATCTTATCCGCATTGTTGGTCTCGAAACCATCTCTACGGTGTTCCCTTTTGATTTGATCTTTTGGAAGATCCTTAAAGGCAGGAAGGACGCTACGCTCGGCAAATTCTACATAGCTTCCGGCAATTTCCAACGTCTTCCCATCCGCAAATTTCGCATCATATAAAGCCGATACGGTACTACTCTGCCGCAACAGCCCATCATCACTGGTTTTGATCTTCCCGCCAGAAGTATTCAGTTTCACGCCGATACTTTCCAAAAAGGCATTAAATTCTTCCAAAGTGTTATATCCGTCTTTCAGTTCGTGGATACTGATGGTATAATGATTCAAATAATAGCGGTTATAGATTACCCAAGCTGCATATTCACTTTCAGCGAGGAGGGTTTCATATTCCGCGGAAGTTGGCAAATCCCAAAGGGGTTTCTGCAGGAATGCAGCCACTTCAACGCCATTTTTCAGATCCAGCGCATCAACAGGGTCCGTGGTAATGCCCGCAGTATATTTTTGGATGATATCCTGCGCAGCCTGACTCAGCTCGGACACACGCAATTCAGAGACGAAAATCCTAGGGTATTCGTCGGAAGGTGGAGCGAACCAATAGGCATCCAGTTTCTTTCCTTCGAAATAGTAATAATCCATTTTTTTATAGCCAAAAGACAGGAAGATTTTCTCAAAGGATTTGATTCCAAGGTTGGGAACCCCCAAAGTCCTGAAGGCAATATGGTCATTGACGATATCAGCCTGCGCAGAAACAACGCCACGCTCCAATAACGCCTTTGTAATTTTATCTACATCCGAAACATTTTTACGGTAATGCTCGAACAGGTCGTTCAGCACGATATCGATGGGTTTTTGTTCGTCGAAATGCATAGCGAAAATTTAGTGTTATAATTTGAATAAAGTTATCTAAAATTTATCAAACAAGAACAATTGTTCAATAAAAATACAGATAATAAAAATATTATTCAGCAAACTACAATTCTTCGGCAAGAATCTTCTCCAACTCTTCTGCTGTGAGGTTCATATTGATATTTCCATCTTTGGCAAAAGATATCTCGCCGGTTTCCTCCGACACAATAACTGCAACCGCTTCGGAGACTTCCGTTACGCCAATGGCTGCCCGATGGCGCAGACCGAACTGCGGGGGAAGATCCTCACTGTCCGAAAGTGGAAGCACGGAGCTTGCCGTCATAATGCGATTGTCCACAACGATCACAGCCCCATCATGCAAAGGCGAATTCTTGAAGAAGATGGTCTCCAATAAGCGCTTGGATATGGGTGCATCGATGATTGTACCACTCGTTTGGTAATATTCCTCATCAAAATAACGAGAGAACACCAATAAAGCCCCAGTTTTTGATTTGGACATGTTCTGGCAGGCCTCTACAATGGGCTTTATAAACTCTGAATTGTCTTTGTGAGTAGATTTCTTGGCACCGAATATGGTCCAGAAGAACTTTTTCCGACGTAGGGAAATATTCTTACCGATATGCAGCAAGAACCGCCGGATTTCCTGCTGGAACACCACGATCAAAGCAATCGACCCGACGGAGATAAATCCGCCGAAAATCTCCGTCAGCAGGCGCATCTCCATCTGCTTAACGACCAGGTATATGCCATAGAATAGACCCACCCCAATCAGGATATTCACGGCTATAGTACCCTTGATCAGGCTATAAACGTAATATATGATAATTGCCACCAGCAATATATCGATGAAATCAAGCAACCTGAAGCCACTTAAGAGATTGAAGTCCAGACCATCCATATGTGTTGCAATTTAAAAAATTTTATCCATTGCTGCGTGCATTTAAAATGATAAAATGATGGGAATATGGACAGCTAAAACCTTAGATTTGTAAAAAAGGCTAGAATATGACCAAACTATCTGTAAATATCAACAAGATTGCCACCCTGCGGAACTCCCGTGGTGGAAATGTTCCCAATGTATTATCGGCAGCTTTGGCGTGTGAACGCTTCGGCGCTGAAGGCATCACCGTACACCCACGTCCGGATGAAAGACATATCCGTTACCAGGATGTATACGACCTCAAGGCCAATATTGCTACGGAATTCAATATCGAAGGGAATTGCCGGGAACAGAAATTTGTGGATTTGGTGTTGGCGAACAACCCGACACAAGTGACATTGGTACCGGATGAATTAGGACAGATCACATCCAATCATGGATGGGACACGATCAAATACAAGGATTACCTCACAGATATGGTCAAGTTATTCCAAGGGCAGGGAATCCGTGTTTCCATCTTTGTGGATCCGGTAGAAGACATGGTGGAAGGAGCTGCAGAAACTGGAACGGACCGTATCGAACTCTATACCGAAGCGTATGCTGCTGAATTTACGGCCAACAAGGAAGCAGCCATTGCACCGTACATCAAGGCGGCAGAGAAAGCACAGGAAGTCGGCTTGGGTCTGAATGCAGGGCACGATCTGGACTTAAATAACCTGCAATATTTCCAACAGCACATCCCCGGATTATTGGAAGTCAGCATTGGCCACGCGCTGATTGCCGATGCCCTCTATTTGGGATTGGAAGAGACGATCAAGCGCTATTTGGCGGCATTGAAATAAGGCTGCGAAAAGCATCAAAGGCATACTATAAAAAAAAGCGATCAAGAATTAGTTCTTGATCGCTCTTTTTATGGCATGGGGAATGTTATCGGATTCCCCTGAATATTCTATTCCATCTGATCTTGGTCAGGAAGGAACCATCTTCGTCCCAACTCAACCAGGTAAATAACGCTTTCCCTACAATATGGTCTTCAGGGACAAAACCCCATCCTCTTGAATCCAGGGAATTATGTCTGTTGTCCCCCATCATCCAGTAATAATCCATTTTGAAGGTATAGCTATCCGTTTTTAGACCGTTGATATAATATCCATCTTGACGCTGTTCAAAGTTATTCCCTTCATATACCGTAATGGCACGTTGGTAAAGTGGCACATTCAAGCTATCCAATTTTACGGTCCAGCCTTTTTTAGGCACTTGAATAGGTCCAAAATTATCGTAGTTCCAAATGATTCCATTTTCATAGAATGGGAATGCTCTGAAGTTCGGGTTGTTATCTCCTGGTTCGAAGATAATCTCACGTACTTCTTTAACACTTGCCCAGGATTTGATTTCTGCGGCTTCTCCTTTGGTCATGTGCATACCGTAGATCCCTTCGCTTGGATTTGTATATAACGGATCCAACTCCACACGCATATCCAACAGCTTTTGCAGGTTCAGTCCATTGGGATCTGTGAATACCTGATAGTTCGTTTGGAAATCATCATCTTCAAATGCTGGTTTACCATTTACAAAAAGCTTGGTGCGTTCCATGGAAACAATATCTCCAGGCATCCCTACACAGCGCTTGATGTAATTTTCACGCTTGTCCACTGGTCTGTTATAAGGTTCATCCGCTTCCACAGGGTAGTTAAATACGACCACATCGTTGCGTTTGATTTCCTGGAATCCAGGGAGACGTTTATAAGGGACCTTAATAATTTCCGAATATGCTTTTCCACCGGTCACCGGCATGGTATGGTGTGCGAAAGGGAAAGCGATTGGGGTCATCGGGATGCGCGGTCCATAGTTCAATTTACTCACGAACAGGAAGTCACCCACCAATAAGCTTCTTTCCATCGATCCCGTTGGGATCATGTAGGCTTCGATCAGGAAACCACGGATAAGGGTAGCGGCAACTGTTGCGAAAATGATCGCATCTGCCCATTCGCGGCCTACTGATTTCTTATACGGATATTTCTTCTTGAACTCCTCTGTGGTGGATTGCCCAAGGTATTTCACATTAGGATCCCTACCCCACATCGGCAAGACGATAAAAGGCACCAAAACGGCAGCGGCATTTTCCCAAAACCGACGTTTACCAAAAGCCTTGATCAGATTCAGGTATAAATCGTAAAAGATAAATATATTGACGATCGGCACAAAGAGCCAGACGATCCACCACGTAGGTCTTCCAACCAGTTGGGCCATGACATATTGTGCATAAAACGGAACAATAGCCTCCCAACCTTGCCTACCGGCTTTCTTATACAATAAAAACAGTCCGTAAAGCGAACCTATGATGTATATGGCTAAAATGATATACCACATATTTTACTTATTAAAATCAAACATTTCTGTCACCTGGAAAAAGCCCTTTTTCCCTAAGAGCCATTCCGCAGCAATAACCGCACCTAAAGCAAATCCCTCCCGACTATGGGCGGTATGCTTAAATTCAATCTGGTCCACCTCAGAGCTGTAAAGAACAGTATGCGTGCCTGGCACTTCTTCGATGCGCAAGCTTTCGATTAAGAGTTCATTCGGTTTTGGAATCACTTCCTCTCCGGATCCCTCCACGCTGTTCACCCAGCTTTGTTTTGCCGGAATATGCTCAAGGATACCTTCGGCAATGGTAATAGCCGTGCCGCTTGGTGCATCTAATTTATGGATATGGTGAATTTCCTCCACCTGTACGTCATACTGCTTATAGGGTTCAATTGCTTTCGCCAACATCTTGTTGATATGGAAAAAAATATTGACCCCGATACTGAAATTAGAACCATACAATAAGGATTGATTGGCTTCTAAACAGGTTTCTTTCACTTCTTCCAGATGTTCATACCATCCGGTGGTACCGACAACCAGAGGTAGATCTGCCTCAAAACATAGGCTGATATTCTCCAATGCCGCATTCGGTGTACTGAAATCAATGGCGATATCAGCATCTTCCAGGTCGTCCACCTGGATGCTGCTTCGGTTTTGTTCATCAACAATCAAAACGACCTCATGCCCTCTTTTCATGGCAAATCGCTCGATTAACTGTCCCATTTTTCCGTAACCCAATAAAACGATCTTCATATAGTTAATTGGTTAATTATCTGATTTTAAAAGTCATCTTTACGCCAGGCGTAACGAAACTTGTCCCGGAAAACATGCCTGTTCCGGGAGTATATGCGTAATTCGGCATTAATGTAGGCGATATCTTGAAGCTTAAATCGTTGCTGATATTCCAACGGTTCTTCAAAATGGAATCCACGTAGGCTTCCACCACATTCAATCC
Organism: Sphingobacterium lactis; assembly: GCF_011046555.1. NCBI lineage: Bacteria > Pseudomonadati > Bacteroidota > Sphingobacteriia > Sphingobacteriales > Sphingobacteriaceae > Sphingobacterium > Sphingobacterium lactis. Next base: position 495,086 of record NZ_CP049246.1, read on the forward strand.
ATACCAGCCTACGGTCACCAAGATGGTTAGATCTCGATTCCGACGGCCGTAGTCTTTCTGGGCAATTAATCCTTGATCGGACCAGTTAGTCTCGAACCCAAGCGGGCCACTGGACGGCTGCCCGAATTCCTCTCGATATTTCAACTCATCCAGGAACATGTTATAGTACCAGTTCCAATAATCAAAGGTAAGATAAGCTGCCACAAACCCACCATAGATAATCGGTGTCTTTACCCACCAGATCCCACCATTTGTATACTGCCCCCAGCCTGGAAGGATCAAAGATCTTTTCCAAGCGACGCGGGATAACCGTTCGATTTCCAGTCGGGTGGAATCCTTTAGGATATCCTTATAGTAATATTTTTCACGCTCTTTCTCCGCTTTTTTTCGGGCCCTGCGTTCAGCACGCGTTTCCTTGCGTGTGGTATCTTGGGCATCCCCTGCTTTTAGGGAGTCCTGAAGCTGCACCATTTTGGTGGAGTCTGGAATGGTGTCTTTTACCTGTCCCATGGCACCTGTAAAAAGCAACATCAATCCGAAGAGCAGTCCTAACTTATGCATTACCAATCCAGCAATTCTAAAATACGGCTTAGATCATCTTCAGAGTCAAATGGAATCTCGATCGCACCTTTGCCCTTGTTGGTTTTCACGTTCAATTTCACGCGGGTAGCGAATTTAGAGGCCAAGTCATCCTCAATTTTCTGATATTGGAAGGTTAGCGGAGTTTCCTTCTTCGCCCCTTTCTGTTTTTTATCTCTTGCTTGCTGTACCTCACGTACCAGCTCCTCTGCTTTACGTACGGAGAGCCCCTTTTCTACGATTTCCTTGAAGATGAACAATTGTTTTTCCACTTCACCGACATTGATCAGTGCACGGGCATGGCCCATGGTCAGATCTCCATCGCGGATGGCGGCTTGAATAACAGGAGGTAATTTTAATAGACGCAGGTAATTTGTCACCGTCGAGCGGTTCTTGCTAACCCTGTCGCCCAGTTCTTCTTGTTTGAGGGAGCATTCCTCGATCATGCGTTGGAAGCTGAGGGCAATCTCGATCGCATTCAAGTTTTCACGTTGAATATTTTCGATCAGGGCCATCTCCAACATCTGTTGGTCGTTTGCCGTACGCACATAGGCAGGGATCTCGGTGATACCTGCTAATTTGGATGCCCGCAAACGGCGCTCACCACTAATCAATTGATATTCGTTCTTGCCGATTTGGCGAACGGTAATGGGCTGGATAAGCCCTTGTAATTCGATAGACTCAGAAAGTTCACGCAATGCCTGCTCATCAAAATCCGTCCGAGGTTGGAAGGGGTTGATGGAAACTTGATCTATTTTTATAAAGTTGATACTTCCAGCCGGTGAGCTGGACGTCTTAGCTACAGGAGTTTCGGCAGTTTGGCCTTTTGGCGTTTCGACTACTTCTTGCTGAAGCAATGCACCTAAACCTTTCCCCAATCCTGTTTTCCGCTGTTGTGCTGCCATACTATACTGTTACTGTTTCCTTATTGTTCTCTTTTAATAGTCCGTTCTTTTCTAATATTTCACGTGCTAAATTTAAGTAATTCACGGCGCCTTTGCATGATGCATCATGCATAATGACAGAAACACCGAAGCTTGGGGCTTCACTCAAGCGTGTATTCCGCTGAATAATGGTATCGAAAACCAGGTCATTGAAATGCGTCCGTACCTCTTCAACCACTTGGTTGGATAGACGTAGGCGAACATCGTACATTGTCAATAGAATGCCTTCGATTTCCAGATCCGTATTCAAGCGGGTCTGTACGATTTTGATGGTATTCAACAATTTACCCAGACCTTCCAAGGCAAAATATTCACATTGAACCGGAATAATGACCGAATCGGATGCCGTCAATGCGTTGATGGTAATCAATCCAAGGGATGGGGAACAGTCGATGATAATAAAATCATACGCATCCTTCACCTCATCCAATAGACGCTTCATTTTATACTCACGTTCTTCGAGGTTGATCATTTCAATCTCTGCACCCACAAGGTCAATATGCGCTGGGAGCAGGTCAAGATTTGGTGTATCCGTTTGTTGAATCGCTTCGCGGGCTGTCACATCATTCACTAAGCATTCATAGATACTTGTCTTGATCCCACGAGGATCAAAACCAATGCCCGAAGTGGAGTTTGCCTGCGGATCTGCATCGACAAGCAATGTTTTATATTCCAGGACAGCTAAACTAGCTGCTAGATTGATGGAGGTCGTCGTTTTACCTACTCCTCCCTTTTGATTGGCTATGGCAATAATCTTTCCCATGGTACTTCCTCAGATTTTGAAAATAATTTCAAGTCGGCAATATTCTAATCAATTTGCAAATTAACAACCATCCACGAGATATGATACTTAAATGATGTTAAATTTATTAATTTTGGAGCTTATCCAAATCCGCCAACTCAGGATGCTAAGATACAAAAAATAGCATTAGGTATGGAGGTCCAACAGTATTGGTTTTCGTAAGTTACATTTAAACAATGAATTTAATTATCTCAGGCACAAATAGAAAACATTCCAATTCACTAAAGGTTGCGAAATTTTATCAGAAAGAATTTCGTAACCGTGGGGAGGAGTTCGAGATCCTTTCCCTGGAGGATCTACCTGCAGATATTATCAACACGGACCTCTATGGAAAGAGAAGCCCTGAATTTGCCGAAATTCAACAAATGGTATCGGAAGCCAAGAAGTTTGTCTTCATTATACCCGAATACAACGGCTCCTATCCCGGGGTGCTGAAAGTGTTTGTGGATGCATGCGCCTTTCCTGCCTCTTTTTTCCACAAAAAGGCTGCCCTGGTCGGACTATCCACAGGAAAATACGGAAACATCCGTGGAGTCGACCATTTCACCGGCGTATGTAACTATGTACGTCTGCATGTCCTCCCCTTAAAGATCCATATCCCACTGATTCAGAATGAAATTAACCAGGAGGGTGATTTCACAGACCCATTAACTTTGAAATTTATTACCGAACAGATCGAGGAGATTGTTCGCTATTGATCTTTCTAGCGATTTAATTTGTCAAAATTTCTTTACTAAAGGGTTTTAGCATTGTGAAAGCCTGTGAATTGATTTTTTATTTCTACATTTAGTTATTAGAAATAATCAATTAAGCTTTCGAATATGTCAACGCTATTAAACAAATCCTGGCTCTTAGTGCCTTTCCTATTGGTTCTTTCCTGCACCCAATCCACTAACCAATCAAAATCTGAAGGTAATAGGGAATTCTTCAACGGTCAGGATCTGGCAGGATGGCACATCTATAACAAGGGTGCTGCAGAAAGCAAATGGAAAGTAGCGGATGGCGAATTGATCTGTGACCCCACCGCTCCCGGCGAATTTGGCGATATCATCAGCGATCGCGAATATGAGAACTTCGAGCTCGAATTCGAATGGAAAGTAAAGAAGGGTGGCAATAGTGGTGTGTTTATCAATGTAAAAGAGGACAGTACGTATGCTGCAACTTTTGCAACAGGCCTGGAGATGCAACTTCTGGACAATGCGAACGCTGAACACCGTCACCAAATTGACTCCACGCATTGGGCAGGATGTCTCTATTCAGTGGAATGTATCGGCAGCAACTCCAAACCGAATCCTTTTGGCGAATGGAATAAAGGCAAAATCAAACAGCAGAACGGAACAGTTACCTTTTGGCTGAACGATAGGATCACTTTTGAGGATGATGTCAACAGTACAGCATTCAAGAATAAAGTAGCGAACAGCAACATGAAAAACTATCCAGCATTCGGGACATTCCCCAAGGGAAAAATCGCCTTCCAGAATCATACGGATTCCGTAAGTTTTAGGAACATAAGAATTCAAGAACTATAAATATCAACCTATCCACAATTGAAAACGCTGTTGAGCTACGCTTAACAGCGTTTTTTTATGCTATTAAATCTGACGCCTGTTGATTTGCTGATTTTATAATCTAATTGTCATATCAAACAAAAAAGAGGGTTATTATTTATAATCATTCTAAATAAATACTACCTTTAGCCCAAGCAAAAGTAAAAGTTTCAATTATACAAAAGTCCTGTTTACCCACATGGGAAGGCATGTGGGTAAGGCAGGCACAATAGTCCACAGGCACTGTATGCTGCAAAAATTATCCGATGGGAAAATGCCAAATCAAAATCCTCGCGAAAAACGACATGGGCTTCATCAGTATGCCTGCCGGTCAAAATATCATCCATGTTTGTTTCAATAATCTACTCATCAACTTCAGCAAGGAAGATTTCTTTACTTTTCGAAATCTGGTAAAGGACATTTTCGACGACAACAAACCTATCGTATTTCCAGACGGAAAAAACAGAATCTTACTCCATACCCCGTACGAAGGGATCAACTTCTCCTTTGATCAATTTGAAATGTTGGAACTCGTAAAAACGTTGGACGAAGCCTTCTACATGGAAAAAATCTATTCGTACCTCGAGAATTAATTTATTGGTAAGGAGATAGGTAGATATCATCACGTCATTTTATATGCGGGAACAAGGCTAACGCAAATGTTGTGGGCTAGATTTCTAAAATAGTTACACCCCGCTGGGGTTGTATGGGGTTATATCCATTTCATTCTAAAATAGTTACACCCCGCCGGGGTTGTATGGGGTTATATCCATTTCATTCTAAAATAGTTACACCCCGCCGGGGTTGTATGGGGTTATATCCAATTCGTTCTAAAATAGTTACACCCCGCCGGGGTTGTATGGGGTTATATCCATTTCATTCTAAAATAGTTACACCCCTAGCGGGGTTGCATTATGGATATTCGTCTGGAATTGTGATTATGGATATTGGGAAATGGCTTTATAGGAGGGCATATTTTGGACTAATAATTATCAAGGACATCCTAATCCACTGGACAAGCTAGCCGAACAATAATTGCCCATGCGATCATTTACATTAGAAATTTAACACGCCATCCAATCCTGGAGGGGTGTCACTATTTTAGCTCACGAGCAATAATGTTATAGTAACCCCAGAGGGGTGTAACTATTTTGCAAAAACCCCACCAGCTCACGATTTGCCATTTTCATAATTTACATTCCCTCAAAAGCCTGAAAAATCTGCCGTGATTTGGGCACATTGTGGACCTTGTCCGACTCCCGAGCGGGGTGCGTTCGGGGTTCAGGCGAGGTGGGACCGTGCTATAGACACGCTCTCACCACGCTCTCAGTACGCTCTCACCACGCTCTCACCTCAGACAAGGTCCCCGCAGTATGAAATGGAAAAATCAGCATGCTTAACAATTAAAATTTTGATTATAAACATTTTAACTCTAAAAACGACCAAATACCAAACCTAGATTTAACCGCTTATTTCGGGTTGTTACTCTAGCTGATCTGCGTTGACAACGATATGTTATAAAATCATTGGGATAAAGATGAAAATAGCGTGTGATGTACCTTTGGATTTAATATGATACGTTTAGAAGGGTGGACTTTTTCAGCCTGATCCAAAAAAACAATTACTTTGATGGGCAGAAAACGAAAAAAGCACCTGAAATAGGTGCTTTTTTTTGTGTGGAGGCTACAGGATTCGAACCTGTGACCCTCTGCTTGTAAGGCAGATGCTCTGAACCAGCTGAGCTAAGCCTCCTTTTTTATTTTGGTGGAGAATACTGGATTCGAACCAGTGACCCTCTGCTTGTAAGGCAGATGCTCTGAACCAGCTGAGCTAATTCTCCTTTTCGCTGTTGCGGTGTGCAAATATAGGTGTAAAATCTGATTTACAAAATAATTTATCCAGAAAATTCACAATTTTTCAGCAAGACTTTAAATTCCAATAATTTAAATTTCATCCTTAATTCCATCGGGATGATGAAATCGTTCGATATTCATTCGTACCTGATGCGCCCATGGCATAGCTTTCAATTTTTCATCAGATAAGATTACATGCACGAGGACACATTCACCACGCAATATTATCCGATCCTGAAATGCGAACTTAAATTGATAGGTCAGGCTGGAATCCCCCAGTTTGGACACATACATGGATTTCTCAAAGGTATCCCCCATCCGTGCTGGTGAAGAAAAAGCGACTTTTAGATCTGCCGTGGGAACCCCTTCACCGTGGTGCAACTCCTTAAAAGGGAAGCCCAATTCCTCCTCAAACCAGTCTTCAACCAGTTCGTTCAACATTTCCAGAAACCGAGGATAGAACACAATCCCTGCGGCATCACAATGCTGAAACTTGACCTTCTGCTGTTTTTTGAAAATCTGCGCCATGTTCATGTTTTGTGTTTCTTATTTAATTTTTTGAGCGACCAAGAATCCTGAAGCTCCACTTAAACCAGGTCCCGGATGGGTAGATGCACCGATATGGTACAGGTTTTTAATGGGTGTTTCATGATTCTTAACCCCAGCCATCGGGCGCCAAAGTAAATATTGGTCTAAACTGCACTGCCCTGAATAGGGGTCTCCGTGCACCAGGTTGATATTTGCCCGCGAAAGATCTTTCGGCGAGACGACCTTGCGAATAACGGTTGCCGATTTGATATTGGGAATATATGCAGCGATCCGGTCGATAATACGGTCAGCATACGCTTCACGCAGTTCATCGGTCCACTCGCCTTGGCAAAGATCGCCCAATGCTCCGCCCGCATCTGCAACGGGATAGTTCGGACATTCCGGCACTTGAATCCAGAGGATATGCTTCCCTTCAGGGGCACGACTCGGATCCAATGCGGTTGGTTGAGCGATGCAAATGGTGCCCTTTGCGGGCAACTCCTGCCGGGTAGCTTCATTTACTGCACGTGAAATATCATCGATTCCATCCGTTAGATGCACATAAGTCACCTTCTCCAATGCTGGCTGCACCCAGTTCGGCGCTTCATTTAAGATCAGGTGGATCTGCATATTGCCCTTTCCATATTTATAATTCCTGGCTTGGATCTCCACTTTCTTGGAAACCTTCGGTTCATTGACTAGCAAACGACCGTACAATTGCGTTGGTGTTACATTGGCCACGACATATTTGGACAAATGAATGGAATCATCTTCCAATACCACACCTTCAGCTTTGCCATATTTATCCACCAATATCCGTTCGACATGCATATTTTGAACAAATCTGCCGCCATTCTCTTCTATAATAGTTTTAAATGCATCTACCAAGCGGTAACTCCCCCCCTTGACCAATGGCAAACCAACCATTTCAATACTCATGGCGGTAACTTTCGCCATCGTAGCCGAGAGCGGGCTTTCCGGAGACAAACCCGAATGCAAGACCCACGGGGCAAGGTTTGCCAATAACGCTTTCGATTGGAAATGATCCGGCAAATCGGCACGAACGGACTTCAGGAATTCCTGAGCGTTCTCCGACGCCTGTCCAATGCCCTGTTTCCATACATATTTAGCAAGGAATTTTCCCATTTTCATGGTCATTAACTCACCACCCAAAATGGTAAATAAGATATCGGCATGCTGGTTCACCCAATCCATCTCCGCAGCAAACCGATCGCCATCTCCATCAGCAAGAGCATTGAATGCCGCAATGTTTGCTGCACGATCGGTTTTTAGGATACAATATTGCCCATCGGACATGAGCACCCCAGTGGGCACATCATTGGTCAGGAATTCGACGCCATTTTCCTCCAAGTCATCCTTTAATAGCGGATAGGCTGCCGAGGTAACAAATAAAGGATACGCTGTAGAATAGGTATCTATGTGACAGCCCTCAATCCATTCCGTTTGTACACATCCACCCAAAACGGGGTAACGTTCAATGACCGTAACTTTTTTACCCTTTTTCGCCAATAAGGCCGCACAGACCAAACTGTTTATTCCACTACCAATGATGATGACGTCTTGATTCATATCCCTAATTGTTGTTAAATTCAGAAGCGTTAGAAGAACGGTTTTCCATTTCGGCTTCGACTAAGGCTATTTGCCCCTGCAGTTGTTCCGTTTCGTGATTTTTCAATCCGAATTCGATTAATTCGGAAACAATATCCGCTATTCCTCGAACATTGACGTGCTTAACGGCAAACTCATTGACCATTTTAAACTTAGAATGTCCCCGGGCATAGGTGTCTCCATACCCTTTTTTCAGTCGATAGGACCGCGCCAATTGTACTGCGAGCTCATAATTGACGGCCGAAATGTCACAAATACGCTCCAACCAATCCGCTATATTTTCAATTTCCTCGGCATGACGGAGCGTTTTCTTCCGGTACCCCTTCATTCCGCCTATACAATATAAGATAAAAAACCAAAAGATATTATGCGTGTCCATCCGTCGGTCTTTATCGAGATATTTTGTAAAGAAGCGATGTGCCGATTCACTATTCTCCATGCGCTTGCCCAGTCCTACTGGCATAAAGCCATATACCTCCTCAAATCGAGGGTGGAAATAATCTGTTGTTTTGACAATTTCGCCCTTCTTTGCGCCAACCTGTTGAAATACAGTATCCCAGCGTTCTGCCCTGGTCTTGATATCTGCCACATTTACCAGATCATCATAGGCCATGGCCAGGGCAAGGTATTGCGCTACACGATTAGTCAGAATATTATCCTTATTACGGAAGTCTCGTTCGACTTTTAAAATAGGTTTCAAATAATCCAAGTATTCATTTCCCCAGGAAATGCCTCCCCATTCCACTACATGTTTTATACCGGCATAAACGACCTCATGGGTGCTCTCTGGAAACTCATTTCGGATTTGTTGTATCGCTGCATTGAATTTTCGATTTGCATTCGAGGCAGGCAAAGCTTCAAACTTTGCTGGGCTCAATTCAGGCACATAAGGTGTAGCCTCCTTTGCGGATAGACCCAATCCTACCAATCCAAATGCGGCTTTAAAGGCGGCAAGACTGGTGGGAACCGCAACGCCCCCAGCTTTAATGGTTTCCTCAAACTGCTCTACCGAGAAAGGCAAACTTCCCGAAGCGGCCAAGGCACCAAAAAGGGTTGCAGAAATAACACTCTTATGGTTTTCAGCAAGGTCTTTCAGGTTCGCATACACACTATGTTTCGCATACTTTCTTGCCAGCTCAAAAATGGAAGTACCATCAAGGATGCCGTCTCCAGGTTTCTCCTTTTCTTGGATGGCCAGATTGCGGTGCGTGGAAAAAATCAACGTAGTTTTTTTGCTCACAAATCCACGCTGAATGGCACGTCCCGCTTCGATCAATTCCGTAGCCATGACGACATCCACATCTTCCGGTGCCGGCATCTGTGCCAATACCGGAGAGATCCTCTTCCCGCCATCCTTCGGAATGGCATCCTCGGGAAATAACTCCAGGTAATAAACTGTCGAACCGGTACGCTGCGCTACACCTGCAATGGTGGTCGACTGTGCCCAATAGCCATTTTTGGACGCCAGTTGGACAATCCATTGCGTCAATACCCCACCTCCATCGCCACCGACGGCAATCAATGCGACCTTAATGGGTTCGACTACCTTCTTTATATTTTCGCTCATGTTATAATCTGTTTTGACGCTCTCCGTTTTTGCAGAAAACTAATCATCCCATACTGAATCTTGTAGATCAGCTTTTCCATAAAGCCGGCGTTGCGAATGACCTTTGCGCTATAGAATGCCGGACACAGTGCGGCAGCTTCCGCCACCTCACCACAGTTTCCGCAGGCAACGCAGGATTGTTCGATGTGGGCAACCGGATCTTCACGCAGGGGATTATCCGTATACTTCAGCGTTAAACTAGGACATCCCGAAAGCCGCATACAGGCATGATCGCCGGTACAGACTTTCGCATCCACACCAAACTTCTCATTCTCCACACGTTTGCCTTCCTCCACGCGTTTTTTGAAAATGCGTTTTTTCCTGCGCTCTTTATTCAAGCTACATTCCGATTGTGCAATAATGACCTTTGGCCCTTTTTCTTTTGTCGTCAACGCTCTGGTCAGTTCCTTGACCATCCTTTCGACATCGTAGGTTCTGTCGATGATCTTCACATACTGCACGCCCACGCCCTTAACCGCTTTTTCTATCGGATTATTTGTTGTCCGTAAAAAGTTATAGGCCCGGGAGGATGGAATATCCTGTCCTCCGGTTGCTGCCGCATAATAATTATCAATGATGATGATCAATCCGTCAAACTTATTGTAAACGGCATTTCCTATCCCTGATGTTAAACCGTTATGCCAAAATCCGCCATCGCCCATAATTGCAATTGGCCGTTTCTGGCCTTCCTGGGTTGGTGTGTTGAAGAGATTAAAGGCCGCAGCGGAGGAAGCCCCCAATCCATAACCCATGGTGGTTGCCCCAATATTGAATGGCGGCAAGATGGAGAACAGATGACAACCGATATCGCCGGCGATATGGTGCTGGCCGATCCGTTCTTGCACGATCTTTAAAGCGGCAAAAATCGGTCGCTCTGGACAACCGGTACAGAAACCCGCCGGACGGACAGGCACTTTCTCCAACAGCTGCTTGTTGTCTTCCTCAGAAATTTTCTTGGTGAATACTTCCCGCTGTGCTGTAGTCAGTTCTTCGCCGATATCTTCGAAATACTTGACCAAACCCTCCTTAACCACGCCGATTGTATAATCACCGACCTCAGGCAAGACATTCTTCCCATACAGCTTCGTGGTCAAATGATGCTTGTGCAATAAATAGCCGATATTCTGCTCGATATAATTGGGTTGCGCCTCCTCGATCATTAGGACCGATTTCTTATCCCGGCAGAAATCAACCACTTCATCGGGAATAACCGGATAAGCCACGTTCATCACATAGACTGGTATCTTCACATTCCCAAGATTATCCGATAAACCAAGGGACACCAATGCCCTATTGAGGTTATTGAAGAGTCCGCCTTGGACAATGATACCGATATCTTCCCGATCTCCTTTTAGAAATTCATTGATCTGCTGGTCTTTGATAAATTGAATCGCCTTTGGCAACCGCTTTTCCACTTTTTCCTTTTCATGCAGAAAGGTTGCCGGAGGTAAGACGATTCGACTGACGTCCCTTTTGGGATCATTTAAACAATCGGATATTTTTACTTTTGGCGGCTGATTATCGCGTGCTATAAATTGTCCATGGAGGTGGCAACTACGGACGCGCAATTGCAAGATAACCGGTGAATTGCTCGCTTCGGATAGTTCAAATCCCAATTCCACGGATTTCACAATGCTTTCCAGATTGGGTCGTGGGTCCAATAGCCAGATCTGGGACTTCATTGCGAAAGCATGGGTCCGCTCCTGCATAATGGATGAACCTTCCCCATAATCTTCGCCTACAATAACCAAGGTACCACCCGTTACGCCCCCAGAGGCCAAATTGGAAAGCGCATCTGAAGCCACATTGGTCCCCACGGTGGATTTCCAGGTGACCGCACCACGAATCGGGTAATAGACCGAAGCGGACAGCATCGCCGCCGCTGCGGCTTCGGAAGCCGAATTCTCAAAATAAACCCCAAGCTCTTCCAAAAGGGGTTCTGCATCTGCAAATACATCCATCAAATGCGAAATTGGCGACCCCTGATAACCTCCCACATAACCAACTCCACACTCCAACAGGGCTTTAGTAACGGCCAGGATTCCCTCTCCATGGAACACTTCTCCGGCCCCCTTCCGCAAGGTCTCGACTTCTTTCTTAAATGATTTCTCTGCCATGATTTTCTCTTTACAGTTTCTGGTAATACTCCCTAGGATGGGACAATCGCGAAGACGCGCAACGGACTGCCGGAACCATCTTCGATTTTCAATGGGGCAGCCACAATGATAGCTCCCCGAACAGGCAATTGGTCCAGATTCCGAAGGCATTGAAGCCCATATTTTCCGGCACCATGCATTAAGGTATGGCAAGGTAATGGCATATCCCAAACGAAGGACATCCCTGCATCCGTATTCAGTGTTTCCACGCCAAAACCTAGCACATTTCTGTTAATCATATATTCTACAGCTTCCTTACTCGGTCCGGGGGTGTGGTTCAAACCATCTGCACCGGTATTCAAGAATTCCGCGCCAATGGGGCGTTTGTGCCAGTCGGTACGAAAAAGCACCCACTCATTGGCACGCAAAATGCCATGTTCGGATTCCCATTTCTGGATAAATTCAGGCGTAAGGACAAAGTCTGGATTCCCTATGACCTCCTCGGATGCATCAATAATCTGTGCAGCAGCCATAAAGTGTTCCGTTGGAATGGTATCCACGGTATTGTTTGGATGGTCTTTTCCGGTTATCCAATGAACGGGAGCATCAAAATGGGTCCCAAAGTGTTCCCCCAACGTGATGTTGTTCCAATACCACCCCGGACCTTTGTCATTATATCGTGAGATTTCCGTTTTCTTAAAGGTGGCCACCTGGCCCATTTCTGGCGGCAGGGGCAGCCCAGGAAAGTTTTCGTTCAAGGTATGTGTGAGGTCAACAAAACGAATATTTCCGCCCGTCAACAATGCTTGTAAGGATTGCATAAGTTTATATTTTTTGGTTAACGAATTCCTTTTTCGGCAAGGATCGGCAGCACATTATCCCTAAAATAAGGGAACTCGGCAGCGTAATCAAAGAAGGACAGTGTTGTGCCCTTAAATCCTGCTTCATGTAATGCAATCAATCCATCGGCAACCTGCTGCGGCGTTCCCACCATCGGAAAACCACCATGGCCGAGCGCCATTCCTTCACGAATGCTGTTCAACAGATCGTGCGGGAAACTTTGTGCATGTGCGAATTGGAGATTGATTAAGTTATCTGTTGCCGACCAGTCGATATTATCCATGACACGTTGCCTTTCTGCCTGCGCCTCTTCCTCCGTCGGTCGGCAAATGATATGGGAAAATGTCAAGACATTGATATCCTTTCCGGCATCTACACCTTTCTGTTTTAGTTCTGTAATTTCGGCCTTGGACCGATTGAGGTCGATTGCGGGAGTGAATAGAAAATTAGCATTTTCAATCGCAAAATCTCGACCCTGTCCGGAGCCTGCAGCATTGAAAATTGGCGGCAGGTAGGTAGGCCTCGGATTGCCATAGCTGCGCGTGGTCTTGAAATAGGAACCATCAAAATTGAATGGACCTTCTTCTTTCCACAGCCGCTTAATAAAATTAAACCATTCCTGTGCATAGCCATACCGTGTTTCATGATCCGGAGGAAGCGGAATTCCTAAAGCATCGTATTCCGGCTTGTTCCAACCCGCTACAATATTCAGTCCTACACGATCATTGCTGATCTGCGCCATGGTTGCAATTTGCTTCGCGACTACAACCGGATGATTGGCTACCGTGTGGATTGTCGCAAACACAGTTATCTGCTTTGTTCTCGCCAACAATGCCGTTGCCCAGGTAATGGTCTCCATCACTTCCCCGTGGAAATCCGTTTCTCCACCATAGCCTACCCATCGTGCAATGGGCAACATAAAATCTATTCCTGCCTCATCTAACAGCAGCCCCAACTTGAGGTTGTTCTCCCAATTCGCTCGCCAACGATCAGGCAATTTCGAAACGGTCATTCCACCACCACAATTGGTGGAAAAGGTACCTAGCAGGAACTTGTCTTTTTTCAGAAATGGGTGTTTTTCAGTCATCTTTTAATTGGTTAATTTGTTCATAGGTTTATAGCGTTCTGTTTACCTGTGGCTCTGGGGCTTCAGGGCAACTTTCATTCTTTCAAATTCTTTGCGCATCCAGGCTTGGGTTTTGTTCAATTGGGGAATGCCAACACGATATGGATCCGGAACCAAGCTATCCAGTGATTCCTGTTCATACGCGGCGCTCTGCAGCACAAATCCGGGATTCACCAATAGCGTCTTCCCCATCGCAATGAGATCGGCGCGATCCGCCAAGAGGGTGGTATTGATCTGATCAATGGTCGTAAATTGACCGATTGCCATCACCGGAATACCGACATCGTGTTTAATGGCGTCCGCGAGGGGCACTTGCCACATTGGACCTTCTTTAATCTCCTGATCGGGCACTGTACCTCCTGAGGTGACAGAAATCAGATCCGCTCCGGCATCCTTGAAGGCTTTGGCAATGGCAATACCTTCGTTAATCGTATTTCCACCCTCTTTCCAATCTTCAACGGAAATTTTCACGGATATCGGCTTTTGGGAATCTACCACCGACCGTATAGCTTCAAATACCTGCACGGGAAATTTCACTCTGTTTTCGATCGCACCACCAAACTCATCATCCCGAAGGTTCGTCAAAGGAGACAAGAAAGAGGCCAATAGCATGCCGTGGCAAGCACTTAATTCGATCATGTCAAACCCAGCTTGATCGGCACGCTTGGCCGCCGAGACAAACTGTTCGATAATCTCTTGCATTTCCGCCCGATCGATAGCCTTTGGAATTGGATATCCTGAACCATACGGTTTTGCCGAGGCTGCTTTTAACGGCCACCCCTGTCCGTTCAACGGTTCGAAGGCACCTTGCCAGCGTCTTTGCACAGCACCCTTCGGTCCGGCATGTCCCAATTGCATGGCAATTTTCGCGGAACTGTTGGTATGGACAAAATCCACAATCCGCTCCCACTCTTGTGCTTGTTCGTCCGTATAGATTCCGGCACAACCCGGACTGATCCGACCGGAATCAGAAACCGCTGTCATTTCAGTGATTATCAGGCCCACGCCACCCGTTGCTCGAGATCCATAGTGCATCAAATGCCAATCTTGAACACGACCATCCACTGCGGAATATTGCCCCATGGCACTCATCACCATCCGATTGGGCAGATTCATCTCCCGGAGCTTATAGGTGCTGAAAGCCGGCGACTGTCCCACCTTCTGCTTTGTCCGCGCATTGAATGCTGCCAGTACCTGTTGTGTAAAGGCTTTATCCCGAATCGCTTGGTTCTCATAGGTGACCTTACGGGATCGAGACATCACACTGAAGGCAAACGCCATGAAATCGGCTTGCTCCACATGCCTGTCCATCCCCTCAAACCACGCCATGGATATATTGGCAGCATTTTGTATAGCTTCCACATGCGGGCGAAAGTTCGCCTCATACGATGCGAATATCTGTTGGACATCTTCTTTATTTTCGATTACCGATTGCGCCAAGGCTATCGCCTCCTGCATGGCAAGCTTAGTCCCTGACCCGATGGAAAAATGCGCCGTAGCTACCGCATCCCCCAACAGAATGACATTATCTTTATGCCACCGCGTATTGGTGATCAATGGAAAGCTCCGCCAATGGGATTTATTGGTCAGCAAAGGATGACCATCCAATTCTTGGGCGAAAATTGCTTCCAATTTCAACCTCGTTCCTGCTTCATCATCCACTACAAAACCTGCTTTTTCAAACGTTTCTTCCGTTGTTTCAATCACCCAGGTACTCTTTCCTTCTTCATATTGATAGCTATGTGCCACAAAAGGGCCATAAGCCGTGGTTTTAAAGAAGTAAGTAAATGCATCCAAAGGTTTGGTGGAGCCCATCCATACGAATTTGTTTTTCTTTGGAATTACGACTGTACCGAAGTCTGCCTGCAATTCAGTTCGGATTACGCTGTTTATACCGTCTGCAGCCACGATGATATCGCTTTCGGGAACATCCTTGAGGCTATTGATCCGGTACTGGGAATGGATCGTTACGCCTTCCTCTGCACAGCGTTGGGCCAAGAGTTCCAACAACGTCCTTCTGGAACAACCACAGAAACCATTTCCGGTAATCCGTACGACTTCCCCGTCGCGATAGACGTCCAGGTTGTCCCAATAGGCAAACTTGCTGCGGATCAATTCATAGGACCGGGGATCCTTCGTCAGAAACTCACTGAGTGTCTCATCCGAAAAGACCACACCAAACCCGAAAGAGTCCGATAATTTATTCTGTTCATAAATATTGATTTCCACCTCCGGCATCGCCTTTTTGACCAAAATGGAAAAATACATCCCCGCCGGTCCTCCCCCAACAACAGCTATCTTCATGTTATTTATTTTTCGTGTTATACCAGTTTCATATAGGATCCTTTGAAATAAAGGATAGGATCATCCTCCGTACAGGCGAAGTTGTTCACCTGGCCAACGAACAGCGTATGGTCCCCTTCAATATGTGTGGACACCACGGACGTTTCGAAATAGGCACAGGCTTCGGGAACAACTTTTGCCCCATGGAAATCCACGAATTCCACGAGGAGGTCATCTTGTGGTGAACCTGCAAAATGACGGCTCCACTTTTCCTGGTGGTGTGCCAATACACTGATGGCATACTTTTTAGATTCGTGCAAGAACTGGTGCATTCGTTTACTGTTATCGATGGATATCAACACCAAATTTGGATCTAAGGATACGGACATAAAACCATTGGCGGTCATGCCATGTACCTTTCCCTCGTGCTCCGTGGTAATCACCACAATTCCTGTAGCGAATTTGCCGCAGGCATTTCTAAACGCTCTCATGATCTACTCTCCTATTTTAATTAAATGGCCACCTTGGACATGTGCGATGCAATGACCGCCTCGGTTTGATCCGCATCGAACCACCATGGGGTAAATTGCGATGGATCGCTGAAGTTGTTTGCGATCAGATCGGCAAGAGATTGTGCCACAGAAGCGGCTCCCATTAAATTCAAGATATGCGGCGGCGGCGGTGTCAACATGGAGTTTGTCCAGTTTGTCACAGTCTGTGCATACGCATAATATTTCTCGAACGTCGCATTCATCCACGCCTCTGTATATGGCTGGTCACCATGCGCCAAGATTTCATCCAGATATACCTTACTGCATTTGGATGCATTGTTTGAGCCCTGTCCTGTGATCGGATCATTTACAACGACTACATCGGCAATACCGAATACCTTTCCCCCATTTGGCAAGGTAGCTACGGGTTTTCTAACGGTTGGCGCAAAGCGGCCGGCAAGTACACCGTTGTCATCCGTCAATGTTACGTTCTGGCAGCGTTCGTATTCCCATGGAAGGAATGTCTTTAAAATCCATAAGCTCTTTTCCAGATGTTGCTCAGGCGTTGTCACGTCGCCCCAACAATCCATCGGACCTCCAGGAACTCCTTCAAACACCATGATTTCACAATCTCCGTTGATTGTTTCCGAAGGGAAAACGAAATACTCGCCAACGCCGGGAATCAGGTTAAAGGACACTTTGGAGAAAGGACGAATGGGTTCCATATTCTTCACATAGGTCAGGGCCAATGCACGCATGGGTTTATCAAAGGGACTGCGATCGGCATCCCGTTCGAAAACACGGACGATTTCGCCTTTCCCGGCAGCCACGATCACGAGGTCGTAATCCTCGGTCATACGCTCCATCGATTCAATACCTACATCCTCCACGACAAACTTCCCGCCCAATTTCTGGAGTTCTTCGATTAGTCGTGGCATTTTTATACGCTGATCCACAGCTTGGGCCTCCTTCTCCAATCGCCCCGCCCAGGTAAACAGCTTTTCACCCGGCTTTTCCGGATTGGGAACCGTAACACCCAATCCCTGAACAGGAGGGCAACTCTCATCCCAATAGTTTATACCGATTTCTCGTTCATGCGAAAGGGCCATATCGAACATACACTGACTCGACATCACCTTTCCGGTGCGTATCTGTTCTGGCGTGCGGTTGCTGAAAACAGTAACCTCATAGCCTCCATTCTTCAAAAGACCGATTGCAGTCTGTAATCCTGCTTGGCCAGCGCCTACTATTGCAATTCTTCTCATTGGTTTCATGATTATAATTTATGATTGGTTATTTCTGTTATTTGGCAAGCTTTGGAAATAAGGGTTCATGTTGCTCCGGCCCCATTGCGGAATAACCACCATCGACGACGGTTTCATTTCCAGTCATATAGGACGCTTCTGCCGAAGCCACAAAAGCTACCACATTCGCAACCTCCTCGGCATTGGCAATACGCCCCATCAAATTAAAGGAAGAAGTTACCTCATCGGCATGTGCACGGTCATTTTTGGTCAACCCTTCAAAAGGCAATGACCACACATGGCCTAGACGGACCATATTGACGCGTATTTTATCTGCGGCATATTCCACAGCTTGCGTCTTGGTCAAGTGCAATAGTGCGGCTTTGGAAACGGGATAGGACCAACGCTGAATATGCGGGAAAACGCCAGAAACCGAACCTATATTGATAATATTGCCGACGCTAGCTTTCAGGTAAGGCCGTACCATCTCGCCGAAAACTGCGGCAGAAACAACATTGGTATCGAGCGTCCGGAGCCAGGTTTCACGCGAAGTTAATGGACCATCATCGGCATAGGCCGCTGCACAGTTCACCAAGACATCCACCCGACCATACTTTTGTAGGGTGAAATCCAACAGTGCACGAAGCGAAGCATCACTCGTGATATCTGTTTTTATGAAATCGAATTGTTCCGCATAGGCGGCTTTGCGATCGACATCTGATCCTAATTCCAAGGCCCCAACAACAACAGATGCACCTAACTGAATAAATTTATCGGCAATAGCCAGGCCTATTGTTGCAGCCCCGGTTAATAGACAAACTTTCTTTTCAAAGTCCCTCATAATTATATCGTTTATAGCTCAGGCATCTTTGGAAACTGCCTGACTGGTTGTTATAACAAATATAATGATAATTTTAGAATTGCAAAATTAATTTCATAATTACTGAATTTAATAGCTTTATTAGCCTTGAAAATTCAACTATATCATTTTAAATTTTGTATTATTGAATATTGTTTCATATTTTTGAATAACAAATTATAAACTAAATAAGACGACATCATGAAATTTCCAAAGTTCAAGGCGGCGGCCGTTCAAACCTCGCCGGTTTACTTCAATGTCGATGCGACGGTGAGCAAGGTGTGCGCTATCATACGCGAAGCAGCAGAAAACGGAGCGAAGCTTATTGCTTTTCCAGAAGTCTTTATTTCGGCCTATCCTTATTGGAACTGGATCATGAATCCCGTTGAAGGAAGCAAATGGTTCAAGAAACTATACCTGAACTCCATTACGGCGGATGGCCCCGAGGTGGAAAAAATTGCACAGGTAGCCAGAGATTATGACATCAATGTCGTAATCGGGCTCAATGAGCGTGTTAAAGAAAAGGTAGGGACCTTATACAATACGATATTAACGATCAGTAACGAAGGGCATATTCTGGGCCGGCACCGAAAACTGGTACCAACGTGGGCGGAGAAATTGACCTGGAGTGGCGGAGACGGTTCATCGCTTAAAGTTCATGATACCAATGTCGGCCCATTAGGCGTACTTGCCTGTGGTGAAAACACCAATACCCTGGCTCGATTCTCCCTACTTGCCCAAGGTGAACTGATCCATATAGCAAATTATATCTCCTTGCCCGTAGCTCCAATTGATTATAACATGGCCGAAGCCATAAAAATTCGGGCGGCGGCACATTCTTTTGAAGGCAAGGTCTATACGATTACATCATGCTCGACGATCTCCGAGGATATCATCCAACTCTTTGAAAAGGAAGTGCCCAATGCACGGGAACTACTCACCCGTAAAAACAGCTCATATTCGGGATTTATTGATCCCAATGGGCAGCAAATTGGTGAATCCATAATTGATGACGAAGGAATTGTCTATGCAGAAATTGACCTCGAACGTTGCATCCAACCTAAACAGATGCACGATTTACTGGGCCATTACAACCGATTCGATATTTTTAATCTGAAGGTGAACACAGAAGAACAGCGTGCCATTCAATTCGCGGAGTCAAAAGCGGTCGCTGTGGAAAACGAACATGGTCAGCTTCCTGACCATGATTTGGACAACCTGATCGATATCCATAAAAACAAAGCATATAAACATTAGTATGTAAACCATAAAACTAGCTCATCATGGAAACAAACATTTATAAGAACAAAGATGATGTTTACGGCAGAGCACGTGTAGAGGACAACGAAGAACTAAAAGCGTATTACAGCAAGTTAGCCGAACTGGACACCGGAGCCCTGTGGACCGTGGCCAATGAAATCGAACCTTGGGAACCCATTTCCAATTCTGTTCCGATGCTGTGGAAGTACGACGAATTGAGAGATTTGGTCCTGGAATCCGCACGTCTGGTCACACCGGGACAGGCAGGCAGAAGGGTTGTTTACTTAATCAATAAACAGCGTGCCCATGTAAAGGCAGCCTGTGGATGGCTTTATGCAGGAATTCAGGTTACCCAACCTGGAGAATCCACCCCTGCCCACCGCCATAAAGCAGCAGCCTTACGTTTTATCATGGAAGGAGACAAGGGGTATACCATTGTCAACGGCAACAAGATATCCCTTGGCGTCAATGATTTTGTTATTACCCCCAACAGCACGTGGCATGAACACGGCGTAGATGCTGAAGGGAAAACCTGCATTTGGATGGACGGGCTGGACATTCCTTTGGTGAATGCGCTGGAAGCCAATGATTATGCTGTCTATGATGACGAGGACGGACAGGAAGAACTTGTTCCGATGAACTACTCCCCTATGAGCTACTCTGGTAGCGGCTTGATCCCTGTGGACAGGGAATGGGATAACCCGTACTCCCCATTGTTTAAATATTCTTGGGAAAGCACCTATAACGCATTGAAGAATGCAGCACAGGTAACTGACGGCACCCCGTATGATGGTGTTATCATGCAGTATTCGAATCCACTTACGGGCGGACATGTGATGCAAACGATGGGCGCTGCCATGCAACTTTTGAAGCCAGGCAAGCGAACTAAAGCCCATAAACATACCGGAAGCTTTATCTATCAGTGCGCAAAAGGACATGGCTATACCATCATTGACGGTAAACGCTACGATTGGAAAGAACGTGATACATTCTGTGTACCCTCTTGGGCATGGCATGAGCATGTCAATCTCTCCGAAACGGAAGATGCTTTCCTATTTAACTTCAATGACCTTCCCACAATTACCAAATTGGGATTATACCAAGAGAAAGCGTATTTGGAAAACGACGGTCATCAAA
The DNA here is from genome assembly GCF_011046555.1 of Sphingobacterium lactis. Classification (NCBI taxonomy): domain Bacteria; kingdom Pseudomonadati; phylum Bacteroidota; class Sphingobacteriia; order Sphingobacteriales; family Sphingobacteriaceae; genus Sphingobacterium; species Sphingobacterium lactis. Next base: position 515,910 of record NZ_CP049246.1, read on the forward strand.
ACATTAGTTAACTCTTTTTAAAACACGTACATGAAACTGGTAACCTATAGAGCGAATACGGAAGCTGCGGGCAGATTGGGATTTTTACACGATGACCTGATTATCGACATGGAAGATTTCGGGGATATTTTCGGGATGCCCTTACCATCCACCATGCTGGATTTTATCGACATGGGCCCGATTGCCATTCGGGCAGTGAACCAACTGTTGGAAAAAGCCGACCTTTCGACGATTGCTACCTGCAGCATCCCTTTTAGTAATGCCTTATTGCTTGCTCCGATTCCGCGTCCACGGAAGAATATCTTTGGGATCGGATTGAATTATACCGAGCATGTCGCAGAATCTGCGCGTGCCTTGGACACGGCCAATGAGCTTCCGCAGAAGTGCGTTATCTTCAGCAAACCTCCGACAACGGTCATCGGGAATGGTGATCCGATCAAGCACAATAGTGACGTGACCCAACAAATGGACTGGGAGGGCGAGCTTGCCGTTATCATTGGCAAAAGAGCAAGTCGCATTGATTCGGCAAATGCGCTGGACCACGTGTTTGGCTATACCATTATCAACGATATTTCGGCGCGTGATTGCCGCCGGTCGGGCCAATGGATTGTTTCCAAAGGTCAGGATACCTTTGCACCAATGGGTCCCATGATCATCACGGCGGATGAGCTCACCGATCCCCATAACCTATCGATTATCACCAAAGTTAATGGTGTCGAAAAACAGAATGGCAACACCAAGTATATGTTGTTCAATGTCAATGCTATCCTTGCCGATATTTCTGAGAGCATCTGCTTGGAACCTGGGGACATCATTGCAACAGGTACTCCGGCAGGGGTCGGTGCAGGCCGTGAACCTCAGGAATTTATGTTTCCCGGGGATGTGGTCGAGATCACCATTCCACCGATAGGCACCTTGAGAAACCCAATTGTAAAAGCTTAGCAAGACTTACGACTATGTCAAAAACTAAATTTAAGATCGGCCAGATCGTTCCAAGTTCGAATGTAACGATGGAAACTGAAATTCCGGCTCTCTTTCGTGCACGTGAGGAAATCTATCCCGAGCGGTTTACCTTTCATTCCTCGCGTATGCGCATGAAGCATGTAAACAAGGAAGAGCTCGCAAAAATGGATGCACAGTCGGATGCGTGTGCCATTGAGCTATCCGACGCACAGGTGGATGTCATGGGATATGCATGTCTGGTGGCCATTATGTCCATGGGCAAGGGTTACCATTGCATTTCGCAATCCAGACTGCACCAGCAGACCGTGGACAACGATTTCCCTACTCCTATCGTCACAAGTGCTGGGGCTTTGGTTGAAGGCTTACAGGCATTAGGTGTGAAGAACATTGCCGTAGTTGCCCCATATATGAAGCCATTGACTCAACTGGTTGTCGACTACATCGAAGATCAAGGCTTCACCGTAAAAGATTGGGTCGCGCTGGAGGTCGCAGACAACCTGGAGGTTGCTGCCCTAGACCCGAACAATCTGAAAGAGATCTATAAACAATTGAACCTGGACGGTGTGGAGGCGCTGGTCCTTTCTGCTTGTGTTCAGATGCCGTCGCTTCCCGCCGTAGATGCCATTGAGCAGGAAATCAACATTCCCGTAACCACAGCAGCAATCTGCACCACGTACAGCATGCTCAAAAAACTGGGATTAAAGGCTCATGCTCCAATTGGAGGGGCCTTGCTTTCCGGCAAATACTAATTTTTAGCGCCCGAGCGGATCATTTGTTTTCAGCATTGCAGAAAAACAATTAGATTCGCTCTTTGTTATCCCCTAAAATTTACATGGAGAAAAAGAAAAACGGTATTCAGTCGATCGATGTTGGGTTTTCCATTCTTTCGGTCTTGGTCAATTCGGCAAGTCCGCTACCTTTGAAAACAATCTCGGCACAGAGTGGTCTCTCTCCGAGTAAGATCCATTCGTATTTGACGAGTTTTATCAATTTAGGTGTTGTGGAACAGAATCTCAGTACGGGGTTCTACAGCTTGGGACCTACCTGCCTGAAATTGGGCTTGGGTTATTTGGATCAGGTGAATATCCTGACATCCTCCCAACCGATCATGCTTGAATTGGCACAGGAAATTGGACAGACTGTTTTCTTGGGTGTATGGGGCAATAGAGGTCCAACCATCGTCAATCGTGTAGACGGTCCTTATTCGCAAACGATATTCGACCTCCGCATTGGTAGTGTTTTACCACTTCTGAGCTCCGCGTTGGGTAAAAACTTTGCTGCGCATCTCCCCCTATCCTTCATCGAACCATTTATCGTGGATGAGATAGAAAAGCAAGGCAGCGGCAGTGGAAAACCTGTTGCGCTTTCAGATGTGTACGATATGTTGGATGAAATCCGCAACAACGGCATCAGTAATTCTCGGGGTCAATTGCTATCCGACTTTACCTCCCTCTCGGTACCCATATTTGATTTCTCCAACAGCATCTATGCAGGTATTACAATCATGGGTAAGATTGACGTTTTCGATGACCGATTGGACGCAAAACCCGCCAAACTACTCAAAGCTGCCGGCAAAAAACTCTCGGAGCTCGGGGGCTGGCAGGCCGTTAGCCGATAGCTTATTTTACGTAAGGGATCTTACAACATTATTTAGCCAGCGCTTTCCAAACTACGATCGCTCAAATTTTCCTCCAGCACCATGAAGCTATAAATCAAAAAAGCGGCCTATTTCAAGCCGCTTTCCTATTATATTGCAAAAATTTTTATTCGCTATTAATCATAGAATTTCCAGGAAACCCCGAACCTCAGGAATGCAGGGTTCATCGGGTAACGGCGTACCGTATAGTATCCCCTTGGTGAGATATGCTGATTGGCGAAGTTATAGCTCAAGAATAAATTCACGCGATCTATATTTCCAGTCAGCCAAAAATCAACAACCGGATAGGTCGAAAATTCCAGTCCTAAATTATCATTGTAAAACTGTCCGGCGTTGATGGCGTAGGATGGTGTTCTAAAAGGCGTATTGAAACGTACATCCGTTCCGATACGGAAATCCATCACATTGTACAGTTTATTGGCATAGTACAGACTGTGCCAAGTGTATAACTCAGGTGTGGCTAATATATCCATGGCATCCGATTTCTGGTAGACCACACGGTTGTCCAGGTGGAAGCGGCGGAACTTAAAATTTTGTGTTACGGTCAGTTTCAGCAAATTCAAGTTTCCGGCCTGTGCAGGCTCGATCATTTTGTTCAACAAAAAGCTATTATCCGGATTGTCAACTTCCTTGAAATAGGTGTAATTGTTGATCAGGAAATATTCCAGCTTTCCACTGAAGCCGATCTTGTCATTGGCATATTGGAAATTCAGGTTTTGGGTCTTTGTTTTTTCCAGATCGAAAGAATCTTCATTCCAGCTGTGGTACGAAAGGTTTGCGTTCTGGAAGATCATTTCCGGCGATTTATTCTGTGTGTAAGCGCCAATGCGCAACTTGCCGACTATGTCATTGATATGGATATCAGCGTAGGCTTCATAGAGAAAGTCACCGAAGTTCCGGCCTACGACGATCTGATTGGCCATTGCATTGACATCCACCTTATCCGAAAACTTATATCCTATGGCACCCTTCACCATACTGTTCTGAAAGAACTTGCTCATGGCACTATCGGCATACCAGATCAAATCATTCTGGAAGCCAAGTTCGACCTTCGCTTCATTCTTCAGGGTTTTCCCCCGCAGGTAAAAACTGTAGGTAAAATCATTGGATATCGTGGATATTTTCGTGGTATCATCCGTTCGGACGAGGTTGTTCATCGGGAAAGCATTGGCGATGTCCGCTTGATTCTTAAAGAAAATGTATTTCTGTTGGCGAAGGCGCGTGTTATGTGCAATGACATTCGTAGGGCGTATCTCGGCATCTGGGCCGTTACCACTGACGGTATCGATACGTCCGAGGTAATAGGATTGCCTTACAAAGAATCCCATATCCTTCCATTTATTGAAAGGCCGATTGGCTTGCTGACCATCCAACCGTACGGGATAACTGGCCGGTGATTTATTGGATGAGGTGTCTCGGAAAAGGGTATCATTCAGGACAGAGCCGTTTTCCGTCGCATCCAATGTATTAAAATTGAAATTCGTCAGAAGGTTGTAACGCTTGTTCGGCGATTCATACCAAGCGAATACAGCTCCTTTACGATCACTATATTCCTGGTTGTTGTAATATCCATCCGTATTGGTGGCGTGATATTCAGCACCGATATTCAGGTGGGGGTTAATATTCTGCGCAAGTTTGGCGCGGAAAACCTGATCATCAAAGAAAAAACCGACCGCATACAGTTCCGAATAGCGCGCTCGCGCACGATAATATTGGATGGAGTCCGAGGTCAACAAGTAGCGCTCCAGTGCATGGTAACCCGACTGGAAACCGATTGTCTTGTTGGGATTGAACAATAAATCTCGTGTGGCAAGACCATAGGAACCTAAGTTGATACTGGGATCCCAAGGCAGGTTTTGTTTGTTGTAATATTGAAAGTTGACGTGTGAGGTATCGATTTGATAGGTCTTTGTACCTTTCTTCATCGTTGCCAAGTTCGTATAGCGAACATATTTAGCCGTAAAGATGACGGAATCTTTCTTGTTATCCTCAGCATTACGCGCAGAATCCAATGCCGAACTGAATTCATCCTCAGTCTGGGCGTATAGTTTAGGCAGAAGACTAAACATGATCAATACAAACAGCAACCTCTTTAGCATACTCAATCTCAATCGGTATAATTTTATGCCTCCAAAAATAGCGCAAAAAACCAATATTATTGCATGGCAATCAATTCTTTTAGAATACTTGTCATTTTAGGTTCAGCCTCTGTAGCCACCTCAACGATTTCCTTCAGTGAAACCGGACGCAAATCTGGGTGAAAACCCTCATCGGTAATAACGGAAATCGCAAATACCGGTAGTCCCATGTGATTGGCGACAATGACTTCCGGAACGGTGCTCATACCGACAATATCGCCGCCGATAATACGCATATAACGATATTCTGCGCGGGTTTCCAGATTAGGGCCGGGTGCGGAGACATAAACCACCTTATGGGCACGGACGTGCAATTTGGCCGCAATGTCCAAGGCCTGTTCGATCATCTTGAAATTATAGGGCTGGCTCATATCCGGGAATCGCGGACCGAAATCTTCATCGTTGGAACCCCGTAACGGATTATCCGGCAAAAGGTTGATGTGATCCTCAATAATACCGATATCGCCTTTTTTAATGTCTGGGTTCAGCGAGCCCGAAGCATTGGATACGAAAAGCTTCTGGATGCCAAGTACTTTCATTACCCGAACGGGAAAGGTGATCTCTGGCATATCATAGCCTTCATAGTAATGTAACCTTCCCTGCATGGCCACTACTTTGCGACCGTTCAACGTACCGAATATCAATTTCCCGGAATGGAATTCCACCGTAGATATCGGAAAGTTTGGGATGTTTGAGTACATCATCTGATGCTCAATCTCGATTTCGTTGACGAGCTTGCCGAGGCCAGTTCCTAATATAATACCAAATTCGGGGGTGAAGTCGCCGATTTTGCGGCGTATAGCTTGAACTGCTGATTCAATCATAAAAAAAATGTGTGCAAAAAAATCTGTTCACTCAAACTTAAGAGATTTTTTTTGCACACACAAATTATGAATCGAGCAGGTTATGCACTATCGGTGGTGCTGATAACTTTCCCAGGGGAAGTTAACCACAACATGATAAATGTAATCAGGCCATTGTAGACGATCAGCTCAAAGCCAATCTTATAGGCTGTATGCGGTAATACATATTGCGTCAATAGGAAAATCAGGATCGGTGCGATAATACAGATGTAAAGCACCAAATTATCATTCACACGACGCTTGGTCAAAATACCGAATGAGAATAAACCCAATAGCGGACCATACGTATATCCAGCAATCTTGAAGATCGCAGAAACCACCGATTCATCATTGATAACATGGAACAACAGGATAACCATCAGCATCAATACCGAGAATCCAAGGTGCACAAAATTACGTTGTTTGATCAACTTGGGATCATTCGGGTTTTCCTTTTTATTGAAGTTCAGGAAGTCGACACAATAGGAAGTGGTCAGCGCTGTCAAAGCAGAGTCGGTCGTTGCGAAGGTTGCAGCGGTCAATCCCATCATAAAGATAATTCCGGGTAGAATGGAAAGATGTCTTAATGCAATTTCTGGATACAAGAAATCCGATTTACCAAGAGTAGCAATATCGATACCATTGGCATCGGCATAGAAATACAGCAATGCACCTACCGCCAGGAAGAACAAATTGATCACCACGAAGATCCCTGTAAAGGTCATCATGTTGGTTTGAGCTTCCTTGATGGTTTTCATGCTGAGGTTCTTCTGCATCAAATCCTGATCCAGACCCGTCATCGCGATCGTCACGAAGATACCGCCAATGATATGCTTCCAGATGTTCCGTGGATCACCCAAAAGGTTTTCCCAGATGAAGACTTTGGAATATGTACTTTCTTTCACTTTTTCGAAAGCTTCGCCCAGCGTCCAACCAAGGCCATCGGCCATAAAGTAGATGGAAAGCACCACGGCCAAAAGCAGGAACGTTGTCTGCAAAGTGTCGGTAATAATAATGGTCTTTAAGCCTCCTTTATTGGTGTATAACCAGATCAGCACCAAGCATACGGCGACGGTCAGGATAAAAGGGACACCCCAGGCGTCGAAAATATATCGCTGTAGCACGATGGCCACCAGGTAGAGCCTGAAAGCAGAGCCAATGGTCCTGGAGATCAGGAAAATCATCGCTCCGGATTTATAGCTCTTGAAACCCAGCCGTTCTTCTAGATAGGTATAGATGGAAGTGAGGTTCATGCGGTAGTACAGAGGCAAGAGCACATAGGCAATAATGATAAAACCTATGGCGTTTCCGAGTACGAATTGAAAGTAACTGAAGTTATTGGGTTCCGTTAAACCGCCAGGGGTATTTCCGACATCACCGGGTACCGAGATAAACGTTACGCCGGAAAGTGCCGTACCAATCATACCGAAGGCAACCATGTACCATTTGGCATTTCTATTGGCAACGAAGAATGTGGAATTGTCCGAAGAATTCTTGGACGTAAAGTAGGCTACCCCCAATAGCACTGCAAAATAAACCACAATAAAGGTTAAAAGGATAATCGGTGACATATGACGTCTCTATTATTTACTGTTTTTCAGGTTATAATTATCGATTGCTTTACGCACATTGCCGAATTCCTCGATCAATGTGGTCGCTGTTTCTTCATCAGTACCGGTTTCTGCCATGACCATGCGGACACCGCGTCCTACCAGTTTATGATTGGAAAGCTGCATATCAACCATTTTATTGCCTTTTACACGGCCCAATTGGATCATGACCGATGTGCTGACCATATTCAGCACGAGTTTCTGTGCCGTCCCTGCTTTCATGCGGGTTGAACCTGTAACGAATTCTGGTCCGACGATCACTTCAATTGGATATTTTGCACGAGCAGCTACTGGTGAATTGCCGTTGCAAACGATACATCCCGTTGCAATCCCTTTTGCATTCGCTTGATCCAGTCCGCCGATCACATACGGTGTTGTACCGGAAGCAGCAATACCGATCACGACATCCTGGTCATTGATCGCGTACTCTTCTAAATCTTTCCATGCTTGGTCAACATCATCCTCCGCGAACTCAACCGCTTTACGGATGGCTGTATCGCCTCCTGCTATCAAACCAATTACCCAGTCAAAAGGAACACCATAGGTTGGCGGACATTCCGACGCATCCAAGATCCCCAAACGACCCGAAGTTCCGGCACCTATATAGAATAAGCGACCCCCGCCCTTCATGCGCTCAACGATAACATTGACTAAGGCCTCAATCTGCGGAATGACCTTCTCTACCGCCAACGGAACGGTCTTATCTTCATTATTGATGTTCGTTAAGATCTCTTGGACACTCATTTTGTCCAGATCTTGGTAATTGGAATCTTTCTCCGTTGTGTTAATCATAGCATTCAGCATTTGCAATACATTCAGTAACTTTTCCGTAAATATGCGACTTTTTGACAAAAAACGCAAAAACACGCATCCTTTATTTTAGAATTCGTTTAATGGCACGAATTTATAATTTTTATTCTTCAATAAGTCAATCAGTCTTTCCAACTGATTAAATAATTTATCCGTTCTTCTCGGATCTGTACCTAAATGGATCAACACGATGTGTCCATTCAAGGAATTCCGCTCTTCAAAATCAAGCAGTTGCCTAATGATGGCCTCCGAGCTCAGGTATTTTTTGCCCATTTGCGGATAGGTATAATCTGCTGGCGTCCTTAAACCAGGAGTGAAGTTGTAAAGTGTCAATCCAAGTTCGGATGTCCAATCCGCAATGGTTTGATTATACCACTCGTAAGGTGCAATAAACTCCTTGACATCGGCAATGCCGATCTTACTCAATTTCAACAGATTATCCTGAAGATCCTGTCTAAACTCCGCTTTTGTAACGAGCAGACTATCCCTATCCTCCCAAGGTGCATACAGCAGGTGCCTATCGGAATGCGGACCAATCAGATGCCCCTTATCGTATAATTTCTTGAGCAATCGTGCAGACTTTCCATCTTCCAGAAACCGCCCCGTTACAAAAAAGCTTCCCTTAACCTTCGTTCTCTCCAGTACTTCCGCGATCGGTTGTAAGCCTTCCCGAAACTCATCTCCCGTAAAGACAAGACTAATCTGTCGCTGGCTTGCATCACCTTTGATGATAGCCCCATGGCTATCTTTTATTCTTTTTTTTTTGCTTCATGTTCCTTTGCCGACAGCAAATAAATCAGTGAAGCTGTACCGTCCATGGTCGGTTCATTGGTGCTATAATCTCCAAAATCATCATGGTAAACCACCAAGTCACTTTGAAAATCAGCGTAAGCATCTTCTTTATATAATTTGATTCCGATCAGGTTTTTATAAATAGTTGAATATACCGGTCCATCGACCAATCCACCGTCAATTGGGTACCCGTGTAAATAAGTAAACGCTGAATGAGGGTCCTTTGGTGTATCGCCATGTGCCGGTAAACCATAAACCATACTTGTTCCCCAAGGATTCACCCCAAATAGCCAGTCAATATTGGCTTGCTCCAATTCGGCATACGCTTCATCACCGCTGGCCTCCCGGTACCAAAGGCACTGGATAGCAAAGGATGTCGTCAAATTGTTGCTGCACCAGATGAATGGGACACCGCGATAGAACATATTTTCCTTTGCGCGTCCGTAAACTTCTTCAATGCCCTGTTTGTAATAGGCTAAAACTTCCTCACGTTGTTGTTTATCGGAAGTCTTTGCCAGTTCATAATGGCCGAGATTAATAAATGGATAATATTGATAATGATTTGCCGTATCGCGTATCATCCACGGCGTAACTTTTTCTTGCCGTGCATATTCCATTGCTTTCTGGCGGTAGTCATCCTTACCATGCAAGCGAAACATGGTCGCTTCGGCAAGTTCCATATCATCCACCCAATTGTCTTCCGCATAAATATAAGGTGATTTAACCGAAACTGTCTGCGTGACACCTGGTTTCTTGTATGCATATTGGTAAGCCGTTCCGGCCTTTTCCTTTAACAATGCAGCATAACCGCTATTCTGGTCCTTTAACAGATCATGCCCCAGACCAAAAGCGCTTACAAATTTAGCTGCCGTGGAGCTGGTTCCCGTTGTATTGTTCATGAACTTGCCGCGCTGTTGCGGATTTCCGTCGATGAAATAAACCGGGCGTTCATGCCCGCGGCCATAAACGGAATCCTGTCCGGGCAACCGCATCTTGGTGTGATCTCTATCATCAGCGATCTGATTGTACATAATATTTGGATCTGGATGCATCTTGAGCAACCAATCCAATCCCCAGATGGCTTCATCCAACACATCAGCGATTCCATTCTTCCCATCCAATCCATTGGCCTGCTTCTCATCTCCGAATACGGATGGAAAATCCCGGTAGGCCGCCAAAAGATGGTATGTTGCATTCGCAGAGGTCGTGGCATACTGCAGGTAATCCGAAGCATCGTGCCATCCACCACCAACATCCACCCGGGTACTGTCCGGCAAACCTACAGCACTGGCGTACATGGTAAAGCCATCATGGGTATGACAGCTATCCTGCAGGAAAGGGTTGAACAAGGTGCGTTGCTGCCGCATGTACCGCAACGTGAAATCCGCCGCACCGGCATAGGCATCAGCTGCTATTTTAAAAACAGGAGATGTTGTCCCGTCGTCAGCTCGCAGAAAAAATTCTCCTTTCCTGGAAAAATTACTGAAATCCAAGCGATAGCCTTTTGTAAATGGGCCGTACTGCCCAAATGCTTTCCCCGATTTCCCTTTCAGAACAACTTTTTTTGTTCCCGCATCCACTACAGCAAAGGAGCGGATACCTTTATCTTGTTTGGTCACCCAAACAGCCACTTTTTTGCCCTTGGGCAAATACCCCATTTGATTGATTCGGATCCAAGCATTTTCCTGCGCAGCCAATTGCAACACAGAAAACAACAATAAAATAAACGAGAATAGGTTTTTCATAGTTGGTTTAGATGGTTAGGAGCATAATCTTGCCATCCATTGTGCTGACAGCAATTTTATTTTTCAGCACCAGTGGTGGATTGATCAACGCATTGGATAGTTTATAGGTCCATACGACCTCCCCTGTTTTGCTATCCACAGCCGTCATCACTCCCTTATCACTGGGTACAAAAGTATATTTTTTATCGGAATAGATTGCCGTTGGTGCCAATTCATAAGGCATCTTTAGTTTTGCTTTCCAGCTAACGTTCATATTTTCCGCTGTAACGGGCACCCCGATCAGTTCCCCGTCCATCGTCTTGGCATACACCATTTTCCCATCTTTGGATAACCCCATGGATTCCCGAACCCGGTAGGCATCCTGCTTTTCACGCCAGATGGTCTTTCCGGTTTTTAGGTCTATGGCTGTCATATAGCGATCCGGGGCAACGATAAAAACCCGATTGTTGCTGACAACGGGGTAACAGGCTGCTGCTGAGAACATGCGATTGGCGTGTCCATTGTGCCACTCCCATTGCAATTGTCCGGTACGTTGGTCAAGGGCATAAAAACCATTGCCCCAACTGCCAAAGATGACTTTATTGTCCGCAAGCGTAGGTAAGGTAGAGACGTAACCCTTCACGTGGTCAAAAGTCCAGACCACTTTGCCGGATCGCACATCGATGGCACGGAATACCCCGTCCGAAGCACCGATATACGCAATTCCTTTCGCTACTGCCGGTGATCCAAGTACAGCTTTGTCAGCGGCGACCTTCCACCGGAGCTTTCCTGTTCTGGCATCCAGACCATAGATAAAATGATCCGAAGAGCCAACAACAATCGTTCGTTTATGATAGGCCGGGGTGGAATACACTTTTCCCCCTGTCTTGAAGCTCCATACTTTCTTCCCGCTTTTGAGGTCCAATGCATACACATCCCCTACTGTATTTGCGGTAAAGAGCAGCTTCCCATCCGTACTTATTCCTGCACCAATATCTCCGTAGTCGACATAGGACCAGGCTACTTTCGCCTTGCTGGTTTGGTTTACCCCAAAGTCTGGTCGCTTATAATTTATAGAGGAATCAATATCTTTTTTAAGGGCAATTTTCAGCCAATGGTTTTCAGTGAGGGTCTGTGGCTTCCGCACCTGGAAGAATGCAGAATCTGCCGTCACCGTAATGATATTGTATCCACCTACGGAATCTTTCGCGCGCAGGTTTGATCTGCTCATGATTCCCTGTACCCCATCCCAGTCGTATAGCTTATTGCTGTGGCCATGTCCACAAAGGGCAAATTGGATATTCCTAGCTTTGATACGATCGATGTTTTCATACCAATTGTTCAGGGATGAATCCAACGGATAGTGGTTGATGGCGATCAAGGGTTTCGAAGGGTCAGCATGTACCTGGAAAATGGAGTCCATCCAGACCAAGTTTTCTCTTGGGATCTGCCCCGGACTCATGCGCATATTCGGCCCAGAGGTAGTTCCGATAAACTGGAAACCTTTATGTTCAAAGAAAAAGGTTTCTGCACCGAATACCTTACGGAAGCTGTTTGCTCCGCTTTCGGACCAATTGCTGTCGTGGTTTCCGGGAACCACATATAGCGGGAGATTCAAGCTATCAAGAATCTGCTTGGCCAATGCCAGTTCGGCATCCGATCCAAATTCAGTCACATCACCTGAGAGGATGACGAAGTCAATATCCTGCTGGTGATTTAAGTCGAGAACAGTTCTCCGTAAATCATCAGCTCCGGTCGCTCCACCAACATGGGTATCTGTAACTTGGGCAAATTTGAACGTCTGTGCGCAAAGGGCAATTGGAAAGAGCAGTAGCAATAAAAAGATTTTCTTCATAACGGTATTATAAAGCAAAAGGTCAATTTCTTGACCTTTTGCAATGTTATTCATTCGACTACCAACCTGGTGTCTGTGTTAATGTATATCCTTGGTCAGCATAAGCCTGAACCAAGCCTACACTTACAGGAGAAAGGTAATTTTTAGGTTGTACCGGTAGGCGGTTCGTGAAGTTTCTAACCACATAGAAACCTTCCATTTCCGCATCGTTTGTACCGTCATAGGTAACGATCGAGCCATTGGCCTTTTTCACCTGCAATCTATTTTTGAAGGCTGCAAGGATCTTGCCCGGATTCGCCTTGTCGCCAAAATCACGAACGCCGATCACCCATGAACCCAACTTATAGTTGTCTTTGGTGAAATTCAGGTAATCCAACTTTTTCCAACGGCGGATATCCTGGATCCGTGCATATTCGAATACGAATTCCATACGTCGCTCCCGGCGGATTTCCCACATCAATTGTGAGACATCAGCGTCCTTGTTCGGATCTACCGGAAGTTCACCCAATAGCAATGGTGCGGTTTGCTTAACGCCTTTTGCTACAGCAGCAGCATCCAACGGACGCAAGCGGATCGCATTGATGGAACGGTCCAAGTCGCCTTGGGAAACCGCTGCGCCACCATAAAACTCAGCAAGGATCTGTTTCGCTTCCACCCAGTTCAACACAACCTCTGCATAACGAGCCACAGGCGCGTCGTTGGTGTTGGTATTGGATGCCCACTTCGCAGGATAAGCTTGTCCTGAGTTCAGGAATGTCAAAGCCTCTCGACCTGCAAATTTATGTGCATATACCAAGGTACCAACAGCAGGTGCATTTACCGTATCCATAAAGGTAGCTTCAAAACGTGGGTCACGTGTTTTCACCAATTCCTTCAAGCGGAAGTTATCCGCATTTTCAACGGAAGAGCTCTGGAAAGTTTTACCATCGTTACAGATGAAGGATTCAATCAGGTTCAGGTTCGCTGAACGCGGTTGGTTTTCCGTACCGTTACTGTACGATGCGACAGCGTGTCTGATACCCAATGCGTCATCGTATGTTCTGAAGAAAATAACTTCTGGATTACTTGCTAAACTTTCAGAAGCGAATAAGCTCTTGAAATCCGCACCGAAGTTGAATTTTCCGGAATCCATTACATATTGCGCTGCATCGCGAGCCAATTCCAAATATTTCTTGGCGCGTGTTTTATCCAGGTTGTGGTAATGCTGCCATGAACCTTCAAACAACATCATGTTGGAGATCAAAGCTGCGGCTGCATAACGGTTTACATTGCCCACACCATCGTTTTCACGCATGTTCGCCAACACGTATTTGAAGTCCTCATAGACATGGTCCATAACCTCACCACGTGGTGTACGGTCTTTATATTGCGCGTCGAAATCGCTAGGCTGCACTTCTTCAGCGTAATAAGGAACATCGCCAAAGTTGCTCACCATACGGCTGTAGTCGTATCCACGGAAGAAACGGCCAACTGCAGTCCAGTGTTTGTATTCATCCTCAGTGAGTTTCGATTTCGAAAAAGTCTCGATACGGTTCAGCATCAAGTTTGCTTTGCGGATCCACACAAAGTTCCAATCGGTACTTGGGTGCTCGGCACGCAACACAGCAGGCGTTTTGGAATTCGAACCGCCCGAACCTGTCGGGATGTTGGATAACAAGGCCAATTGCTGGTTTTCGGATGTTAAATCATCCGAAAAGTTATAACCCGTTAGCGGAGCGTATGCCGTTCCAAAGCCCGTATTGTATCCCACAAAGAAGTTGGTGTAAAAATCGTTGGCAAAGAGACGCAAGTCATTCTCATTTCTCCAGTAGGTGTTTTCGGTATCCACCATGGAATTCAGATCTGGCCTATCCAAAAGCGTTTCACAACTGCTGAAAAGCAGGGCAGAACCGATAAGTAAATATGATAATTTTTTCATTGTCTTAGAATTAGAAGTTTAATTGCAAACCAAATGAAGCACTTTTGAAGGTAGGCGTACCTACACCCGTTCTGCTACCGTTGTAGTTATCCTCATTGAACATGGAGAATCCCGAAACCACTTCTGGATCGATCGGAAGTCCGTTCAAGTTATCCCATGTGAAGAAGTTCTCCAACGCTACATAGATACGTACGTTTGACAATTTTGCCGGAGCGATAAAGCTCTTCGGGAAAACATAACCCAAAGTAATGTTCTTGATACGTGTATAGGATAAATCCAATAAGTATCTGGATTGTACTTGCATATTATTGGCATCGTTGCTACCTGCGTTATTGAACGCTGCAGGGTAAAACGCACCTGTATTTTCTGCTGTCCAATAATCATCCACGAAAGTTGCTGGCATCGCACCATCCGCTGTATTGAAACCAGGGATCGCTAATGCACCACTACCCCAGATTGCGCGCTGGCCTGTTCCTTGAAGGAAAATCGAGAAATCAAATCCTTTGAAATCTGCACCAAGACGTAAACCGTAGTTGTAGCGAGGGGTTGAGTTACCGATGATCTTACGGTCACCTGGGTTATCCACGGTACCATCACCATTATCGATCTCACCATCACCGTTCAAATCTTTGAATTTCACGTCACCAGGACCGAAATTAAATGTATTTGTGCTCTCCAAGAACGGTTGATAAACACCATTTGGATCTTTCAATTGGTATGCTTTACCATCACCACGACCATAATATTTGGTCATATCCTCTGTCAAGTTGACCAAAACAGGCTTGCCATCTGCACCTAGGTTGAAATCATCCATTTGGTATAAACGATCTGTTTCATAACCCCAGATATCTCCATAAGCTGAACCATCATAGTAGGAACCCGTTAAGCGAGAAGTCGTTACGTTATAGAATCTGGACACCGCATCATCAAAGTTTGCGCGGGCATTGATACCCAATCCATTCTCAAAACGGTGATTGAAATCTACAGCAACCTCATAACCTTTGGTCTTCAATGTTCCGAAGTTTCCTTGAGGAGCTGATCCACCGATCGTCCAGGTTGTACCTTGAAAGCCGGTAAACATATGGTTGGTGTTACGTACGTAATAATCGAATACAAACCCCAACTTATTGTTCAAGAAACGAGCATCCACACCCACGTCGATCGTTTCCAAATCTTCCCATGAGATATCCCGCAGACTGAATGTTGGCGTAGGTACCGCATAGTATTTATTGGAGCCTCCGATCCACGTTGTTTCAAACGGGAACATATTCGGTGTATATAAACTTGGTGGAACTGCTTGGTTACCGATCACACCGTAAGATCCTCTGAATTTCAAGTGTGACAAGGCTGGCTTAGCCCATTCCATAAAGTTTTCTTCCGATACCACCCATCCAGCAGATGCCGAAGTAAACCATCTCCAGATCAATTCATCTACGAATTTCGAAGATCCGTCATAACGCGCATTGGCCTCGAAAAGGTATTTGTTCTTATAGGCGTAGTTCACACGGCCAAAGAAACCTACCTGACTGGTCCAGAACGTACCACCACTTCCGGTCACAGTTCCTGAAGCCAGGTCAAACTGTGGATTGGTTATATCCAAAAGGTTTGTTTTCTGTGTCCAGTTGTATTTACCATAGTCTGAGACCAAGTTGGAACCGACCATAAACTTAAAGTCATGGCCATTTTCCAGGTTCAGGTTATAAGTTGAGAAAGCATTTAAGGTGTGCTTGTATTCATACGCTGCACGGGCATAGACGTGGTCAGGGTTGGAACCTGGAGACGTATACATTTGATTCAACAAATCGTATGCAGGCATTGCTCCCGGCGCTCCGGCACTAACAACAGCACCTGTGTTATCCACATATACTTGGTTACCTTGCGCATCCAAACGCAATACAGGAGCAATCCAGCTGTTCGCAGCTGTAAAGCGTGTTCCTGGTCTGAACCAATCGTAATCTTCATTGGTAAAGTTATAATCGACATCTAAGCTCCAATTCTTTGTCATTTTAACGGTCGCACCTGCATTCAGGTTGATGTAGTTTCGTTTCATGGATGCTTCATTGGACGCTTCGTACTCCGACCATGGGCTACGGATTGGGTTTCCGTGCTCATCATTACCCATTGGATAAACGGAAGACCATCTGTACATGTAGTACCATGGATCGGCCGTCGTGGAGTTCGTGGCGTATGGATATAATTTCTTACGTTGGGAGAACATCGCTCCTGCACGCAAAGTCAGGTAATCATTTACATCCGTTGACAAACGCACAGCTGCATTTGAGCGTTTAAATTTATCTGAGTCGCCTGCTTTCAACATACCGCTCTGTGCGATATGACCAAAGGTAGCCGTAAATTTAGTTTTTCCAACCGTACCATTGAAGGCCGCATTGTTGGTAATGGTCGGTGCCCATTCACGTACCATATAATCGTAAGGATCGTAGGTACGCAAACCAATCTTGCGGGATGCGTTGGTAGGATCAACGATCCAGTCACGGCCGTAAACCGTTGGATCATCTTTACCAATGGAATTCCCGTAGGTATCATGCCATTGTTTTGCCAATTCATATCCTTCAGGCGTTACATAATAAAATGCCCCTGAAATATTGGAACCAACACGCTCCATGGCATCCTTGGTATATTTCAACGCATTGATACCACCCATTTCGTATTGCTTGTATGGGTTTTGGAAAGAGAAGTTATTGGAATAGGTAATATCCAGTTTCTCCCCTTTAGAACCTGTTTTTGTTGTAATCAAGATCACACCGAATGCTGCTTTAGCACCATAGATCGATGCCGAAGCAGCATCTTTCAATACGGTTATGGATTCGATATCATCGGGATTGACATATTGAATACTTGGGATCTCCACGTTATCCAATAAAATCAATGGATTTCCGGCAGCTTGTAAGGACGCTACGGCACCACGGATTTTAATGGTCGGGTCGGAACCGACCTCGCCACTAGGTACGGTCACCGTTAAACCCGGTGTTGTACCTTGGATACCACGGCCAATGTCCGCAATCGGACGGCCTTCCAAGTTGTCCTTTACAGAAATGGTGGAAACTGCGCCAGTCAAGTTTCCTTTTCTTTGTGCACCATAACCTACCACGACAACCTCATCCAGTACATCACTGGAAGATTGCAACGTCACGTTCACCGTTGAACCGGTAACCGTAACCTCGGTGGATTCATAACCCACAAATGAGATTCTTAATTTCGAACCTACTGCTGCATTGATGGTGAATTTACCTGCATCATCGGTAGCTGTCTTCACAGAAGTACCGATTACGGAAACAGTAGCGCCGGCAATTGGTCCATCAGGTCCGCTAACTGTACCTGTTACGGTATTTTGCAGGACTGATGAAGCTTTTGTCCATCCAGCGTAGTTTCCTAGTGCTGAGTTGCCAGTACTTCCACTGAAAGAAGCATAAGTCGGCATCGTCAAGCCCAGAGCGAGAGAAAAGAGTAGAAGTCTTCGCATTGCTTATTGATTAATAATTAATAATTTGTTTATCATAATCCGGTTTCAGGCTCATAATCAAGATAACCGTTGTTTTTTATATACCCCTAGATCCCCCTACCACATCACGTGGCCTGATATGCGAATAGGCCCAATTTAAATTGAGCCTTCACATGCTTGTTTTTCATTCAAAGTCTGGGTAGATCAAATATTTTTTACGCATTTTTTTGTACGCCTCCAATTCAGGTTCCCAGCTCTTGCGAATTTCCGCTTCGGTTTTGCCTGCGAGGATCTGTTTTCGTAATTCATCTGTGCCGGCCAATTTATCGAAGAACTCTGGCCGTGCGAAGAATTTGCTTTTATCTGGCATCTTATTGTAGAAGTACAAAATATATTCTAATGTGAATTTCTGATCATCTGCGTTCAGGCCACGAAGATCAAGTCCATAATTGACCTCATTCTTGCCCTCCACATGTTTGCTCATCCCGGCCTTTTCACCTGGTGTGAATTTGAAGTCACCATAAACAGGATTGGTATACCCTACAACCTGGAATGGCCATTCCGTTCCGCGGCCGACAGAAATATCCGTCCCTTCAAAAAGACATAACGAACTGTATAAACGAACGGAGAGATGATTCGGTAAACTTGGCGATGGAACAACAGGGAGTTTGTACATACTGCTGTGGGTGTAGTTCTCCACAGGGATTACGGTCACCTTACATTGCTTCCCGCCTTCTAGCCATTTTTCGCCGTTGATCATATTCGCCAACTCCCCTACGGTAAGACCGTGGATCATGGCGATTTTATGGTATGATACATTGGATTTGAATTTATCATCCTTGCGGACTGGTCCATCGACCTGGTCGCCGCATGGATTCGGTCGGTCCAGGACGATCAATTCTTTATTATGCTTCGCGCACAATTCCATTACGCGATGCAATGAAGTGATATAAGTATAGAACCGTGCGCCCACATCCTGAAGGTCAAAGATCATCACATCGATGGATTGCACGATGGAATCTTGCTTTTCATTACCACCATATAAGGTGAACAGGGGCAATCCGGTTTTGCTATCCACATCATTGCTCACCTTTTCCCCACGCTCGATATCGCCACGGAAACCATGCTCCGGCGCAAAACCAAATTTAAGGTCTACCTTTTCGCGAAGAAGCACATCCACTAAGTGCTCTTTTCCTGCACCAACAACGGAAGTCTGGTTACCCATCAATCCAACCTTTTTCCCTTTCAATAGGGGCAAATAGGCGGAAAGCTGATCAGCTGCAGGAATCAATGTCCCTGAAGCAACAACAGAAGTATCCGAACTGGTTTGCACCTGTGCTTTAGGTGTTTTGGAAACGCCACAACTGTTCGTTAACAGTAAGCTGGCTAATATGGCGATGGTATAGATGTTTCCCATTAAATTATCTTTTGATTAAACAGTGGCTATTTCTGGAAATCGAGATAAAATTAGCACAAATAACGCATAATAAAGCAATCAAAATCGGAAATTAAAGGCTTATGGGCAAAAACACGCACAAAACACGCATAAATCGGAAAGCAGTAAAACTGATTAGCCCGTACTTATAAAGCAATAATGCTTGAAATTTAGCCATTTAAAGCGTTTAAGCACGCAAACGATTGCACCATATAGTGTAAATCATACACATTTAAGTAACATTTAAGTGACAGAATAAAGGGGAAAATCGATCTGTAAAGAAAAAGGCAGAAATGAATACAATCCTTTCTGCCTTTTCCCAAAACAGGTTCAAACCCTGCGCTATCTTTTTAGGGTTATTCCACTTCTTCCCCTGCGTAATCGCCTTCATTACCCAATCTATCGATAGGCTTGATGGCCACTGCGTTTAATTTATGTCCATATTTCGTTTTCGGCACGCTCCATTCGGTCTGTGGCGCATCGAAAATCTGCATATCCCAAGTGTCGCCGTATCGAGCATAGGCTACCCATTTGAAAACCTGCTCAGGCTGCTTGTGTAACCATTTCACGAATAAACTGCTGCTCTGGTTTGTCAACAATAAAGTTGGTTTCAGAATCGGATTTGCCGGTAACCATGGAGACGCAGGCACTAATGCTTTTTGCGAATAAAGTCCTTCATGCAGGGATTTCAAGAGCACCGGATTTTTGGTTAAACCCGCAATACTCCAATGCACAGCACCCACACTGTTCGGCACCACTTTGCGTGTGACCGCAATCTGTCTGCGGATTTCCTCCGCACGGTTTGCAGCACGTACTTCCACGGTATTCAATCCTGGCCAAAGATGGCGATTGTGTTTGTTCTCCGATTGCCACCATTTCAATAAAGCAGTAAAACTCTGTCTCGGTGGGTCAATAGGCCAATAAAGCTGCGGCGTAAAATAATCGATCCAGCCTTCGTTCAGCCATAGTTTCGCATCGGCATAAAGCTCATCATATTGGGAGGAACCTGTGATCCCTGCAGGATAGCCGGGCTTCCAAATTCCAAAAGGACTCAGACCAAACTTTACGAATGGTTTTTCCGCCTTGATTTCAGCATAGACGCGTTTGATGAATTTATTGACATTGTCACGTCTCCAATCAGGACGCGATAGCGAACCTCCACTTCTGCGGTATTCTCCCCATGTTTTATCATCGGGAAAATCAGCGCCGCCATTGTAGGTGGCATAAGGGTAAAAATAATCGTCAAAATGCACGCCATCGATGTCGTAACGTTTTACGATGTCACGAACCACGGCAGAAGCATGATCCTGGGTTTTCTGACTAGATGGATCAAACCAATACATACCGTTGCGCAGTCGGAGCACATTGTCTCCGGATCTACGCACCATGGATTCACTGGTGACCTGTCCCCCATTACTGTGATGTGCACGATATGGATTGAGCCAAACATGCAGTTCCAAACCACGTTTGTGCGCTTCTTCTACCCAGAATTCCAACGGATCGTAATACGGGCTTGGCGCTTTTCCGGTTGTTCCAGTCAGGAAATACGACCAAGGCTCCAGATCTGACTTGTACAAGGCATCGGCTGAAGGACGCACCTGAAAGATCACGGCATTGAAATTATTGTCCTTCAACAAATCCAACAGGCGGATTGCCTCTTGTTTCTGCTGCTCGGTACTTAAGTTATTTTTTGATGGCCAGTTGATGTTGGCTACAGTAGCGACCCATGCAGCCCGGAATTCCCGAGGGGCTTTCGGTAAATTGGCCCGAAAGGCAGGTTTCTCCACAGGTTTCTTCTCTTCTACCTTTTTGCTGGTTTTATTTGGTGCTTCCTTCTTCTGTTCTTTACCGTTTTCGGCTGTCTTCGGATTCTCTACCTGTGTTTCGGTAGCCACGGGATTTGGTTGTTGCAATACTTTTCCCTGTTTGTTTTTAGAGCCACATGATGCTATGATCAGCACACATGCGAAAAACAAACAGAATTGAATCATTCTTCTCATCATATCTTTTTTCTTAACACACAAAACTACGTTTTTATGCATTAACCTGTTAATTATTAGTCTTCTTTATCACTTAAACGACCTGTTCCCCCTGAAAAAGAACACGTTTCACCTGATATTCGTTATCGAAAAACAACACATTGGCAATCGATCCGCTGTTCAGGTTTCCGATATCGTGGCGGTCCATCAGCCGTGCTGGGTATAGGATCGCCATACGGAGGGCTTCATCGAGTGGAATCCCCACTTTTTGCACACAATTTCTGACAGAACCCAGCATGGTCATTGCCGAACCCGACAGCGTGCCATCGGGAAGTACAAAATGGTCTCCATTGAGCACATGTTTGTAAATTCCTTTTTCACATGCCCCAACCGCATCGGTAATGAGGAATAGCCGCTCGCCCATCATTTCCTTGGAAATGCGAATGGCCTCAAAATCGACATGTACCCCATCGGCAATAATGGAGGCACACACCTCATCATGGTTAAAGGCAGCTCCCGGCAGCCCAACATCCCGATGATGTAGCGGGGACATGGCATTCCACAGGTGCGTCACGGTACGGACCCCATGATCAAAGGCCAAGGTTGCTTCTTTATAGGTTGCTGCCGAATGTCCAGCAGAAACCAATATCCCCCGTTCGATCAGGTAATCGATACACTCTTGGTCATTCACTTCCGGCGCAATCGTCATCATGGTTACCCACTCCTCATTCCCCTCCAGCACATCCGACAACAATCCAATGCTTGCTTTCTTGATCAACTCTGCAGGATGGGCACCGCGTTTGATGGGATTCAGGAAAGGCCCTTCCAAGTGCAATCCCATGGAAACCTTTGGTGCAGCCTCCTTATACACGGTAATGGCTTCCCGGAATACATCCAAAGTGTTGGTGGCCAACGTCAGGTTAAATGCGGTACAGCCCTGCTGCAACAACTGCTGTTCAATCCTTGCAATCGAATCCTTGGTCAGATCTGCAGAAAACAGATCCTGGCCAGTCCCATAGATCTGCAGATCGATCAATCCCGGACAGATGTTTGCCCCTTCCACGTCGACAGTGACATAAGATTCAGGGACCGCATCCTGAGGAACGATGCCCGCAACCTTATCGTCATCGATCAGGAGCGCATGCTGTTCGTATCGCTGGTATTCGGTATAGATGATACCGTTTATATAGGCCGTTTTGCTTTTCATATCGCAATTTACTTATTGTCCGCTTTTGTTGAAAATCCAATCACCTAATCGTATATTAGTCAACATAATTTTACGAACTTCGACTACAGAACGTTGGATGATCCATAAAATTACATGCAGATCCTGCAGGATACGAAACAATTTGAATACAATACTATGTCAAAAAAAGAAATCTTAAACACCGACAAAGCACCGGCAGCCATTGGCCCCTATAACCAAGCCGTAAAGGCTGATAGAACCCTGTACGTTTCAGGGCAAATTCCACTCATTCCAGAAACCATGGAATTGATCAGTACGGGTGTTGCGGATGAGGCACACCAGGTCCTTAAAAATGTGGGTGCCATTCTTAAACATGCCGGATACGATTATGGCGACGTCGTAAAGACCAGCATCTTCCTGAGCAGTATGGACTATTTTGCCACTGTGAATGAAGTTTATGCCGAATATTTCAAAGAGAACCAACCCGCACGTGAATGTGTCGCCGTTAAGACCCTCCCTAAAGAAGTGAATGTGGAGATCTCGGTAATTGCTTTTAAGTAGTTAGTACTTAGTATTAAGAATTAAGACCTAGGGTGGGCATGGAGGATGCTAACCTTAGGTTTTTTCCCACTGTAATAGGTGTCTTTACTATATTGGAAGGCTTAACTATTTGCGTTTACAGAAGGACCTGCTATCTTCCTTAATCTACCATAATCAGCTTATTTTAAGCTTCTTCTTCCTGTCAAAGCCCGTTCATTTGTAGCGGTTTCCTCCCCAACATCGTTCATACTTTTAATAAACACTAACGTTATGAAAAGACTAATGTATGTATTAGCGGCGGGGATATTCCTATTTACCGCCTGCAGCGAAGGGGAAATGAACGATCTGCAAAGTCAGGATGAGCACGAGTTGAGCTTACTCTATAAAAAAATCATAGACCTTTCAAATTCAGAAACCTGCACGGATGAGCAGGAATGGAAATTCACGGCAATTGGCAGCAAAGCTTGCGGTGGACCTACTGGCTATATCCCCTATTCCCTCAAGCTGGATACAGCCGAATTCCTGGATCTGGTCAAACAGTATACCGATGGCCAAAAGGAATACAACATCAAATACAATATTGTTTCCGACTGCAAGATGGAGATGCCCCCACAGACTGTCCAATGTCGTGAAGGTAAGGCTGAATTGGTCTACATCAATATGTTTCCATAGGTAGAAATCCAGTTGTACCAACTCGCCCTTGGCAAGTTCTCCCAAAATTTATTAATTTAGTGGGGTTATCTAGCGCATGGCGGAATTATCTACAGCAACTCCCATAGAATATCTAAAAGGTGTAGGCCCTCAGAAGGCCGATGTACTCAAAAAAGAGCTGCAGGTATTCACCATTGGGGACTTGCTTCAGGTATTTCCTTTTCGCTACATCGACCGCACCAAATTCCACAAGATTCGAGAATTGCATCCCGATATGATCGGTGCACAGGTACTCGGTCGGCTCATGAGCCTGAAGGAAGTTGGTGAAAAGCGCGGCAAGCGCTTGATTGCGGCATTTAAGGATGACACTGGTATCATGGAGCTGGTCTGGTTCCAGAGTCTATCCTTTATTAAAAAAAGCTTAACCGTAGGATCAGCCTATATCATTTACGGAAAGCCTTCCGAATTCAACGGCATGCTTTCCATTACCCATCCGGAGATGGAACGCTATCAGCAACAGGAGAAGCGGATCGGGAATATGACGATGCAGCCTGTTTATTCTTCCACGGAAAAGCTCAAGAAATTCAATCTCGACAGCAAGGGTATACAGAAGCTGCAACAGGTTGCCCTGGAAACGGTATGGCGGGGGATGCAGGAAACCCTGCCACCTCATTTGCTGGAACGCCAAAAATTAATGGGATACCAGCAGGCCATGCTCAATATCCACTTTCCGCAGAATGAACAGCTTATGCACGCGGCGATCCGTCGATTGAAATTTGAAGAACTGTTCTTCATCCAATTGCGCCTGCTTCGGAACAAGCAACTCAATACCCAAAAATATAAAGGCCATCGCTTTACTGAAGTCGGCGAGAAATTCAATGCATTCTTCACGGAAAGATTACCCTTTCCCCTGACGAATGCACAGAAAAGAGTGATCAAGGAAATACGCACCGATTGCAATACCGGTGCGCAGATGAATCGCTTGGTACAAGGAGATGTGGGCTCCGGAAAAACCGTAGTCGCTTTGATGAGCATGCTCTTGGCCATTGACAACGGCTTTCAGGCCTGCATGATGGCTCCCACGGAAATCCTTGCTACCCAACATTACCTGGGGTTAAAGGAACTTCTGGGCGAAGATATCTGCACCATCAAATTGTTGACGGGTTCCACCCCGGCAAAAGCCAGACGCATCATCCATCAGGAACTCGAGGAAGGGACACTTGACATCCTGATCGGTACGCATGCCCTGATCGAGGACAAAGTGAAGTTTAAGAACATCGGTTTTGTGGTGATCGATGAGCAGCATCGCTTTGGTGTGGAACAGCGCGCCAAGCTATGGCGCAAGAACGTTATTCCACCACACATGTTGGTGATGACCGCAACCCCCATCCCGCGGACCTTGGCCATGACCATGTACGGAGACTTGGACATTTCCGTTATCGACGAGCTCCCTGCGGGCAGAAAACCCATCAAAACCGTCCAT
The DNA here is from genome assembly GCF_011046555.1 of Sphingobacterium lactis. Taxonomy (NCBI): domain Bacteria; kingdom Pseudomonadati; phylum Bacteroidota; class Sphingobacteriia; order Sphingobacteriales; family Sphingobacteriaceae; genus Sphingobacterium; species Sphingobacterium lactis. The sequence goes on from NZ_CP049246.1 coordinate 540,953, forward strand.
TTCTTCGAAAATCAACGGCTCCGAGTTTTTGGATTCATGCGAGAAGAAATTGCCAAAGGCAGACAGGTGTACATCGTCTATCCGCTGATCAAGGAAAGTGAAAAAATGGATCTGCTGTTTTTGGAGGCAGGATTAGAAAGCCTCATGCGGGAATTTCCCCTCCCGAATTACAAGATTTCCATTGTGCACGGGAAGATGCCGGTCAAGGATAAGGATTTCGAGATGCAACGTTTCGTCAAGGGCGAGACACAGATCATGGTGGCGACGACGGTGATTGAGGTTGGGGTGAATGTTCCGAATGCCTCCGTGATGGTGATCGAGAATTCCGAACGTTTCGGCCTATCGCAGTTACACCAATTGCGCGGACGGGTTGGACGTGGTGCCGAGCAGTCCTTCTGCGTACTCATGTCCAGCAATAAGCTCAGCAAGGAAGGCCGCACGCGTTTAGAGACGATGGTGCGTACCAATGATGGATTCGAAATTGCTGAAGTTGACCTGCAATTGCGTGGTCCCGGCGACCTTTCTGGAACCCAGCAATCCGGTGTACTGGAAATGAAGATCGCTGACCTGGCCAAGGATCAGGCGATTCTCGCAGAAGCCCGCAATCTCGTCATCCAGATCTTCCAAGAGGACCCCAATCTCCTGCAGGAACAGCATCAACGCCTCGCACATTATCTAAACAGAAGTAGCCCAGCTATTTCTTGGGACAAAATCTCGTAAATTCCGTACCTTTGTACACCTGTTTCCGAAATAAACAGCATAACAGCATAAACCTTTCGGTTCGTTTAGCTGTTAATTCTAAAATCAAACATACTGAATGGCAAGAACGAAAATATATGACACGGCGATAAAACCTGAAACGGCGGTATTGGTGAGTGTAATCACCCCGGATGTTTCAGACGAAACCGCAAAAGAATACCTGGAAGAATTAGAGTTTTTGGTTTCTACCGCTGGCGGTATCACCAAGGCTATCTTCACACAGAAATTATCCTTCCCCGACCGCGCGACTTTCGTCGGTTCCGGGAAACTGGACGAAATAAAGGATTTCATCAAGGCCGAAGAGATCGATATGGTGGTCTTCGATGATGAACTCTCACCCTCGCAACTGCGAAACATCGAGAAATACTTCGAGATCAAGGTATTGGATCGCTCCAACCTGATTCTCGATATCTTTGCCAAGCATGCCAAGACTGCGCAGGCCAAAACCCAAGTGGAGCTGGCGCAACTGCAATACCTCTTACCCCGCTTGACCCGTATGTGGACTCACTTGGAGCGGCAGCGTGGTGGTATAGGTATGCGTGGACCCGGTGAAAGTCAGATCGAAAGTGATAGACGGATGATCCTCAACAAGATCTCCCTCTTGAAGGAACGTCTCAAGGTGATCGACAAACAGAACGAAACCCAACGCAAGAACCGCGGAGAAATGATCCGTGTGGCACTCGTCGGCTATACCAATGTCGGCAAGTCAACCATCATGAACATGATCTCCAAGTCCGACGTACTGATCGAGAACAAGCTCTTCGCAACGTTGGATACGACCGTGAGAAAAGTCGTTATCGACAACTTACCGTTCCTATTGTCGGATACGGTCGGTTTTATTCGCAAGTTGCCGCACCACCTCGTGGAATGTTTCAAATCCACGCTGGACGAGGTTCGTGAAGCCGATGTCCTGATCCACGTGGTTGATATCTCACATCCCTATTTCGAGGATCACATCCGGGCGGTAAATGAAACCCTGAAGGATATTGGTGCGGTAGATAAGCCGATCATTACCGTATTCAATAAGATTGATGCCTACAAGCCTCCTGTGGAAACTGATGAGGATGGTGAAGAAATCAAGGTTACCCTGGACGATTTCCGCAATTCCTGGATGGCCAAGAATTCCGATCCGGCCATCTTTATTTCGGCAACCGATAAGATAAACGTCGAAGAATTTAAGGATAAGCTTTATGAGATCATCGTCAAGATGCATAATGCACGCTATCCGTACAACAATTTGCTTTACTAGTACCCAATCATGCAGAATAAACAAGTGCAATTTATAGACTGGGGTCTATTGGATTATCAGGAAGCCTGGGACAAACAGGAGGAGATTTTCGCGAAGACCCTGGCCATTAAATCGGACAACAGAATAAATAATACCTCGGTCTCAACCCCGAACTACCTGATCTTCACCGAGCATCCCCATGTATACACCTTGGGAAAAAGTGGCCATATGGAATACCTCCTGTTGGATGAGGAAGGCCTGAAGGAGAAGGAAGCAACGTTCTATAAGATCAACCGCGGTGGCGACATTACCTACCACGGTCCTGGACAGATCGTTGGCTATCCCATCCTCGACCTGGACAATTTTTTCACCGACATCCACCTCTACCTGCGCACCTTGGAAGATGCCATCATCCTGACATTAGCGGATTACGGCATCGAAGCGGGTCGCTATCCCGGCTATACGGGTGTTTGGTTGGATCCCGACAATGAGAAAGCGCGGAAAATCTGTGCGATGGGCGTGCGGGCATCCCGTTGGGTCACCATGCATGGGTTTGCCTTCAACGTAAATGCCGATTTGAATTATTTCGGCAATATTGTCCCTTGCGGCATCGACGATAAAGATGTAACATCCATGGAACGTGAGCTGGGTAGGAAGTTGGATATGGAAGAGGTAAAATCAAAACTTAAACAGCACATCGCCACGCTATTCGCGATGGAATTGACAACGGGGTAATCCCTCACTTTAGGATAAAACACCAAGGCCAACCATATACGGTTGGCCTTTCTTTTTGGTCGTTTATTATCCCCTGATTTTCAGCAATTGACCTAGACCTTGTCCGAGGTGTGAGCGTGGTCAGAGCGTGGTGAGAGCGTGGTGAGAGCGTGTCTATAGCACGCTCTCACCACGCTTGGACTTCGGACGCACCTCGAATGCACCTCGGACAAAACCCCAACAACTCACCTAGAACACACAGTAAATCAGCGGATTACAAAAACCATAAAATCATCAAGTCCTATTCTGAATTCTAGCTGCTAAAAAAGGACACGATGAAATGCTTCAAAAACATAGAAAAAAAAGATGTACAAAGCATTTATACAGCATTTCCAAAGCGTAACCACGGAGTTGGGATGGATAGCCTAGCGACTCCCATAAAATTCTTTGGGAAACAGTCGGGACAATATCCCCCTCGACCCGTCTTCTTTCTACAATGCGATTATAAACATGAAGAAAATCTTATTTCTATTGAGTTTTGCCCTGTGCTGTGTTTCCTTTTCTCATGGACAGGAATACATGGACGAGGATGCCTTATTTATGAATTTGGTGAAACAGGTACGTTCACCGGAATTTAATTTGGAGGACTACGGCAAGTTCTATGAAACGGTTCACCTGAATCGGGAAAACAGAAAGGTGTCGATTAAAACATTACAGCCCAGCAAAAAGGTATTATCCCGCAATGAGCTTTTCAAGCAGAACCGTCCCCATGTTTACCGTTTTGTTCGGGTCTTCCTAAACAGCCAAGGCGCGCGAATGATCGAAAATATAGGAACTGCTTTCCCCATATCCGAAGATGGTTATTTCAGTTTAAATGAACATATGACAGCCTTGTGGGATGCGGGTTCCGGAGATCCGGAGGCTGCAAACAGGGAACATTATTATTTCCTGGCAGATTATGACGGAAATATCCTACCCATTGATTCCGTATGTACGTACAATGCGCAGGCCGATGTAGCCATCGTAAAGGCCGATACAAAGGGCAAAAAAATCACGGCGTTCCGATTGGGAAATGACCTTGATGTTGGCGAGGATGTGTTTATTATTGCCCATCCAAGAGCCTACCTGTACTATTTCAGCACAGGGATGATCAACAGAATGCTTCAAAAGGGCGATAACATCTATTCCCGGAAAATGGAAATCTCTGCCGATTATGCAGGTGGATCCTCCGGCGGACCTATTTTCGACAACAAAGGAAACATCACGGGTATGGTGTCCTTGACGCAATCGTTCTACTATGATCAGAAGAATTATAAGAACCTGCAAATGGTAGTCAAACAGGCGATTCCTGTTTCGGTTATCAAAGCATTTATTAACTAATTAGATTCCGATGGAAATGAAATCTTTAAAAATTGTTCTTGCACTTACTTTATCGATTATTGTTTCACATGTACGTGCACAGGTTTATATCAACTCCACCAAAATGCTGGAGAACCTGGAAGAGAAGGTCAATACCGGACTGGTAAAGATGGAAGACATCAACAAACTGTACACGACATTTCACGAGGATAAGAACAACCGCAAGATCACCTTTAAAACGCGTGAAGCGGAGAAAAGGGAATTATCGCCTGAGGACCTCTTTGCCAACCGTATGCCCATGGTATACATGTTTTTGCAGGTCTATGAATCCGCCCGGGCGGGAAAGATGAAGATCAATGGCTCAGGCACGGCCTTCCCCATTTCGGAGGATGGCTACTTTTTGATCAATAGTCACATGATCGACGAATTGGGTCTGGGAAGTGGCGATCCCAGCAAAGTGGACACCAGTATCCACCTGATCCTTTCGGATTATGAAGGCAATATATTGACGATTGATTCTGTTGTCAGCTACAGCAAGGAAGCGGACATTGCGATCATCAAGGCCAATACGAAAGGCAAGAAAATTCAGGCGATCCCCTTGGGACAGGACCTGAAGGCTGGCGCGAGTGTATTCGCCATAACACATCCACGCGGGTATTATTACTATTATAGCACGGGGCGCGTGGCCAGGATGACGGAAAATGATTTCGGCATTATGGGCAGGAAGATGGAAATAACGGCCGATTATGCAGCCGGTTCCAGTGGCGGCCCCATATTCGATAGCAAGGGCAATATTGCGGGCATCGTATCGCTGACCAAGTCCTTCTATTACAACCAGCAAGAACAGAAAAACCTGCAGATGGTCATCAAAGAAGCCATTCCGGTGAGTTCCATCCGCAATTTGATAAACAATTAGCAAATCCCTCCCTTTAAAATAAAACGGCTATATACTTACTCCGCATCATTCCCCGATGTAGGAGTAAGTTTTTTTTAGGGGTTACCCTACGGAAATGATCTCTATGGATTGATAATGGAATGTTTCGACATGGAGTTCCGGCATTGGCATCAAACTGATCTCAAATAGCGACGTGGGTTCGGTCCGCTTGGCGACCGACATCTTTACATCCGTGCAATGCGGGGCAAATACTTCCTCGACCAACCCCACCGTATTGTTTTCCCCCGAAAGGTGACCCAATATGACGTGTTTCAGTCGATTACTTTTGCTCTCTATGAGGGCCGCTACGGATGCCGCATTGGAAATATGGCCCCAACCCCCACTGATCCTATTCTTAAGGTAATAGGGGTACCGCCCATTGCGCAGCATATCTTCGTCGTAATTGGCCTCCAGGAAAAGGACATCAGCAATGCGTATGGCTTTCTTCACATTGTCGCATACACGCCCCAGATCGGTCATTACGGCAACATTGATCTGCCCATCCGAAACCAGAAAACTGCACGGCTCTTTGGCATCATGGTATTTCGGAATACCGTATACCGTCAGTGAACCAACGGTTACCGCAGCATTTGGACTGATAAAATTCACTAAATAATCGGGCAGTTGCAGTCGGGAGGATTCGTAAGTGCCACGGGTGATATAGACCGGTATTTGATAGCGCTTGGCAAAAACCGAAAGACCACAGATGTGATCCGTATGTTCATGGGTAATGAAAATGGCACTAATGGACGCCGGATTGATCTGCAGGGAAGCCATCCGCAGGTGCAGGTGCTTATTGTTGATACCCACATCCACCAGGATCGCTGTATCATCTTTTGCTACAAAATAGCTATTCCCATTACTTCCTGACGCTAATGCCGCATATCGAACCATAAAGGCAAAGATAATCAATAAGTCATGTTGCCACAAAGGCTGTGCAAAAAAGAGAAGCCACTACCCGAAAGTAGCGGCTTGCATCTCATATAAACAACAAACTAAGGTTAGGTGTGACCTAAATATTATAGATTCTTTTCCAGGAATTGGATCAGCGCATCACCACGCAGGTCCTTCGCCAGGATCTTTCCTTCCGGAGAAATCAAGAAGTTGGAAGGAACAGCCTTCACGGCATACAGTTCGCCGACCTCATTTTTCCAGCCCTTCAGATCGGATACATTGGTCCAGGTCAGGCCGTCGTCCTTGATAGCTTTTAACCAGCTCGCCTTATCGGCATCTAAGGAAACGCCCAATATTTCAAAATTCTTGCCTTTATATTTTTCGTACGCTGCTACGACATGAGGATTTTCCTTTCTGCACGGAACGCACCATGAAGCCCAGAAGTCAATCAATACATATTTGCCTTTGAAGTCGGACAATTTAACAGGTTTCCCATTCGGGTCATTCTGTTGGAAATCAAATGCAGTTCCACCTACGCCCAATGCTCTGGCACGAAGCGTAGCCTGGAAGCGTTTTGCACGCGATGAGGTCTTGATACGTTCAGATAAGCTATTGAAAAGGCCGTCGATATCGTATTTCGGTTCCTCAGCTTGTTCCAACCCCTCTAAGTACACCAAACTCAAGGTATTATCTGGATTTTTCTTCACGAAGTCAAGACGGTTTTCAGCCATTTTTGCTTCCCATTGTGCTTCTAAATCTCGTTGTTTCGCTTGCAATTTTTTGACTTGGAGCTGTAAACTGTCGATCAGGAGCACATTGGCTTGATATTCCTTGGCATTGAATTGTTCACGCACTTTCTGCATCGCGGCTTCCGAAGCGATATATTCTTTTACCAATGGTGATCCATCCACTAATTTAGCGGTCCGTCCCTGTGTCGCATCGACCACGGTCTTCCCTTCGTTCATAAAGAACCAGAATTCCTTTACAGGATCTTTGGATTTATCCGCTTTGTAATCATTTCTAAAATAAAGACCGGCATAGGAAGCACCACCGAATTCACCGGCAAAGGCAAACTTCCCCTTATTGACCACCGCAGAGTCGATGACGGGTTCATTGGTGTTGAAATCATAATACGTCAGATACACTTTCTTCAACCCTTCCGGAGCTTTTCCTTCCAGTACATAGCTAGATTCCTGGCTAAAAGCAACCGCTGGCAACACCATTGCTGCACACAGCATTTTTAATATATTTTTCATATTCATCATCATATAGTTTATGTCTTGTTATAATTCCACACCTAACGTTACGGAAACCGCTTTATCAATCTTGTAGAGTTCTGAGGAAATTGGTGTTACCTGTTGTCCCTTACCATCTGGTTTAAGGGAATAGTGGTAGAATGAGCCTTTTTTCTCTTTCGTTGAATTGGGGTTGTAAGTAGCGATGGCGATGTTCTGGTGATTCGCTTTCGCTTCCTCGCGATCAAAGTTCCAAGCGACAATATCACCTGAGCCGTCGTCTGGCAATGTCAGGTATGCAGAAGGAGTAACGCTAGCAAATGGCAATCGGTAAATTGTTCTCCCTACGGCATAATAGAAGTAGGCATTCCACCTGTTGAATCGAATATCAACTGCTTTTTCCGCATTGGGAACCGTTCCTTCACCTACTTTTTTGAACTTGGTCCATTCATATCGATAGGTTTTCCAATTGAACTCATTCATCGTTTGATAATTGGATATTTTATCTCCGTTTCTCAAAAGAATCGCATAGCCCGTTCCGTAATCCTGGTCACTTCCGGATCCCCAGTACGATACGCCCTCGATCGGATCACTGGAAAGCGTTTGCGATACACTTGGGAAAACAAATGGGGTAGAACCATTGTATTGCATCAGTAAAATACGCTTGCTATTTTCATCAAAGCCTAATAAACCAGTTCCTTTAATCTGATTGAAGTTGGTAAAGGCGATATTGCCCTTTCCAAAATCATAGGTATTGTCAGCTCCGGCATAGACATCTCCACGTAGGTACCCATTGGCTAAATAACGGACCTTCCCGTTTTCTACCATGTACCCGCTTCCGTTAATCTCATTCCAGAAATTCTTGTAATAGGTGATATTCAGGTCTCCGCCATTCATCCCCGTTCCCTTTCTACTGACCAATTTGGTTGGCGTCATGGTCGGCAGATCCACCAGCATCCAGGCATAGTCTCCTTTTTTGCTGCTCAATGCAAATGATGGGTATCTACCGCCAGAGTAAATCAGCTCTACATTCAAGGGTTCTGCGCCAATGGGGTATTCATCATTTTTACCAAGCGCACTGTAAGTCAATAATTTAGATGTTGTCGTCAGGCTTGATTTCAGATAAAGCACACCATTCTTTGCGGCATCTTCTGCTAGGATCATAATTCCACGGGTTATTCCGCGGGTTACATTGACATTGATTGTATACAGGTACTCTGCATTGGTCATATAGTCTACAGCTCGGATCATGACCACATTCGCACCCCCAGCAAACATACTGCTGTTAAAAGACACTTTTGTTCCCTTGGCGATGGTATCTTTACCTAGCACCCAGGTAAAATTGACCTTTGTCGGATCAAAATCCGGCATCGTACCGGAAACTTTCAATTGGATATCAATGGTGTCACCGGCCATCAAATCATAGGTTTTTTCGGTTATCGGTGTACCTGCGGTGTCCACAACTGTCAATTTATTCACTTCCGAATAATCATAGTTCCCAGAATCCTTGGAACAAGCGTAACAGATCAATAGAAGTATGGAGAATAAGATATATTTCGTTTTCATTTTGAATCTATTAAGGTAATTTAATACGTGGCAAAGAGGTGTCTCCACCTGGGTGTACGACATTGTCTTCAAAGTATTGCTTCAATTGGCGGATATGCGTATATAGGACCGGATAGGTGTTTGCCAAGAAATTCGCATCATCTGGCATTCTTCCCCAGTATAAATAAGGCTCTCCGGTAATAATATTTGGTGTTGGATCCACTCCTAGTGGATAGATTTGTATCCATTGTTGATACACTTCCTTATGATACGGACCGAAATAGGCTCTGAATTTCTCCCACCATGTCGGTTTGGTCAACATATCCGAAACATTAACTTTGAGTTTTACGTTATCGCCCAGGCCTTTTTTGAAATGTGCATTCTCTTGAACTTCCAGTGTAAAATGCAACACCTGGTTTGCCATTTGTTCTGTTTTGTTCACAACAACGTATAAGGTGTCCACAAATAATCCGGCGTGAAAGATTGCCGGTTCAATCTTGACGTCACTGGCTTTAATTTTAGATAGTGAATCAATAATTGAAACGGTATAGGGTAGATCTTCGGTTGGTGAAGTTCCCATGACCCGAACCGGAATGGCCAATCTTTTTTTGGTTAACCCAAGCTCATCCATGGCAAATGTATAGTTCATGGTGGTGTCATAAGGAGGCAAACCATCATCATAGGTAGAGGATCCGAAATAGATCATCCGTTGTTCCAGGTCAAATTGCGTAATATCCTGGTTTTCCTTACACCCCGTTAACATCAGGGCAGCAATAAGGATAATAAATATATTTTTCATGGTTAGCGACATTATCAGTTATACAATTTTTCATCAACAGGAAATGGAAATTTATACAGCCCTAAGCTGGCTGGAATTTCATCCCCAGCTGTTGGAATAGGCAAATATTTCCGCTTCAGGAAGCTGAAGACATAACCTTCGCCGATATATTCCCGACGGACTTCATCGATTAGCAGCTGTTGCAGATCCAGTCCATCCAATTTCAAATCCTCACGGAAGGACCTGTTCTTGCGGAACTCATTCATTAAACGTAGGAATTCTGCTGGGTCGGTATCGATCTTTGCTTCTGCGGCTGTAAAATACATTTCCGGTAAATTGATCATTTGAATTTCAAAAGCTTTCGCATTGTAGGTTAATTCGTTCTGGTCATCATCGGTCACCGTATATTTGGAGAAATGGCTCCCGTTGATCCCCCATTTCAGGCGAATATCTACCGGATCGGAGGTACCACCATTGTAGATATATTCCAAGTTCCGTGCATACAGTGCTTCGTAATTATTGTTCAAAAAGTTTGCGGTGAAAACATTCATGGCAGCGCGATCGTATAAAGCGAAGATGTTATCACTTGTGAACCGTAGGTCCTTGTTCTTCTGACGATCGACTTCTTCAGGTTGGATAAATCGTACAGCCTTCGATTCCTTGAGTTCATTGATTACAGCCATGGATCTTTCATAAGCTTTGGGCAGATCGCCCTCCCACAGGGATTTCCGAGCTAAAAGGGCCTTGACAGCATAATAGTTCATCCGTATGCCACGACGATCCAATAGGGCAGAATAGGTACTCCCATTTGGATTGTTTCCATCGCCTTCCCTTCCCAAAGTCTGGATAGGGTCTTCCTTAAAAAATACGGCAGCCTGCTGTAGATCTTGTTCCACCTTGGCCAAAACTTCCTTTGCCGACAGCGCTCGAACAGGATTTTTCTCACTGCTTTCATAATATGGAATTGCAGTTGCCGAAAGCCCCTCTTTCTTCACGACTGGACCGTACAACTTGAATACTTCGAGGTGTAAGTAGGCTCTCAGACCATAAGCTTCGCCCGCAATAAGGTTATAATTTGGATCTCCCTCAATATTCGGCAGATTATCAATGATGATATTTACCTGGTGGATGGCATTGTAAAGGCCTCCCCAGATGCCATCAATGATTATTCTAGCCCCCAAATTTTCATATTTATACGCCATTAAATCTTCCGCGGCGCCATCTGGGCTATACGCTTCCCAATAGTGCACCAAAAGATCCAAGGTCTTGAACTTCATGTGCTGCTGATAAAGGCTTTCCTGTGCCAGGAATTTATATATGCCGGTCAATGATTTGGTAAATCCATCTTGATCCAGGAAGATATCTTTCTCATAGGCCCGGTCATCAGGAGCGACATCTAAGAATTTCTCACATCCACATAGTAAAAATATGGACAGGAATAATAGGATATGTTTTTTCATAATTGTTAGGTTAATAATCAACAGATAGTCCAAAGTTGAAGGTACGCGCAAAAGGATAATCCGTTCCGCGCTCCATGCGGATGCTGCTGATATGGAATAGATCATTCATGGAAAAGTTGACGCGTGCACGTTGGATTTTCAATCTGGTCATCCAATCGCCATTGAACACATAATTAAAGTTTAAGGATCCGAGTCTGATGGAGTTGTCCTCTTGGATAAACCTGCTGGTCAATTGTGTAGCTGTTTTCTCGGTTATCCCCTTATAAGTGGTAATATCTCCCGGCTGTTTCCAACGCTCCTCCAATGCGCGACGATCTGCATTGTAACGAGGTTCCACATTTTCGATTTTGGAAACTAACGTTCCATTATAGGTTGGAACCCCAACGACATAATTGAATATTGCTTGGATGGAGAATCCCTTATAATTTAGCGTGGTACCAAAGTTACCGGCAAATTTAGGCTGGGCCTCTGCCAATACTTGGATATCCATCGCATCCCATACATTGGTTAATGAACCATCCCGGCGCTGAAAAATTTCTTTACCTGTGGCTGGGTCAATACCCAAGGAAAGTACACCTTTGATATTATCTAAGGATTTCCCTTCTTCGAAATATGGTGTTTGCGGAATGAACACCTCCCCTGGCATTTTTTTATTATTGTCTTCATTCAGCTTACGCAACGCGTCTGAAATTTTCGTCAGTTTATTGGTATTCTTCGCTGCTGAGGCGTTTAGGAACCATGAAAAACCCGATCCCGTATTACGTATCACCTCCAGATTCACATAGGCTTCCACCCCCTTATTGGTCACTTCTCCAATGTTCTCAAAATATTGGTTCAATGCCAAGCCAATGGAAGGAGCAACGGAAATCTCGGAAACCATGTTTTTCGTACGCTTATGGTACACATTGAAACGCATATTCACGCGGTCATCCAGAATTGAACCGTCAATACCGGCGCTTAAAGAATGGATCTGTGGCCAGCTTAAATTCGCGTTTCCTTCCGATTCATAGTTATATCCCAATTGCTTATAGTAGATACCATTTCTGGCTTCTGCTAAATATGCAGTGTTGGTCATGGTTGGGCTGAAGGAGTCTGCGCCACTGATTCCGTAGTTACCGAAGATACGCAACATGCGAACAGGGAAATCCTTCATGAATTTTTCAGCATGGAGGTTATACGCCAAACCTGTACTCCAATAACTTGTAAATCGCTTTTCTTTACCAAACGCTGATGAACCATCCAGGCGGAAATTGCTCTCCAAGACGAAACGCTGATCGTAATTGTAGGTTAAATTGACCAAATTACCCAGTAAACGGCTTGTTAAATCCGTATAGCGGGGCAAAGATCCAGTAGCATATTGGCTGGCCATTTTCGGGGTCAGGTACCTGTCGTCCAGAAACCCTACAACCGAGTACCCTGTTGTCTTTGATTTTCGCGAAATGATCTCCGATACAGCCAATACATTCAGCACATGCTTACCTAAGTTGAGTCCGTAATTCAACGATAATGTACCGGAAACATTCATTCCTTCACCGGAATCATGGGAATATCCACCACGTTGATTTGCAGGGGCATTATTCAGCAAGAAATAGGAGTTCTGAGGTGAGGTAAAACTTTCAGCACTGTTGTAGGACTTGGTGATCACACCCGATGCGGCAATCCTAAAGTTCGGCAGGACATAATATTCCAAGCTGACATTGTTGCTGATACTGCTGCTGTTGGATTTGCTTGCGTACGGCAATTGGGCATCATACAATGGGTTATACACAATATGAGCACGTCCTCCACCCATCAGATCGGAATACGATTTATTGTATTCCCGGATCAGGTCTCCGTTTGCATCATGAATGGCATAATAGGGATTGATCATGGTATACTGTGAAAAGGAACCGTAAGGGGAATTATTGGCTTTGGCGGAGGTGAAATTTGCCATATTCCTGAAGGTAATCTTATCCGCAATTCGGTACATCAGGGTAAAACCTGCGCCTGCACGGTTTCTGTCGGAGCCCTTCATGACACCCTTGGTGTCGCCATAATTTCCATCGATGCTATAACGCACCTGTCCCGTTCCACCTTCAAGACGAAGGGAGTGGGCGAAGGACGTGGTGGAACGTACCGGTTGTGAAATCCAATCGGTATTTACACCTGATTCCGCCGCTAAGTACTTTTCCAAATAGAGGTTATTCAATAATTCTTGACGTTCGGGCTGTTTATCAGCATATACGCCTGCCAACTGCTCAAATTGCAATTTCTCTTTCGCATTCATCAAATTGTAATCCGACAGATCCACGACAACAGTCGATGGTTGTAGGGAATAGGAAACGGTCAATTTTCCATCTTTAGGCAATCTTGTTTCAATGACCAATACACCATTTGCACCACGCGAACCATATAGGGCGGTTGCACTGGCATCTTTCAACAAGGTGATGGATTCGATCCTGTTCATATCAAAGTCATACAAACGTTCGATATCGATCTGAAAACCATCCATGATGATCAATGGCGTATTTACCGCATAACTACCGCGTTGATTTTCTCCCCTATTCCGGTCTGTCCCCGTCACCATATTCTGACCACGAACAGTGATATCTGGAATGCGGTTCGGATCGGATCCTGCAGCATTATCCACTGTTAACTTGAAGGCAGGATCTAAGTTTTGGATTATGGAAAAGATATTGCGGTTATTGAATTTTTCCAACTGCTCCCTTGTAATGGTCGTACTTGCGCCAGTAAAAGAATTTTTACTCTTGGTGCTATATCCCGTTACCACGGTTTCTTCAATCTGGTTGTTGCTTTCCTCCATACGGATGCTAATTTCCGTGCGACCATTTACTTTAACCACCTGGGATTCATAGCCCAACATCGAGAATATAAGTTCGGAGTTTTTGGAAACAATAATTTCAAATGTTCCCTGTTGGGACGTGAAACTAGCCCAATTGTTGGAGGTATTCACCTTTACCGTAACCCCTGCCAATGGCTTGCCATGGGCATCCGTCACCTTTCCGCGCAAGCGGTAGGTATCTTGTTGGACCCCGGCGGTGTTCCGTTGACCGGCGATGACACGGGCTTCATTCTTATTCTTGATCAGAATGGTGTTATTGGAAAGTATAAGATCAAAATCCTGTCCTCTGCTCAGTTGAGCGAGCACATCGGACAAAGGCTTTTCAGACACTTGGATATTGACCTTCTTTGCACCCTTCACCAATCCCATATCCCCGAGTATGTCCACCTTACTCTGTTTCTTAATCTTATTCAACACCGTTTGAATGGTTGCGTTCTTCTCGTTCAAGTTGATTTTCTGCGCCATTAAAACCCCGCTAGCACAGAAAGATATCATCAAGATCAAGCAAGTAAGCATCAATTTTTTGGGCAATCGCATCCCATTGGGACTTAGGAAAGCCCCAGCATAGTAATCATACTTCATTTTCAATAATGGTTATTTTTTTAGGTGTTTCAGTTTAACTTTATTGTCTTCTATAACATAGGTAACTGGTAATATTTCTTTCAATAGCTCACACACCTGCCGCAAACTCTTATCCTTTGAAATGTTTCCAAAGAGCTCCATGTTCTTGATATCACCGTCCATTTCGAACTCGACATCATACCAAATGGACATCTTTTCTGCGGCCTCTTCCATGGTCAATCCCGTCAGATCGAAATAGCCTTCTTTCCAATCCAACACCTTCTGAGCATCTTCAACGTAGGTGACCTGACGGCCATTGAATGCCTCGTTCGGCTTCAGAACGACAGGGTATGAAATGTTCGCTTCATCACCCAATTTGGTCGTTTCATTGGTCACGGCAATCTTACCTTCCAAGAGCGTGGACATAAATCCATCAGGACGGTTGTTCACGTTGAAGCGTGTTCCGAGCACCTTAATCGTATGTCCTTCCGAACGCACATAAAAAGGACGTTCAGCTGCTTTTTCCACTTCGAAATAGGCTTCCCCTTTTAAGGCCACCTCACGATAATTCGGATTAAAGTTAACCGGATATCGGATTTCCGACTTGGAATTCAACCATACTTTTGACCCATCCGCTAGGACCAAAGAGGTAATGCCTCCTGCTTTCGTACGAACTGTATTGTATATCACATCGACTTCCGGATCGGTTGCCGTATAACTGATTTCTCCGTCTGCATTTCGTGTGACCAAGTAGCCATCACCCATTACAGTATCCCCAATCTTCAGGTTGTCCAATTCCAATTCGCGGTTATCCTCAAAAACAAGAATGGAATTTTCACCTTTTGGCGCCTTCACATCAACAAGGGCTGGGTTCGCAACTTGGTCTGGCTGGAAAAAGAACAGCCCAAAAACGAATAGTATGGCAGCTGCCGCCGCGGCATACAACCAATGGGTTAGTTTTCTGACCTTCTTGTCCACTACAGGTTCTTCGATTTCCTCCAATGGCACACGCGCATCAAGTTTCGCCACGATCTGCTCCACACGATTATCATCCAACAGCACATCCTCCCCTAATTGGGCATACCATTGCTCAACAAGTTGTTGCTCTTCTGTAGAACAGGTCCCTTGAAGGTATCGGTTCAATATGTTGTTATCTATATGCATTGAATTGCTGGTTCTAAATCTCCGAAGAGCACTTTTTGGTTAAAGTAAAGTGAAGACGGGTGGAAAAAGGTTATGTCCCTAAAAAAAAGAAAAAAAGTGCAAGAATCTTCAACTTACCACCTAAATCTTTGATAATCAAGCTGTATTTGTTTCGAATTGTTTTTTCAGAAAGGCCCAAATGTTCGGCAATTTCCGTATTGGAATAGCCGTCGATACGCATTTTGAGAATAATGCGGTCTTGTGAAGAATATTTGTCCATGAGGCGATCCAACTCTGCCAGGAACTGCCTTTCACGGATCTGATGGTCTGCACTTTCGACAAACCCTTCCCCATGAAGACGTAGGGAATCTAGGTATTTACGTTCATGGACTTGATGGGCAAAATAATCCAATATCTTATTGCGCAGTGCACGATATATATAGGATTTGAAATGTTGTGTAATCTGGATGTTCTCTCTGTTTGCCCAAAGTTTGATGAAGAGATCGTGGACAATATCCTCGACCGCGTCATCATCATCCAATTTTTTGAGTGCCAAACCGACCATAGGCCGCTTGTAACGATTATAGAGTTCATTGAACGCAGGCTCTTCATTCTTTTTGACCAGGTCAAAAAGTTCCTCATCGGTTAATATGAAGTAATTATGCATGCCTTAGGTAAATGTTAGCCACGCAAATTAAAAACTTTCTCGTAATTAACCTAACATTCAGGCAAGCTTAGCGGTACTTTTATTGCCAATCCTCCATCTGCGGTCTCCTTATACTTGATATTCATGTCCTGTGCAGTGTCCCACATTGTGCTTACTACGGCATCTAAACTCACTTTCGCTTTATCCGGGTTGGACTGCAATGCCAATTGGGCAGCGGTAATGGCTTTGATAGCGCCCATGGTATTTCTTTCGATGCATGGAATTTGCACCAAACCGCCTATAGGGTCGCAGGTGAGGCCTAAATGGTGCTCCATCGCGATCTCCGCAGCCATCAATACTTGGCGCTGGGATCCGCCCAAGCATTCCGTCAGCGCGCCGGCGGCCATAGCCGATGAGACGCCAATTTCTGCCTGACATCCGCCCATAGCAGCTGAGATTGTCGCCCCTTTTTTGAAAATAGAGCCGATTTCCGAAGCAGTGGCTATAAACTGAATAATCTTGTCTTCTTTATAACAATCATGGAAGACAATGTAATACTGAAGTACGGCAGGAATTACGCCTGCAGCACCGTTTGTTGGCGCCGTAACAACCCGACCAAAGGAAGCATTCTCTTCATTTACAGCAAGTGCAAAACACGAGACACAATCCAGGATATAACCGAAATCCCGTCCACCAGCACGTATCGCCTCCACCCACGAATCAAAGTCGGTATAGGAACGTCCCTTCAACATGCGCTTGTTTAATTTCGCAGCTCGGCGTTCCACATGTAAGCCACCGGGCAGCACACCTTCGGTATGGCAACCTTTATAGATACATTCTTTAATGGCTTGGAAAATCTGTAACACACCTGCCTTGGTTTCCTGTTCCGGGCGCCAAGACAATTCATTCTCCAGCACCAGTTCCGAAATTTTCAAACCCGTGCGCATACAGGCCACCATCAATTCTTGGGCAGTATCTATCGGGAAAGGCAGATCAATCTCCGATAGGAAACTCTCGGTATCTCCTTCCTGCACCACGAAACCACCACCAATAGAATAATAGGTTTCCGAAACAGCAGTTTCGTTCGCTAAGAAAGCTTGAAATGTAACAGCATTCGGGTGGAATGGCAAACTTTGGTCATATAGGAACAACAGGTCATCCGTATAGGAAAATGGAATTTCCTTCTTCCCGCCCAATTGCAGCTGTTGATTGGTTTTTATACGATCTACTTTTGGCACGACATCGCTGACATCAAAGGTAACGGGATCATCTCCACTGAGACCAAGTAGCACGGCAATATCCGTTCCGTGACCGACACCCGTTTTAGCCAATGAGCCGTACAGCAGGATTTTTATTTCCTTCACCTCCCCTAAAACACCTTTACTCTCAAGCACTTCCACAAAACGTTGTGCTGCGCGCCAAGGTCCTAACGTATGGGAACTGGAGGGACCAATCCCAATCTTAAACATATCGAAAATAGAAATCTGCTCTTTTGCCATGTTACAAATTATTCATAACAAAATTAGGCTTTCTTTTCGATAAAAAAAGCCAGTATCGATTACTGGCTCAATTCTTATTTTTTTAACATTTGGAATTAAATTCCGTCACCATTCTTAAGATCCTTAGAAATCGTAACAGGTAATCTCCCCTCTGGTTTTATTTGTTTCAATAAAGCCTTCAATGCCGCTTTTTGCATAAAGAAATCATTCTGGTATCCCAAAAGAATGGATGAACTGCGCATCACATCTACGGAATTCAAGGCATACGGATTGGTAAACATAACGGTTACTGTTCTTCTACCGGCCAACCTGTCGATGAAATGCTTGGTAGCATCGTTGAAATGCAACTCGGAACGTGGTCTAGATCGGTTATCATGGACAACAAGTACAATCTGACGATGTCCCCGTGCTGCCTTGATCAATTCCTCCAACTGTTCCTCGGTTTCATTACCCTTCACATAATATTGGTCATGCTGCGTCAATTGCAAGGCTAACCCTTTTTCAAAATCCTGCGCCTTATCGATACCCACGCTGACAACTGCAGTTCCTCTGCGCACATCAAAGCGTTTCAATCCGCGTTCGGACTTCACTAACGTGATTGCTGCATCGGCCATGCGTTGCACCAAACTCTGCGCACTTGGCGTGTTGAGGTCTTGGATCAGGTTCCGCGTATTTACATTTTGGCGTTTATCCAGACCAACCCAAAGTTTTGCTGCCAATACTTTTTTAACACGCGCATCGATGTCGGCCTGTTTGATTCTTCCTGAAGCGATTGCTTTTTGAATGAGGTCAATGGCACGACCGGAGTTTTCCGAAACCTCGAGTAAATCGTGACCGGCTTCAATGGCCATGACGTCCGCTTCACCATTCGGAAAAAACTTCTTCACCCCTTTCATATCCATCGCATCCGTAACAGTCAGCCCCTTGAAGCCCAATTCATTGCGCAATAGGTCAGTGACTACCTTTTTAGAAATGGAAGATGGCATATTTGGCGTGGCATCCAATGCCGGAATATTCATATGCGCCACCATAACCGATGGTGCACCCGCTTGAATCAACTGGCGGAAAGGATAGATCTCCAAGCTGTCCAAACGTTTTCTATCGAACTTCAATTGGGGAAGATCGTGGTGTGAATCCACGTCAGTATCGCCATGACCCGGGAAGTGTTTCAAAGAGGCTAGGATCCCACCTTGAACCATACCATCCATATAGGCTTTGGCCTTGGCCGTTACTTTCAACTTGTCGTCACCAAACGATCGGAAATTGATCACGGGGTTCTTCGGGTTATTATTGATGTCAACAACGGGAGCAAAATTGAAATGCATGCCTATGCGCTGAAAATCACGTGCAACCTGTCTGCCCATTTCATAGATAATGTTATTATTCTGGATAGCACCCAAGGTCATCTGATATGGGAAAGAAATCGTCGAATCCGGCATGCGCATGCCCAATCCCCATTCCCCATCAAAGGTAATCAACAAAGGCACCTTACTTGCTTTCTGGTATTTGTTGAACATATTCGCATGGCGAACAGGGCCTCCCTGAAAGACAACAAGACCACCTAACTGTTCCCGTTCAATTACACGTTGTACGGAATCGATGTATTTCTGTCCAAGATTCGTATGCGCACGAACCAGAAATAACTGAGCGATCCGTTGTTTCGGTGTCAATGTATTAAATACCGAATCAACCCATGTATGCTTTTGGTTGATAAAAGTCACAAAATCAGCCTTTTTTGTCTGCGCGAAACCAGCAGTAACAAGCACCGTGGACAGTAAGACTATTCCTAAAAGTTTTTTAATCATCACAAATTAGTTTATGCGAAATACGGGAATTTTGCTTGATTTATAAAATATATTGCATATTTAAATCAAGAACACGCACAAAAGCGCATTACACGAGGTTGTATTTTTGCTCAACCAAACGGGACAGCTCAACAGCATTCTCAATTTCACCACAGGCTTCCTTCTTCCAGAGCATATCGATAATCAACAAAAGAAATTGGGTTTCGAGTTCCGGATTAGGATAACCGAGTTCTAAAAAAGCACGTTGGATAATGGGCTGAACAGGCTTAATGAACAATTCATGTTGGGATTTTGAAAAACTGTGGTGCGATAGACGCTCCTGAAGTTTCCAGAACAAGGGCTCTTCCGCAACCAATTTCCCAGGTAACTGCACCATATTCCGTAAAAAGTCCTTTGCACTCTTATAGGTCATCATACCTTTATGATGCAACAGCACTTTACGATAGCCTGATTTAACAATATGCGCCAATAGGGCATCCTTATTACCGAAGTGCTTAAAGATCAATGCTTCGGAAACCCCAGCATTGGAGGCAATCTCCTTCGTCGAGGTATCCAAATAGCCCTTACTCGCAAATAATTGCAAGGCTGTCTGTAAAATTCTTTCCTTTCTACTGAATGTTGTTTCTTTCATCTATAATATCGGAACAAATATATCCTTTTTTTTGAAAACAGCGCCTAATTGACCGGGTTGAACCCTGCGCAAGATATTGGAAAGAAAAGGCAATCAAATACAAGATTGAATGGCAAAAATGTATCTTTTTTGTGATTATAAAGTGGCAACCAACGAATTGTAGTAATATTGACAAATCAATTAAATCGACCAATGAAACACATCCTTTTCCTGTTATTGTCCATCTTTATCGGGCACAATGCTTTCGCCCAGGTGCAGCTTCAAGGAAAAGTAATCGACAAGACAAAAAACAGCGGGTTGCAGGATGCGACCATTCAATTACTGAACCTACAGGATTCCACCATCCGCACTGCTAAATCAGTTGATCAAGGAGCATTTAGCGTGGATCGACTTGCCCATGGCGACTACCAGGTTCAGGTTACCCTATTGGGCTATAAAAAGTATGAGGAAAAACTGAAGGTTCAACAAAACAACCCTCTGCTATCGATTTCCCTCGAACCGGGGGAAATCCTGATCGAAGAAATCAATATCGAAGCGCCTGCGAGCATTGCGATCAAGGGAGATACCATGGAATTCAATGCCCGTAATTTTGCTACCCGGCAATATGCCGATGCGGACGAAATGGTCTCCCAGGTTCCCGGTGTGACGGTGGATGAGGACGGCAATGTTTCTGCCCATGGGGAAGAGGTCAAACGGATCTTGGTGGATGGTAAGGAGTTCTTCAGTACGGATCCAAAGATTGCACTCAAGAACCTTCCTGCCGACATTATCGACAAAATCCAGCTCATCGATGAAAAAAGCGAACAGGCAAGATTTTCCGGATTTGATGACGGTAAGCGCAATAAGGTGATCAATATCGTGACCAAACCGGATAAAAAGAAGGGTTACTTCGGTAAAGCGAATGCCGGAAAAGGCGATAGCGATAAATTCACGTTGAGCACCGCCATGAATGCTTTTAAGGGCGACCAGAAAATCGGCATCAACATCATGGCCAACAACCTGAACGAGACAGAATTCCATCAAGCTGGTGGAGGAAGCCGCAGGAGCAACAACAATGTAACAGGTGGGATTTCCGATACCTATGCCGCCGGCGCCAACTACAGCAACACCTTCCTGAACAAAAAAATGGAGGTCAATGGGAACTATCGGTTCCGCAGTGTGAACGCCTTTACGGACACGTATTCGGACATTGAATACCTCATGGGCAGTCGTGCGAATCAGTTCCAGAATCAACATGAGATCAGCGATGTGGGCAATACGGCCCACAATGTGAATGCCCGGGTACGTTGGGAAATCGACAGCCTAAACCGGCTGGACTTTACACCAAACATCAGCTACCAGAAGAATGACCGCATCGGCTCTAATATCAGCAGCATGACTAAGGGCGGCACCGAGATGTTGAACAATTCCGACCGAACGGTAAACAACAGCAACAACAACTTCAGCTATGGTGCAGGCTTCACGTACATGCGGCGCCTGAAAAACCCCGGCCAGACCATCTCCCTCAACGTCAATGCCAATAAAAGCAGCAACGAAGCGCTGGGAAAAACGCTGGCGTTCAATGAATATTACCAAGACGCCGTATTGAACAGGATAGACACCAACGACCGGGAGAGCACCACCAATGGATATGGCTCCGGCATAAACACCAAGTTGGCCTATACGCATAATATCACTAAATTATCCCGTTTCCAGGCGAATTATGGGTACCGCAACACCAATAATTATTCCGACCGAAAGACCATGGAATTCCTGGCAGAAACGGGGCAATATGAAGAGTTGAATGAGCGCCTGAGCAATGCTTTTCGGAATGATTTCAACCACCACAGCGCAGGATTGTCCTATTCCTACAACAAAAGAGATACCTTCCGCTTCCAGATTGGGCTGAATTATGAGCACGGTATCCGCATAAATGACCGGACCGTTCCCATTAACCTCAAAACAAAAGCAGACTTTGGCAGCTTCCTGCCGGAGATGACCATGGTTTATTTTTTCAATAAGCAACGAAACCTGGAGTTCAATTACAATACGGCCACCAATACACCGAGCATTAACCAATTGCAGGATTATATCGACAACTCCAATGAGCTGATGGTTCGCAACGGTAATCCCAACCTGGATCAGGAATATAACCACAACCTGCGCCTTCAGTTTCGGGACGTAAATCGGCAGAACGGCAGAAGCTTCAACAGCAACCTTAACTTTTCGTACATCAACAATAAGATCATCAACTCGACCATGACCACGGACAGTACCATTACGCTCTTTGATGACATCATTTTGGGTGCTGGTGGGCAATACATCGTCCCTGAAAATGTGGACGGTGAGATATCCCTACGTTCGACCAACAGTTATGGCCTACCGATCAAAAAATGGGGCATCAACCTGAACCTCAACAACGCGCTTTTCTACAACCGCAAGTATGCGATATTAAATAAAGTCTTGACACCCAACCATGGCTACGGATTGAATCAACGGGTCGGAATTGCCAGTAATTTCAGCAGGAAAGTGATACTAGGATTGGATTATGGCGTCAGCATGAACTTTACGAACAACCCTCAGGCCGAAATACAGCATTATAAGGTCATCAACCATTACTTCAGAAACAAGGCCACATTTGAGGCATGGAAAGACCTCACCTTTGGCTACGACCTATCCTATTACTATAATGATGGCCTGTTGAACAGTAGCGGAACATCGACGACCTTAATGAATGCCTTTGTGGGTTATAAAATCTTGAAGGCCAAGAATGCTGAAATTGCACTTCGGGGCTTCGACCTCTTCAATAATGCCACCAATATCAACCGTCGGATTACGGAGATCGCTGTTACCGATATCCAATCCAACACCCTAAACCGGTATTTTCTGTTGAGCTTAACCTATAACCTACGCAGCTTTGGATCAATGGGATCTGATAATGGGGACTCAGACAGCGACAGAAGGGGCAATAGAAGGAGAAACAGGTAAGATTACTGGGGTTCTGCTCCAAGATAATCCTGTATGCGGCGCTTTAGTGCTTTATATGTTTCTCTGGAAATAGGGCTCTTATACGTTCCGCTTTGCTGGCCATCCAATTTCTTTCTGATATAGGCCTTCCGTTCCGAAGGATTGGGATGGGAAGAAACCCAGCTGTCCACGTCATCTGAGCCAAAGAATATGTCAAATAGTTCCATCACTTTGACCAAGCTATTTGGATCCACCTTAGTCTGCTGCAGATAATCAACTGCAGTTTCATCAGCTTCTTTTTCCAATTTGCGGGAAAAGGCTTGCGAGGTCAGGAAACTGGTCACCTCTCCAGCTCCCGAACTGGACAGCAAGAGATCCAGCCCGAAATTGGTAACGAGGGCGCGCATCACATGATTCTTTTCACAGTGTGCGATTTCATGGGCAAGAATGGCCGAGACATAATCCGCACTATCCAAGAAATCAATCAATCCGGTGGTCAATACGATTTGATCATCCGGAAGGGCAAAAGCATTCACCTCTTCGCTCACCATCAGGTATAACCTGTAATCTTTGGCATCGATATGATTTTGATCCAACAGGGGAACAAAAAGGGAATCCAGCGTTGGCATGATACTATCGGTATCGATAAAGTCATGGGAATATTCCAGATTTTCCAATACCATTTCCCCTAGCTTCTCTTCCAGCCGATGTTGATTTTCATCAACCTTAAAGATCGAGAGCCAATTGACCTGCGCTAAAAGTATATAGGCGAGTGCAATCCCACCCAGCAAAAGAAAGAATTTACCTGCTATCTTCATCGCTTCATCATATTATCGGTTAAGTCCGCAAACAGAAACCAGCGAACATGAATGCCCTTCCGGGTTTGAATGGAGGTATAGATTGTCGAGATAATCTCAATGGCATTGAGTGCCACCACCAACATCATATAGGCGATGTAGGCATTGGTGACAACTGATTTTTGAAGAATAATTCCCAGGGTCCACCAGAATGCGGTAGTATTAAAAAAGAAAATAGAAAATTGAGAGATCAGTGCTTGGGTACAGTGCCATTTCACGAATTGTGGGGCCTTTCTGTTGGCCAGATAGAAGGCAACCGTAGCAATAAGATTGAATATGGGCAGCGGTAATCCGACAAACAGCGCAAATAACGACATCAAGTAACTATTGGATGCGTATTCGCGTTCCGACTCTGTAATCTCTCGGGGATTAAAGGCTATAGCCCTTTCTTGATATTCCATATCCAGTTCAGTAAAATGAGTACGACTAAAACGCTACTGATTAAGGTATGCCGCTGTAGGAAAAGCTCCGTTCGGCGATACATCTTTTCGTAAACCCGCTTTTTGGCTAGCCCATCATACAGCATGAGCGCGAGAATAGCAATAAACAGCAAGGCCGATAGCACGCCTAATGGGTTGATGAGGATCGCCCCTCTCCAATCGCCCTGCAGCAGTGCGGTTATGGACCTTGTACTTCCGCAGGATGGGCATGGATAACCAGTAACAGCTTTTACCGGGCACACAACAATATGCGCATCGCTGTAATAGTCCAGTGCCAACCACAAAAGGCCAAAGAAACAAACTATCGCTGTTGTCAGGTATAGCTTGTTCTTTTCCTGTCTCATCGATTAATAGCTTAATGCAGTGACTACTTTTTCAAAATTCTTGGACTTCGTAGCGCCCATGATCAAGAACCAGTCAATAATGGTCCAGATTCCCAGACCACCACAGGTAAGTAACTTTGCAATGCCCAGACCGGTATCCCCGATCATAAAGCGGTCTATTCCAAAGTGGCCAGCCAGGATGGAAACGATCAAAACTGTCGTTGGATCCTTGTATTGCTGAATCTGAACGTTCGTGTATTTATTCTCATCAGCTTTGGACAACAAGTCCTTGATTTCCATCAAGTGGTACGATTCAAAAAACTTGTTATTGGTCATTAAGAACATATCGACCTTTTGACTATCCATTTCTTTAAATTTATTAGGTTAATAAAAAATCCATTTATCAAGGGAAGATAAATGGATTTTTTCAAATATTTTAATAAAGCGTTAATTTTTAACTAATTTCTTATGCTTTCTTTTGGATATTTTTTCCACGTTTACAGGCTGAGGAACTTTCACGTAATACCCTGTCCCATCGTATTCCCTTTTGCGGGGATGTGTTTTACAGGCATCCGAACAACAGCCATCCATTTCCCAACCACAGTCGTCACATTGCGTGAAATGTTCATTACATACCGGATTAGCACAGTTGATCATCTTCGCAGTCACTTTACCACAGTTCTTGCAAGTTGAAACTACCGAAGGGTTCACCGAATTGACAGGCACTGTAACACGGTTGTCAAAGACATAACATTCACCTTCGAAATCTTCACCGCCAGCTTCTTTACCGTATTTGATAATTCCGCCATGCAATTGATAAACCTCTTCGAAGCCTTCCTTAAGTAACAGCGCAGAAGCCTTCTCACACTTGATACCGCCTGTACAATAGGTTAGGATCTTTTTTCCTTTTAAGTGTTCCAGTTCTTTCACTTTTTCCGGAAACTCGCGGAAATTCTCGATATCCAAAGTCACGGCATTTTTAAATCTGCCGACATTGTGTTCATAGTTTGAACGCACGTCCAAAACGACTACATCGTCCTGATCTTTCATCGCCAGGAATTCCTGCGGTTCCAAGTGCTTACCGGTCTGCTTGTTGGGATCAATCTCCTCCGGATTACGCAATCCAGAATGGACAATCTCCGATTTATACCGGCAATGCATCTTGATAAACGAAGGCTCATCCACATTGTCGATCTTGAATTCGGTCTTTGCGAAACGAGGGTCACTGTGTACCTGTTCCATATAGGCTTTACAGCTCTCCGGAGTACCGGAAACCGTTCCGTTCAAACCTTCATCAGCTACGATAATACGGCCGACAAGGTTTAGCGATTTACAAAATTCTAAGTGATCTTCCGCAAATTTCTCTGCGTTTTCGATAGGGCTGTAACAGTAGTACAGCAATGTTTGATATTGTGCCATAAAGTCATTGATACCGCTGCAAACGGCGTTTAATGTTAAAATTCTGATGCAAAGATAGAAAAAAGGATGTTAACCGAAATTGACTTTCATCACTTTTTGATCAATGGTATCAGGAGATACTCCAGACCATTGAGTTTTATTTCATAGAGAGTTTCCAGTAGAACGCCCATCTTTCCGGGTGGGAATCCCTTTTGCTTGAACCAAGCAAGATAGGGTTCAGGAAGGTGACAAAGCCGATATCCCTGGTATTTTCCAAAGGGCATCCGGGTGTTTGCCAATTCGACCAACATATTCGGGTTGAACAGACTAGTCTCTTGTTTTGCCATTTTTCAGTCGGTGTAACATCATGCGCATGGCAATTACGCCATGGTTGATCAAATTAGGGATAAACCCATAGTATTTCTTGAATATTTCGTAGCGTTCTTTCAAGCTCTGCTTATGGCGCTGCTGCGACATGCCTCCCACCAGGTATTTGGCCACATAATCCTTTACATTCACTATTTTATTGGCTTTCTGTGCCGCACGGATGACCCAATCAATATCAGAACTCAATTTATATTGCAGATCATAGGGGCTGGTCAGACTCCGCTTGATATAGATGGCTTGGTGGCATACATTCATCCCATACTTGAAGGAAGTCCAATCAAATTGTTCCGGAGTCTTATGTCGGCGGTCACCGATAATCTCCCGTTCTTCATTGATCAATTTTGTTTCACCGTAATAGATATCGGCATGATCATCATTGCTGAATATCTTTTCCAGGGTAGTCGGCTCATATAGCTCATCACCGGAATTCAGGAACAGCACATAATCTCCAGTAGCTAGGGCAAGACCCTTATTCATCGCATCATATATGCCCTTATCCTTTTCTGACATCAAGATATTGATGGTATCACGATACCCCTCGATCACCTTCATGGTGCCATCCGTGGAGGCGCCATCGATCACGATGTATTCGATATTTGGATAGGTCTGGCAATCTACCGAAGCCAGGGTATGCCCAATATCGCGGACATTGTTGTAAACTATCGTAATGATCGAAACTTTAGGATAAGCCATGCGCCAATTGAATGAGTAATGTAAAGTAAGAACAAAAATAGGCAAATTTTAGAATAGAATTGAAAGAACATGAGCTCATTTTGAAGGCCTCTTTTTGCAAAAGGGGGCTTTCATTTTCCAAGACAGCTTAGTAATTGAGATTCAATTGGCATTTCCCGAGGCTTGAAAGTGTTAAAAGGTATTAAAAAAAACACGACTAAAGATTAATGCTTGGAAATTTATCGTACTTTCAAGCAAAATATTAACGAATTATAACCCGAACTGCATGTCAACCTTAAAAAAGACAATCCTGAAGTATTTTCCGATTCACAAATTCTTCCATGCGCGTTCGTTCTCGCAGGAAGGCGAGGATATGGTGCTGCGTGGGTTCTATGAAGGGAGGAAGCATTACCGGGGATTTTATGTTGATGTAGGCGCTCACCACCCCTACCGTTTTTCGAACACCATGTATTTTTACAAAAAGGGCTGGCGGGGCATTAATATCGAACCTTCACCTGAGGCCTTAAAATGGTTCAAGTGGTTCCGTAGCAAGGACACCAACCTGAACATCGGCATCAGTGCCAGTCCACAGGAGCTGACTTACTATTGCTTTAACGAACCGGCACTCAATGGCTTCTCCAAGGAAGTATCGGAAAAAAGAGATGGTCTGAATGCCAAGTACCATCTTGTTAAGACCATTCCTGTCCCAACGCTGCCACTTGCGGAGGTGTTGGATAAACATGTACCGAAAGGGCAGAAAATCGACTTTCTCTCTGTAGATGCGGAAGGATTTGACCTGATCGTGCTGAACTCCAACGATTGGAAAAAGTACCGACCGACCTTCGTCCTGGTAGAGGAAGAATTATCGATCATCGAATTGGATAGATCTGAGGTATTTCAGTTGATGCTGCAGAAGGGATATGACCTTGTCGCAAAAACCAAACGAACCCTCTTTTTCAAAAATGCTGACGAGAAATAAATCAGGGCTTTAGCCTACGCATCTTGCGCTGTTGGATTTTTTTCTCTAGGAATCGGGCAAGGCGCTCAAAGAAAGTACCTTTTCTGTTCTTGTAGAAGTGCTTGATGGCTTCGTAAGCTATTGGATCTTCTTCAACTAACGCAGGAAATTTCCTTACCGGCTTCCGCGCCAGTTCAACCCGGTAAACCTGATCGACATCTGAATGGGTCCCCGATCCATCGGTGCCCGTATTCTGGATATAGGAATATCGCGGATAGAGCACCATCCCGTTCTGTTTGAATACAGAAAGGTACCACCGGATTGCCCATGAATTTATTTTGCCGGCCTTAAATTGCTTCACCTGCTTCCAGAAGTTCTCTGTACCATCAATGGAAAATGCTTTGTGATCGCGTCTTTTAAAATCCTTGGTCAACTCCTCGATATCGGGGTTGAAATGCTCCCATGCGCGGGCCCATGTTGCCCAGCCCCAGCTGTTAGCTACACGGAAGAAAAAGGACTGCGGAAGCTTCTTGGGCTGCTCCACCGGATACATATATCCGGAGATTTCCATAACCCGTGGATCATCCTGATAGCGGACCAAGGCCTCATTAAAATATTGCAGGGCATGCGGCGAAGTTTCCAGATCGTCCTCCAGCACGATGATACTGCCATGCTTCTGGACCACCTGTGTCACTCCCTCAATGATGCTATTTGCCAAGCCCTTGTTCTGCGAACGCTCGATGATGTAGATGTGCTTGAATTTCCAGGGCTCACGAATGATAGAGCGCACCTGATTTACGGCATCAACGTCCTGTGCCGTTTTTGCGCCGTCCGAAAAGATATAGATATCCGACTGCTCCGCTAAGCTATTGGCCTCCAATGCGGACAGGGTTTTACGTGTATGGGTCGGTCTGTTGTAAACAAATAAAGCGATTGGTGCTAGCATGAAATTTGGAAAATCAATCAATTCAGAATCAAATATATGAGTAAATATCGTATTGCATTAAGTATAATGCTCTTTTTCTTATGCTGTACAAGAATCTTTCCTAAATTTGTCGTTTAACCTGTACATGAGCGAGAATACGAAGAACATTACTATCAAGGGTCTCTATTGGAACACACTGGACCGTTTTGGGAATCAGGCGGTGGTAACCATTTTAGGGATTATTACCGCACGCTTACTCGTTCCGGAAGCCTTCGGTATAATCAGTATCCTGATGATCTTTACCACCATTGCAACCGCATTTGTGGACAGTGGTCTGGCCACTTCGCTCGTCCGTACAAAAAATGTGTCCGAAGCCGATTACTCGACCATGTTCGTGTTCAATCTGTTGGTCAGTATAGGCTTCTACCTGGTCCTTTTTTTCGCAGCACCTTATATCGAACGCTTCAATGGCATTGATAACCTTGCCCTATACGCACGGGTGCTATTCCTGCAAATTATAGCACAGTCGCTAGGTATCGTCCAATACGTTAAGATTCTCAAGAATTTTCAATTTCACATCACGGCGAAGGTCAATTTATTGGCAATTTTCTTTGCTGGCCTCATCGTGGTGGCCCTTGCCTTGATGGATATGGGTGTCTGGGCACTGATCCTGCAGCCTGTTCTGTATGCGCTGTTCAGGTCGGTTCTCTTTTGGCTATGGGGAAATTGGAAAATGAGTTTCAACTTTAGTAAAGCGTCCCTGAGAAATCACCTTGGATTCTCCGTATCCTTTATGATATCCAATATGATGGGAAAAATATTGTCTCCATTCTACTATTCCTTTATCGGAAAGCATTATTCCGTTGGAGATGCGGGATATTATTTCCAAGGGAATAAATGGGGAGAAACACCCAGCATGTTGATTTCCTCAATTATTCAGGGCACGACCCTTTCAACTTTAACGCCGATACAAGACGATTATCCGCGGTTCCTGAATGCCTGTCGGAAAACCATGGCTACCTTGGCCTTTGTCCTTTTTCCGGTCAGCATATTGGCCATCTGCATCGCAAGACCTGCATTTGACTTTGCCCTCACAGAAACTTGGTTGCCTTCCGTGCCGTTCTTTCAGCTGCTCTGTTTCGGGAGTTTGTTTATTTCCATTACCGACATGAATGTCAACTTCCTCAATATCAAAGGGCGCTCTAAATTCTCCCTCTCCCTGGAAGTCATCAAATTCAGTTTAGCGATTCTCTTGCTATTCTTAACCTATCAACAGGGTTTTTTGGCCATCATATACGGGCAGATATCCGTTAGGATAGTTTGTTTTATTATTGCAAGCATCATGAGCGGAAGAGTCTACGGCTATAATACCTTATCCCAATTGAAGGATTTATTCCCATCGCTGTTGATGAGCTTATTGGCAGCTATCGTCGCCTATCTTCCCCTGCATTTCAACCTGATCCAGCATAATTTACTACTTCTCATCGTTCAAACCATTATATTCGCAGGAATATACCTTGGCTTGAACCAACTGACCGGGAATGATGTCTGGCAGGAAGTATTGGCATTGGTAAGGAAGAAAATCATTAAGAAATAGGAATGGACGCAATTAAAGGAGATTGGGTAGGCTATCAGACTGTATTTTACCACGAAAAGACCGGAAAATACAGCCAGGACATCAATGAGGTCATTGATTACAACAACCTGGAAATAGATCCTGCCGGCCTTTCCGCTTATTTGGATTATGGTTATTCCGTATTCGGCCATACGCCGGTTAAATACGTCAGGTACCTCTTGCCCCATGAAACACTGGAAATTATCGATGGTAAGGTCCGCACCACAATGGGCAAGGATCGGACCCTGGATCTGTTGGGGAAAACAAGCCATGAAGATGATGTGCTCGGCAAGATCGAAAATGCGGTCAATACATGGGCAGCGGGTTTCCAGGAAGACATCCTCATCCCAACCAGCGGAGGGTTTGATTCCCGGTTGATGAATGTCTTGATCAACGATAAATCCAGGATCCATGCCTATACCTATGGCACGTCCCTAAATCAGGGCGAATCCAGAGAATCGGTGTATGCGAATTTGCTATCCCAACGTTTGGGCACGCAATGGAGCCGTATTCCCTTGGGTACCTTCAATGTCTATATGGACGATTGGTATACCCAATTTGGCCCGGCAGTGGCTGCATCTGGAACCTATCACATGGAATTCTACCACAAGATCAAAGAGAAAGAGGGCGGGAATCCTATGCAGCTCCTGAGCGGTATCATTGGTGATGCCTGGGCGGGTGCCGTCAAAGTTCCCATGGTCCATAACCCGAAAGAATACCGTACGCTGGGGTATACTCACGGCATGAGTGCCGACTCCAAACGGGCCACAGGTGTAGATTATACCTCTTTGATCGAACCGATATTCGATCGCCAAAAGGAACATCTCGCCTCTCCGGAGTACCGCATCATTACCGCGATGCGAACTAAAATGATGATGTTGCAGTATTTGATTTCCGTACCGGCACGCATTGCCTATCCAGGATACTCCCCTTTTATCGACGAGGACATCGCGATCGCTATGCTCAACCTCCCAGTCGAGCGAAAAGAAAATCGAGCCTGGCAGCAGGATTTCTTCCGCAAGCACAATCTCCTTTTTGAAGAAGAGAAGCATAAATATACCTATCAGAATAGCCTGAACTATTATGCACTGTTGCATGAGCGTCTAGAGTCTCTATCTGTCGATCTGTTGCGCGAGCACATCCAGCCCGACTATCTGCATTGGATCAACCAGAAGATCATGCACATCGGCACGAAGGAACGGATATTCCAGACGCTAATGCATACGCCTAAGGTGAAGGGTGTGCTGAAGCTTTTGGGTGCGAAGAATGAATTACTTGAGGCCTATTTTGCGTATATTACGATAAAACCAATCGAAACGCTGTTAAAGAAACGTCATGTCGGAATCCACCAAGCATAAGTTTATTTTTGTTGGCGATGTCGTGCTGCAGAGCCAGCCCCATTTCGATGCGGGCATGCAGGCATTGATGGCAGCCGCGCAGATCCGGGGGTGCAACTTTGAAGCACCGTTACAGGGATTGGGTCAACCGATCCGTAAAACCGGCCCGCACGTTGCGCAACGTCCTGAAGCTCCACTGTGGCTGAAGGAACTCGGATTCAACCTCTATAACTTAGCGAACAACCATATCTTTGACTATGGTGCGGACGCAATGTATAAAACCGAAGAGGCGATCGGCATTGAGCATGTCATAGGCATCAGCAACGATGATGCAGCCTATGGCATGACGCTAAAACACTTGGACGGTGTCAAATATGGTTTCCTGGCCTACGGCGAAAATGGATATGGCGCTCTGAACGGTGACCGGATGGACGGACATGCGTGGGTCAATGCCCCACAGGTAAACCAGCAGATCAATAATTATAGCAAAGAAGCGGATATCCTGATCGTACAGGTCCATGCCGGTGTGGAACTCCTCAATGTTCCGATTCCGGAATGGAGACAACGCTATCGGGAACTCATCGACCAAGGTGCCGATATGGTTATTGCACACCATCCCCATATCGTTCAGGGTGTGGAGGAATATAAAGGAAAACCGATATTTTACAGCTTGGGGAATTTCTATTTCGACTATCCCTCAAATCACCCTGCATGGAATACCGGCGCGGTGCTGGAATTGGATTTCGCGGATAAGGCACTTCAAGGGTACCAGATCCACATCGTACAGAAAGAGAAGGATTTAATAAAGTTGCAGGACCGCACTTTCTCCGATAATTACATGCAAGTGCTGAACGACTTGCTCAATAGCCCGGATTACGAAGCTTATGTGGATAGCAAAGCCGTAGAAGAATGGGAAAAGCATCATGCTGCATACTATGCCAAGCCCTTCAACGGACTGGCATCCTATAGTCTGACAAAGCTATTGAAGCATGCGAAACGAACATTATTCAACCGCCAAATTGATTACAACATGATCTGGCACAACATGTTCATCGAAAGCAACAAATGGCTCGTAGAAAGAGCCATTCGAAATAAGATGAAGCAGCAGTAGACTGCTGCGATTAGATCACTGTAATTTGCTTGCTGAATTCTGCAAGGCTTGGATGCTTGGGATTCAAATCCGTAATCAGGTAACTGATATCCTTCAATGGACATACGCGCAATTTCTGATTGGAGTTCAATTTCTCCACAATGCTCAATACGCCCAATTTCTGGGAGCAGCGGATCATGGCCTTCTTGATCTGAACGACTTCCCAATCCGAGTCCGTCACCCCTTCTTCCACCGAGAGACTGTTCGTCCCCAGCAAACAAAGATCAACTTTGATGTCCGTAAGCTCGTTGATCACTTGCGATCCGGATACCACATTGGTGTTCCGGCTAAGTTTCCCACCGATCAGGATCACCTCCAGATTTTCTTTCTCCGCGAGCTCCAAAGCCACCAGTGGACTGATGGTAAAAAAGGTGCATTGGATATCTTTGGGCACCAAACGCGCTAATTCTATCATGCTGGTACCACCTCCGACCAGGATCGTCATGCCGCTTTTGATCAGCGATATCGCTTTGGAAGCAATTTCCTTCTTGGCCTCCTTTGCATAGACGTTCCCTTCCTGAAAAGGATATTGAAACGATTTAGAGAGTGCACCCCCATAAACTTTTAAAACCTTCCCACTTTCCGCCAACTCATTCAAGTCGCGACGGATGGTGTCTTCCGAAACATTTAACTGTACACTCAAGTCCGAGGAAAGGACTTTATTATGGATATTAATCTGATGTATAATGTAGGCTTGCCGTTCTTCCTTTAACATATTCTAAAAAGTATTTGACTATAAAAATAAAATATTATCAGGATTTTTCGCTTTTATTCTCATCCTGACCGTCATTTTGTGTTCCTTTATTTTTCACGACAAATCTCGGCTTAAAGCCTGTCGATTTCTTTTCCTTTTTTATCTCAGCTTCCGGATTAGTCGGCTCACCAGCATCCCCCTCCGTTGAATCCTCTGGTTTCAAGGCAGATGCAGGACTTTCTGTAGACTCATCTTTCGTCTGGATTTGGGATTTTATCTTTGGTTTGAATCCGAGTTTTACAGGTTTAGCGGCATCGGATGCAGCAGATGTTTCGTCGGGACTTTTAATTTCTTCTTGGTCATCCTCTTGTTTTGGGACCTGAGCAGCCTTAAACCGTGGGGTAAAACCCTTCGGTTTTGACGGATTCGGTTCTGTATCGGGAGTATCTTGATTGTCTTCCGCCTTACGGTCCGCCGTATCATCCACTTTTACCGGAGGTGCACTCGCTTTGAATCTCGGTGTGAAACCCTTAGGTTTCGCTGTGCTCACAGGCGTCTCTTCCTTATTCGGTTGCGCATCTTCCTTGTTGTCAGCGGCCTCTACCTTTTTCGGAGGTGTTGCCGCTTTGAAACGTGGCTTGAAGCCAGCCGGTTTTGAGGATGGAGCTGCCTCTGCATCAGAAGAAGTCGTTTTAGGCGTATCTGTGGGATTCTTATCAACCCCACCCTCAA
Source organism: Sphingobacterium lactis (assembly GCF_011046555.1). Lineage (NCBI taxonomy): Bacteria > Pseudomonadati > Bacteroidota > Sphingobacteriia > Sphingobacteriales > Sphingobacteriaceae > Sphingobacterium > Sphingobacterium lactis. The sequence continues at coordinate 575,420 of NZ_CP049246.1, forward strand.
TACCTTCTTCAACTTGCTTGGGCGGCGCAGCGGCCTTGAAACGGGGCTTAAAACCGGAAGGCGCAGCAGGCTTCTTCTCTTCCGTGGTCAAATCTCCAGGCCTCTCTGGAATTTCCGGCGTAGATTGAGTTGTCTTCGGTCTAAACTTCGGTGTAAAGCCGGCTGGTTTCGCTGGCTCCGTCTCCTTAACCTCAGGTTGATCTTCAGTAGGTTTGGCAACCGCAGCTGCTTTAAATTTCGGACGGAATCCGGCAGGTTTGGAAGCTCCCTCAACTGGCGGAGTTGCTACAGGCACGGTTTCCGCTTTCTTCTCCGCAGGAGGAATTTCCACAGAAATCTCTTCGAGCAGGAAATCCTTGCGCAGTCGATTGAACCAAAATTTCTTGCTATGATCAAAGCTTTTCTCACCCATCAATGCATAATCGCGATCAAATTCCTGATACAGCTCAGGACGTTCCTGTCGCAATGCATGAAGGTCGATCTTCTTCTTGGTGAAAAATTCAGTGAATGTTAGCATATACAAATGTATACATTTAGACACAAAAAAAGAGGGCAAAGCCCTCTTCCTGATTTCTATTGCGCTTGTTGCGTGTTAATCCATGTTGTGGTAAACCGCTTGCACATCATCGTCTTCTTCGATCTTATCGATCAATTTCAATACGTCGGCAGCTTGCTCTTCAGTAAGATCCGTATGCGAAAGGGCAATACGTTCCAATTTTGCTGAGCTCACTTCGATACCTTTTTCTTCCAATAAGCGCTGCATGTTTCCGAAGTCCTCAAAAGAAGTCTGTACAACGACTACATCGTTTCCTTCTTCGTCTGCCTCCACATATAATTCTTCAAGACCACCATCGATCAATTCCAATTCCAGTTCTTCCACATCCAATTCTTCACTTGCCGGAAAACGGAAGATAGACTTGCGTTGGAAAATAAAATCAAGAGATCCTGTTTTTCCCAAGGAACCACCGGATTTGGTGAAGTAACTACGGATGTTGGCAACCGTTCTATTGGTATTATCGGTTGCTGTTTCGATCAGCACCGGTACGCCATGTGGGCCGTATCCTTCATATACAAACTCTTCATAGCCTTTGGAATCCTTTTCCGAAGCTCTTTTTATGGCTGCTTCCACACGGTCTTTCGGCATGTTGACAGCCTTAGCGTTCTGGACAGCGGTACGTAAGCGTGAGTTATTCTCCGGGTGAGGACCGCCTTCTTTTACTGCGATTGCAATTTCTTTTCCAAGACGCGTAAATTGAACGGCCATCTTGGCCCAGCGTTTAAATTTCCTTTCTTTTCTGAATTCGAAAGCTCTACCCATTTTATTTTAGTTTTGTTTTAAGATTCTCTAGCATATCTTTTGTCATTCCTGCCAGATCAAATGTTGGAGCCCAACCCCAGTCATTCCGTGCCGTGTCATCATTGATGCTCTTTGGCCATGAATCCGCAATTGCCTGACGTGGGTCATTGTCTGCGTAGGAGATTTCAAAATTAGGGAGAATTTTTTTAATTTCTTCAGCTATTTGCTTCGGCGTAAAACTTATACCTGCCAAATTGTAGCTGGAACGGATGGTCAACTGCTCTGCTGGAGCATCCATCAATTCAATGGTACCGCGTACGGCATCATCCATATACAGCATCGGTAGCTCTGTATTTTCCGAAAGGAAGGACGTATATTTTCCCTGACGGATGGCTTCGAAGAAGATGTGCACCGCATAATCTGTTGTGCCACCTCCCGGTTCAGTACGCCATGAAATAATCCCCGGATAACGCACGCTGCGAATATCCAAGCCATAACGGTTATGGTAGTATTCCACTAAACGCTCACCGGAAAGTTTACTGATACCATAGATACTATTTGGATCCATGACACAGTATTGCGGCGTATCCACTTTCGGAGAATGTGGACCGAATACCGCAATGGAACTAGGCCAGAAGATTTTCTTGATACCCAATTCTACGGCAAGATCCAAGACATTCAATAAGCCGTTCATATTCAGATCCCATGCTTTCTGCGGATATTGCTCTCCTGTTGCGGATAACATCGCCGCCAATAAATAGATCTGCGTGGGTTTATATTTCAGCATAAGGGCTTTGATCGCCTCTTTATCCAATACGTTCAAGGTTTCGAATATTTCACCTTCGCCTATTTCCTTCGGTTCACGGATGTCTGAGGTAATGACGTTCTCCATACCGAACTTCTTGCGCAGCGCTGCTGCTAATTCCGAACCAATTTGGCCATTGGCTCCGATCATCAATATAACTTCTTTCATTATGAAATGATAGTTTTATAAAAGTTATTACTATTATCAACAATTAATATGGCGAAATTACCAATTAAATGCCTGAATATGATGTTTTACAACATTTTGCGCAAACGTATGATTTAATTATGGACTATCAAAAATTGCACAAAAAATTTACGGCGGAAAAAGGCTTTTCCCAATGAAAGATTATCAACAAACACAGCGATTACCTGAACGATTCACAGCAAAGACGCAATAATGTTGAATATTATTCCAAGGTCTTGTTTTTCAGTTATGAAAACCTAAAAATTATAGGGATAATAACTGTTTATTTAGTATGTTTGTTCCCTTAATACAATCAAAATTTTTTAAAATTTAACGCAAGAAATCACTATGAAAGTTGCAGTAGTAGGCGCGACAGGTTTAGTCGGGTCAGAAATGTTGACAGTTTTAGCGGAACGTAATTTCCCAGTTTCTGAATTGATCCCCGTAGCTTCTGAAAGAAGTAAGGGTAAGGAAATCGAATTCAAGGGAAAGAAGTACAAGGTCGTTACAGCAACTGAAGCTATTGCACTGAAACCCGATGTGGCGTTGTTTTCTGCAGGCGGAAGCACGTCTACCGAGTTCGCTCCCCAATTTGCGGAAGCTGGCATCACAGTTATCGACAACTCCTCGGCATGGCGGATGGATCCATCCAAGAAATTGGTGGTACCGGAAGTGAACGGCGATGTGTTGACAGCCGATGACAAGATCATCGCCAACCCGAACTGTTCGACCATCCAAATGGTCGTGGTCTTGAAACCATTGCACGAAAAATATAAAATCAAACGCGTTGTCGTATCGACCTACCAATCTGTAACAGGAACCGGTGTAAAAGCTGTTGATCAATTGATGAACGAGCGCCAAGGTGTCGAAGGCGAAAAAGCATATCCGTACCAGATCGACCTGAATGTCATCCCACACATTGATGTGTTCCAAGAGAACGGCTATACCAAGGAAGAGATGAAGATGATTTTGGAAACAAACAAGATCATGGGTGATGATTCCATCAAAGTAACAGCGACTACCGTGCGTATCCCTGTTATCGGTGGGCACTCGGAGTCGGTGAACATTGAATTTGAAAACGAATTTGATCTTGCTGATGTTCGTGCAGCGCTAGAAGCACAGGAAGGTGTGATCGTTGTTGACAACCCTGCCAACTTGGAATACCCAATGCCTAAGGATGCACATGGTAAAGACGAGGTGTTCGTTGGCCGTATCCGTCGTGATGAAACGCAGCCCAAAACCCTGAATCTATGGGTGGTTGCTGACAATCTGCGCAAAGGAGCTGCAACCAACGCGGTACAGGTCGCAGAATTACTGAAAGCGAAAAATTTAATATAATTACCATCAAGAGCGGGCTCATACAAATGAGCCCGCTCTTTTTTTGCGTATTTAAATCTCATCTCCAGCGCAATCTTTTCCCAAGGAATTGCACATACCCCAATCATATTCCAATGTAACAATCGTCCATCAAAGGGAACCCTTTGTAACGATGTCCTCAGTTATCGACTATTCGACAGTGTCTTCTCCTAACAATAGATACCCCAAGAATCGACAGTACCCACAAAAAAAATAAGCCACCCTTTTGGGGCAGCTTATTTCTATCGTTATATAAAAATATACTTCTTATCTAACCGGCGTAAATTCGTAAGTATCATCAAAGAATGAACTTCCGCTGTTACCCGTTGTGATATATCCTTTACCTTTTACGGCAAAACCTACAGCGTTGATTCTTGCAGAAGGTAATGATTGGCTACCGTCAGACCAAGAGTCATCAGCAGGATTGTATTTCCATACGGTTGGAACTACACCTGACAATGATTGACCGCTAACAACGTATCCATTGCCACCTACAGTGAATGCAGAAGCTTTGAAGCGTCTAGCGTCTCTTGTAGAGTTGCTCAAGTCACCTTTCTTCGTCCATGTAGTTCCATCAAATGCGTGGAAGTCATTTGAAGGCTGTCCATTGGAGTAACCACCACCGATATATGCAACATTATTGATTACGAATGCAAAAGCATAAGCCGGTTTAACCGTGAATTTACCTGCATTGATCTGTGACCATTTATCCGCTTTAGGATCGTATTTATAGAAATCCAAGTAACCTTGATCAGTTGCTTCGTTAGTACCTAAACCAACATATGCGAACTCACCGATTGTGAAAGCTACTGCACCCACACGGCCTTCACCAGGGAAATCAGCTACTTTCTTCCAAGTTTTTCCAGCTGGATCGTATTGGTAGAAATCTTTCAAATAACCAGATTCCTCACCATCAGCACCATATCCTAAACCTACATATCCTTTACCACTAACACCGAAAGCTACGGCACCGTGACGCAAAGGACCATTAAAATCAGCAATTCTAGTCCATGATGAACCGTCAAATGAATAACCATCACTCAACAATTCGTTGTTCTTCATTTTACCACCAACCACATACGCTACATCTCCCAAGGTAAATGTTGCAGCTAAATTTCTAGGGCTACCTACAAATGCATTGGATCTTTCCCATTCTGTTGGACCTGAATCGGTTTCTGTTTCATCTTCTTTCTTACAAGAATTAAAGATTGTCATTGCGAAGGCTCCTATCAAAAGTAGTACAAGCCAATTTCTCTTATTCATAGACTATTTAAATTTTGTATATACGATATTTAATTTAACTTTCGGTTTGTTGTTCTGTGTTGCCAGAACGGTCGTGTTCACTCTGTTTCGCAACTCATTGGACGACAAAGATAATAATAAGGATCTATCCTCGTAATTCGGCAGGGTGGTACTCTTGATGTACTCGATCATATTGAACACATAGCGTCCATTTCTACCGGTACTCGTTCCCACAATATAAGATCCCAACTGGATATTGTTCGTAAATGGTTGTGCGATATACGTTACTGGATTTCCCAATTCAGAAACAAATAAAATCGGACTGGTTCCTGCCGGTAGGTTTCCCAGGTGGCTGGAAGCAATTTCAATTTCCAATTCAGCCTTGTTGATGGCAATACCCGGCTGTTGCATAAATTCTTTCAGACCCGGAAATTTGATCTCCGTCGCAACACCTGTCCCTCCCTGTACGAAAGTTACTCCCTGCGTAGCTGTTGCCGGTACGGGTTTTTTCGTGGATAAGGTGGCGTATGCTGTTTGGCTGCGATCAGCTTCCATCTGGTTGTATTGGTAAGCCTTTTCGCCCATGCGGATCAAACGTGCACCCTTCTTCTTGAAACCATCGGTTCCCATATAAGAGTAGTTCACGCGTAATTCCAATGTGTCTTGAAAACTTACGAATGCTGTATTCTCATTTCCTGGACGTAGGGTAATTCCCTTGAAGAAATCCTGGAAATTAGCCTCCGAATTGAAGGCGATGTTGTTGGCTTTAATCTTAGTGAAGAAATCCTGCCCCAAAGCGTCACTCAAACGGATCGCAAGACTATCCATCTTGTTCACGTGTGGAAGGAAATTCACGGAACCCAATGCTTCTTCAGCGTAGGCAAATTTAGTCTGTCCAAAAATCGCAGGTCCAGTCACATAGATCGGAACCACCTGCCCCGTAATATTGGAAGCCTGTAAGGTTGTCGTTTCTAGGGATTGTGTCAGACGATGCGCTGTAATGGTCTGTCTTTTGGTGGTATCCCCGTAGGCATATCTTTTAGAGCTCGGTTTAAGGACCAAGGTAAGCGAGTCGAATTCCGCTCCCGTTGGGATCTCCACATTGTTACCTGTAGGGTTCAATCGGAAATAGGATGAGGAAGTCAAGATTCCCGCTGTTGGGTGGTTCATCCGACCGACCAAGATCGCTCCTGAAGCAGACGTCGGGATATTCGGCATCAATACCGTGGAAACAACCGAGGAAAGGCTGTCCTCTCCGGTTACATTCAGGTTGTCTATATTTTCGTTATCCAACGAAATATTCATATCCTTATCGCAACTTGCCGTAAAAATGGCTGCACTTAAACTTAGGGTAGCAAAAAGAATTAATCGTAGTTGTTTAATCATATTAATCTTCAGTCTTGCAAAAACAGCTTACTAAATGTTCAATTTTCCGGATTGGTTAAAAATCGGGATCTTTAATTTCACTTGTCTTTCGGTCAACACCGTTCAGTAATTGTTTTTGTCACCTGCACACTCAATTACTCACTTAACGCAAAAGTACATTGATTCGCGACATTTCTATAGTATTCAAATGTTAATCAATGTTATAATTTGTTAAAAGGGCGCTTTTATTTATGCGGAGCAAATCTACTAATTTAAATTTGTTTTAATTATGTTAAAAAAGTATAAAATATTGTTGGTAGCCATTATTCTCACCGCCAGTGGAATCATTGCTGTACTGAGTTTTTGGCTACACGGCAGCTATTTTGGACATAAACAATTTTATTTGGGCATGACTGAAAGAGCATTGTTTGACGTTGTACAGGATTTTTACAATGAAAATGAGGAGGCCATTCAGCGTGACAACCAGAATCAACGTTCTGCCCGAATTGAACGCCTATCCCTCGCCTTTAAGGACAGATACCCCCAAATAAATACCGATACAGCCAAGAAAATCATCGAACAGATGAATTTTGGCCGTCGCCCGTCCACCGACTCAACCAATACGGCCGACACGGCGAATTTCCGACGGAAAATGGGTGAACATTTCATATCGTCCTATGTTGTGCGCAGCATCAATTGGACCGATGTGGTCGTAGATTCCCTTGAACTCAGATTGACCGTAGCCTTAAAAGCGCGAAATGTTTACAGCCCTTTTGCTCTAAAAATAAGCAGTCTACCCAATGAGGACGAGCGGGAACGGGATTTCTACAAACAACGATTCCGTGAGAGCAAAACCCGCCCGATCGCTGTTGACCCGGCCAAAAACCTCTACCTCGAAGTTGATTTTGATAACCCTACCCTACTTTTACTGCGCTTCATCGCCTGGCAGATTATCTTCAGCGTCATTTTGGCCATCGCACTGATCTGTACATTTATCAGCTTGCTTGCCACGATCCGTAAACAGAATGAGCTGGCAACGATGCGAAAGGCTTTTGTCAACAACATGACGCATGAATTAAAGACACCTGTATCCACGGTAATGGCCGCAATTGAGTCCATCCAACGCTATGGTGCCATGGATGACAAGGAACGCATGAGCCGCTACCTCTCGATATCCAGGCAGGAGCTGGAGCACCTTTCCAATATGATCGAACGCGTGCTTCAGGTGGATGTCGCGGAAACAAATGGCGTTTTACTGGATAAGAAAACATTTAACCTCCAATCCCTAGTACAGGAATGCCTGGATAACACACAGCTGTTTGCCAAGAAAACCGTTGAAATCGATTACAGCAGTATAGGGACGGATTTTCAGGTGCTGGCCGACCCGGCACACATCAAGAATGTAATCAGCAACCTTTTGGACAATGCATTGAAATATGCAGGTGATCCCGTAAAGATTAAGGTTACTTTGCAGGACCACGGACAAGATGTAACTTTAACCCTGACCGATAATGGAATTGGTATCCCAAAAGCTTACCAAAAAGGGGTATTCGACCTGTTTTTCCGTGTTCCTTCCGGCAATATCCACAATGTTAAAGGATTTGGACTCGGATTGGCTTACGTAAAGCAGATTATCGTGCAGCACCAAGGAACCATCGAACTCAAAAGCGAAGAAGGAGTTGGCAGTACTTTTGTGATTACATTACCAAAAGAAGGGAAATGACAAACATTCTTTATGTCGAAGATGAAGAAAGCCTAGCGATGATCGTATCGGACAGCTTGCAAGCACACGGTTTTATGGTCCGCCATGTCACCAATGGGCAGCAGGCGCTAGTCTTCCACAATAAATACCGTCCAGATATCATTGTCCTGGATGTGATGATGCCACTGATGGATGGTTTTACCGTTGCCAAGGAAATCCGCAAGACGGATCTACTGACACCGATCATCTTCCTTACAGCAATGACGCAAACCGAAGACGTAGTCGCTGGGTTCAAACTGGGCGCGAACGACTATATCCGGAAACCCTTCAAAATCGAGGAGCTCATCGTCCGCATTGAAGCGGCACTGAAAAAGAATGGACAGAGCATGGCACCAAGCAAGCTCATCATCGGCGATTACACCTTGGACTGCATCAAGAGCCTCCTGACCTTTGGTGACAGCTCGGAAAAACTATCCTATAGGGAAGTGGAATTGTTGAAACGCCTGATCGAACAAAAAGATAAGGTCGTGCCTCGCGATGAGATTATCCGTACGTACTGGAGCAATGACACCTATTTTACGGGCCGCAGCTTGGATGTATTCATCAGTAGGATCCGGAAATACCTGGCTCAGGACGAGCGCATCAAGATATCGAACATCCGAGGTGTGGGCTACATGCTATCGGTCGATTAATCCCAATAAAAAGAAACCTATGAAAGCTTTAATTATAGTCGATGTTCAAAATGATTTCCTACCCGGTGGTTCCCTAGAGGTTTCCCGTGGCGATGAAATCATTCCCATCATCAATCATATCCAAAAAGATTACAACTTGGTCGTCGCCACCCAGGATTGGCACCCCGAAAACCATAAAAGTTTCGCCAGCCAGCATCCCGACAAATTACCTTTCGAACAGATTGACCTCGATGGACTTGCACAGATCCTTTGGCCTGACCACTGTATCCAAGGATCCTATGGTGCGGAATTCGCGGATGAACTTAACACGGACCGTATCGAAGCCATCTTCCGTAAGGGAATGGAAGAACGGATAGACAGCTATAGTGGATTCTTCGACAACGGAAAGCGCAAAGATACCGGACTGTCCGGCTACCTGAAAGCACGAGGCGTAACGGAAGTCCATGTTTGCGGCCTGGCAGCTGACTTTTGCGTTTACTTCACTGCCCTCGATGCCCTCACCGAAGGGTTCAAAACCAGCATTATCTCAAAAGCCACAAAAGCAATCGATAAAGGTGCCTTCATCGAAAAGAAAAACAATTTCATCCAAAACGGAGGGCTGTTGACTTAATAGATATTAGATTTGAGATATGAGATGTGAGATATGTGGCAGACCTGTCGAATCTCAGAAGAAGAAAATAGGTAAATTCAATACATCAGTACATTTTGTTGCTCATCTTAAATTATGAAAGCTATGGAATTCATCTTCAAAAAAGAATATTATAAACCGAATAAGGAAGAGGTCGTAACTGAGAGGTTTGTTCAGATAAGACCCATTAAATCTGTATCATGCGAATTTGAGGGCAACATTAACCTTAGGAACTTACGCATAGGTAATGTATAAATAAATTATTCATCTGGTGATTTCATGCTATTTTGTTAGGGTACAGCAAAATGGTTAACACAGGCATTTAAACGGTCTTATTAAGATCATGCACATTGAGGAATTGAGTAACCACTACGCAAAATAGTGATTACTTAAACCCCATTAAACGTGCGAATATTATTAAATTTATGAATTATCACATCCTGAACAGCAAAGGAGAAGCTTTACAAGTTAAGGCTTTCCATCCCGGGCTATACCTTCTAGAAGAGATAGAGGAAAGGGAACTGCTAAAAAAAGACGTAGCCCACGAATTAGGCATTTTACCTACTAATCTTAGTGAAATTTTAAAAGGCAAAAGAAACATTTCACCTAGAGTTGCAATTAAACTAGAGAAAGTGTTAAATATCAGTGCCGAGTATTGGCTGAACCTGCAGATGGCATGGGATTTACAGAAAGCGAGAGAAGAAGAATACGCCTAGAAAAAATATGCCCCTACTATGGTTGGTAAGGGCTTTTTCTATTAATTGAGTAAGACCGGTCAGCTCTATTTAGGGATAGACACATCTCAATTCTCACCTCTCACCTCTATCAGAAACACAGTAACACCCTTTCTATCTCATATCTCAATTCTCACATCTCAATACTAATCCTCAATTCTCACTTCTCACTTCTCAACGACCAAAACGCCACTCACCCGAGATCACCAGCGATTCTTTGAGACCTTTGGCTTCCAGGAATTTTACAAGTTCTATATCGGTCATTTTCTTTGCGGGGATATCTGCGGCGTTGGCTAACCCCCATAGGTACGCGGCACCGACGCGAACGGTCTGCTCCAGGCCTACTTTATCGACAAGGGCAAACACGTCATTTGAAGAATGGTAATAGAGGCCTGCATTATTGGGTAAGGCCCCACCGCGACCGGTTCCCGTAGGGATCCCCTGCAGCATAAAAGGTTGATGGTCGCTATGCAGTCCTGCTCCGGCGGCATTTTCATTCTTAAACGCGGAATCCACTTCCATGTAGGTTGCTCCAATGGCATTCAATACCGGCAGCATCTCTTCGCGCGTTGTGGCAAATCCTTTTGGAGCACTCACCATATCGAAATTCAACATGTACTTGATCTGGTCGATTTCTCCAGCACGCATGGCATTTTCAACATAGGCCTTAGCTCCCAACAAGCCCTGCTCCTCCCCCATAAAAAGAACGAAATCGATGCTACGCCTCGGCTTTAATTTCAATTTCTTAAACGTTCTGGCCATGTCGATGACAGCAAATGAACCGATGCCATTATCGATCGCTCCAGTCGCCAAATCCCAACTATCCAAATGTCCGCCAACAACGATCTTTTCCTTCGCCAGATCGGTGCCTTCCAGCGTGACCACGATGTTTCTTGCCGTCGCTTCGGCCGATGTATTCCTCATCTTGATTTGTGCATCCATAACACCATTCTTTAGGCGCTCCTTCCACTGCATGCCATCTTCCAGACCAATACAGATCGCAGGAATATCGATGAGCTTCCCCGTAATCGAAGCAGTTCCCGTTAGCAGCACATTGTTCTTTACGCTATTGATGAACACAATGCCCTTTGCGCCATATTTCGTGGCCAATGCAGACTTTTCTGAACGATGTAAGTTTTTAATTCCTTCCCTCGAATTGGGCAGGATATGCAGATAGACCAAGGCGATCTTTCCTTTCACTTGGTCCGCAAGGCGTTGGTAATCTTCCTCAAGACCATTGCCTACGTCGATAAGTGGGGCTTCCACATCGGCAGCAATGGGTGAATGCGCGAGTGAAACCGCATGAACTGGTGCCCCATCGATGCGAAGGTCAAGGGATTCACGTGCCCAACCCTGCGCGGAAAATGGCTGATAACGGACTTTAAATCCATAAGATGCCAACAGGTCATGGACATACTCCTCCGCCTTTCGCCCATTTTCGGAGCCCGTCAGGCGATGCCCCAATGTTTCGGTACTGTATTTCAGGCGCTCGTACGCCTCCGAGTTGGTGAAAACTTCGGTATAGATTTTCTCAAAGTCTTTTTTAAGGTTTTCCTGCGCTGATGCGAAATGGCACAAACCGGAAAGTAGGATAAGGAGGATTCTTTTCATAAGGAATGAATTTACAAAATCCTCCTATATATTGCTATGCCTTACGGAATTTCCACTGCACGTAGTTGATGTTTTTATCTACGGCAAGATATTTTTTCTCGTAGTAGGTCTTAATGGAGAGCACATCATCCACAAGATCTGAGTGGTATAGATCGGTTGTCTCCTTCAGTTTTGGCAACTGTTGGTTGTCGATCTGCTCAACGGTATACGCGTAGAAACCATCGTTGTCCGTCTTCAGGTGCATAATACCTTCCGGCACAAGAATCGTTTTATAGCGCTCCAGGAACGTAGGGTTTGTCAGTCGTTTTTTCTCTCGGCTCACTTGCGGTTGTGGGTCGGGGAATGTAATCCATATTTCGGAAATCTCGCCTGCGGCAAAGTATTCCAAGATGGTCTCGATCTGGATCCGCAGAAAACCTACATTAGCAATACCTTCCTCCAAAGCAGTCTTGGCGCCACGCCAAATCCGATTGCCCTTGTAGTCGATACCGATGAAGTTCTTCTCCGGGAATAACTTCGCCAGGTTGACAGTGTATTCGCCCTTTCCGCATGCCAATTCCAATACGACAGGCTTATCATTCTGAAAGAATTCCTTGGCCCAATTGCCTTTATATGCTTTGCCGGCATCCAATTGCACCACATTCTTAAACGTGTCTATCTCGGCAAATTTCCTTAGTTTATCCTTACCCATAGCTGCTAATTAAGTCGCAAAATTAACCTTATATTTGTATAAATAATAATCAGGTGGAAAAACAAGCAAAAATATACGTTGCAGGCCATAGAGGCATGGTTGGATCGGCGATCTATCGCAAGTTGAAGGAACTGGGCTATGAAAACCTTATCGTTCGGACCTCAAAGGAACTGGACCTACGGGACCAACAGGCCGTAAAGGAATTCTTTGAAGCGGAGAAACCGGATTACGTTTTCTTGGCTGCGGCCAAGGTAGGCGGCATCATGGCCAATAATACCTACCGTGCAGATTTCATCTACGAGAATCTTGCCATCCAGAATAACGTGATCCACTTTGCCCACGAAAATGATGTTAAGAAATTGATGTTCCTTGGCTCCAGCTGCATCTACCCAAAAATGGCCGAACAACCCCTGAATGAAAACGCCTTATTGACCGGCACATTGGAACCAACGAATGAGCCCTATGCCATCGCCAAGATTGCTGGTATAAAAATGGTCGAGTCGTACCGTCTGCAATATAACGATGATTTTATCTCCGCGATGCCCACAAATCTGTATGGTATCAACGACAATTATCACCCTGAGAACTCGCATGTACTGCCTGCATTGATCCGTAAATTCCATGAAGCAAAGGTGAACAACAGCCCGTTCGTAAGCATCTGGGGATCGGGAACTCCATTACGCGAATTTATGTTTGCCGATGATCTGGCCGATGCAGTGGTGTTTTTAATGGAAAAATACAGCGACCTGCAATTCGTCAATATTGGTGTCGGTGAAGATATCAGCATTAAAGACCTTGCTCTTTTGATCAAGGATGTTGTCGGTTACGAAGGAGAACTTGAATTTGACAGCAGCAAGCCTGACGGCACGCCACGTAAACTGATGGATGTAAGCAAACTGCACGGACTCGGTTGGAAAGCGAAAACTGACCTGCGCGAGGGGATTCAAGCAGCTTACCGGGATTACCTCGATAGATATGAGAAGTGAGATTTGAGATTTGAGATAGGAAGAGGGGTATGTGGGACGGAATAGGATTGTGGAGCTAGGTAGGTCTCGTAATATACGGGAATTTTAACCTGGCCGGGATAATAGGACTTGAGTTTGCTAAAATAAAAATGTTCAAAAATTTATGATTTTTGAACATGAGTTATCAGTCGCACTTGCGTGATTTATCCAATCTTCTGGAAAGCTTTACGGTGTCCTAGAAAGACTCACTGTCTTTGGGAATACCGTAAATATTATCTTGGACGCTTTCCTCTGCGGTAATCATCGGTGGATGATTCAATGGCTTTGGATTTACGACAACCGCTTCTCCTTCAATAATCTCTTCAACTGCCTTCTTCTTCTTTTTGTCTTTCTTCGGCTTGATGAAGTCCGTGATTTTGTCGATGACATTGGCGACCTTATTCTGTGTCACCTGCCCAGCGGCAGTTTCGGAAGCGAATAATACCAATCCTTTCTTCAACCAACCTGCATTTTTCAATAGGGTTCGGTTCAGCACCAAAGGTAAACCCAACTGCAGGGTTCTGGTTAACCAGTCTCCTTTTGTTTTCTTGCTCGTGGCTTTCCCGATTCCCGACACCAGTCCTTTGATGGTGTTGACACCTGGAACAAAGTCAAAAACCATGTTGGCAATGCGTGCCGGCGCTTCGATCTTGTGGCGCAATAACTGATACTGATTCAATAAGAACTCCTCCTGCCCCTTCTTTTCAATTTTCAGGCGAGCAATTTCAGCGTTCAATTCATGTATGTTTGTAATCTTTGCTTTCATATCCTGCTTATACTCGTTCTTTTTGTTCGTTAATTTCCTCCTGTACCTCTTCTACTTCTTCGCGCACCTTTTCCCGCACCTCATTGGCAAGCTCTTCCTCCTTGTCATCGTCATCGTCATCCCACTTGGATAGCACCCTTTTTATGGAGATGTCCATAAATTTCGCTTCCAATTTCGGTTCAAATACCCGGATCAAGAGCAGGAGAACAATAAAAATACCACCCGTTGCCAAGAATCCCAAAGAATAGCTGCCCAACAGTTCGCCTAGGTAAAAACCTAATGCCAGCGACATAAAGAATACAATCAATAAGGTCAATAATACCTTGCTTGCATCTACGATCAAAGAGCCCAGAATTCTGGAGGCTCTGGACAATGCCTTTAATTTCGCTAGCTCAATCTGTGTCTCAACGTATGCTTTGGACTTATCAAAGGCCTCAGAAAATGAAAATTTTTGTTCTTCCATGCACTAATTTCATATCGTGAACAGGATGGGCCATCGGAGAGATAGCCCAGCTGCCCAATTAAAAATGTAATAATCTAATGGTTGGCCGCAGGATTATGCGTGCTCCTCGATTTCCTCATCGATAGCAGACTCTGCTCTGCCCAACTTAGATTTAACCGCCGAAACGATTTTATCTTTAAAATCATTCAACTGATCAAACTGCTCTTCAGCGCGCTCTTTGATCGCTTCGCCTAAATCAGTCAATGACTCGTTTAATTTTTCTCTCGTTTCGCTGCCCTTATCCGGAGCGAAAATAATTCCTAAAACTGCACCTGCGGCCAATCCAGCCAACAGCGCTGTTACAATCTTACCGTTATCATTCATTTTATATTGCAATTTAGTTGTTAAACCAATTTCTATGATACTAACTTAATAACAAAAAATAGACCGAATCGTTTTTAATTAATGAAAATTTACTGAAAGTCGACATGTTCCTACGTCCGGTCTTTTTTCCCTGATGTAGATAATATACGTTTTTTAAACCAAAATAATAGCGAGAAGGCTAAAAAAACAACTTTTGGGGAGATAGATGGGGCAATAAGATAGCCTATGCGTCCAACCGTAGTGCACGAATTACTTTTCTGTTTTCAGGGTGTTTTTCATGGCAGCACGCAACTTATCCCGTAATATCGTGTCATATTCGGGAGAAGATTGGAGATATACGGAATACATGGCCAAATCTTCATGCTGCCTCTTAAACTTGTCCTGATCCCTATTGATCTTAAAAACTTCTATATTCCCTTTTGGAATCAACCGCACCAGTCGCTCTCCGATCACAGCTCCCGTAATGACTGCTGTATTGACGAGCAAGCGTTCGCCAAGGCTATGGTCTTCATCGCCATTGTACAATGGATTGCCGTTGGAATCCAACCGCGTCCCATCCGGTGCTCTTTTCGTATCGTCGGGAGCAGAAAGTTGGGCAATACTGTTGGAAACAAGGGATTGACCAAGGGGTACCTGTGCTTCCCTATCAAATTTAATCTTAACCGATTTTATATCTAGCGCAGGAATGGTCTGAATCCCATTGTTAGCACTAATCTCCATGCGGTCTTCAAAAACCCGATACAGGGTTCCCTTGACCTTGCCATGGACGGTGTGTGCCACAACCGAATAAATGGAAATCTGTCTTTGCGTACCATGCTGTTGCAATTGAGCTGAGGCTATGGATACTGAAAATAGAAAAGTGAGCAGCAAAAAAATTGTCGGCTTCATATCAATGCATGTATTTCATAACAATAAGTAATTTTTAAACCCGCCGAAAACCTACAAAAGTTTTGCTTAAATAAAGGTCCAAATATTTACTTAACAGAAACAAAGAAAAGGAAAAACAACAATAATTCTGCTTTTTTAACAGACTTTAAGATACTTTATCTATTTACCAATTTTAAGCAAGGTGTATTTGCAAGAAAGTAATGGCTTAAGCCATCAAAAACCCAATCCTCGTTAAGTTAAAGGGAAAGATTTCCTTCCACAAAGTCCTTGAATTTCAACAAAACAGATTGACAGAATTCTTCTTGCTGTTTTAAATCAGTGCTATTTTCGGGTTCAAAAACTTCTACTACCCTAACACCTTTATTTTCCTTTTGGAACATCACAGAAGAAAGTCGGTCATCATCCTGAATGATAAGAATTTTTGTCTTTGGAACAACTTCTTTATACTTTCCCATATAGTCAAAGCCATCGGAGCCATCGATTTTTTCCATTCTAAAATGAAAAGCTCCGCCGCTCCTAACCTCATTCTTAACAAACGGACAATGCCAATCCGCAAATGGAACATTCCAAATTTTTATACACTCGGGGTCTGTCCAAGCCTTCCAGACTTTTTCCAGCGTAGAATCAATGCAGACAGAAACTTCTATAGGATTTTTCATAGGTTCAATTTATACCCATAAAAGTAGTACATAAATCCGCGGCGGAACTTGTCCTAAGACAATTAATACCAACAGCGAATTAACGAACAACATTAATATGTAGATTATTTATTTTATCTTTAAGACAAATAATTTAATTCAAAATGTTGGTAAAAACATATTGCAGCGCAGTGTTCGGAATCAGCGCCACGAGCATTACCGTCGAGGTCAATGTGACAACGGGAGTTCAGTATTTCATTGTTGGATTACCGGACAGCGCGGTAAAGGAAAGCATACAGCGCATCGAAAGTGCGATCGTCTCCATCGGCTTCCACATGCCTCGCCAGAAGATCGTCGTGAATCTTGCGCCGGCGGACATCAAGAAGGAGGGTTCGGTCTATGACTTGGCAATAGCCATTGGCATTATGGCCGCATCGAACCAGATCCCGACGGTGCAACTGCATGAATACATCATCCTTGGCGAACTGGCGTTGGACGGCAAGTTGCATACGGTAAAAGGAGTATTGCCCATCGCGATGCAGGCCAAGCAGGACGGATTCAAGCGGATTATCCTTCCCATAGAAAATACGGAAGAGGCAGCCATTGTAGAGGGGCTGGAAGTATATGGCGCATCCACCTTGGAGGAAGCAGTCAAATTTCTGATCGGTAGCCATGAAATTGAACAAACCGTCATCAATGTGCAGAAGAAGTTTGAATTCAAGTTGAACGGCTATGACCTGGATTTCGCAGATGTGAAGGGACAGGAAAATATTAAAAGAGCACTGGAAATTGCCGCTCCCGGCGGGCATAATGTTATCTTGATCGGTCCTCCAGGCGCCGGAAAGACCATGCTCGCAAAACGGCTACCGACGATCCTGCCGCCGCTCACCTTGGATGAATCCCTAGAAACCACCAAGATCCATTCCGTCTCCGGCCATTTGCCGAATTCATCGTCATTGATGACCATCCGCCCGTTCCGTTCTCCGCATCACACCATTTCCGATGTGGCACTAGTGGGCGGGGGAAATACCCCTCAGCCCGGTGAAATATCCTTGGCGCACAATGGTGTCCTCTTTCTGGATGAGCTGCCCGAATTTAAGCGTTCCGTTCTGGAAGTGATGCGCCAACCGCTGGAATCCCGTAGCATCACCATCTCCAGAGCACGGTTTTCCGTGGATTATCCCGCTAGCTTTATGCTCATAGCCGCCATGAATCCCTGCCCCTGCGGCTTCTTCAATCACCCTTTTCGCAATTGTGTCTGCGGATCCTTTGCCGTTCAGAAATATATCAGTAAGATTTCAGGACCCTTGCTGGATCGCATCGATATCCACATCGAGGTGACACCGGTAGAATTTGGTGAACTGACCGAGGAAAGGGCCAGCGAGCGTAGTGAAGAGATCCGGGAACGGGTAATCAAGGCACGAAAAATACAGGAAAGGCGCTTTAAGCAATTCCCACTGATCCACAGCAATGCGCAGATGCGCGCCAAGAATATCCAGGAGATCTGTCAACTGCAGGAGGAAGGAAAATTACTTTTGAAGCGTGCCATGGAAAAGCTGAACCTTTCCGCACGTGCCTACGACCGTATCCTGAAGGTTGCCCGAACGATTGCCGATTTGGAGGGATCATTGGACATCAAGAACGAACACCTTGCCGAAGCCATCCACTTCCGCAACCTCGATCGGGAAGACTGGACAGGCTAATTATTCTTTCAGACGGATTAAAACTGCCCGATAAAGTGCTTAATGATCCAAGGATAGGCAACCAGTGTAAACAGCAGTCCCGTTAAAGCGCCGAAGAGGTGTGCATCATGGTTGATGCCGTCCTTCGCATTTCGGGAAGCCCAGATACAGTAGCCCAAATACAGGAAGGCGAAGACAAATGCCGGCATGGGCAGGGCAAAGAATATATACAGCTTAACCTTCGGATAGAAGAGAATGAAGCTGAAAAGCACCGCAGAAATTGCCCCTGAAGCACCAAGGCTATAATAACCCGGGTTATTCTTCTGCTGCATAATGGTCGGAATATCACTCAAGACGAGAGCGACGATATACAGTGCGGCAAACAGGACGTGCCCCATAGGGCCACTCGCCTCTACAAAGATCTGCTCCAGCGGAAACCCGAAGTAATAGAACGTGATCATGTTGAACAGCAGGTGCATCCAATCCTTATGGATCAGCCCGCTGCTAAAGATCAGGTAAAATTTACTTTTATCGCGGTGTATGGAATAGGGATGTAACATGAGGCGCCCATACCAGTCGGGATTTGAAAAAACATAAATGCTCAGACCAATGGTCAGGGCAAAGATCACACTGGCAACAGGCATGTTAACTAAATATTGTAATAGCATCTAGAATCGATCTTCTAAGAGGAATAAATATAATTCTTTAGGTCCATGCGCACCGAGCACCAATCGTTTTTCGATATCGGCGGTACGGCTAGGTCCGGTAATGGTCGTAATCATGGTCGGTTGGTCGTTGCCGTAGCGTTCCTTTATCAGGGCTAGGCCATGCTTGACATCCATAACCAATTGGGAGGCACGGGCGATAACGATGTGCACCGGTGGATAAACACTCAACCTGCGGCCCGATTCTGAAGCATTGCTGATCAAAATACTGCCATTTCTGGCAATCAGCGCCTCACAACCCGTAATACTGGCTTCGATCTCCTCAAGTGCCTGCTGCGACTTCCGGTATGGAAACCCATACTGGTCCATCATCTGTTGGAGCGGTTTCTCCCAGATATAGATCTTACTGATGTTGATCTTCTCGATCAGGACAATCAGGTTCTCGATCAGGTTGATCTCCCCATCGCAATAGATAAACTTGCCAGACATCTGGGTAAATTCCCGAGCAAAGGTAACATCCAAGGAATCCTCGTCATCGATATACAGTTGGCTGTCCTCAAACATAGGGTGTGGGTTCTCCCTCTTTTGAAGCAGCGCTTGCCGAATCTTCTTCAGCATCTTTTCCTTAGCGGTTGTATTCCTGGTGTTCATATCATAAAACAGACAGGATTTGCGGTCCTGTCTGTAAGTGTTTTTATTGTTCTGAATCTAATTTCTTCTGATCTTCAGGTTTGGACTGCAGATCTTCACGATCGGTAGTCGGCAAAGGCAGTTCCGTTTGCGGAACGCCACCACCGTCTGCTCCACCATTCACGAATTCATCATAGGTGGTCTTATTGGCAAACGGACGCTTACCAAGGATTTCCTCCAAGTCAGTCTGGAACAAGATTTCTTTCTCCAATAACTTCTCGGCAATCTTGATCAAACCATCCTGTTTTTCCAATAGCAATTGCTTGGTCCGTTCATATACCGCAGAGATCAATGTACGCACTTCGTCATCAATCAGCTCTGCCGTCTGATCGGAGTATGGTTTCTGGAACTGACTTTCGCTCGCGCTGTCACGGAAGGAAACATTTCCTACCTTGTCATTCATACCATAGACTGCAGTCATGGCATACGCCAATTTCGTGATCCGCTCCAAGTCATTCTGCGCACCTGTACTGATTCTACCAAAAGTAATATCCTCAGCCACACGTCCACCCATTGTCATACTCATGCTATCCAACAATTGCTCTGTGGTGTACAGGAACTGTTCTTTCGGCAAGTACTGTGCATAACCCAAAGCAGCTACCCCACGTGGAACGATGGATACCTTCACCAATGGATCGGCATGCTCCAGGAACCAGCCTGCAATCGCATGGCCTGCTTCATGGTAGGCCACAATTTTCTTCTCCTCAGGTGAGATGATCTTATTTTTCTTTTCAAGACCTCCGATGACACGGTCAATCGCGTCTTGGAAATCCTGCATTTCGATAGCTTTCTTATTCTTGCGGGCAGCGATCAAAGCAGCCTCGTTACATACATTGGCAATTTCTGCACCTGCAAAGCCCGGCGTCTGTGCCGAAAGTTTCTTCGCATCCACCTCTTCGGCTAGCTTCAATGGCTTTAAGTGTACATTGAAGATATGCTCACGACCGATCAAATCCGGTTTATCAATGGAAATCTGTCTGTCAAAACGTCCCGGACGCAATAATGCTGTATCCAACACATCCAAACGGTTCGTTGCCGCCAGGATAATAACCCCAACGTTTGTTCCGAAACCATCCATTTCCACCAATAACTGGTTCAAGGTATTCTCCCGCTCGTCATTACCACCCATGATGGAGTTCTTGCCACGTGCACGTCCGATGGCGTCAATCTCATCGATAAAGATGATACATGGCGCTTTCTCTTTGGCCTGTTTGAACAAATCACGAACACGGGAAGCACCGACACCGACGAACATCTCCACAAAGTCAGAACCTGACAACGAGAAGAATGGCACCTGCGCCTCACCAGCAACAGCCTTCGCCAAAAGGGTTTTACCCGTTCCCGGAGGGCCTACCAATAACGCACCCTTAGGGATCTTACCCCCCAAGTCGGTATATTTTTTCGGGTTCTTCAGGAAATCAACGATTTCCATAACCTCTTGCTTCGCTTCTTCCAAACCGGCAACATCATTGAAGGTGATATTGATCTGGGACTCCTTATCGAACAGTTGTGCTTTCGATTTGCCGATATTGAATATCGCACCACCACCAGCACCTGCTCCACCGTTCATGCGGCGCATCAGGAATATCCAAATCACCACGATGATCAACAACGGCAGCATAAAGGAAATAAACCAGCCTGCCCACGGATTCGTTCTATCTTCATAGTTCACCCCAACACGTGGCTGTGTTGCTGCCAAACTGTCCTGGGAAGCTTTAAGCTTCGCTTCCAATATCTCGGCAGAAGGCTCGGTAAATTTAAACTGTGGTGTCGCCGAACCTGTCGAAAATGACAGACTGTTCGGGCTGTTATCCATATCCTTATACTTATCCTGATCCAAACGATCCGGTTTGATGAACACCTCGACATCGATCAAATCGTTGCTCTTATAGGCAACCAATTTTTCCACGTCACCGGGAATAAGCATCTTTTGCTCAAATTCTTTATAGGTGATTTTCTTGGAGGACTCTCCACTGAATAGGTATTGAAGTCCAATAAACCCTACGATCATCGCAATCCAAAGCCAAATCATATTGAATTTTGGTGGCATTGGCGTAATCTTTTTACTAGGAACTTTCTTCATTTATAACTCTCTCTAACTACGTTTTTTTATTAATTATGCGCTTTGGTAGGTATTAACCTGCGCATCTCCCCATAGGTCTTCAATATTGTAATGTGACCGCTTATCTGTTTTGAAAATATGTACGACAACGTCAATAAAATCCAGCAGTATCCATTCCCCATTTCCTTGACCCTCTTTATGCCTAGGATCTTCACCGAAAGCTTTGTACACTTCATCTTCAACACTCTTTGCAATCGCATTCACCTGCGCCGTAGAATCCGCATGGCAGATCACAAAGTAGTCAGATAAAGTTCCATTTACCTCCCGCATATCCATTCGCACGATCTCATTGCCCTTTTTTTCCTGCATACCGTGGATGACCACATCTGCTAACTTCTCGGACAAGGAAGTATTTTTGTTTTTACTCATTAAGATTTATTATACTTTTGACTTAATAAACAGTTTTTTTTCAAACGTTAACTACATTATCTTTTGCAAAATAACACATTTTCGGGAGAATCACGTCGTCAAAATTTAATTGTGCTGGACGAATTAGGTTCTACCAATGATTATTTAAAATCTGAATTGGCAAATTTCAAGCCACTCCCGGAATGGTCTGCCATAATGGCAAGGCACCAAACCGCCGGAAGAGGCCAACGTGACAGCACCTGGACCGTGGAGCCCAACAGCAACTTAACCTTTAGTTTCGTGCTCTACCCAGATTACCTCAATTTACAGGACCACTTCACCCTCAATATGCTGATCAGCCTAGGGATTCACGACTGGCTGATTTCCAAAGGGATAACTCCAGAAATAAAATGGCCTAACGACATCCTCATCAACCAGAAGAAAGTATGCGGCATCCTTATCGAAAATAAAAGCGCAGGGATGAAAATTAAACAGTCTGTGGTAGGTATCGGCGTGAATGTCAATCAAAAGCAATTTTTTGATGGCTTGGAAAACACTGCCAGCTCCTTGTTTAAGGAAACAGGAATTACGACAGAAAATCTGGAAGAGGAATGCCTAAACCTATTAGCCTTCCTTCAAAATCGAATCGAAAACTTTAAAAATAAAAAGCTGACAACCAACGATTTACTGAAAACATACAATAATTTCTTATTTCTAAGGGACAAACCCGCGCGCTATGCGTCTTCTGATATAACATTCCAGGCCATCTTACGGAAGGTGGATGCGAATGGCCAGTTATACCTCGAACAAAGCGATGGTATAAAAACCTATTTTTTCAAGGAAGTTCGTTTTCTAATGCAATAAATTGATTACAACTTCGATAAATTAATATATAAAATCTAACTTTGAATTAAACTTTACACGGACTGTATAGTCTCAAATACGAATAAACACGGTTTTTATGAAAAAAATAAATCTATTAATTGCATTTTTAGTCTTCGCTGTTTCCGGCGCTTTTGCACAGGTTGCAAATCCCGTGAAATGGTCTGTAGGATTCAAAAAATTAAGTAACACGGAAGCGGTAATTCTATTGAAAGCGAACGTTGAGCAGGGATGGCATATTTACGGCCTGAACGTACCTTCGGGAGGCCCGATCTCAACATCTTTCAAATTCACGCCAGCAAACGGTGCGAAAGTTTCCGGAAAACCAGCTGCTAAAGAGCCAAAAACAAAATACGAAGACGTCTTCAAGATGAACGTCCCTTATTACAATGGTGAAGTGGTTTTCCAACAGAAAGTTACTTTGGCAAACAACAAACCGACAACGGTTAAAGGTGTTGCTACCTTTATGGCTTGTGACAAAGAGCGTTGTTTACCACCGGATGAATACGAATTTGCGGTAACAATAAAATAAACGTAAATCCAAAAAGGAATTTAAAAAGGCAGGGCTCCCTGCCTTTTTCTTAATTTTGGCTCGATTAACTCTTAATTATGTTCAGCTTAAAAAAATTGTATATAGCCCTTAGTTGGGTTTTTATCATTGCTATTACCCCTATTCAAGGTTTTTCCCAAGACAGCCTCATCAACATTGAGGATGTAGAATTCAGCTCCGGCGAGGAAGCAACGGCAGATACGCTGCTTACCGATTTGGAAGGTGTTGAGTTCAGTTCCGGTGAGGATACATCCACTGCCGCAGATACGGCAGCCACCGCACCTGCCACCGTTAACGCGGCAGACGGCGACGGCGACTCCTCCTCCCTTTGGGGAATTTTCCTGGAAGGCCTAGTCGGTGGATTCTTGGCGTTCCTTATGCCGTGTATCTTCCCAATGGTACCTTTAACCGTTAGTTTTTTCACTAAAAAATCCGCATCGAAGTTACAGGCTGTATCGCAAGCCTTGACCTACGGTTTATTCATTATCGTTATCTACGTTGCGTTGGGTATGTTGATTACCATCGCATTCGGACCGGAAGCCATGAATGCCCTTTCTACGAATGGCGTATTCAACTTTTTCTTCTTCCTGATGCTGGTATTCTTTGCGGCCTCTTTCTTTGGCGCATTCGAAATTACATTGCCAAGTAAATTTGTCAATAAAATCGACTCCAACTCTGACAAAGGCGGTCTGTTGGGTTATTTCTTTATGGCTGCCAGCTTAGCGGTGGTGTCTTTCTCCTGTACTGGACCGATCATCGGTACGGTTTTGGTGAATGCTGCCGTGAAGGGTGACCGCTTAGGTCCTGCCATTGCCATGTTCGGTTTTTCATTCGCCCTAGCGATTCCTTTCGTGTTATTCGCGATGTTCCCGGCGCTTTTGAAATCCATGCCGAAATCAGGTGGATGGTTGAACAGCGTGAAGGTAGTCCTGGGATTCCTAGAGTTGGCCTTGGCTCTGAAATTCCTTTCCAACGTGGATCTGGCCTACAACTGGCAGTTCCTGGATCGCGAGGTCTTCTTGGCATTATGGATCACCATCTTCGGATTAATGGGATTATACCTGATCGGAAAAATCAAATTCTCGCACGATAGCGACCTGAAATACATGTCGGTCCCACGGACCATCATTGCCATTATTGTCTTTTCATTCGTGGTCTACATGATCCCGGGGATGTGGGGAGCGCCGTTGAAATCCATTGCTGCATTCCTTCCACCGATCGGTACACAGGATTTTGATATCTCAGCGGGCGTACAAGCAGGTGCTGGCCATGGTCCATCAGCCGACGCGACCAGCAGAAAGCATTTCAGCCACTTCCACGACCGTGCAACCATCAAGGGCATGGATCCGTATTATGATTACGATGAAGCTTTGGCAGCAGCAAAAGCGCAGAACAAACCTTTATTGGTCGATTTTACCGGGTGGAACTGTGTGAACTGTAGAAAGATGGAAGCCGATGTATGGTCCGACCCAGCCATCAAGCAGATGATCAACGAAAAATTCATCCTTGCTGAACTGTACGTGGATGATTACGATTTGAAACTTCCAGAAGCAGAACAATACGTTTCGGAAACAACAGGGAAGAAAATCACTTCCGTGGGCAGAAAGAATACCGACTTCCAGATCTCGAAGTTCAATTCCAACTCCCAGCCTTTATATGCCATTTTGGACAATAACGAAGAACTTCTGGTACCAACGAGCGGCGCAAATTACGATATCGAAAGCTATAAGGCTTACCTGCAATCAGCAATTGATGCGTATAACGCTAAAAAATAGGTTTTGAAAGAAATTAGTCGGAGAAATTAAGGAATTCGGTATATTTGATCCATGAGCAACATAAAGAATATCGCAGTTTTAACGTCAGGAGGTGACTCTCCGGGTATGAATGCCGGCATCCGTGCCGTAGTCAGATCTGGAATCTATAACGGAGTAAACATGTTCGGTGTCCGCAGAGGATATGACGGATTGGTTCAGGGGGACATCACCCCAATGGATGCCAAATCCGTAGCCAACATTATCCAGCGTGGGGGAACCATCCTAAAGACAGCAAGAAGCGATGAATTCCGTACTGTTGAAGGCCGTCAGAAAGCCTACGAGAACCTGAAGAAATTAAATATCGATGCCCTTGTTGTCATCGGTGGTGACGGAACCTTTACCGGAGCGTCCAAATTCATTGAGGAATTTGACATGCCGATCATTGGTCTTCCAGGCACGATCGACAACGACCTGAACGGTACCGATTTTACCATCGGCTATGACACAGCAATCAACACCGTAGTTGATGCCGTGGATAAGATCCGTGATACCGCAGAATCCCATGACCGCCTATTCGTTGTGGAAGTGATGGGTCGTGACTCCGGACTTATTGCCTTACGTTCGGGTATCAGTACCGGTGCAGAGGCTGTTTTGATTCCGGAGCTTGAGGTGGACTATGACGCCATCATGAAGCGCCTGGATAAAACCAGAAAGAACAAATCATCCCGTATCATCATTGTTGCCGAAGGTGACAAGGAAGGCGGAATGGTCGTTGCGGAAAAAATCCAAGCGAATTTCCCAGCATACGATGTCCGGTTATCCATTCTTGGCCATATCCAGCGCGGAGGAAAGCCAACCTGTATGGACCGTGTATTGGCAAGCCGATTGGGTGTTGCTGCTGTTGAAGGACTGTTGGAAGGCCGTAAAGGTGAAATGGCCGGACTGATTTGCGGAAATGTCCAATTCACACCGTTCAATAAGGCAATCAAACACATTGATAAGATTAATGAAAATCTAACACGAATCGTCGAAATTCTTTCGTTGTAAGTGTAAGGTACACAAATACAAGAAAAAGCCGTTCATACTCATTTGAACGGCTTTTTTTATGGAGTATTCGACTTAATTGAGCTTACGAAAGTTCTTTTCACATCCATTTTCCCGTCCTGTTTGCATTTTAAGCGTTACCTAATCCCTGGAATGGGTAGTTTATGGCGTTTTTTTTCCTAAAAACTTAGGGACTGTCCAATCCTAAAAAAGCTATACACAAAAACAAAGTGTATGGAAACAATAGAAAGAGAGTTTGAGTTCGCTGAGCGGACCAGTAAGAAGCAGCCATTCGACAAGCGTTTGATCCTCCACATGCTGGATCAGATCGAACTTGGGGTCCCCCGCCGGGACCTGATGGAACAGTACGGTGTCTCCGAAGTGAGCCTGATCCGCTGGATGAAGAAGTTCGGGCGACAGCCCATTGGGGCAAAGCGGTATACCACCGAGCTGAAGCGTTCAGTGATCAGGGCGGTCCAGGACGGGATGAGCGCCTACCGGGCGGGGAACACCTTTGATATCTCCTGCGGTACGGTCTCCAGATGGGTCAGGGAATATAAGGGGAAAAATACCGAACTTAGTTCCCCAGAACCCGATGATATGGCCAACAAGAAACCCGTAGACCCCAAAGAGGCAGAGATCCTGGCCCTGAAGAAGGCCCTGGAATATGCAAACCTGAAGATCAGGGCATTGGATACCATGATCGATATTGCCGAGGAACAGCTCAAGATCGACATCAGAAAAAAGTCTGGTGCCAAGCGGTCGTAAAGATCAAACAGGAATCCCCAGCAATGGGGATCCGTTTGATCTGCGGACTGTTTGGCAAAACAAGGCATGCGTACTATGACCGCCAGTGGCGGGTGCAGGATGTCGGACTGAAGGACGAGATCATCCTGCAGCACGTGCTGCGGATACGCAGCGAACAGAAGAGGATCGGTACCCGGAAGCTGCTCCATATGCTCGCCGGCCCCCTGCAGGAACATGGGATCAGGATCGGCCGCGACTATCTCTTCGCCCTGATGAGGGAGCATTCCCTACAGATCAGGGTCAGGAAGAGGAAGGCGGTCACCACCGATTCGCGGCACTGGATGAAGAAGTACAGAAACCTGATAAAGGAACTTGCGGTCGAGCGCCCCGAGCAGGTCTGGGTAAGCGACATCACCTATGTACAGCTCAACCGGCGCTGGGGATATCTGAGCCTGGTCACCGATGCCTATTCCAGAAAGATAGTGGGCTGGGCGTTCAGGGGCGACCTCTCGGCACAGGGATGTATCGATGCCCTGCAGATGGCACTGCAGCAGAGGCAGTATCCGGGAAAGGGACTCATACACCACTCCGATCGGGGTTCGCAGTACTGTAGCAAAGGCTATGTGGATATCCTACGCACCAACGGGATCGGGGTCAGCATGACCGAGAACGGGGATCCCTATGAGAATGCGATAGCCGAACGGGTGAACGGCATACTGAAGGCGGAGTTTGACCTCTACGCATCACAGAGTGGCCTGAGGGAGACCACAAGAAAGATCAGGGAGAACATCAGGGTATACAACAACCTAAGGCCCCACGCGAGCTGTGATTACCTCACACCTGAACAGGCACATATGAGGTCAGGTGCGCTGAGAAAGAGATGGAGACCGAAAAAATATCCAATAGTGCAGAAAGAGTTTGTATAGTACATATAGTATTACCAAATTTGCCTGTATAATCAATTCAGAATTAATCCAATAATTTGTATAGCTATATAAGGACAAGACAGACCTTGTCCGACATGAGAGCGTGGTGAGAGCGTGGTCAAAGCGTGGTGAGAGCGTGTCTATAGGCACGTATTCACCACGGCTACACCACGGTCGCACCTCGCATGCACCTCAGACAAGGTCCTCCACTTTCCTATTTTTTCAAAAAACGAGCGCAATGTGGAATTTTCAAGCGATGGCGGAATTGGCATCCGCAAAAACTCACGACTATTCCCTACATTTGTGCTAAACAAGAACAGCAATGCAAACAGCACAACTCTACCAGATCTACCAAGAATTTCCGACCGTGTGTACCGATACCCGACAGATCAGCAAGGACTGTCTTTTCTTTGCGCTCAAGGGAGATAATTTCAATGGCAACAGTTTTGCCGACCAAGCGTTGGAGGCTGGTGCGAAGTATGTCATTATCGACGACAGCACCTTTTATCGGGAAGATCCTGCCTATATTTTGGTGGAGGATGTTCTGACCGCATTGCAGGATTTGGCGAGGTTCCACAGGAAACATCTGACCATGCCGGTCATTGGCATCACGGGAACCAACGGCAAAACCACCAGCAAGGAACTGCTCCATGCCGTGCTTTCCCAGAAGTACAGCACCTATGCTACCAAAGGCAACCTGAACAACCACATCGGCGTTCCATTGACCATCCTATCGCTAAAATCCGATCTGGATATCGCCATTGTCGAAATGGGAGCCAATCACGTTGGGGAGATTGCTTTCCTGGCCGAAATAGCGCAGCCTACGCACGGATTTATCACCAACGTGGGCAAAGCCCATCTGGAAGGATTCGGTTCGTTTGAGGGCGTCATGAAGGCCAAAGGAGAGCTCTACGACTTCCTGAAGGATTCCAAAGGACAGATCTATGTACAGGGAGACAATACGCACCTGATGGAGATGGCGGCGGAAAGGCAATTGGAGGACGTAATCTATTATGGATTCAATCCGGCAAATGATGTCCGTGGCGGACTTATCGTGGCGGATCCCTACCTGACCATTTTCTGGAACAGCAACACCCATTCCGATAAACAACACGTCCAAACCCACCTGACCGGAGCCTATAACATCGAAAACATGCTCGCTGCAGTCGCCCTGGGTGAAACCTTTACCCTCAGTACAGAACAGATCAATGCCGGATTGGCAAACTATATCCCGCAGAACAACCGTTCGCAAATCACCAAAACCGCGAGAAACACCATTATCGCGGATTACTACAATGCCAACGCCAGTAGCATGGCCGCAGCGTTGGGAAACCTGGAAGTCATCCAAGCGGATAAGAAAGCCGCCATCCTCGGCGATATGTTCGAAATGGGCGATCAAAGCGAACCTGAACACCGCAAAGTAATTGAACAAGCAAAAGCACTCGGAATCGATAAATTAGTTTTTGTGGGTAAAGCATTTTACGCCCTGAAAGATGCAGAAGCGGATTATTATGAAACCACAGCAGACTTTAAAGCAGCACTGCTAAACGAACCATTGACCGACTACATGATCTTACTGAAGGCATCCCGTGGGATGGCGTTTGAAAAGTTGATGGAGGAGCTGTGATGTTAAACCTGAAAGGTGTCCACCATATTGCGATTATCTGTAGCGATTACCAACGGTCCAAGCACTTCTACACGGAAATCCTGGGTCTGGAGATCCTGCAGGAAGTCTTCCGGGAAGAACGCAACTCCTACAAATTGGACCTGGCCCTGGCGGGTGACTATACCATTGAACTCTTTTCTTTTCCTGATCCACCGCAGCGCCCCAGCTTTCCTGAAGCCTGTGGTTTGCGCCACTTGGCCTTCCGTGTGGACAATATTCAGGAACAGATTCTTGACTTGGAAAAATACGGGATAAAGACAGAGCCCATCCGAGTGGACGAAAGCAGCAATAAACAATTTACCTTTTTCGCCGACCCCGATGGGCTCCCTATAGAACTTTATGAAGATTAATCCTTCTCGACGTCGAGATTCAATTCCTTTTCTTTATTGATCAAATGGAGGACACTGGTATCGTTCAGGATCTGCAACATGGCGTTGCGCACCTCCACGAAGGTATCGCGGATACCACAGGCATGCTCTTCCACACACTCCTCACAGGAACGGTAGAAATTCAGACTGACACAAGGCAATAGGGCGATGGGTCCATCGATCAAACGCATTACCTGCGACAGATAGATGTCCTCTGGCGCCTTATTTAAGCTATAGCCGCCTCCTGCGCCCTTTTTGGAATACAGGATCCCTGCATTGCGCATCTCCAATAATATCTGCTCCAGGAATTTCTTCGGAATCCGTTCTTCCTCGGCAATCTTGCCGATCTGCATCGGTTCTTTCCCGTAATTCCTGCCCAATACCATAAGGGCTTTAATAGCGTATTTTGTTTTCTTTGAAAGCATAGCTTACCTAACTGGTCCTAATCCTCAAAAATAGGAAAAATAAAGCTTATTTCTGTAAAACGTCCACAATCGGCTCACCGATCGATCCATTTGGTTCCATCACGTGCAACAGCGAGGACAGTGTCGGTGCAATATCCGTGACATGGACCACCTTGTTGGTTTTGCCGTGCTTGATCCCCCACCCCATGAATACCAAAGGAATATGGGAATCGTAAGGTGTCCAGGTGCCGTGCGTAGTACCTGTGGAACGCGGCGTGCCGTCGTACCACTGTGGTTCAGTGATGATCTGGATCGCGCCACTACGTTTGCGGTTATATCCGTTGATGATCTTTTCACGAATCGTCTCCGGGACCATCATGTTCTCCCCACCTTCCATATCCACGACGTATGCTACACCGTCTTCATGGCGCAACTTCTTGATGATGGATTTCTTGATCGCTTCTTCATCCAACTTGTTCTTCTCAATCGCGGCATAATTCAAGTGAACCTGGTAATTCAATAGGGAAATGATCAGGTTTTCAGTACCAAATTCCTCTTTTAGTTCATCGTTCATGGTGCGTTGCAACTGACGGGAGAAAAAATACCCTCCATTTCCACGCATATCCATAAAATATCGGGAGTTATAGGATGCAGCGTGGTCAGCCGTTAAGAAAAAGGTGTAATTGCCTTTGCCAACGGCTTTATCCAAGTATGTGAAGAAAGCCGCCAATTCCTGATCCAAACGCAGGTAGATATCCTCGATTTCTACGGACGAGAGGGAATAGCGGTGTCCGACATAATCCGTTGCTGAAAGACTTACACAAAGAAAGTCGGTCGCCTTTTCCGGATTGTTCCCCAATTGCTCGTTCTTAATGGCTTCTTTCGCCAAATCCAGGGTAATGGTATTGCCGAAAGGGGTGGATTTGATCAATTCATAGCCTGCGTCCTTCATCAATAGGGAAGTTTTACGCGGGAATGCTGCCGTTTCCTCACCTGCCCATTTACCTTCGTACTCGTTATCGTCATCGATACTGTTGGCTTTATAGGTTTCAATTGGATACAAGGTATTCCAATCCTGCTTCAGGTATTTATCAGCCAGTTTCTGTTTATTGAAGTTCTTTACCCACTGCGGCAGGTCTTCCATATAGTAGGTGCTTGAAATCCAATCTCCGGATTTGGCTTCGAACCAATAGGCTGCATCGGCAAAGTGTCCTGCCGGAAGAATACCGCCCCGGTCCTTAATGGCGATTCCGATCACCTTGGAATGGAAATTCGTACCCAACTTCAACTGATCCGTAACGGTAGAAGCCAGGAGATTCCTTGGCGACTGCTTTCCTTCCTTTTCGGTGGTGCCCACGCCTGCTACCGCATCGTCTTGCGTACAGTACATGGACTCGCCGGTCTGTTGCTCGATCCAATCGTTCCCGGCAATGCCGTGGATGGAAGGAACAGACCCCGTATACACGGAGCTATGACCGATGGCCGTAAAGGTTGGCACATAACTGATCATGGTATTCTCGCAAGAGAACCCTTCGCGCAACAAGCGCTTAAAGCCATCATTGCCGTAACGATCGGCAAAACGGTACAGGTAATCCCAGCGCATCTGATCGACCATGAGGCCAACCACTAACTTTGGACGTTCCACCTGTGCCGACAACATGGTGCAGAACAGCAGGAACAATAACGATATATTCAACTTTTTAATCATCACTTATGCATATTGTTAAGGATTCAGGTGTCTTTTCAGATAATCCCCAGTATACGAATCTTTGTTTTTCACCAAGTCTTCAGGTGTGCCAGCAAACACCAATTTACCGCCTTTTTCACCACCTTCGGGACCGATATCGATCACCCAATCTGCAGACTTGATCATGTCGAGGTTATGCTCGATTACCAAGACGGAATTACCGAGGGCAATCAGTGCGTTGAAGGCCTTCAGGAGCTTGCTTATATCGTGGAAATGTAAACCCGTTGTAGGTTCGTCGAAGATAAAGAGCGTTTTTTTCTGGTTATTTCCTTTGATTAGGAAAGATGCCAATTTAATCCGTTGGGCTTCTCCCCCTGACAGCGTGCTGGAAGACTGACCCAACTTCACATAGCCTAGCCCCACTTCCTGCAGCGGCGACAGTTTCGCCAATATCTTTGGTTGATCAGCAAAGAATTCGATCGCTTCATCCACACTCAGGTCCAGGATATCCGAAACCGATTTTTCCTTGTATTGCACGTCCAGGACATGCTGCTTGAAACGCTTTCCATCACAGGCTTCACAAGGCAGGATAATATCCGCCATAAATTGCATCTCAATCTTAACCACACCTTCCCCTTGGCAGACCTCACAGCGCCCTCCATCCACATTGAAAGAGAATGCCGACGGTTTCAGGCCATTGGCTTTTGCCGAAGGCAGGGAAGCATACAGCGCACGGATTTCGTCCCAGGCTTTAACATAGGTTACCGGATTGGAACGCGTGGATCGCCCGATAGGGTTCTGGTCCACCATCTCCACCTGTTCCACTTGGTCCAGCGCGCCTTCGATACCGTCGAAAAGCCCGGTCTGTTCACCCGAATAGGAACCTATCGACTTCTGTAATGCCGGGTAGAGGATGCGTTTCACCAAGGATGTCTTTCCCGAACCAGAAACACCCGATACGACCGTAAATACATTGAGTGGAAAATCTACGGTGATGTTCTGGAGGTTATTCTCCCGAGCCCCGTTGATGCGGATACTTTCATTCCATTTCCGTCGTTTTGCTGGGACTTCAATGGATCGGTCTTCCCCCAAATATTGCCCTGTAAGGCTTTTTTTATCTTTTAAAATCTCTTTATAGGTGCCGGCAAAAACCAGCTCACCGCCATGGATGCCCGCTTCCGGGCCGATATCGATTAGGTAATCTGCCGCTTCCATCATCTCCTGCTCATGTTCCACCACAATCACGGTATTCCCCGCATCACGCAGGGATTTCAGCACACCGATCAGGCGCTGGGTATCGCGAGGGTGCAGACCGATACTCGGCTCGTCCAATACATAGATCGATCCAACCAGCGAACTTCCCAGGGATGTTGCCAGGTTGATACGCTGCGATTCTCCACCTGAAAGACTGTTGCTCAGGCGGTTCAGCGTCAGGTAGCTCAGACCTACATCGCTCAGGAATTGCAACCTGTTGGTAATCTCTGCTAACAGCCGCTTGGCGATGACTGCTTCATTCTCGGTAAGGTCCAGGTTTTGGAAAAGGGCCAAAGCTTTATCCAAAGGCAATAACACGACGTCTGTAATGGAGTGGCCATTGATCTTGACGTAGGTTGCATCATTCCGTAAGCGCGTACCCTTACATTCCGGACAGTCCGTTTTCCCACGATATCGGGATAACATGACGCGGTACTGGATCTTATAGGTTTGTTCTTCCAGTTCCGCGAAGAAATCATTGAGCCCGCGGAAGTATTTGTTTCCGTTCCACAGGAGTTCCTGTTGTGCTTTTGTTAATTCATTATAGGCGCGATGGATCGGAAAATCAAACTTGATCGCTGAGCGGACCAATTTATCGAGCCACGCTCCCATCTTTTCACCACGCCAAGGTGCAATCGCCCCATCAAATACTGATCGGCTCTTATCAGGCACCACCAGATCCGGATCGATACCGATAATTTTACCGTACCCCTCACAACGCTTACAGGCGCCATACGGGTTGTTGAAACTGAAAAAGTTTGGGGTTGGTTCTTCGAAGATTATCCCATCCAATTCAAACTTGTCCGAAAAGGAAAAGGAGTCCTCCCCAATTTCAACCACACAATTTCCCTTGCCCTCATAGTAGGCCGTCTGCACCGAATCGGCCAGGCGGTTGATGGTATCATCCGTATGATCCAGCACAACGCGGTCAATAACGATAAATAGCTCACCTTCCTTAAAGGCGGTATTCGCAATAGCTTTATCGTCGATGATGGTTTCGATTTTCTTAATGGTATCCTGATGCTTGATCCGTACGAATCCCTTTTGCAGCAACAAGGAAAGTTCTTCCTTGAGTTTTCTATTGTTCGTAGGGATTAAGGGGCTATAGATGGTAACCGTTGTATCATCCGGATAGGACAAAATGCGATCCACGATGGAGCTTACACTGTCCTTGTGCACTTCTTTTCCCGATACCGGCGATATGGTGCGTCCGATCCGAGCAAATAAGAGCTTCAGGTAATCATAAATTTCCGTTGAAGTACCTACGGTAGACCTGGGGTTGCTGGAGATGACTTTCTGCTCAATTGCAATAGCCGGTGCAATGCCTTTGATGTAATCCACATCGGGTTTATTCATCCGCCCCATAAATTGACGGGCATAGGAAGAAAGGCTTTCTACGTAACGGCGTTGGCCCTCTGCATACAGGGTATCGAATGCCAGCGATGACTTTCCGGATCCGGACATCCCAGTAATGACAACCAACTGATTCTTAGGAATATCGACATCAATGTTTTTCAGGTTGTTTACTCGGGCACCCTTGATTTGGATGTGAGTTTTAGGCGAATGATTTGCACTTTTTTGCATAACCATCAAAGTTAGGCAAAAGTACCGATAACCCGTTCGCGAAGCGAAAAGAAAAATAAAGAGATTACAACATAGTTACAATTTACCGGGGCAGTTTTTCTGGCCGTGGCATGCGGTACTTGGTTGCTGTAATGGCTTCCATAAACGCTTTGACCTGTTGGATTTCCTCACGGGTCAGATCCAGCTTTTTCAGTAAGGGATCCGTACGTGGGAACATTGGGTCGGCCTCCTGTTCCGCATTCCGTGGGTTGTTCATGGTCATCCCCGAATTGTACATATTGATTACGCCGGTCATGTTATCGAAGAGGCCATTGTGCATCCAAGGGTTGGTATTCATGACATCCCGAAGGGACGGAGTTCGGAATTTGCCGACATCCTGTGGGTTTTTGGTGACGATATAGCGACCAAGATCTTCATATTTCCGTTTATAGTAGGTCAATCCGATGTTATGGAACTCCTCATCCGTGAAATATTGGCCATTGTGGCAATTCATGCAGCGGGCTTTGGTCCGGAAAAGGTGCAACCCTTTGATCTCTTCATCATTGAGGGCTGTATATTTCCCATCCAAGAACTCATCAAAGCGGCTTCTTTTACTGGTCAGGGTTCGTTGGAAGGTGGCTAGGGCACTCATAATTTCCGGCATGGAAAACTCATCGTCGCCAAAGGCCTCCTTGAAAAGGGTACGGTAGCCCTCTATTGCTTTTAATTTCGGCACCAATTTGGTCAGGTCCATCGCCATCTCATTATGCGCTTCGATCGGGCTCAATGCCTGTTCCTCCAAGGAATGCGCACGTCCATCCCAGAACATCGTCTTGCGGGCATGGACATTCAGCAAAGAAATGGTGTTTCGGTTACCCACAAGGTGGTCATGCCCCACGGGAACAGTGGAATGATCGCCCCAGGCAGTCTGGGGATTGTGGCAAGAACTACAGGAAATCTGGTTTGAACCCGAGAGAATGGGGTCAAAGAACAATAATTTCCCTAACCTAACTTTAGGTTGTTCCATGAGCGAAAAGTAACTGGTATCCAGTTTGGGCAATGATTTGAATTCCTCCCATTGCACACCGGAGTCAATGGTCGGCTTGGGCCATTCCGAAACTGGCCGACTGTACATCGCTCGTAGATCCTGAATTTCTTTCTCTCCCAAAAAGGCCGTGCTGATAACAGCAAGCCCCAATACCAAGCCAATAACCAATATTCTCTTCATGTTCACTTCTTAAAACAATAACCCAAGGGTTACCGAAAAATTATGCTGT
Source organism: Sphingobacterium lactis (assembly GCF_011046555.1). Lineage (NCBI taxonomy): Bacteria > Pseudomonadati > Bacteroidota > Sphingobacteriia > Sphingobacteriales > Sphingobacteriaceae > Sphingobacterium > Sphingobacterium lactis. Next base: position 611,480 of record NZ_CP049246.1, read on the forward strand.
TTTATAGCTGTCGCTGATTGTGCATGGGCTAAAATGTAGGGTTTCCAAAGATTGGACGCCCTAAAATCATACCTCACCTGTCCTGAAACAGTAAACGGTTCGGCCGTCAGGAAGGTATAATTGCGCTGCAGGAAATCTTCAATCCCTGATCCTACTGGCACCCCATTAAATACGGCACCGCTTTGAAGCACCTGTTGCTTTTGCAAATTTAAACTTAATTCCAATACACCTTGCGGTAAGGGTTTAACATATTGCCCCTGAGCACCTATACGAAGGTAATCTACCGCTTGCTCCCGAAAGGGGCTGATGTATTGTTCCTTGATCTGCTGGAACCCAGCATAAGGCTTTATACTCCATTGCTTCTGTCCAATATATGCCGATAAGGTGTAATCGAAATTATAATAGCGATAGGAAGATATTTCTGCAATCTTTACATAGCCTAAATTTCCGCCATTGTTGTTAAAGAGTGATTCCACCCCCTTTCTGGTCTGCAGGGCAAGCTGACCAAGACCGCCAAAGCGCCATCCGGAAGATTCGCCAAAATAGCCTATTTTTCCGTTGAGCACCTGATCATCCCAGGTATTCGCTTCGGCCGTAGATAAGGGCAATGTACGCTTGCCGGCACGCTGCGTTATGCCCGCTTCCAGGAAAAGCCCCTGCTCATCCTTTGGCGCCAGGGTCAATCGACCACCAATGCCCTGCAATGCATATAACATATCCCCCTGCACTTCCGAGATACCGGACAATAGCGAATTATAGGCGCCTAACCCATTGAAATAGTAGATATTGGGCCGTCCCAAGGAAGCCACAAAATTCAACTCATTCCGTTGCCTGTACGATTGCAGATCAACATGTGCCCCCAGCAGGTACTTGCTGGAGATGGCATAGGACGAACCGAGGCCTACGTGTATTGCGGTGGAATTGTTCTTTGGCCGGGGATCGACTTTGCGATGGGAAAGGTTGGCCTGAAAGCCCAACTCCGCTGCCCACGTCCATTTGGCGGACTGTTTGGCGAAACCTCCTGCAAATTGGTACTCTTCCACTTGAAGATCACCTCCTACGGAATCCGCGGTCACATAAGGGAATACCAGATCGAAATCCGATGTTTCATTAAAGACGACCTGACGATCCTTTTGGTTTGTATAACGGGCTTTTCCCCAAAGGGTATAGCCCGGAAAGGTTTGCTTTTGATAAGAATCCGTAAAAAAACGAACGCCCTGCTTCCCGGCACCTTCCTGTAGGGGGTACAGTTCCTGATCCCCATAGTCATAAGAAAGATCCACGGCGGTTTGGGAATGCTTGAACTGATACGGTCGCAACGCAGGCAACTGATACAGCCCCCGGCGGATTTGCTGTGTTTGATCAATACGCTCCACAATCCCCTGCTGATAAACAGCAAGGGAATCTTGTGCCTGCACCTGAAGGGTCAAGCAGCCAAATACCGCTATGGTCAGAAGGCTACGCATATATTACTTCATCAAAGAAGGTTTCACGGCAGGGTCGAAATCAACCGTCGAGTTGTTCGTGTCCTTCAGCAAAGGTTTCCCGTTCTCCAGACTACCGAATTCCTTACGTCTGACAGCTTTGCCATAACGGTCCTTATCGACTTTCATCAAACCCGCATAGGTCCAGCCCATATCCAATTCAGGAGCTGTCACGATCCATTCAAAACCCGTTTTTACGGATAAATTCACCGCATCAATAACGTAGTTGTTCGGAATCTTGAATTTATGTTGTGTCATCACTGCTCCATTTGCAGCGATATAGGTATAGGAATATTTGTTTTCCTCCAGATACTTTTCCGTGGTCATGCCCTCAGGGAATCTTCCCATCACATACGAAGTGTACCCTTGGTTATGCATGAAGAGTGAGCCCGCAATATTGATGGCATTGGGTACTGCCGGATTATCGATATTCGCTGTGTTGGACATTTCAATTTCCAAATCTGCCGTACTGAGGTCTAAGGAATTCGGCCAATCTTTGGTATGGTCAATCGCATTAGTGGCAATGACATAATTCCCACCTGGAGCTACCGGATGTTGTTTGCCCGTACCAGGAACCATTAAAATCTGGTCTGTCGTAAAAGCTTCGTTCATCACATCGGGCGTATAGGCGCGTTTGGTAATGGTTAAGAAAGTGGACTGGGCAACAAATAGACCATCTGCATACAGCGTGTCATTGGAATTATTATACAGCAATATGTATTTATCGCCATTGTTTTGGGTAGTACCATTGACGGTTCCTGTGAAGAACAGTTCCTTGATCACGAAATTTGCGGCAGGATCCGACAGGAACATCTCCAATGTGATTGTCGTACTTTCGGAATTCACGACGATGTTCGACTGGCGTGCCTTTACCTTCATGTTTTTTTCCTCACCATCTATGGTCAATTTAATATCGCCCTCTAAAGTCGCTGTATACGTTCCGTAGGTCACATTAGCCTTTGCCGTATCGGCCCCGGTCACCAAAGTCGCCGCAGTGGTTACCTGCGTATTGACCTCTTGAAGCTGGATATTCACATTGCTCAAACTAAATTCACCTTGGATCTTGGAATGATCGATTACCATGTACATATCCGAACGGGATTCCAAGAATTCATCCTTCATACAGGAAGTCAGGGAAATAAACAGTAGGCCGACGAACAGCCATTTCATCATTGCTATATTTTTCATGTTATGTTGTTTTAAATTTTGATATTAACTTCCATTCCAAAATAAGGGGTATGCTGTGCGCTGTTTTCACGTAGGAACAAATTCCCGTATTGATAGTAGTTCGGTGCATACACGAATAGTTTATTGACGAACATGGACACGCGAATGCGCTCTTTGATGACCTTTGTGGCCTTCAGATTTACGCGTAGGTCAATGGGTTCGCGGAAATTGTTATAGATATATGGGTCAATCTTGCGGTCGAAGTTTCGCAGGATTGGATCTTGCTGGTCCGCTGCCGTATAGACATGGTATATCCCTTCAATATCGTAATACCCGATAGGAAGATTATCCCGATAGAGGGTCTTATCGGCGTCAAACCACATGCTCTGGAGGGTTAGGGAAAGGTTCAGCCCCAATTTTGGCAGAAAGGAATCCGCTGTCAGATTGGTATTGAAGCTTTCGTAACGTCCTCCTGTATTGCCGTTGGCATACAGCGCATAATATTGCCTTACCTTATTATCCTCTGTTATGACATTTGCGCTCATCACTTCAGCCACAGGCATCTCATTCCTATGTTTGGTCAGAAACCAAGCGCCATTCACGGTAAACCTGGTGTTGATGCCCGAGATACGCTTGGATGAAAACTGGTATTCTATCCCTTGTTTTTCGGTACGGCTGCCATTGGTCATGCGGGTCGTGGTTAAGTACTCCGCTTGATCCCGATACGCAAAGTCCGTAATACTTGGCTTTGCGGTTAGGGTTGCGGGATCCACGGATTCCACAATATACTTCCGGTAGCTTTCCGCATTTGGCATATTCTCACTCCGGAAACCGGAATTCATGAATTCGTTGAAATAATTGATGGAAAGAAAATTTCCTTCCAGATCCAATTGGGCGCCCAACTCCCATTTCCTGTTCCGTGCAGGATTGAGGTTAAAGTTCGTTGGATCCGTAATAACCGTGTTGGCCCAGGCCAAACGATAATCCGGATTGTTGTGGAAATAGATCAATTCGGAAATATCCCTGTAGTTGAGGTTGGGGTACAGGTAGTTTTGTGTCGGAGCGAGCGTCTGCACACCATAACCCCCGAACACGTTGGATTTCAATTTCTTCCCGAATACGTTCATCTGCGGCAAATGCAAGCGGCCATTGTATCTTGGCTCAACATAAATCTTTCCTGCTATTGCGTATTTCGGATCCAGGTTCGTCAAGGTGAAGGCACGCAGTCCGACGCTATTCTCGAACCTGAAATTGTTCATGGGAATAAAGAAACGATCTTCCAAAAATGCCGACAGGTTGCTCATGGCTGGTATCGTATGGAATGCACGTGGACGTGTTGAGACAATACTGCTGATCGGATATTTGGGATCATAACGCTGTCCGTCGCCAATATTCTTGGTGTATAGGTAATCAATTCCTGATTTCACCTGATGCTTTACCAGAAAATCCAACAGCCAATTTCCCATTACTTTTACATTAAAGTCAATCGGGCGGCTATCCACTTGGAGATTGCCGACATAATTGTTCTGGATAAACGCAACTTCATGGCTACCTGCTACCATGGAATTCTGTTCTACTGACCCAGTTCCGTAACTCACAAAGCGGTCCATGTTGATCTGATTGGATCCTGCATTCAGGTTAATGGCTAGCGAGGCACTCCGAAAGATCGCCTGTGGCTTTTTGGCATGGATCTTCAACGTATTACCGAAACTGATATTTCGGACAGCATTCTTATAGCGATCTGTTTTGGAGAGATCATTATCAGGATCAAAACGTTCGTTATCAATGGTAGAGCGTACATTCAGTTGGTGGCCCCACGTCAATCGGTATGGGGCAAGATCCCAAACCTTCTCCCCGCGGAAGGAGCCGTTCAAGCGTCTAAACGAATTATAGATATTGGTTACATCGGCTTTCGAATCCAAATAGTCCGCATCAAAGTTTACCTTGTAGCCACGTAGATCTATACCCTTTCCCAAACTGACGATTTTTGAGAACCCATCGGCTTTTATGCGCAGCGACCAAGGTTCATACCCTTTTGTACGTTCGACAAGCACAACACCACTGGTGAGATTTCCGTATTCCACGGAAGGAATACCACGGATAATCTCGACGGAAGAAATATTATCGGTGTTGATGGTGCGCATATCCACACCAATGGCGGATGGGATACGGCCACTGTTTTCTGTCCCCGCGCCCAAGCCCAACCCTGCTGTAGGGTCAATCATGGATTGCGAATTCAACAGCATGCCATCGATGGAAAATTGCGTGCCCAGCGACCCTGTCGTATAACTGGAAGCATGGCCTTGCGGCGTCCGCAGGTTAATGCCATTGACGGTGGACAATTGTGGATCGATCGAGCGACCTCCCGGCAGTAGCTCCAAGATATCGGTAAAACTCGATGGCTGCAGGTGCTGCATGGCATCCTTGGTGATGATGGTACTGGTGCTGATATTCCGGGACTCCCGACCAGTCACATACACTTCATCAATATTGATTCCCTGCTGCGAAAATATAACCTGGATCTCTTGATCCTGATCCAGGGAAACTTTACGAATAATGGATTTGAAACCGACATGCGAGAACCGCAATTGGTAGACCCCAGCTTGAAGGTCATTGATGGAAAACTGCCCCTGTTCATCTGTTAAGACATGTACACTAGCATTTCCGAGGATATCAATGTTCACATTGGACAACCCCACTCCCTTACTATCCTTCACGGTCCCGCGAATGTCAAATTGTTGGGCGAGGGCGAAGTATGGAATAAAGAAAAAGACGAATACTATGTAGATGTTCCTTAACAATGGCAATTAAGACTAATTCCAAACAACGCAAAATAACGCAAAATTATTCAAGAATAGAATTAATCTTTAGCTTATTGTTAATATTTATCGTTTACTTCCGTACACGAAAAGGTTTTGAGCGGGATTCTGGGTTGCCTTTCATCGACCACATTTCCTTGCGCTTACGAAAATCCGAACGCATTACGCTTCGGTATCCGCAGCTGGGTCGCTCGGATTTTCCTTTTCCAGTTTCTGCAGGAGTTTTTCCACTTCTGCCTCAGAATCCGTCAACTTAGCTTTACAGATTTCAAGAAGGGAAGACGCCCGCGTAATTTTCACCGTCAATTCATCAACCGGAATATCACCGGTTTCAATAGCGGACACGATCTCCTGAAGTTCTTCAAAAGCATCTTTATAGGTGTATTTATTTTCCATGATTTGATTCTTTAGCAATGACCTGTGTTTTTATATGTCCATCCTCCACTTGAATGTCCAAGGTGTCGCCGAGATTGACCTGACTGATCTGCCGTACTGATACGCCATCATGCCGGACGATACTGAATCCTCTTTTCAGGAGGTGAATGGGGTTCACGATGCCGAGCATGCGCTCCAGATGTTGCAGTTGGAACTTTGTTTCACGAAATTGCTGTCGGCTATGGCGGATCAGCTGATATTCTTCAGCGGCAAGTCGGGATTTCTCTTTCATCAGCACTGTTTTGCTATTCCAGGAAATGGCAGAAACGCTGTGCTGCAGCTTCATGTGTTCTTCATCGAATGTTCGACGTACGGAACGGACGATACGATCTTGTGCCTGATCCAGGGGGATGGCAAAATTATGAAATTTCTGCAGTAAGAAATCGGCCAGTTCACTTGGCGTTATTGCATTCTTATAGGCCACCATCTCACTGACGGTTTCATTGGTGGAATGCCCAATCCCCGTCAATACGGGAATTGGGAAAATGGCAATCGCCTTCGCCAATAGATAGTTGTTGTAGGAGGTCAAACCGACTTCTCCACCTCCACCACGAATAATGGCCACAGCATCATAATCTTCCATTTTCTCCGCAATTGCTTCAAGCTGCTTGATGATGGATAACACCGATTTATCACCCTGCAGAAGTGCGGGGAACAGCGTGGTCTCCAATGTATAGCCCCAGGGGTTGCCATGGATAATCTTGTAGAAATCAGAGAGGCCTTTACTCGTTTCGACGGAAATAATGGCCAGCCGTTTGGGTACCGTGGGAAATGGAAGTCGCTTATTCGCATCAAAGAGACCCTCACGTTGCAATTTCAGGATGCTCTCTCGCTTTTCCTTTTCCAGTTCTCCGAGCACAAACGTCGGATCGATATCTACAATCTTTAAACTGAAACCGTACAGGGGATCATAGGATATACCTGCCTGGAAGAGGATGGTGATGCCTTCCCGCAGGGGTTCACCCAGGACTTCCAGAAACTGCTTGTTTATGCGCTGATAATCCATCTTCCACAGAATAGACCGCATTTCGGCAACAATCTTCCCTTCGGTTTTCTCCACCAACTCGGGATAGCAATGCCCGGAATGCGTATAGTGGTTCAATTTATTCATCTCGGCCTTAATCCAATACAGGCGCTTATAGCGCTCAGCAATTGTTTTCTGAATGCTACGGGAAACCTCTAAAAGAGTGAATACGGTCTTGTCCTGTACCTGCTCGGGCATAGCCAAATATACAGAATTATTACACGTTCATCATGCGTGTTTGTGCGTTTTATTAGTACATTTACACAAAGAAACCCTAAATACCATGATGATTCGTATTGCACAAGTCCTAAGCATCCTGCTATTATGCAGTGTGACCGCAACACATGCCCAATACAAACAATTGATTAACAACAGGACCCAGCTGCTGAACAATAAAGGACAGCTGCTGCCCTTCACGAAACTCGATAAGCGTAAGATCGCCGTCATCACAGCTGATTCCAATCGTTATGCACCTTTCATCCAGCAACTCCAGCGCTATGCCGAGGTCCGCAATTTCGGATTTCAACGGTATGATGAACACACCAAATATTTCAATACGATCATCGTTGCAGGGAGTGCTGAAGACCTCCGCCCAGATCAGCTTGCCATGGTCCTTCAGTCTGCAGTGAACAAAAAGGATGTCATCCTTTGTCGCTTTGGGACGGACATCAACTACGGCAATCTGGGTCACTCTGCGACGAATTTAGGCCGTTTCGCGAGCATATTGACGAATCCGGAAACTTCAGCAGCAGGTCAGCAGAATATGGCCATGTCAATTTTCGGGGGACTCGCCATTACGGAGGGCAAAAACAGAACCGAACAGACGCGACTGCAATACACCGGGGGGCGTCAATCGAATCTGGACTTGACCACTATGACCCGGAAGATCGATGCCATTGCGCAGGAAGCAATCGAAAAACAAGCCGCTCCGGGCATGATGGTGATGGCCGTCAAGGATGGACAGGTGATTTTTGAAAAAGCCTATGGTTACCACACCTATGGGAAGCAACAGGCAAATGCCATTGATGATATATACGATCTAGCCTCCATCAGTAAGATTGCGGGAACAACTCCGGTTGTCATGCATCTCCAGGAAAACAAGATCATCAATTTGGATAGCACCATGGGCTACTACCTATGGCAGGCCAAATCGACCAATAAGGCCAAAATACCATTACGCACCGTCCTGCTGCATGAAGCTGGATTTACGCCCTTTATCCCGTTCTATAAAAACCTAAAATCAGGGGATTTACAGCGTTTCCCGAGCAAGGACCATCAGGTGCAGGTCGCTGATTCGGCCTACTTGCGGAACAATTATTATCGGGACATGATGTGGCCAGCCATGCTGCAATCTGCAGTAAAACCAAGCGGAGACTATGTGTACTCCGATATTAGTATGTATGTCATGAAAGAGGTTGCCGAGCACGAGACTTCCAAACCAATGGAGGATTATGTGCAGGAAATCCTATACCGTCCGATCGGTATGAAAACTGCAGGGTACTTGCCACGCAAGCGTTTTGCTAAGGATCGGATTGTGCCAACACAGCAGGATACGGCTTTTAGAAAGGTCTTGCTGCAGGGCTTTGTTCACGACGAAGGAGCGGCCATGGCGGGCGGCGTTGCGGGTCATGCCGGGCTCTTTGCTTCCGCTAACGACCTGGCCATTTACGGTCAGCTGCTGCTGAACCGAGGTGAATATGGAGGTGTACGCTATTTCAAACCCGAGACAGTCGATCTATTCACGTCGCGCCAATCCAAAACTAGCCGGCGGGGACTGGGTTTCGACCGTTTTGATCCAAAATCTACAGCGGGCTATCCGTCAAAGTTGGCGAATAGCTCCGTGTATGGTCATACCGGATATACCGGGACATGCATCTGGATTGACCCGAGCAACCAATTGATCTACATTTTTCTCTCCAACCGCGTGCACCCACAGGTATCCACAAGATTATTGGACCTGAATGTACGCAGCCGGATTCAGGATGCCATATATGAAACCATAAACCAAGCAAAGAAATGAAAAAGCCAGCCGCATTAACCTTGCTGTTACTGAGTATGCTCAGCTTCGGGAAAGCACAGGATGCCAAAACCTTCCACCAGGACATCCTGGTCGTCGATGGGCACAACGATGTCCTTATCACAAGCATCCTGCCGGGCAGAGATATTGGCAAACACATGAAGACCGGCCACACCGATATCCCTAGGTTGCAAGCGGGCGGGGTTGATGTGCAAGTGTTTGCGGTATGGTCTGACGATAAAAAATGGAAAACCAATGCCTTCAAACATGCCAATGAACAGATCGACGCGTTGGAAAAAGTAATTCAGAACAATCCCACCAAAATTGCCCTCGCGAAACATTCCACAGACATTGAGCGGATTCAAAAGTCGGGGAAAATCGCTGCATTAATCGGCATTGAGGGAGGCAATATGATCGAAGGCAGCACGGACAACCTGGAAAAGTTATACAACCGTGGTGCAAGATACCTGACGCTGACCTGGAACTACAACCTACCTTGGGTAACGGCCGCTGCTGAAGAAGTGAAAACCAAGGGCAATACCGGAAAAGGATTAACGAAGAAAGGTGAGGAAATTATCCAAAAGATGAATGCACTCGGCATGATGATCGACCTTTCCCATGCTGGAAAGCAGACCTTTTACGATGTCCTGCGCATCAGTACCAAACCCGTACTGGTTTCCCACAGCAATGCTGCAGCCCTAACCCCACACTATCGGAACTTGGATGACAAACAATTGGAAGCCCTGAAGAAAAATGGCGGCGTCATTGGCGTCAATTTTTACTCTGAATTTTTGGATTCCGATTATACCAAGCGTGTCAGAAAACTATATAAACAAAAGCACTCGATCCCGAAGGGAGAGAAAGCACCATCAATAGGCAAGATGTACCAAGCATTGACACCCAAACAGCGGCACCTTGCCAATGCCCCCATGGAAACGGTCCTGAAGCACATCGACTACCTGGTGGGCAAGGTCGGCATAAATCATGTGGCGATAGGTTCGGATTTTGACGGCATTGAATCACCACCCCAAGGACTGGAGGATGTTTCTAAATTTCCAACTTTAACCGAAGCTTTATTGGAAAGGGGATATAGCAAGACGGATGTCGCAAAGATCATGGGGCTCAATTTCCTACGCCTCCTTCAGGAAAATGAAAATTAAAGACAAGCAACTTGGGGAAAAGCTGCTAATCAGGGTATTTCTTCCCATTCCTGTATTTTGGGCAAACGTTTCCGTAACATGAAGACATAAAAAAAGGTTATCTTTATGCCTCATAAACAGGAAAATTATGTACAAAACATTAAAACCAGCCCTTGAGAAAGAACTTGCAGCAATTAAGGATGCAGGTTTATATAAAGAAGAACGCATTATTGTTACCCCACAGGGGGCCGATATCAAAGTAAGTACCGGTCAAGAAGTGATCAACTTCTGTGCGAACAACTACCTGGGTCTATCTTCACACCCGAAGGTTGTTGAAGCGGCAAAGGCAGCAATTGATTCCCATGGTTATGGTATGTCCTCGGTACGTTTTATTTGCGGAACGCAGGATGTCCACAAAGAATTAGAAGCAAAGATTTCCAAGTTCTTGGGAACAGAGGATACCATCCTTTACGCAGCTGCATTTGATGCCAATGGCGGTGTCTTTGAACCTTTATTGGGTGCCGAAGATGCAATCATTTCCGATGAGCTGAACCACGCGTCCATCATTGATGGCGTGCGTTTATGTAAGGCACAGCGCTTCCGTTATAAAAACTGTGATATGGAGGATTTGGAAGCACAACTAAAGGCTGCTTCTGGTGCTCGCCATAAGATCATCGTTACGGACGGTGCATTCTCCATGGACGGTTCGGTTGCTCCTTTGGATAAAATCTGTGACCTCGCAGATAAATATGAAGCCTTGGTGATGATCGACGAATCGCACTGTTCAGGATTTATCGGAAAAACAGGCCGCGGTACGCATGAATTGTTCAATGTGATCGACCGTGTGGACATTATCACCGGTACACTTGGCAAAGCTTTGGGTGGAGCTTCGGGCGGTTTTACCTCAGGACGCAAAGAGATCATCGATATGCTTCGCCAACGTTCTCGCCCCTATTTATTCTCCAACACATTGGCTCCAGCAATCGCCGGTGCTTCTGTAGCGGTTTTGGATATGTTGAGTGAAACAACGGAATTGCGCGATAAATTGGAAGACAACACCAAATACTTCCACGAGAAAATGACCGAAGCTGGATTTGATATCAAACCGGGCTTCCATCCTATTGTGCCTGTGATGTTATACGATGCGAAGTTGGCGCAAGAATTTGCAGCCAAAATGCTGGAAGAGGGCATATATGTGATCGGTTTCTATTATCCTGTTGTTCCTCAGGGGAAAGCGCGTATCCGCGTGCAGATTTCTGCAGGGCATGAACGTGCGCACTTGGATAAAGCGATTGCCGCTTTTACAAAAGTAGGTAAGGAATTGGGTGTATTGAAATAATCAGGACACCATCTGGATATTCAAAAAGCCGTAGCCTGTCTACGGCTTTTTGGTTTTATACCGGTTTTTGGAGCCAAGTCTTTGAGAATTAATCATAAATAAATCAGAAGCTAATAAAATATTAATAGCAATTTCTAAAAAAAGAAGCGCAAATTATATATCTTTGCACCTCTTAATTTTTGTAACACATTATTGCTCAATGCAGAATATCAGAAACATAGCGATTATCGCGCACGTTGACCACGGTAAAACTACCCTTGTTGACAAGATCTTACACTACACGAACCAATTCAGGGACAATGAAAATTCAGGTGAGTTAATCCTGGACAACAATGACTTGGAACGTGAGCGTGGTATTACAATCGTCTCCAAAAACGTATCTGTAAAATACAAAGACACCAAGATCAACATTATTGACACCCCTGGTCACGCCGATTTCGGTGGTGAGGTTGAGCGTGTATTGAAAATGGCTGACGGTGTGGTTCTATTGGTGGATGCCTTCGAAGGTCCCATGCCGCAAACTCGTTTCGTAACAGGAAAAGCCTTGGCGTTAGGTATTAAACCTATCGTTGTGGTAAACAAGGTAGACAAAGAAAACTGTCGCCCTGACGAAGTTTACGAAAATGTATTCGATTTGTTCTTCAGCTTAGGCGCAACAGAAGACCAATTGGATTTCCCTGTATTATACGGTTCTTCAAAACAAGGATGGATGTCTACCGACTGGACAAAACCTACGACCGACTTCACCGAATTGTTGGAAGCAATCATTACCCATATTCCTGCACCTAAGGTTTCCGAAGGTACTTTGCAGATGCAGGTAACATCTTTGGATTATTCTACATTCGTAGGTCGTATTGCTATCGGCCGCGTCGTTCGTGGATCGATCAAAGAAAACCAACCTGTTTCCTTAGTGAAACGTGATGGTAAAATCGTTAAATCCCGTGTTAAGGAATTGCAATTGTTCGAAGGCTTAGGCCGTGTGAAAGTTTCTGAAGTACATGCCGGTGACATCGTTGCCGTAGTAGGTATTGAAGGATTCGAGATCGGTGATACCATCGCTGACTTCGATAACCCAGAACAATTGGAAGTAATGCACATTGATGAACCAACAATGAACATGTTGTTCACCATCAACAACTCTCCTTTCTTCGGTAAAGAAGGTAAGTTCGTTACTTCTCGCCATATCTATGACCGCCTACAGAAAGAATTGGAAAAGAACTTGGCTCTACGCGTTGTTCCTACTGAATCTCCTGATGCTTGGTTAGTTTATGGACGTGGTATTCTTCACTTATCCGTATTGATCGAAACAATGCGTCGTGAAGGTTACGAGTTGCAAGTGGGTCAACCACAGGTAATCGTTAAGGAAATCAACGGTGCGAAACATGAGCCTATCGAGGAATTGGTAGTTGATGTTCCTGCTGAGGTTTCTGGTAAAGTTATCGAATTGGTAACTCAGCGTAAAGGTGAGTTATTGATCATGGAATCCAAAGGTGAAATGCAACACTTGGAATTCTCCATTCCTTCACGTGGTATCATCGGATTGCGTAACAACGTATTGACGGCTACAGCAGGTGAAGCTGTAATGGCACACCGCTTGAAAGGGTACGAGCCTTGGAAAGGTACCATCCCTGGTCGTTTGGCAGGTGTATTGATTTCCTTGGATACAGGTTCTACGACGGCTTACTCCATCGATAAATTACAAGATCGTGGTCGTTTCTTCGTTGATCCAGGTGTTGAGATCTATGAAGGACAGATCCTTGGCGAGCACATCCGTGACAATGATTTAACGATCAATGTGACCAAAGGTAAGCAATTGACAAACATGCGTGCTTCCGGTTCGGATGACAATACGCGTATTGCTCCAGCTATCAAATTCTCTTTAGAGGAATGTATGGAGTATATCCAAGCGGACGAATACATTGAGGTAACTCCACAGAGCATCCGTCTTCGTAAGATTTACCTTTCTGAAAACGAGCGTAAAGTAAACGCGAAGAAATTCGTATAAGCTACAGCGAACGCATTCAGTTCCCTGGCCTACTTTGGCCAAAACGACTGTTCAACTATACAGGGACCCTTCTTTCGGAGGGTCCTTTTTTTATGATGCCCTGATGCATCGTGGGCATTCTTCAATTTTCCGGAGATTACTCACGGCATGAAGTCCTAAATAATTTCCCTACATTTACTGCATGCAGCCTTTTTGGGCGGCATCTACAAAAATAAGCACAAGATGGAATGGCATAAGGTACCGGTAAAGATCGATGAAAGCAGGAATTATGTAAAGGCTTTGCACGTAGCAGGCAAGAAACTCTGTTTGATCAGTGAGAATGGCGTTATATCCGTGACTTCCAGCCGCTGTCCCCATGCAGGTGCTGACCTAACCAAGGGTTGGTGCGAAGGCGGCAAATTGATATGCCCTTTCCATCGACACCGCTTCAATATCGAAACGGGAGCCGGTGATGAACAACAGCACAATTACATCCGGGTATATCCGTTAAAAAAAGAGAATGGCGATTACTACATCGGTATCGACAAAAGCCTATGGAATAAGATCTTCGGTTAGATAACCTTGCGGATCCACTGCAGCACCTTATTTGTTTTCTCCGTATAGGGAAACCAGAATAGTGAACTGATGGGTCGAAGCTGCACATCTGCCACAGCGCGCTCATGGGAAAAAGATCGGAATCCAAATTTACCCGTCGATTGTCCGATACCCGAATTGTTCACCCCACCAAAAGGTAACTGGGGGTGCATAATCTGTACCAATGCATCATTGACACAGGTAGACCCTGCTGAGGTATGCCGAATGACATGGTCATTAAACTTTGAATCTTTACTGAAAACATACAGAGCCAAGGGCTTTTCCTTTTTATTGATGAAGTCGATAGCTTCTTGCACTTGGGAATAATAGACTATGGGAAGAATCGGTCCAAAGATTTCATCCTGCATGAGTGCATTTGTCGCGGCCACATTTGAAACAACCGTAGGGGCAATATATAGCTCTTTACTGTCCACTACGCCTCCACTTACCACTGCCGCACCCAAACTCTTCGCTTCGGACAGCGCCTCCTCTAGACGCTTGAATTGCTTCTCATTGATGATTCGTGCATAATCGGGTGAATTCTTTGGGTCTGTCCCGAAGGCTTCTTCCAATTCTTGCTTAAATAGGGATTCTATTTCCATTTTTTGCTGCCGGTGCACCAACAGGTAATCCGGAGCGATACAGGTCTGTCCTGCATTCACGTACTTGGCCCAGATCAGGTTTTTCACGACCTGCCGCAGATTGACATTCTTATCGATCACTGCGGGAGATTTCCCGCCCAATTCCAATGTAATATCGGTTAAATGCTTACTTGCAGCTTCCATGACCACTTTACCCACGGCAGGAGATCCTGTGAAATGGATGTGGTCAAATTTCTTTTTCAGCAGATGGGTAGTTTCCTCTACCGCGCCTTCTATAATCGCCACATGCTCCTTAGGGAATATGGCGGTGATAATTTCCTTGATGACGGTATTTGTATGTGGAGAAAATTCCGATAGCTTGAGCATGCTGGTATTGCCGGCAGCAATACTCGCCGCCAGATGGACCATGGGTAATTGGAATGGATAATTCCAAGGTGTAATAATGAGGGCATTCCCTTTGGGCTCATAATGAAGATATGCTTTGACATTGGGGAAAATCAACGCCCTCCGGACGGATTTATTCTTCATCCAGGATTTCAGATTCCGCGCAATATGCCGCAACTCGACCAACACGGCAAGCACCTCCGTCAATGCCGTCTCCATTCCAGATTTATGGAAATCGCGGTATAAAGCCTGTTCTATATCCTTCTCCCGTTTGATAATTTCTTCCAACATTTTTTTTATCCACACCGTACGCTTCTCCGCAGTACTGTGCTTTATAGTGGATTTGTGAGCAACTTGCTGGGCATAAATGCTGTCGATTTCTGAAAGTGTCGCGTAGGAAGTCATGTGTAGTCGAAAATTTAAGCACTACAATATACTGAATCTCATGAGAAAAGGGAGGTATTATTACCTCCCTTGACATAGATATGATGAATGAAATGAAAGTGACTTATGGAAATGCAGGCTTGTCTTCTGCATAGACCCTAATCGTATTCTCTTCCAATTCCACGTCGGTCAGCAACAATTCTTCAGGCTTCGCGGACCCATCCCCCGTAATCTTAAAGGTTCTTTCGAGCAAGATATCGGAGAACGAACTCAACCCATTTCCCCAATACGGTACACCGAAGTCACCTAGCAAGGTATAGAGCGACCCACCAAAAGTCATTTTGACTTGATCTGTAGTTCCTTCTATCAGCGTAAAACTGTGGATTATCAATCCCTGATCTGCACCGCCATTCATAATATAGATTACGCCTTCATATTTTTCTCCGCCCGATTCCAACGTCCCGATGATAAATTGATTGAGCACCAAGTTGTTTGTCGTTAATTTGTTACGCCCTTCCGTCCAGTAGAATTTACCGACAGGGCCTAACCCATCAAACGTTACGGACCATAGGTTTTCCGTAAAGTACCTATTCAACGGTGTTGCAGCGGGAACAATCTTGATACTTTTTGTAGCTTCGGTGTAATAGCCATAGGGATAGGCATCACTTGGGGCGACGAAAGTCATCTTATCGAATTTTACGCCATCCAGTTCCTGCTCTTCATAAAGCTCCAGTCCGCCTGGAATGACACGGAAACTGATAATAGGGCTATTCGACACTTTGGTGTCGGTAAAGGTGCGGTAACTGGTCCGTAAATCCGTAAGGGTTTTGTCCTTGCGTTCCAATTTGTACGTGGTAAATTCATGGAATTTGTAACCTGCCTCTTGATAGGTTGGAGGAAGTGTACTGAATTCATTGCCCTTCAATGGATACATGCGGATGGTATTCGCAGACTTCTTCCCTTTCAATACGACAGAATCAGCCGATGCATGCAGCACCAGGAATTCAAAGTCGCCTTTCATTCCTGAATCCGGTGCACCATCTCCACTATCGATCCCAGGTTCGGAATACCGATGGATGACTTTATTGAAGCCATTGAAAGAAAGGATGGCGCCAGCTTCCGGAACAATGGAATAGGTGCTTTGCGTAGGGGTTACGTCAATATCCGACACCAAGGTTACCTGGGCATTGTTATCAAAACGGACAAAAAGGGTATAGCCACCGAACTCCCGGGTGTTGCTCGGAAAGTATTTCATCAACCAGCCCCCTTTATTGGCTTGCAACACATCATATGCCTCCTCAACGGACTTATTTATCCTCACCGATGCATTCTCATCGAACACCAGGTCCATCTCCCGCTTACATGAAAAAAGCGAAAGCAAGACCAGCAGCAATACGGTTATATTTAATGTTGATTTCATAGTCTTTATTTAATATTCAATTGATCAAATTCAGGAAGTTTTTCCTGACGTCTAATAATAATTTCACGGAGTTTATCCACATCGAGTTTCCATGTCGTCAGCATGTAATTGCGGACAATGTTCATCTTGGCGTCGATCTTGGCCTTGCCTGCGGCCCCACCACTTGCCGACATGGCCTCCCATTGTGCTGCCGTCATGGTGATGTAGAATGAATAGGTTTCCACAAAATCTTCATTGGCTTCTTTCGAGGCATATGCCGACACAAAACCATCAGTTTGCGGCAATTTTGTGCGATATTCCGTACTCCAGCTATCTTGGATATAATCCGTTCCGGAAATGGTCAGGAATGTACGTGGATAATCCTTATTCTGGTGGAGAATATGCGCAAATTCATGGTGCATCGTATGGAAGTACTCGTTGTTCAGGAAAACAGGGTTCTGACCTGTAGTTTCCGTTAATCCGTTCACATTGTACATCGTGATTTTACGACCGCCTTCTGCAGTTCCCAGAACGCGGGTACCGTTATTGTTGTAGGCGCTGGAACCAATGAAATTCAACATCTTTGGAAAGTAACCGCGCAAAAAGTTGGTATTGCCCATTAATTCATCATAGGGCTCCAACCCCAGGTACTTGAATAATCTGGTCAACCGAATGGAACTTTCATAATTTGCTGGACTCAGGTTATAATTCATATCCGACTCGGTATCTACATATTTATACAGGAGTCCGATATTATAGGGATCCGTAAAATTTTTCTTGATATAAGCATCAAGTTCATTGAGTTCAACTTTTGAATCAACAAAGATGCTATCTCCGCTTATGGAATCCTTGGAGCAGCTTGCAAACAAGAGCATAGCGGCACCTAATAATTGGATAATATTTTGTGTTTTCATAATTATCTAGGATTTGGTTTTAGACCTGCACTGATAACATCTTTTGGTATCTGCAAGGCTCTCCGTGGGTCTCTCTTTTTCAACATAGTCGCTGTTTCTACGGTAGCAACTGTACCATCTGAGGACAATACGCGGCGTTCGACTTCAATGCCATAACGCTTTACATCGAACCAGCGTAAGCCCATGTGCATGGTTTCCAATCTACGAATCAGCAAGACTGCATGCAACATATTTTCCTGGGTACCGGCATCGATTTTAAAATCTGCATTGAATTTCTTTTTCGGCGTAGGCTTACGTGCCGTGAAATAATCCTTCGCTGGACCGGTGGTTGCCCACGCATTTACACTCTCGACAGTCATATTTGGCGTAGTTACCTGCATACTGTTGTTCTTCCAGCGGTTCATATCGGCCAAAGCTTCGTCATAGCGATTCAAATGGATCAGTGCTTCGGCACGGGTCAGCATAGCTTCTTCAACCGTAAAAGGCGCATACACCGCTCTGACATATCCAATTTGTGCAACAGGATCTGTATACTCAAACATAAAGGAAACGCGCGCCACAAGAACCTTATCCAAATTGGTTCCTGCATACTCAAATACTCTCGGCACATACGCTGAGGATCGATATTTCCCCCACGGCGTATCGGACATAAATGTTTCGGTACTAGCAATGAGTCCTCCATGGCTGAATCGGGAGCCCTCATAATAATTTCCAAAATAGAGCCCTTGGTTTGAATAGGCGGTCTGCAGCAGCAGGTTTGCATTTTCCGAGCTTGAGTTGTAGAAAACGGCCAAATCGGTAACCCCCGTAATCGGCCTAGTTGCCAATTGCCTGTTCTTGCGCATCATTCCCGAAGGATCCTTGCCGATCGCTGCATCAGCGTACGTCACTGCTTTCTGCCACTCACCCATATATAGAAACACCCGCGCCAAGAACGCATTGGTGGCCGCCACATTGAAGTGGTACTTCGGTGTAGCACCATATTCGGCATCCTCGACCAATTGCACGGCCTCTTCCAAATCTTTGACAATATTGTCATAAACCTCCTTCACAGTGGCACGCTCGTTCTGCGGATTCAACTCCTTAGGCACCGAACCCATGTATGGAATCCCCAAATCGGTTGCACCAAAGCTCTTACTGTAATGTTGTGCAAATAGATTCACCAGCACGAAATGGCCATAGGCACGGATGGCCAAGGCTTCCCCTCTTTGGGCAGACATATCCCCTGGATTTCCCATCTCCTCCAACGATTCCAAGACCGTATTGGCCGCTAGGATAGCTTTGTAGTTGGCATCCCAAACAGACGCCGGCATGTCATTACCGAGCTCGGTTACATCTTCCCAACGGAATAATTGCATAAGCACCCGCGCACTATTGGGATTGGTTGCGCCATAATCATCCACATTGTCGGAAGAAAACTCTGCTGACATCAGGTAGGCATTTTCGGCATACCCCGAAGTCAACAATTTCTTGATTTTGTCCTTAGAGTCGACTTCTGCCCGATTATCCGGCATACGCTCCAAGAACTTCTCGCAGGAACTCATTCCGAACAGGGAAGCCCCGAGAATTATAGTATATAATGTTTTATTCAGTTTCATAATTTTTTGTCTATTGATCATTTACTATAGTCCGACACGCAACGTCATGGTAAACTGTCTCGGGATTGGGGAGGCCACACCTCCTGAGTTCACGAACTCCGGATCTTGTCCATTCAACTTCTTATCTGCATAGATCAGGAAGAGGTTTGACGCATTCAAACGCACCGACATATTGTTCAACTTCCAACGGTTCACCATGTCTCTTGGCAAGGAGTATGTCAAGTACACATCACGCAACCTGATAAAATCACCTTTTGCTGTGCGGACAGTGGAATAGTTATAGGAGTTGTATGCATACTGAAGATCCCCACCATACACATTATTCTGTCTACGTGAAGGGATAACCGGTACATTCGTTTGGCTTTCATCACCAGGAACCATCCAGCGGTTGGAGAATTCTTTTGGTGTAGCCACTAAATCGGAGTATCCATTGCGGAATACCGGGTTCAGGCGAACCACATTACCAAAGGAGTAGCTGATCAATGCGCCTAAGCTGAAATTCTTGTAGGTGAACGTATTGCTGAAACCACCGATATCGGTTGGGTTGGTAGGTCCTTCGTATTTCAAGAAGTCCAACAGATCACGTTCTTGGAAGTAGATTCCTGTAGTGGTTTCCGTATTATCAGATCCGATGAATACCGGAAGGCCCTCGTCGGTTAAGCGAACAAAAGGAATGGAGTAAAGACCACGCTCTGGTGCTCCCTCCCTGGCAAAACCAGTACCCGTAATCAAATCGATCATACGGCTTCGGGTCTTCAATTTTGTCACCTCGGTATTGAAGTGGGAATAATTAAGCCTACTCAACCAGGAGAAGTTATCGCTTTGGATAATTCGCCCCTCGATCGCTAACTCAATACCGTTGGATTTCATCTCCGCCACGTTACCCATTTTACTGGTGAAACCATCCGTACCTTGGGTATTGATGATACCGATCAAGTCAAAGTTATTCCGCGTAAAATAATCAAATTCCACATTCAACCTGTTGTTGAGCATACCGATATTCGCGCCAATGTTGAGCTCATTTTTCTTTTCATAGGTCAACTGAGCATTTTCAGGCTGATCGATCTGTAGGCCAGATTCATTGTCCGTAGAAACAGGACGCCAAGGATTGAATGGTCCGATAACCACACGTGAGTTGGTCACACTTGCAGGGCCACGCTCACCGGTCAAGCTGTATGAAGCTTTTAAAACCAAGTGCGAAATCAGATCCTGAGATTCTTTAAAGAATTCTTCATTGTGCACATTCCATAAACCCGACACGTTCCATGTTGGCATCCATCGCGATCGCCTTGTCTTTCCAAAGCGGTTCGTACCTTCGTAACGACCATCCACTTTGAAGGTATAGCGCTCATCATAGGTATAGATGAGGGAGGTGAATGCTGCGACCTGACGGTAGCGGGAATTCCCCATATAAAAGTACGGTGTGTTTTCCTGCTGCCCACGCTTGAAAGCCATGTAGGAGGAGAATGGGCTTTCGCCTAGATCATACTGGAGACCCCAGCCGCGGAACCATGTATTGTTACGCTCTAAGGAAGTAACCTCTCCACCCAAGAAGGCAAACATGCGGTGTTTATCGATAACTTTATCATATTGTGCATTCAGACGGAATACCTGATCGGATATTTTATGATCCGTCCGGTTATAGATACCACCTTCCGGCAATATGGAAATCGGCACGGCCAATGGGTTCTCCGGGTCACGATAGAAATATGGGTTGGCATCCCGAATAACGGTTGTAGGTGCCCAGCGATGCGCCATAGCTTGGTTGGAGCGATCCTTAATATAATGGTGCTGCGTCGTACTGGATATCCGATACGCGGCAAAAGCACCTAATTGCATGCCTTCAATGGGTTTCCACTTCAGATCACCCACAAACTTCAATTCATTGACATTGACATCCATATAGTTCTGATCCAATTCATGAAGAATATTGAACGGCGCAAAATTTCTGGTATAAAATGTATTCGGGTCCAGGGTCCGCGAAGTATTCATCGCATACGAGTACGGGTTAATCTCAAAATCCCGCTTTACTTCACCAAAGACAACATCCGTGGATTGTCCCACGGTACCCGGCGCTTCCTGTTCACGGGACGACCCGTTGGCCAACAAGTTTAAGGTTAAGTTCTTCAGGATGTTGTAATTCGCATTTAAGTTGGCTGTGTAGCGTTTTACACCACTCCGCTTTGACCATCCTTTGTCATCGATAAAACTTAATGATGCATAGTATTGTGATTTTTCATTACCCGAAGACAGGGAAATGGCATGGTTCTGCTGGATGTTATTGCTGAATAACTCGCCGAACCAATCGGTATTCCTGAATTCGCCTTCACGCAAAAATTTGTTCATCTCCACCTGGGTGGTGTTCAGATCATTAATCATTTTTCCCGTATTGATAAGTTCGTACATCTTACCATAAATACCGGAATTGGAAGCGTTCGATGTTGCCGCCATCCGTAAATATCCTTTGTCATAGATATCCTTGTATACCGACATCTGCTCCTGTGAATTCATGATGTTAAATTCCGAATACCGAGGAACAGCACGTGAGGTAAATTCTGCGGTGTAGTTGATGGTGCTTCGTCCAACAGCACCGCGCTTGGTGGTAATAACGATTACACCCGCCATACCGCGCGCACCATAGATGGATGTAGCCGAACCATCCTTCAACACCTGGAAGGACTCGATATCATTCACGTTCAAACCAGCAACAGCCGAACTGATCAATGTCAATGCATCCCCTGAGGAAAGTTCATCACTGGAAACGTCGGCGACATCTTCCACGATCATCCCATCGACCACCCAAAGTGGTTTGGAGCTACCGTAAATAGAGGTTGCCCCCCGAATCCGTAAACGTGGCGCCGTACCGAACGTTCCGGTCGGATTGGACACCGATACCCCGGAAACCCGACCTTCCAAACCACGGCTTGGATCAAGGTTACCGCCGATTTCAGTAGCAGACCCCGATATCTTGGTCGTCGCCCCGGTAAACAAGCGCTTATCCACCTGCATACCAATACCTGTTACGACAACCTGCTCGATGGCCTCATCCAAGGTTTCCAACGTCACGGTTAGATAATTTAAATTTTGAAGGGTAACTTCTTTGGTCTGATAACCAAAGTGCGTAAATACTAAGGTAGAACCTATACCTGCCCGGACAGTAAATTCTCCTTTTTCGTCAGTTGCTGCTTGCGCTCCGGTGCCGCGGACAGTAACGGTAACTTGTCGAAGCCCAGCTCCCGCAGCTTCAACCCGCCCTTTGACCTCTTGTGCCTGCGCCATAGCAATCCCAATGGAAAAACTACAGGCCAGAAGCAATAGTAATAAGAATAGCGATCTTCTCATATCATAATTAGATTAATAATTAAAAATGTTAAACAATTAAGTTTACTGGTAATTTGGCTTGTTTTTAATACTGGTTTATTAAACTCTAATTTAACAATTACTTTTTATAATTAAAATAATAACTTAAATTTTCCTTAACATCGATACAACAGAAACCTTTAAAACAAACAGAATTAGCCTTTTTAAGTATTTAACCTATGAGAAGTTAATTTTATGTAACATTAATAATTGAGTAGGATTCTCTAGAAGGCATAAAAAAAACGCCCGATCTTGGATCGGGCGTTTCTTTAAATTGTCGTGACCTTATTTTTTGGAAGGACTGTATTCCATTGCTCGGTAGGTACCCTCGGTAGCACTGAATATTTTGAATTGCACGTCATATTCTTCAGGAATATAAATTATGATCGGCATCTTTCCGTTATAGCGTACAGCGGTGGGCTGTGCCGACACGAAAAGGTTCCGTTTAGCGGCATCTGGACAGCCCATCTGCGTGCCTATCACTTGTCCATCGGTCTTAAACACATAATATGTATATCCCCAACCTTGCAAATCCAGCTGTGTCGTTTCCCCATTTAACCCAAAATGATTGCATCCGTCAACTTCCATCATCTTACCGACACTGAATTCAATACGTTTGTCTTGATCTCGATCTGAATAAGGCACATCAATGACCATCATCTTATACCCTTTTTCAGGTTTTGGAAAAATCTGGGGGTCAACCTTGGTCAAAGTTTCCTGTGCACTTGCAGAATGTACTGCAAAAATAACCCCCATCAGCAGGGTCATTAGAAATGGTAAGCGAAACAACGTTTTCATAGCTATTTTCATTTATTTTTTTGTGTCTGTTAATTTAATATCGCGAAATATAAACAAAGATGAACAAAACTTGTTTATTCCGCCAATGGATTTAGTTTCTCCGGTGCGATATTGGCGATTAGCGCGCGTGCAAGGATTCTATTGGGGTCAACCACGGGCAATCCATAATAGGACTTCTCACGCAAAGCCAGAGGGAGCTCCGTACAGCCCAAGATGATGACTTGTGCCCCTTGCCCCTTCAGCTCTTGGATTGCGGCTACCAATTCATCATGCGCTCGGTTGGTAACCGGCGAGGAATACGCCTTAATACCGTACGTTTCATCATATATAGCGGCATGGATCTTTTCTTGCAGCGCATCATTGGGCTCTACGCAGGTCAAGCCATATCGTTCCAGCACATTTTTATATTGCCCCGTATTCCGGGTGCCAATCGTAGAAAGGACGCCAACCGAAGCCTGTGGGTAGTGCTCGCTGATAAAGTTTGCTGTTTCCTCAATCATATTCAGCAACTTCGCGTTTGAACCAGAAGCATGCAACTGCTCTTTGATTACATCGAAAATCCGAGGAGCATGGGCCGTATTGCATGGCACGCCTAGAACGGTTGCCCCTGCCTGTTCGAGCTCCCTTGCGATTTCAGCGATCGCAACTCCGGGATTTTCCATTACTTTCCCCAACAGGTATTCCGTGCGGTCCGCAATGCGATGGGATTGAGAGGAAAGCAAAACGGGTAGGTGATCCTGATCACGGCGCGCATTGGTTTCTTCAATAATCTTTTTAACGATGTCGACCCCAGCTAAGGGTCCAACACCTCCTACTATACCTATCATCTTGTATATTTTTTAGTCTAATTCTCCATTTCGCCAGGCATATGCCCAGAACGTTTGTTTAGTATTCAAAAATAACGCCAATATAGCCGGCATGGTGGCAAATCCACGGTCAGAATTTGTAAAGGCAACCAGGATTTCTTGGTCCTTGGGATAGGCAAGAAAATAGCACCTGAACCCCGGGTTGGATCCGGTGTGCCAATAAGCCGTACCAACTTCATTGATCTGCATGCGCATACCTAGGGTGCAGGGTACATACGCATCCTCTGGACTGCCTTCTTTCCCTTTTTTAGCTTCCCCGGCCCGTTCCATCGCTAATTGCCATGTGCTCTCTTTCAGCCCAAACCCCTCGAACAGAAATTTCCGTATGAATCGGGCATAATCTGCTGCGGTGGTATAAAGGGTGTACGCTGCATTACTTTTTTTATACCTGCCCATCTGCCGGGCGTTTCCGTTCGCCAAATGGCCATAGGCCGCCGCTGTATCCAACCCATCTTGCCACAGAATCGCTGAATTGCCCATACCGAACGGGCGCAACACTTCTTCCTCAACTAGTGTGCGAAAAGACTTTCCGGTCACCTGCTCCATCACTTCCTGAAGGAAATAAAACCCCTCACCGGAGTACATATAATCTGTGCCGGGAGTAAACTGCGAGGTTAGCGGAGTAGCCCGCCAGGCCTCAGATGGCACATCACCTTCCCAATTCAACAACCCTGTTCGATGCGTCAGCACCATTCGTGCCGTAATTTTATTTCGGTTTGGGTTCTCAAGAAGCCGGTCATAGGGATAGTACGAATATAGCGGTGTATCCAGCGAAATCAACCCCCGGTCGAGCAGTCGAAAGAATGTATAGGCCGCAACCACCTTTGTTAGAGAAGCCGCTTGAAAAACAGTCTGGTCATGGACTGGCTCTTGAGAGGTCACATGTTTGACGCCATAACTGTACAATGCTGTAGCTCCTCCTTTTACATGGGCAACCTGTACGCCCGGAATCTCAGCCATAGCAGCTATGCGCGCGATGTCCGAATGCCGATCCTGACCGCAGCTTGGGCTAGCCAGGAGTAATAACAGCAGCAGTACACTACTTTGAAACAGCCTTGGGCAATTTATCATATTCTAAGGCATTATATTTTTTCAAAATCCGCAGGGTCTCCGCAATTGGCAAGGCACGGACCGTTCTCCCACGGATCCCTTTCACATCCTCTGCCATAAACATCGAGTTCAAGATAGCCTCTTCTGTCGCTTCCCAAACTGCCATAAACAAAGGAGACATATAATCATTGCCAACCGATGTAGCATTCAGTTCGATGCTATCGGATTCATGGGGAATCCTATTCTTTGGATTTGTCGAAAAAGCGATGGAATAGTCGCCACTGCCATTGGAAGAGAAGGCCCCTACATTTCCGAAAGCAATGTAGGATCGTTTCGCCAGACGCTCCAAGTTTCGCGCAGAAAGCGGGGCATCTGTTGCTATTACGATCATGCAGGACCCATCGACTTTATGGGCTTCCTTCGGTTCCTGCATATAAAAATTATGGAGTTCACGACCTACAGGCGCGCCGTTGATGGACAGCACCCCGCCAAAATTGGTCTGTACCAACACGCCGACCGTATAGCCGCCGCGTGATGCCGGCAATTTCCGCGATGCCGTTCCGATACCGCCCTTAAATCCTAAACACTCCGTTCCTGTCCCTGCGCCGACGTTTCCTTCGGCAACCGGTCCGGTAGAGGCAGCAGCGATTGCGGCAAGCACATCATCCGCCGACACATGACGACCCCGGATATCATTCAGCCCCCCATCGTTGGTTTCTCCGACGACAGCATTGACGGATTTTACCCGTTCGTTGCCCGGCAGGGCCAGCATATAGTCGATTAAGCCATTGGCTACGATTGGTGCATTTAAGGTGTTGGTCAGGAGAATGGGTGTTTCTATATTCCCGAGTTCTTGGATCTGGGAGATCCCCATCATTTTACCGAAGCCATTGCCTACATATACGGCCGCTGGGACTTTCTCCTGAAAAAGGTTGCCCTGATGAGGAATGATTGCGGTTACTCCCGTTCGAATGGAGTCGCCAGCCATCAGGGTTTTTTGGCCTACGGAGAGGCCGGGCACATCGGTGATCGCATTGTGGGTGCCAGTGGGTAAAATACCAATCTGCAGGCCGAAATCGCGTGCGCGACCTCGTTTCTCCTGGGCATTTCCCATCTGGAAAAACAGCATGATGGCGAGAGCCACCAAAGAATAGCGTTTGCTCATAGTGTTAGATTCATGTAGATGAGCAAGTATACAGAATTCTTTGAATAGGCGGTCTACTCTTCCGCAAATTCTTGCTGCAGCTTATCCATTCGGCGTTTTATGGACGCTTCCACTCGGTAATCGTCGATCTTATCGATCGCTGTCTTCTCCACATTCACACCCGTGTCGGATTCGTAATCATGGATTTCCCGTTGATTTTTCAACGCATTGTCGTACGAGTCCTTCCCACTCATCAATTTAACGAAAACCGGTAAGCATTCGAAGAAGATAAATAAGAGCGCTATGAAGATAACGGCGTATTCCGTAGATTTATTGACGGTGCCATCAGGCTTTTTATGGAGATTGCTCAACGCGGCATTCCGGTCGGCAAACCCCGCTACATTGATGGCACTATCGAGGGTTTTATCGGACAATATGCGCTGGTTCATTAACCCTTCTGCGGTTTTCCGTTGCAGGAGATCGGTCTCCTTCAATTGGATACGGCTGCGCAATGAGTCCAGATACACCTCCTGTTTGATCAGTTCGGCTTCTTTCATCTTCGCATAGGGGCCATAGCCCATCACACCGGAAGTTTCTTCCGTTTTTGTTCCGAAGATTTCATGGTTCATCTTCTGCCGTGCAGTTTTGATGCTCGATTCCATGGTATCAGCCTGTACTTTCAACGAAGCCAATTGGCTGTATTCCACTTTATATTTATTGGCAAATGTTTTATTCAAGGTGTCTATCTTCGCATTCTGCTGCACCAGGTATTCCGCACGGAGATATTCTTTGATCTCCTTATCGAAGATCTTCAGTTCCAGGGGACGTGAAATGATCATACCGATCAGGATGGCGAGCAAGATCCTTGGCAGCGCCTGGAGAAATTGCATCCAGGGTTTTCGACTTTTGTCAATACTCAAAACAATATAACGGTCAAGGTTAAAGATCGCCAAACCCCAGATCGCCCCGAAAATTAACGCGTAGAAAATGGCAAACGAGGTGCCACTGAACACGAAATACAAGGCATATCCTCCTGCTAATGCAGCAAATAATCCTGTAAAAAATATCGTCGCACCAATGCTGATGTATTTGCTGTGTTCTTCAGGATACCGATCCAATGTTTCCCGATGTACGCCTGAGCACCACCAAAAGAATTCCTTCATATCATAAATCTTTGTCAGTTAGACGCTAACACGCTAACTTTGTTACAACGAAGATGGTAAAAATTTTAGATTTTCTTACGATTTTGTAGTCGCCATATCATTACAAAACTTATAATATAATACTTACCTTTGCACAAAATTGAAACAAACTATTAAAGTATAATGAGCAAAACAGGTTTTTTACCTTACTGTCTGGTTATTGCCAGCATGTTAGTAGGGTGTAACAACGAAACTAAAAAACAAGAAACTGTTGATTTGAAAAATCCATTATTAGCCAAGTACGAAACGAACTTTGAAGTCCCTCCTTTCGACCTGATTAAGGATGAGCACTTCAGACCTGCCTTCAAAGAGGCATTACGCATTCACGAGGCAGAAATCGACTCCATCGTTAAAATCGATGCCGCACCGTCTTTTGAAAATACAATTGTTGCGCTAGAACACGCAGGGCAATTGTTGGGTCGCGTTTCGACGGTATTCTTCAACCTGAACAGTGCAAACACCAACGACACCATCCAAGCGATCGCGAAGGATCTTGCACCCGTTCTATCAGCACACAATGATGAGATCAATTTGAACCCGGAGTTGTTCAAACGCGTGAAAACAGTTTACGAGCAGAAGGACAATCTAGGTCTGGATGCGGAAGACCAAAAGCTGTTGGAGGAAACCTACAAGGGTTTTGTCCGTTCAGGCGCGAACTTGAACGACAAGGATAAAGAACGCTTAAAGAAAATCAACGCAGAGCTTTCTGTATTGTCCACGACGTATGGTCAAAATTTATTGGCAGAGAGCAATGCTTATGAATTGGTCATTGACAAGGAAGAAGATCTTGCAGGCTTACCCAAAGAAATAAGAGAAGCGGCAGCTGCAGAAGCAAAGACCAAAGGTAAAGAAGGCAAATGGGTGTTTACTTTACAGAACCCTTCGGTTATGCCTTTCCTACAATATGCCGACAATAGAGCGTTACGCAAAGAAATCTGGAATGCTTACCAAATGCGAGGCAATAACGGCAATGGAAATGACACCAACGATATCTTGGTGAAGATCGCCAATTACCGTTTGGAGAAAGCAAAATTATTGGGTTATAGCTCACATGCAGCTTATGTTCTGGAAGAATCCATGGCGGAGAACCCCACCAATGTAAATGCCTTGTTGAACAAACTATGGGCACCAGCTTTGCAAAAGGCAAAACTGGAAGCCGCAGATATCCAAAAAGAGATCGATGCTGCCAAGGACACCTTCCAGGTTGCTCCATACGATTGGCGTTATTACCAAGAAAAAATCCGTCAGAAGCGTTTTGCGCTGAACGAAGAGGAAATCAAACCTTATTTCAGTTTAGCGGATGTGCGTGAAGGAGCTTTTGCCACAGCGAACAAATTGTGGGGATTAACTTTCGTAGCCTTGAACAATGTTCCAGTTTACCATCCTGAGGTAGAAGTTTATGAAGTACGCGATAAAGACGGATCACATTTGGGATTGTTGTATGCGGATTTCTTTCCACGTGCTTCCAAGCGCTCTGGCGCATGGATGACTTCCTACAGAAGTCAGGATAGAAAAAATGGAAAACGCATCGCTCCGGTTATTTCCATTGTTTGTAACTTCACCAAACCGGTAGGTGATAACCCCGCATTATTGACTTTTGACGAGGCAACCACTTTATTCCATGAATTCGGACATGCCCTTCACGGTTTGTTCTCCAATGTGAAATATAAAAGCCTAGCTGGAACTTCTGTTCCTCGTGACTTTGTGGAATTGCCATCACAGATCATGGAAAATTGGGCGAGTGACCCAGAAGTGTTGAAAACATACGCTAAACACTACCAAACCAAAGAAGCTATCCCTGATGCCTTGATCGAAAAGATGCAGAATGCAGGAACATTTGACCAAGGGTTTGCTACGGTAGAATACCTGGCCGCATCCCTATTGGACATGAACTACCACAGTGCGACCAGTCCGATCAAAGGCAAAGCCAATGATTTCGAAAAAGCTGCGATGGGCAAGATCGGATTGATCGATGCCATTATCCCGCGCTACAGAAGTACCTACTTCCAGCATATTTTCAGTGGTGGTTACTCCGCAGGTTACTACAGCTACATCTGGTCTGAAGTACTTGACTCCGACGCCTTCGCGGCATTTAAGGAAAAAGGTCTTTACGATCAAGCAACAGCGGCAGCATTCCGCAGCCACATCTTAGAAAGAGGTGGAACAGGAAATCCTGCTGAAATGTACCGCAAATTCCGCGGTGCAGATCCAAACCCAATTCACTTGATGACAAAGAGAGGCCTTAATTAAACCCGGCCAATCCACATATAAAAAGAGCGCTGTTCCATGGAATAGCGCTCTTTTTATATATAGCCTTCAGCCGATAAGCATTGGATTTAAGCAATGGGATTCCTGAAGAACACCAATGCTTTATTTCCTTATCCTATACCCGCTGAATTAAACTGCAGATCGTATAATTTTCTGTAATGGCCATCCATTTCCAGGAGCTCGTGATGGGTACCCATTTCCTTGATCTCCCCTTTGTCCAATACGATAATCTTATCCGCTTTCTGAATGGTTGATAACCTGTGCGCAATGACGATGGAGGTCCGTCCATCCATGAGGTTTTCGATCGCATTCTGGATCAATCCTTCCGTTTCCGTATCGATGGAAGATGTTGCTTCGTCGAGGATGAGAATCTTCGGATCGTGCACCAAAGCACGGATAAAGGAAATCAACTGCGCTTGTCCGGCAGACAGGGTAGAACCACGTTCCTGAACCTGATAATTGAAATTCCCCGGGAGACGCATGATAAAGTCGTAGGCACCTACCTTTTTTGCAGCATCGACGATCCGTTCGTAGGAAATATCGGGATTGTGCAGGTTGATGTTGTGCAGCACGGTATCCGAAAAAAGAAAGACATCCTGCAAAACCGTAGCTATTGTCTGACGTAGAAATGTCAGGTCATACTCCCGGATATCAACACCATCCAATAAGATTTCGCCCTTCTGAATTTCATAGAATCGGCTCAAAATATTGATGACGGAAGATTTACCGGCGCCGGTAGCTCCAACCAGTGCAAGCGTCTCGCCAGGCTTCACGTGAAAGCTGACATCCTTTAGCACCCATTTTTCGCCATTGTAAGCGAACCATACATGCTTAAAAGTAATTTCACCGCGAACATGTTCCGGTTTATATGTTCCTTCATTCGGTGTGAATTCATCCGTATCCAGTACATCAAAGATGCGTTCGGCAGAAACCATACCCATCTGCAGGGTATTGAACTTATCGATAAGTTCGCGGATCGGCCGGAAAATCATGTTGATGTACATGATAAAGGCAACCACGACCCCTGGGGAAATGGCGTCTGCCAAGATCTGTCTGGAGCCGTACCAAACCAAGAGACCTGTGGCAATGGCCACAATGATTTCCAAAACCGGAAAGAAGATAGAGAAATACCAGTTGGCACGGATGTGCGCATTCCGGTGTTCTGCATTGATTGCTTTGAATTTACGCATCTCCTGATCTTCACGAGCGAAATATTGGATCACATTCATTCCCGTAATATGCTCTTGCAAGAACGTATTCAGGTTGGAAACCCACAATCGAACACTCTGAAAGGCTGATTTCATGGCCTCCTTAAAGATATAGGTCGCTGCAATCATCAGCGGCATCGGCACGAGCACCACTAGGGTCAATTTCCAGTCCGTATAGAACATTACCCCCAGGATCACGACCAACTGCAACAGGTCACCGATGATCTGAATCAATCCTTCGGAGAAAATGTTCGCTATCGTTTCCAGATCGGAGATTGTCCGAGTGATCAATCTTCCGATAGGTGTATTATCGAAATATTTTAAGCGCAGGTTCGTAATGTGATTGAATACCTGAATCCGGATATCACGGATGACGGATTGCCCGAGGGTGTTAGTCATCAAGGTATGGAAATACCGAACCACTGTTTGTGCAATCAACAGGGCAAACATCAGGAGCAGCATATTGGTCAGGCCCTCGCTTTTTCCCGACAGGATATAATGGTCGAGGGTGTATTCCACCAACAGTGGCAGGGCGGGTGCTACCGCAGCCAATAAAATCGTCAGCACCACAGAAATCCAGAATACAGTCTTATAAGGGCGGATATATTTCGCTAATCGCCCCAATAGTTTACTGTCGTAAGCATTTCCTGCAATTTTTTCTTTTTCCAATCTATTTCGAATTATCGATATACGGATAGACAACTGAGGTCAGGTACAAGCCGCAAGCAGGAACGGAAGTTCCTGCCATTGCGCGATCCTTACTGTCAATTACCGCTTTAATATGTTCTATAGGTTTCTTGCCTAGGCCGATTTCCATCAGGGTCCCCACAATGGCACGGACCATATTCCGTAAAAACCGGTCCGCTGTGATGTGAAACACCAAATCTTCCCCTTCCCAACGCCATTCTGCATGTTTAATATCGCAAATATTTGTGAATACTTGGGTATTGGACTTGCTGAAACAGGAGAAATCCTGCTTTCCTAACAAATCACGGGCAGCAATGTTCATTTTCTCCGCATTGGGCGTATCGCGCAGTTGCCATGATTTCAAATGGCGGAAAGGATCTTTTCGGAAATGCACGTGATAGGCATAGCTCCTTTCCGTGGCGTCGAATCGAGCATGTGCATCTGCTGCTACAGGAATCAACCGGTATGCGGCAATATCAAATGGCAGCAGGGCATTTAGGGAGTGGATAAATTTCTCCTTATTCTGTAATACTGCAGCTTCACTGTCAAAATGCACATACAATTGTTTTGCATGAACGCCAGCATCTGTCCGCCCCGCACCGACAGTCTCTACTTCCGTGCGCAAAAGGACCGATAAGGCGGCATTTAGCTTCTCCTGAACGGAAACAGCATTATCTTGAACCTGCCATCCGTGGTAGGCCGTTCCATCATAGGCAATCTCTAAAAAAAACCTGGGCATTTGTTCTTCCACTTTACAAAGGTAATTAATAATGGAATAGCGCAAACCGGTAAAAGTAAAGTGCCGGTAAAAAATAATCCGTTCGCTGAACTTGACTTTTAACGGCCCTTCACAACGGAAATACGGCAAACTTACCTGCTGTAGGGCAAGCTGCATTCATGGTTTTCAAGTACAAATTTTGACTAAAAAGTGGGTATTTATCTCCCTCCCTAATTCCCCTACCTTAGCTTTATAAATTTTAAAAAATTGGATATGAAAAAGTTAGTATTAATACTTGCCCTTGTTTTTTGTTTTTCGGCGGCCAGCCGAGCACAGGGCTTATTGGACAAAATTGAGGGTGCACTGAACAAAGTGGAGAACACCTCAAACAAAGTGGATAGAAACGCGGAAAAAGCAAACCGCATCGGTGGTAAGTTAGGCGGTCTCATGGGCAAAAAAGGGGCTAAGGCCACAACTTTCACGGTATTGATCGAGGGAATGAAATTGGCGGAGTTGAAATCGTTGGCCAGTGATCTGGAATCCAATAAAAAAGTGGCCGAAGTAAAGACCAAGTATAATGCTAGTGGCTCTGCATTGACTGTACAATTCTCAGGAGATTCAGAAGACCTGCTCAACCTGTTGAAAAAGAACAGCCCGAAGATTACAGATGATACAGTACAAGCGATTGAGGATGATGGGATATCCATTAAAGTTGAAAAATAGTTTATCTTTATACCCATCATGCATAGGCAGTGATAGCTCACTGCCTTTTCTATTTAATGAAACCGGTTCGAACGGACGCCTATGAACTTACGCAAGCTGTGTTTGCTTTCCTTGTTGATGCTGTGCCTGTGTGGCTACAGCAGCGCATTACAGACTCCTATCCCCTATCAAAAGGAGATTGACAGCCTATTGCAAAAACTGAAAACCAAGGAATCAACAGAACAGGTTGCGGAAGACCTATTCGAACTATCTCTATATTATTCCTATTCTGATTCGGCAAAAGCTCATCAATACCTGTTGCAAGGCAAGCGTTTGGCAAAAAACTCCCCATACATCCAAGCACTGGGAAACCGATATGAAGGTATGTTTTTCATGGATTATGATCTGCCAAAGAGTATTGTCCTCTTGGAACGATCAGTAGAACAGCTTAAGCCGCTCGGCACACCGCAAGCCAAGCTAGCCCTTGCACGTGCCTACAACACGCTGTCAACAGCTTACCAGTGGCAGGACAACCACATGCGGATGCTGGAAATCCTGATGAATGACGCTCTGCCTGCAGCGGTCGCCTCCAAAGATGATGTCCTGATTGGCACCGTCTACTATAAGATCGGCCTTAATTATTGGAACAACCTGCAATATGAGTTGGCAAGCACCTATTTGCAAAATGCCATCACCTATTTGCAAAAGGGAAATTATGATCCTTACATCTTGAATGAAAGCTTTAAGCTACAGGTGATCGCTTTGGGTGTTACGGGAAAACGCGAGGCCTCGAACACCATGATCGAGAACTTTCGACAATTCTTCAACACCCACCGCACCGAACTTCCAGCCAATGAATACCATTATGTGCTTTCTGCATACTACAGATACGCCAAACAATATCGGCAGGCAAGAACAGAAATTGACCGTGCCATTCAGGAACTGAAAAAGAATGAAAAAGTAAACCCTCGGGAGCTTGCTTCCTACTACTACCAACGTGCGCTGATAAATTTTGCCGACCTGGAATTCAAAGCTGCCTTGGCAGATCTTGATGTGAACGATGAACTGTTGATAAACCCTGGCTTAGGCTTTTTTCAGGACAGCCTCAATATCTCCGCACTCAAAAAAAGAATCTACGAGACCCTTGGCGATTACAAATCGGCCGTATTCTGGTCGAACCAAACTGATGTACTGAAAGACACCTTGCTGAATCGCCGCATTCGGGAATCCATCCTGGCAAATGAAATCAAATACCAATCGCTCCAGAAGGAAAATGAGATAAAAACCCTCCTAGCTGAAAAAGAAAAAACTGCCAGTGATATCCGAAATACACGGATCATCATCGTGCTCATCATGACCATCCTGATCTTGATCGGTTATTTTATCTTCAAAAATCATCAGAAGAACAAGCGTCTGCTGCACCATCAGGAAATCAATGCCCTACAGAAACTGCAGGAGGAGAAACAGAAACAGAAATTGGTATCCTTGGATGCGATGCTCCAAGGGGAGGAAAAAGAAAGAAACCGGCTTTCACGGGACCTTCACGATGGGCTCGGTAGTGTCCTGGCGTCCATACGTTACAAAGTACTCGATCTCCAACTTTCCCAGCCAAACGATCGGGTCGATTCGGTGTTAAAGGATATGGACTATGCTATTTCCGAAATGCGCCGTATTTCGCACAACCTGATGCCTGAAGCATTGCGCCGGTTTGGTCTGGAAATATCCCTGGAAGATCTGTGCAAGAGCCTGCAGAACCCGCAGACCAAAATCGAACTCCAATTATACGGCTCCTTCCGAGACCTCTCGATGGACCAACAGACACATATTTACCGCATAATCCAGGAATTGCTCTACAACTCGCTGAAGCACTCTTTTGCAAGCAATATTCTCGTACAGGCCAGCTTGGAGGATCACATGGTCTTTATTACGGTAGAAGATAATGGTGTGGGCTTCCCGATGGAAATCCTTGATGAGGAGTCAAAAGTCGGTGTAGGCCTTAACAATGTTAAGATCCGGGTCAACTATCTGCATGGAAAATTGGACATCCGTTCCGAAGAGGGACGCGGCACAAGTGTGGATATTGAGCTGTTCGTATGATTATTTTCCTGAATGTCGCATTCCGAAGGCTAAACCAAAACCATTTTCCTTTGTTTGTATTATATTTGTGAATAAATAAACTATACATATGATACAGCGCATCCAATCCATTTGGCTTTTAGTTTCAAGCATCGTCCTCTTGGGTTTATTTCTATTCCCCTACGTAAGCTACATCGACCTGGTCGGGTTGGGCAAGAACATTTATGTAACCGGTGTTTATTCCTCGGCGAACAACGTGACGAACAAGGAATCCGGATCTTTATTGATGACCATTGCTACCGTCGTATTGGCGCTGATCCCTCTGTTGATTATCTTTCAATATAAAAACCGCAAGTTGCAGCTCAAGCTCATCTTCGTACAGGTGGTGCTGATCTGTTTGTTTGCCATCTGGATGTTCATCCACGCGAACAATATCTTGGGCTTAATCAATCAACATATTAATGCCAGCAATATCGGGATCGGATTTTTCCTATTGCCGGTATCCATCTTATGTTTGAGCTTCGCTATCCGTGGTATCCGCAACGACGAAAAGTTAATCAAATCTGCGGACAGACTACGTTAATTCACATACAATGAAAAATATCTTTCTCAGCCTGTTTTTTGCCCTGGCACTGACCATACCACATTTGGGCTTTGCCCAAGAACAGGATACGACACTGAATGTAGTCGATGATATACAGTTTGACCTCCATTCGGTCACCACTTCCGGCGACAGCTTGGTAATCGATGTGTTCGTCATTTCCTACGACAAGAACCCTCGAGAATTTCGATTGAATGTATTCGCTTCGGCAATAATCGATAGTGAAGAACAATCGCATATGTTAACCACCGCACAGATGGATCGAGTGATTGTCAACTTGGATGACCGGCAGAACTACCTCAACTTCCTGCTGCATCAGGACAAACCTGCTGCCATTAAAATCAAACTTTCTCCGCTAACGGAAGAAATTAAGCAGGCCAAGCTCTTGAAGCTGGTGTTCAATGCACTGGATGATGAAGGGCAATTTCTGGAGGCTTACATCGACCTGGATAAAGAATAATATTTCGGACAAAGGTAACAAAAGTCCTGCGCCCGAAATGAACCAGCATACTTGCGCAGGTAGCCGCAACAATCCGGATGGAGCACATCCGGTCAAAAGAAAAGGAGATGCTTTTGGCATCTCCTTTTCTTGTTATATGTTCAATGTCTATCTGGAATAACGGAATTGTTGTTTGTCCATCATTCCCATTTGTGATTTCATCATTTTAATTTGCTCCTCCAGCAATTTATTCTTGTCGGCTTTCTTCGCTTCGGCCAACAATTTCTCAGCTTCGCGCTTGTTGCGTTTCGCCATGGCGATTCCTGCCAAACTTAATTTGGCAAGTGCCACATTGTGGTCCATGTGCAAGCCCATCTGTAAAGCTTTCTTGAAGAATTTCTCGGATTGTAACGGTGCACGCTGTGATTCGATCAATCCCAAGAGCATATGGTAATAACCATGCTGAGCGGAAACCAACTCCTTTTCGTAGTTCTTGATTTTGTTCAACCACACTTCTGCTTTATCCATCCGCTCCTTGCGTAGGAACCATTGTGCAATAAGCATTTTTTCATTAAAGAAAACGGTTATCCAAGCGATAATGGTTACCAAAATGGCCAAGATACCCCACCCCCATTGCCCAAACCAGAACAATGCCACGGTGCCAATAACCATTAAACTACAAATGATAATACGAACTATATTTGACATAATTATACTGAATGCTGTAAGTTTGCAAATATCCGTTAATTTGCTGTGTTATACAACTTGTTTGCAGCAAAATAATGTAATTTTTTAAGCTGAAATGATGTCAGACCGCTATGATGCCTCGTGGGGGCAGTTAATCGACCCACTTTTTGAAACACCAAAGTTAAAAGCGCTATCGACCTTTGTACAGGCGGAGCGACAAGGCCATACTGTCTTCCCGCCTCGGGAGCTGGTCTTTCAGGCATTCAGGTTAACCCCTCTTCAAAACCTGAAAGTTGTTATCCTTGGACAGGACCCCTACCACAACGATGGACAGGCTCATGGGCTATCTTTTTCTGTTCCCGAAGGGATCGCCATTCCGCCAAGCCTACGGAACATTTATGCCGAGTTGAGCACCGATATCCCGGGTTTTCAGGTGCCTAATCACGGCAACCTGACCAAATGGGCAACACAAGGTGTCCTGCTGCTCAATGCAACACTTACCGTACGGGCGCATGCTGCAGGGTCACATCAGAAAAAAGGTTGGGAATACTTTACGGATGAAATCATAAAGGGCATCTCCGACCGCACGGAACATGTGGTCTTTATGCTTTGGGGAAGTTACGCGCAAAAAAAATCCGTATTGATCGATCAGGACAAGCATCTGGTGCTAACATCAGTCCATCCTTCCCCGCTCTCGGTATACCGTGGATTTTACGGATCTGCACCATTCTCCAAAGCGAATGCGTATCTGCGTGCGCATGGAAAACCAGAAATCGATTGGCAGGTTTAATATTTGCTTTCGGTCCCGAGCCACACTTTACGCATAACGCTCAGCAAGATTTTTATAGCGGAAATCCTCTATCGGCAGGATTTCGAGATGCTTGATTTTTATTTTCTGCCCATTCTGGATGATATGGGTGAACAACAGGTGACTATCATAGGTGATATCCCAATCGGCATGGAAATCTATTGGACTGGTCGCTTCACCGAGGACAACATATTCCAGGTAACCTTGGGTACTGTATCTGGAAATCTCAATGTGCGCATCGGGCCGTTCATTCAGGAAATACCAGGCACCATCTCCTACTCCACCCAGATACTTGGCCTGTTTCGGCACCGCAATTGGCTTGGAGCCAAACTGAACAGCCCCAATAATGATATCATTGGGCAAGAGACTGGCTTTGCGTCGGAAAACATTGTCTCCAAGTTGCTTTACCAGGAAGAAAAAGGATTGCCAACGGTTCATCCGAAAGGTCCGCACACCTTCTTCCGGCGTATAGCTGCTAACTACGCGATCGCGGCAGGCATTCACAACGTTGCTGATGGGGCTCGCCTTTATGGTCTCGGGCAGGTTGATGCCGTGCCAGAAGTGGTATTTATCGGAAGCTTTCATGAGCATGCGGGTAATGAATCGGGAGCAGTTGTTATTATTCCGTGCCACGGCCCCGTATGGGTAAGTACCCTCCATGACGCACTGGTCGCCATACGCTTTGGCAATACCGAAATCAATCTCCTTGGCGATTGAGAAAAACAATCGACCTTCCCCATACATGGCCGCTTTCATATCCTCAAAGTACCTTACGATTTCTTCAATGTTCTGCACCTGACCATTGTTGATGACCGCTTTTAGGGAAATGGTCAGCAGGGGATCTGAATCCTTAGAACGCGCCCTTCCATAACCTCTCGGCGTAATGTACCGACCGAAATCATAGAACAGCATTTCACCGGTCTGGTGATTCACCAGAACAACGCCTGTATGGCCAACTTTAAAATTAAGGTTTTTCACAAGGCCGATCTTCTTAAAGAACATCATCCATTGCTCGTCACCTCGGATGGTCGCATCCGGCCATGTTAAAATGATTGCAAAATCCTGATAGGCCATTCCAAATAAATTAATATTCTAGGGGAACGATTGGTTCTTTTTTACTTGTTGACATGATCATCATGGTCTGGAAAGTTTTCACGAACGGAATCTTGGAAATCTTCTCCATGATGACTGCCTCATATGCCTTGATATCCTTCACATACACCTTGAGCATAAAGTCGCAATTGCCCGTCACGTGATGACACTCGGTCACTTCGGGGATGGCGCGCACGGCTTCCACAAATTCGGGAATCGCGTTATGGGTATGGAAATCCAATGAAACCTGTATAAAAGATTTGATGCCCAGGCCTAATTTCTCCTCATCCACAAAGGCATGGTAACTCTTAATGAACCCAGAATTCTCCAATTTCCGAACCCTCTCCAAGGTTGGTGCTGGGGATAACCCAATATTGGTGGCCAATTGCAAATTGGTGATTCGACCATTCTCTTGCAATAGTTTCAGAATCTTCAAGTCCGTTTTATCAGGTTGGTAAGACATAGGCTTTATATAAAATTAAAGAACGCTAAATATACAAAATTAAATTTGGTTTAATACTTTTTTCAATGCCACATTATTGGTACGCTTTGCAATAGATATAAATTATAATGTTTGTAACAATTAATAAACAACAGCTATTAGAATCATGCTATTGTCAAAATATAAACATTCTAAATAGCCCCAAAGGGTTGATAAATGACATTTGTCATTTTTTTTATGAAAAACCATTTAGGAAGAAGCGGAAATAAGCGTTTTTCTGCTTAATAAGTCGTAACTTTGCGAATCAAAA
Organism: Sphingobacterium lactis; assembly: GCF_011046555.1. Taxonomy (NCBI): domain Bacteria; kingdom Pseudomonadati; phylum Bacteroidota; class Sphingobacteriia; order Sphingobacteriales; family Sphingobacteriaceae; genus Sphingobacterium; species Sphingobacterium lactis. Next base: position 651,221 of record NZ_CP049246.1, read on the forward strand.
CCATTGGGTCCAATCCCATTTTTAAAGTGAAAGAGATATGAGCACCAAAGATGACGATTTACTGAAAGAGTTAGAGCTCGAAGAATATAAGTACGGTTTTACGACAGATATCGAGATGGAGATTGCCGCGAAAGGTCTTAATGAGGACACCGTGCGCTTTATTTCGAAGAAGAAAAATGAACCGGAATGGCTTTTGGAATGGCGTCTAAAGGCGTACCACCACTTCTTGAAGATGAGCATGCCGACTTGGCAGAACTTTGAGAATCCCGAGGTGGATTTCCAGGACATTTCCTATTACGCTGCACCTAAGCCCAAGAAACAATTGGAGAGCATGGATGAAGTTGATCCGGAATTGCTATCGACTTTTGAAAAGTTGGGTATTCCTTTAGATGAACAGAAGATCCTGGCGGGTGTAGTAGCGGTGGATGCCGTTTTCGACTCCGTGTCCGTAAAGACTACCTTCCGTGAGAAATTAAAGGAGCAGGGCGTTATTTTCTGCTCGTTCGGCGAAGCTGTTCAGGAGCATCCTGAGCTGGTTAAGCAATATTTAGGTACTGTTGTACCGCAGACCGACAACATCTACGCTGCTTTGAACTCGGCAGTGTTTTCCGATGGGTCTTTCGTATACATTCCAAAGGGCGTTCGTTGTCCAATGGAGCTATCGACTTATTTCCGTATCAATGCACAGAACACCGGACAGTTTGAGCGCACGCTGATCATCGCCGATGATGATTCCTATGTATCTTATCTGGAAGGGTGTACCGCACCGATGCGTGATGAAAATCAATTGCACGCAGCGGTTGTTGAGCTGATTGCCAACACCAATGCAGAGATCAAATATTCAACAGTGCAGAACTGGTATCCTGGCGATAAGGATGGAAAAGGTGGAATCTACAACTTCGTTACCAAGCGTGGTATCTGTAAGGGCAACCACTCCAAGATTTCCTGGACGCAAGTGGAAACAGGCTCGGCGATTACATGGAAGTATCCGGGTGTTATTCTTAAAGGGGACCACTCCGTTGGCGAATTCTATTCTGTGGCAATGACCCGGAACAGACAGGTTGCCGATACAGGAACCAAAATGATCCACCTGGGTAAGAATACCCGTTCGAAGATCATCTCCAAAGGGATCTCGGCAGGATTCAGCCACAACAGTTACCGTGGATTGGTCCGTATCGGTCCAAATGCAGACAACTCTAGAAACTTTACGCAATGTGATAGCTTGTTGATTGGCGATCGCTGTGGGGCACATACCTTCCCATACATCGAGAGCAAGAACAAAAGTGCACAGTTGGAGCATGAAGCCACAACATCGAAAATTGGTGAGGACCAAGTGTTCTATCTCAACCAACGTGGTATCGATTCAGAAAAAGCCGTTGGCCTAATCGTGAACGGTTATGCCCAGGAGGTATTGAACCAATTGCCAATGGAATTTGCCGTAGAGGCACAAAAACTTTTGGCGATCTCCCTTGAAGGATCGGTAGGATAATAAATTAGAAGGAATTGATTGGGCGTGCAGATGCCCGAACACACTATACGCAACAAAAAGAATATGTTAAGCATTAAGAATTTGCATGCGTCAATCGACGACAAACAAATATTAAAAGGATTAAATTTAGAGGTTAAAGCAGGTGAAGTACATGCCATTATGGGGCCAAACGGTGCTGGAAAGAGCACGTTGGGCAATGTATTGGCCGGTAGGGATGCCTATGAAGTGACCGAAGGCGAAGCCAACCTTGACGGCGTGGATCTATTGGATCTATCCCCTGAAGACCGTGCTCGTGAAGGTCTATTCCTTGCCTTTCAATATCCTGTGGAAATCCCAGGAGTATCCAATATCAACTTCTTGAAAACTGCGGTGAACGACATCCGTGAGTATAAAGGCCTTCCGCCAATGGAAGCCAAAGAATTCTTGCAGATGGTAAAAGAGAAACAGAAGTTGGTCGAATTCTCTGCAAACCTGGCTAACCGTTCTTTGAACGAAGGCTTTTCAGGCGGTGAGAAAAAACGTAATGAGATTTTCCAATTGGCGATGTTGAATCCGAAGTTATCCATCTTGGACGAAACGGATTCTGGTCTTGACATCGATGCATTGCGTATTGTGGCAAACGGAGTGAACAGCTTGCGCAGCAAGGACAATGCATTCATTGTGATTACCCACTACCAACGTCTGTTGGATTATATCGTGCCTGATTTCGTGCATGTCCTGCACAATGGTCGCATCGTAAAATCGGGACCAAAGGAATTGGCATTAGAATTAGAAGAAAAAGGTTACGACTGGTTAAAAGAATTAGATACGCAGAATGCCTAATCGGTCGATTAAAGAAACGAGGTAATGAGCGGATTGATAACAAATAACATGAGTACACTAGTAGCAAACTCCTTATTCCAACAGTTGACTTCAACATTTCAGGAATTGGAAACCAGCAACGATACAGCAGCTGTAAAGGCGCTTCGCGAAGAGGCCTTTGCACATTTTTCATCGCAGGGTTTCCCGACTGTAAAGAATGAGGACTGGAAATATACCAATATCCACAGTTTGATCAACAGGACGTACCTGTTGAATGAGGACGTGGATGTATCGAACATTGATCTGCGGGCGGCCGACATCCCTGAATTGGATGCGCACCGGATCGTATTGATCAATGGGCAATATGTTCTGGCATTCTCCTCCCTTGAGGATGAAATCGGCCTGATCGTGAAACCTATCGAGGAAGCACAGGATGAACCGCAGTTCCAGCAACATTTTGCCAAGCATGCCGACAAGACAGAAAGCGCAATGGTCGCGCTAAACACGGCATTCCACACGTCGGGAATCTTCCTTCAGGTGAACAAGAACAAAGTGGTATCCAAACCGATACAGATTGTCCATGTCGCTACAGGAAGTCAGGATTTCTTTGCGCAGACACGTAATCTTTTTGTCCTTGAACAAAATGCAGAAGCGGAGATCATCGAAACATTTGTGTGTCTTGATGGCTCAGCATTCAACCTGAACAACAAGGTAACCGAGATCGTGGTGGAAGAAAATGCCAAACTTCAGCATTATTACCTGCAGTTGGCTACGGAAAAAAGCCACTACATCAACCACATTGAAGTTTACCAGACGAAGCATAGCTTGTACAACAACTACAACTGTAACTTCCCTGGCGTTTCCTTTGTTCGCAATGACATCAATGTGCGCCTGGATGCCGAGCAAGTGGAGTCCCACCTATACGGTATCAACCTATTGGCGGACAAGCAATTTGTCGATAACCATACCGTTGTAGATCACATGAAACCACACTGTGAATCCTACGAATGGTACAAGAATATCCCTCAGGACGAATCCATTGCCGTCTTCAACGGTAAGATCTTCGTTCGCGAGGACGCACAGAAGACGAATGCCTTCCAACAGAACAACAATATGTTGATTGGCGATAAGTCAACGGTGTACACCAAACCGCAATTGGAGATATTTGCTGACGACGTGAAATGTTCACATGGATGTACCATGGGGCAATTTGATGACGACGCATTGTTCTACCTCCGTGCGCGTGGTATTGGTGAAGAAAGTGCACGCATTTTATTGGTGCACGCTTTTGCTTTCGACGTGACGACCCGTTTCTCCAATGAAGCCGTGAGAAACTTTGTGGAAGAACGCGTAGCAAAAGGTCTGGAAAAGAAATAATAGTAGTGTAGTTTTAGTAATAAGGCGTTCTGGTGCAAACTAGAACGCTTTTTTTATTTTACCCAATAATTTTAAGGGAATTGCATTACCTTTGAACCATGAACACGTGCAATTATACGGCATTGATCAAAAGCCCTTTGCTTTACTGAGTTAGCTATTCCCTTTGGGAACTTAGTAAGGACCAGCGAATCTACTTCCTGGTTTATTTTCGTATATATTCAATTTTAATTTCATGGAAAAGAAACATTGGTTCAAAACCTATATCTATATATGGGTAGGGCAATTTGTCTCACTGATAAGTAGCTCTGCCGTAAACTTCGCGATTATCATCTGGCTTAGTCTGGAATTCAAATCCGCCGAAGTGCTTGCCTATGCAGCCATTGCTGCGCTGCTTCCGCAAGCGATGATCGGCCCCTTTGCAGGCGTATATATCGACCGCTGGGACCGCAAGAAAGTCATGATCTTTGCAGATGCCTTTATTGCAACCTGTACGCTATTAATGACCTTTACGCTGCGAGATGGGAACATTCAGCTAGACCTCATGTACCTGTTGATGGTCTGCCGTTCCCTGGGTTCCGCATTTCACCAGCCAGCTATGCAGGCCATTGCGCCATTGATCGTCCCTGAAGACGAATTGCTTCGGGTGTCGGGAATCAACCAGATCCTTCAGTCGGTCAGCAGCATTGCCGGACCAGCTTTGGGAGCCCTGGCCATCGCCAATCTGCCCATTAACCAAGTCCTTTACCTGGATGTGATAGGTGCTGCATTCGCCATCATCAGTTTGCTGTTTATCAGCATACCGTATATCAAGTCAGACAGTAAAGCGTCCATCCACCAGGTATGGCGCGATCTAAAACTTGGATTCCTGGCGATACACGAGAATAAGGGACTCAACAGGATGTTCCTTTACTCGATCATTGCGACAATGGGTATTATGCCGGTTGCCATCATGTTTCCACTGATGACGATCGAACATTTCGGTGGCGATAAGTTCGAAATGAGTGTCATCGAAATCATCTGGGGCATTGGCATGCTCATCGGCGGATCGCTATTGAGCATTTTCAAAGTAACTTACCGAAAGGTGTTGATGCTGAACTGCATGCATATCCTGCTAGGATTGACCTTTGTGCTATCGGGTATATTGCCCGCAAAAATGTTCATCATATTCGTTGCTCTGACTGGGTTCGGGGGTGCGGCAATGTCCATCTTCAGTGCTGTATTTATGACCATCATTCAGGAACAGATTGCACCGAATATGCTGGGGCGGGTATTCTCGCTCTACTTTAGCTTTGCTATCATACCTAGCCTAATCGGGCTGCTCTTTGCCGGAAATATTGCAGATTCCATCGGTGTGGCCAATGCCTTTATCATTGCCGGAGGATTATGTATCCTACTGGGGATCGTATCGTTTATGACCCCAAGCTTAATGCTGCTTGGAGAAAATAGAAATACCGAACAGGTAAATTCATAAAAATAGCCCGTCAAAGCGACGGGCTATTTCTTTGTATGGTAAGTTACTTGTATAGCTGGATTGATTTTCAGAAGCTCCTGCACAAAGGATACATTATCCGTTGGAGAGATATAGAATTCATCGTACCTGTTATAATACACAATTATACCGTGTCTGGCAATTGCTGGGCGCATGCCCACATGCAGGGTCTTTCCCACATCCAATTTATGGATATCCCGGATTCGGGCTTTTCCGAAAAACACCAAACTACGATAACGGAGGTATTCACCATCAATCGTATATTCGGTCGTCCAGTATACGATCAGGATCAACATGGTACAACCTCCCAATATACAGGCCATAAAGATCCCCCACTGCTGCAAGCTGGCATCGGTCAGGAAAAGGATAATCGAAAATAAGGGAACCATCAGCAGGCACATAAAATAGAGGGTAAAGGGTTCCCATCTGGATCGGTAACGAATTGGCATACCTAAAAATACAAAAAGCTTCCGAAAATCGGAAGCTTTTTAGTGGAGCGAAAGACGAGATTCGAACTCGCGACCCCAACCTTGGCAAGGTTGTGCTCTACCAACTGAGCTACTTTCGCTTGAAGTGCTACAAAAATACGATTATTTTGTTTATTGACAACATTAACGCGGATTTTTTTGAAAATTTTTCTGTAGCTGCTTTATCTTTTTATTGCATCGATGCAGTTCATTCCGTCGATTGCGGCCGAGACGATCCCACCGGCATAGCCTGCTCCTTCAGCACAAGGGTATAAACCAGCTACTTGCGGATGTTGCAGCGTATCTTTATCTCTCGGAATACGAATTGGCGAGGACGTCCGCGATTCTACCCCGACCAGGATGGCCTCATTGCTGTAATAGCCTTTCATCTTCTTTCCAAAGATAGGCAAGGCCCCACGGAGGGCTTCATGAACAAAGTTTGGCAGCACTTCGCGAAGATCTACCGATCGTGTTCCAGGTTTATAGGAGTTCTCCGGTAAATCCATCGACACCCGATTTTCCACAAAGTCCACCATGCGCTGGGCCGGTGCAACCAATTGGCCACCGCCCAGGGTAAAGGCCCGTTGTTCGATTTGACGCTGGAATGCCAGAAGCGCAAAGGGATCTTGATCAGCACCCACTACGTCTTCCAAATTGATCTGGATAACGGTACCCGAGTTGGCATGTGGGTTATTTCGTTTGGAGGGCGACCAACCGTTCACTACGATTTCATCCGCATCTGTCGCGCAGGGGGCAATAATCCCTCCCGGGCACATACAGAAGGAGAACACCCCTCTCCCGTCCACCTGTTCGACCAAACTGTAATACGCTGGCGGAAGGTTTTCAGGACGTACGGAACAATGGTACTGCGCCTGGTCGATAACTTCCTGTGGATGCTCAATACGGACCCCCAAGGCAAACGGCTTGGCTTCCAACAACCAGCCCTTGGAACGGAAGAGCTCAAAGATATCCCGTGCGGAATGGCCCGTTGCAACCACGACATGCTTGGCATGCAGGGTGCCCGCCGTTGTTGTGTGAACACCTTGCACATGCCCAAACTGTTCGATGATATCGGTTACCTTGCAGTCGAAATGCACCTCTCCACCGTATTCCAATATACGCTCGCGAATGCTTTCAATGATATGGGGAAGTTTATTGGTACCAATATGTGGGCGTGCATCCACCATGATATCTTCAGGCGCTCCATGTTCTACGAATATGGAAAGGACCTGCTGCACATCCCCTCGCTTATTGGACCGGGTATAGAGTTTTCCATCGGAATAGGTCCCAGCGCCACCTTCACCGAAGCAATAGTTGGATTCGGGATTCACCAATCCTTCACGATTGATCTTGGCCAGATCACGGCGGCGGTCTTTCACCTGTTTCCCCCGTTCCACAACAATCGGTTTTAATCCCAATTCCAAACAGCGGTATGCTGCAAAAAGACCTGCTGGACCAGCGCCAATAATAATGACCGGCTCAGCATCCTGAACCGACTGAAGCTTTGTTGCATACACCGGCGCGGCCGCTGGCTCATCGATAAAGTAGACCACCCGCATACGGAAGAGTACCTGCCGACCTCGCGCGTCGATGGACCGCTTGCGGACATGGAAACCCTGGATACGTTTTTCTGGAATACGGAGCTTCTTTGCCCCCTCGGATAGGATGCGCTGCTCATCCTGCACTTCCGCAGGAATCAAGGCGATTTCAATTTCTTTCTGCATATGCCTGTTGGGGTTTTATCCCAAAATTTTACGCAAAGATATCAAAAACTGACATTATTTCTTCAATATTCAGGATTGGTATGTGGTTTGATACTGCCTTTATTAAAACAAATTATTACTTTTAAGTATTACTAGAAAAAACATTACACATGAAAAGATTATTAATCGTATTTGTAGGCTTGCTTACGGCTCTTTCTTTTAGCTCTTGTGGTTACAATACCATGGTTTCAAAAGATGAAAATGTAAAAGGAAAATGGGCTCAGGTAGAAAATGCCTACCAACGTAGAGCGGATTTGATCCCGAACTTAGTCAATACCGTAAAAGGTGCTGCACAACACGAGCAGGGAACCCTGACCGCTGTAACAGAGGCACGCGCGAAAGCGACCTCCGTACAGGTTGACCCGAATAACTTGACAGAAGAGTCGATTGCAAATTTCCAACAAGCACAGGATGGTCTTTCCCAATCCTTAGGCCGTTTATTGGTTAGCGTGGAATCATACCCTGATTTGAAAGCAAATGCGAACTTTCAGGAGTTGCAGGCACAATTGGAAGGCACGGAAAATCGCATCTCTGTAGAACGCCGAGCGTATAATGAAGCTGTTCAGGATTACAACACGACGGTGCGTAGCTTCCCGAACAACATTATGGCAGGTATTTTCGGATTCAAGGCTAAAGGTACATTCAAGGCTACTGAAGGATCTGACAAGGCGCCTACCGTTCAGTTTTAATGAATTTTTTATTGTTGTTAATATCACGTAAAGATGAATGTTTGGGGGGCATATCTTCAACATTCATCTTTTCTATTTTGAGGCCAAATGGAAATATTCAATCAAGAAGAACAAGAGCAGGTTGTCCAGGCGATTAGCTTGGCAGAGAACCTCACCTCCGGTGAGCTTAGATTAGTGGTGGAACGGAAGACACACGGTCTTGAAGCCTATGAACAGGCTAAATCTTATTTTGAAAAACTCAAGATGCACCAAACGGCGCAACGGAACGGCGTATTGATCTACCTAGCGATCGACGACCATCAGTTTGCCATTATCGGCGATGCCGGAATCAATGAAAAAGTACCTGCAGATTTCTGGGAGTCCACCAAAGAACTGATGCTTTCCCATTTTAAGCAGGAAGATTATGTTCACGGTCTCATTGTGGGCATTGAAAAAGCAGGACAGCAGTTGGCGACCTTCTTCCCGAGAAGAGAAGATGATGTCAATGAGCTTCCAAATGATATACATTTCGGTAATTCGTAATTATTATGCACAGAAAAATTAGCCTTAGAACCTTTTCAACAAGCATTTTCTTCACCATATTATTGGCCTTTGTCGGCCAATTCCAACTGTTCGCACAGGACTTCCCTCCCGTGCCGAATGCCTTGGTTACGGATTATACGAACACGCTGTCCTCAGGACAGAAAGCGGAACTGGAGCAGAAGTTGTTGCGTTTTGAAGACTCCACGAGCATACAGATCGCAGTGGTCGTTATGACGTCCACGGGGGATTATGATGTTGCAGATTATGGCGATCGCCTGGCTGCAAAATGGGGTGTCGGGAATAAAAAGTTCAATAACGGTATTCTGTTCTTGGTAGCTTTAGGCGATCGCGCAATGACCATCCGGACGGGTTATGGCCTTGAGGGTGCTGTTCCCGATGCTATCGCTTACCGCATCATTGAGAATGAGGTAAAGCCAGCTTTCCGTCAAGGCGATTACTTCACAGGGATCAACCGAGGAACAGATGCGATTATTTCCTATTCCAAGGGTGAATACAAGGTCGATCCGAATGATTCCTACTCCACGGAAGGTGGGGGCGGCATTCCGATCATCTTTATCATTATCGTGATCATTGTCATCATTTCGGTGATTTCAAAATCCGGTGGTGGCGGAAAAAATGGTGGCGGTCGGGTCATGGGCGGTCGTGGATCGTCTGACTTATTCTGGTGGACCTTACTGAACTCCCTGGGCGGCGGCGGTCGTGACAACGATGGTGGCGGCTTTGGAGGTGGCTTCGGTGGCGGTGGCGGCGGAGGTTTTGGCGGCTTCGGCGGCGGAGGCTTCGGCGGAGGTGGTGCCAGTGGCCGGTGGTAATTGGAACAGTATATGTTGTATATAGTAAAAATATAAAATAAGTAATATGAAAAAAGCAATTGTAGGAGTACTTGCAGCAATCCCTTCCCTGTTGTTCGCACAGGAGGATTTCTCTATCAAGGGCTCGTTAAAAAATGTGGATGCCCCAGCGAAGGTATTTATGATGTATGCGGAAAATGGAGAGCGCCATATCGATTCTGCCATGGTACAAAAAGGCGCTTTTGCCTTCAATGGCATTGTTGCTGAGCCTACGCAAGCGCAATTGATCATGTCTCCGGAGGGGAAATCCCTACAGGAGCTGGCAAGTCCCGGAAAAACAATTGATATGACCATGCTCTATCTGGCAAAGGGTGTCATTCAAGTACAAGGTGATAACCTTGCTTCCGCGAACATCAGCGGAAATGAGATCAATAAAGATTTTGCAGGTTACAAAACCGCGATAAAAAGCTTTGCCGATCAATTTGCCGTATTGGAGAAAGAATTCCAATCCGCTACGCCTGAGCAACAGCAAGATGAGGAATTCATCAATAGCCTGCAGTCTCGTGCGGAGAAGCTTTTTGCCGAACAAGCACGGATCAATGAAGACTATGTGAAGCAAAACCCGAACAGTTATGTCAGTCTTGGCCTACTCTCGGAACTGGTAAATGCCGAAAATGTAAATTCGGTGGCTGTCCCGGCTTATGGTAAAATGTCTGCAGCGCTCAAAAATACGGCTCAAGGTAAGCGCCTGGGCGAGAAAATCGAAAAATTGAAAGCTGTAGCGATCGGTTCCGTAGCACCGGAAATCGCGTTACCTGATACTTCAGGAAACGTCGTTAAATTATCTTCCCTTCGCGGAAAATATGTGCTGATCGATTTCTGGGCAAGCTGGTGTGGACCATGTCGCCAGGAAAATCCGAACGTAGTTGCAGCATTCAATAAATACAAGGACAAGAACTTCACTATTTTTGGTGTATCCTTGGATCGTGAAAACGGAAAAGAAGATTGGATGAAAGCGATCAAAGATGATAAATTGGAGCAATGGACACAGGTTTCAGATTTGAAATTCTGGCAATCTCCAGTTGTTGCACTATATGGTATCGAAGGTATTCCACAGAACTTCCTGTTGGATCCAGAGGGCAAGATCATTGCAACAAACCTTCGCGGTGAAGCACTTGAGGCTAAACTTGCTGAAGTTATTAAATAGCAGATCAGTCTGCGATAAAAAAAGGCGAGCTTGTGTAAAGCTCGCCTTTTTTTATCCGAATAATATCCGGAATACATCCTCGAGGGTCGCCACGGGCCGTACTAAAATCTGGTACCGTTTGACATCCAGCCCCTTGGTATTGTATTTGGAAATAAATATCTGTTCAAAGCCTAATTTTTCGGCTTCCTGAATGCGCTGTTCAATACGGTTCACTGCCCGAATCTCACCCGACAGGCCGACTTCACCCGCAAAGGTGATGTTTGCTGGAAGGGGGATATCCTGTTGCGATGAAATCAGCGAAGCAATGACTGCAAGATCCACGGCAGGATCTTCAACACGTAAGCCACCGGCAATATTCAGGAACACATCCTGTGCGCTCATGCGGAAGCCAAATCTTTTTTCCAGCACGGCCAATAACATATTCAATCGCTTGGTGTCAAACCCCGTTGAGCTACGCTGCGGTGTGCCATAGGCTGAGTTGGAAACCAATGCCTGTACCTCAATCATCAAGGGGCGCATACCTTCCAGCATGGCGGCTACCGCTACCCCACTCACCTGTTCCTCCCGTTGCGACAGCATAATCTCCGAAGGGTTGGAAACTTCCCGCAGACCGGACCCTTGCATCTCGTAGATCCCCAATTCCGATGAAGATCCAAATCGATTCTTCACGGCACGCAAGATCCGATAGACATGGTTTCTATCGCCCTCAAACTGCAGCACGGTGTCCACCATGTGCTCCAGCACCTTTGGCCCTGCAATGGAACCATCTTTCGTAATATGGCCCACGATGAAAACAGGCGTATTGGTCTCTTTAGCAAATCGCAATAGCTCTGCGGTACACTCCCGAACTTGGGACACCGATCCCGGAGCCGATTCGATCTGCGCAGAATGCAACGTCTGGATCGAGTCGATGACCACCACATTCGGTTCTACCTGATCGATCTGTTTGAAGATGTTCTGCATACTCGTCTCCGTGAGGATAAAGCAATTGGCATTGGAGCTCTGCGACAATCGCTCCGCCCGCATCTTGATCTGTTGCTCGCTTTCCTCCCCTGAAATATACAACGTCTTCACTTTCGGAATGGAAAGGGCCAATTGCAACATCAAGGTTGACTTGCCGATTCCCGGCTCGCCGCCGATCAGTACCAGTGAGCCCGGCACGATGCCCCCACCTAGAACACGGTTAAACTCCTTATCTGGAGCTTCTAGCCGCTGTTCTTCGGAGTAGACAATCTCATGGATTATCGCTGCCTTGTTGGTACGCTTCGTCCCCGTATTTGCCACAGTGGAACTCCGCCATTCCGGCACCCTACTGGAGGATTTCTCCACCACCTCTTCCACAAACGTATTCCATTGCTTACAGGATGGACACTGCCCTAACCATTTCGGGGATTCATACCCACATGATTGACAGAAATATGCTGATTTTGTCTTCGCCATTGAGCGAATTTAAAAAATTGTAAGAACATTTGTAACAATACCTTACTATTGTCGACAAATACCCATACATGGCAAACGTCCTAGAACAAGAATTCGTGAACCTGCTGGAGGAAAACCAAAATATCCTCCACAAGATCTGCAAGCTGTATACCACAGATCTCGCGGCTCACCAGGATCTGTTCCAGGAAATGGTCATCCAATTGTGGCGATCCTATCCCAAATTCAAGGGCGATGCAAAATTCTCCACGTGGGCCTATCGGGTATCCTTAAACACGGCCATCTCCTTATATCGCGGTAGCAAATCCAAAATTCAAACCGTTGAATGGGATCATGACTTATCCAATATCCGCTATGAGGAATACAATACCGAAGCCGATGAACAGCTGAAATTCCTGTACGATGCCGTCAGGCAGCTGAACGATATCGACAAGGCTTTGGTCTACATGTACCTGGAGGACAAGGATTATGCAGAGATTTCCGAAACGTTGGGTATCAGCGAAGGGAATGCCCGCGTAAAGATGAATAGGATCAAGAATAAATTAAAAGAAATGCTTAGCAGGAAAGGAGTCGTATAATGAATGAACTGGATTTATTGAAGCAACATTGGCAGCAGGACAATAACTTCCCCCAGGTAAAGAGGAATGAGATCCGCAAGATGCTGTACAAAAGCTCATCTTCACTGGTGAAATGGATATTCTATATTTCCATTATCGAGCTGTTCGTGGGAATCGGATTGAATATCTGGTCTTCCCAGCTCAACCTGGATGATAAGGCTGATCCAATTTTCTATCAGATCGCCATAACGGTGGTCGATACGTTGGCCTACATCTTTATCCTATATTTCATTTACAAGTTTTTCACTTCTTACCGAATGATCCGGAGCACCAACAATACCAAAAAGTTGTTGGAAACGATCTTGGATACCAGGAAGACGGTCTATTTGTACATCAAATTCAATATTTACCTGATTATCTTCTCCATGATTCTCGGTGCTGGGAGTGTCATCTGGCAGGAAAATTTCGGCGTCAAATCCGTTGGGGAAATCATCTTTTATACCACCGCAATGGCCATTGTGCTGTTCTTGATGGGCTGGCTCGTCATATCCGTTATGCGGCTCTACTACCGTCTGATCTATATCCGATTGGTCAAGAAACTCGATAAGAACTATGAGGAGCTTGTCCGGCTGGAAGAGGAGGAAGAGCACGGAAAAACACCATAGATTAATTATATAGTTAAATTCAGAAAATGAAAAGGGCGCTTGAATTAGCGCCCATTTCATTTTGTCGATCTTTTATTTTGTGATTCGCTTCCACGTTTCCGTGCGTCCCAATAGGCTGATGCCCATATACCCGCGAATATCAAGTTGATTATCTCCCTTTAGGGTCATCTTACAACTGTAGGTCTTTCCCGATTTTGGATCATAGATCTCACCATCTTCGTAGGTCTTTCCTTTTTTAGTGAATCCTGTTAGGATCTCCAGCCCTTGGATATCACGCGTGCGCAAATTTGGGTCGGGGTTCTTCGCGTCTTTCCTACCCGCATTCTTGATCCAATAGAGCTTTCCATAGAACTTATTGTTTTTCTTATAGATTTCAATACGTCCCTCACCACTTGGATTTTCCCATTTTCCTAAAATGGGATCGTTGTTTTGCCCAAAAACCATCATTGTAAATAGCAGGGCACAAAATGTTGCAACTAGCTGTTTCATAACCAATACGTTTAAAATTGTTAAGTGAATATACGTATATTTTTATATGTTGGCATAATATTATTTTTAATACAGCTAATTAAAACCAGTAAAAAAGGGTTATTGGCATTAATTTTGTCCATTTAGGGTACACACAAATAATTTAAGTTATGAGGTTCATTATTAGTCTCTTAGTTACAGGTTTAGTTGTTGCTATAGCATCATGGATCATCCCTGGAGTTACAGTTGCGGGATTTGGATGGGCAATCCTTACGGGTTTGGTCATCGGTCTGGTTAATGCTATTGTTGGCGGAATTTTACGATTATTCACCTTTCCTCTGAATTGGTTGACATTTGGTTTGGTATCCTTTATCATTACGGTATTGATGATCATGCTATCTGACAGTATCATGGGATCAAAGTTTGATGTTGATGGATTCTGGCCTGCGGCACTTTTTGCTATCGTTGTTGCGATTATCGAAATGATCATCGGCAAATTGGGAAGTGACAAAAAATAAAGAAATTAATCGAGGAGATCGTAAAAACGACCTCCTCGATTTTTTATGTCCTTACCTGGATGAACTTCCGTTTCTCCCATGAAACAGAAAAGCCAGGTGCCCCTAAGGACCACCCGACTTTTCGCTGCTAATTCGCTATTGGGTATTTGGATTAATAAATGCCGATATATTGATTTCCGGTTTTATTGATCAATTTGGCGCCTTTCTCCATCTTGTCTGAATTTTTATCGAACACATAGATGTTGCCATTCTCCCCTACTGGTGCAACAGCTAGGAATACATCGTTACCTTCCATTCCGACATGTTGGATCTGACCGAACCGCAATTTATCTTCATTCGGTAGGTTATACTTTTTGGCCGTACCTGCATTCAGGTCAATCTTTGCAAAGTAACCACCTTTTCCAGCGATTTTGTACACGACAAATCCCTTGCCTCCACCTGTATACAACCAGGTTTCAATGTAAGAATCTGTAATGCCCAATGCTTTATCCAGGTTGAACTCGAACGTATTATCATATTCATTGGTTTCAGAATTGATCCTTAAGATGCGTGAGCCCCCGGTTCCAGCAGTTTCGCCAGATGTTGCCTGGTACACATGGCCATCCGTTCCCAGGTATTGCATTGGTGCTCTGTACCCATTGGTGCTGCCCTTCGTCTTGGTAGAGGTAATCAATTTTGGATTGGCTAACGATGGATAATCCAATACCAACGTCTTGGCAGCAATGCGCGGAGCGTTTCGATCCACTGGATACGAAACTACCCCCTTGTCATCTGCTGTAGGCGAAGTGGTGTTCTTTTTAGATGTAGCAACGCCAATGAAAACTTTATTGTTTGCTTTATTCAGCACAGGCATATCGATCCGACTGACATAGTACCCAGCAGCAACCTCATCAGGAGAAAGCTTCAAATCAAAGCTATTGGTTTTGGTAATTTTCGGATCTTTCAGGTCCAAGGTAATCACATCGGTCTTGGCACTGGTTTCCACGTAGGTTAAATTAGGAAATGTTCCCGTATATTCAGATGCTTTAGCTTCCGCACGTACACCGACACCGACGCCATCCGAAACCTTCAACCACCTCGGGGTTTTGCTGACGTAACTCGCAGTTGCAACCTGAGGGCCTTCAGGACTGATACGATTCCCGCCAAGGACGCGGTATTTTTGGAACACACCGCCGTCGTCTCCCAAATATTGAATGTTGAAGAGGTATTTCCCATCTGAAGAGGCCTGCAAGCGTGCCGTCCGTTCGGATTTTATTTCAGCCCCACCATCAAAGACATTGACTTCGAAATTTGGATTTTTGGCATCTTCAACAGTCAGGCTGAAAACCCGGCCGCCGCCGTTTCCATCGCCTGCCGTTGTCTGCATCAATGCACCAGAAACTGTAATCCAACGGGTGTTGTCATCCTCCTTTACCGGTTCTGATCCTGTTTTGGTACAACTCGTCGTTGTTATAGCCGTAACGGCAAATCCCATCAAGGCTAATTTTAAAAATGTGGCTTTCATTGTATACTTATTTATTAAAATTTAAAAAGTGAATAACTCAGTTTTAGATAGTACCCTCGCCCAGGTTTCTGTACCCCGAAGTTGTCATAGACCTCCGCATTGAAGAGATTCTTGACATCCACACTAGCAATAAGGCGCCGGGAAGGGAAGGTATAGCTCGCACCAACGTTCTGGGCCCATTGGCGTGGGGTAATAAACCAATCCGTTTCCGGCCAAATCGTCCGGAAAGGCGCTACATAACCCACCGTATAGAACATGTTCAATTGCGAATTTCGCTGAATCAGGTTTTCGAAACGGTAATGAACATTTCCATTGATGGTAAAGAAGGGTTCATTGGGAACCTGTTTGTTATAATAAGTCATTTCGCGCCCCTCATCGTCATATTGCTGTTTGAATAGCGAGTTGAATTTGGAGAAGTTTACCATCGCTGTCAGCTTATTCTTATAGCCATAGGTAAATTCACCTTCGAACCCCAGGGTCTGTGCCCGACCGAGATTGATAAATTGTGTCACCTCGATTTCTTGCGCACTGATATTCTCGTTGGCTTTTGGCATGATCCGATCTTTAATGTTTCGCCAGAATGCATTTCCCGACAGGGATAACCTATGGTTGCCAAATTCGTACATGCCCAACCGGAATCCTGCATTATAATTGTCGGAGACCTCTGGCTTAATCGAAAAATTGGATAGTACATTGTCCTCGGGACTGCCAAACGTTTCGGAATCCGCAGGCATACGCACTGCTCGTTCTGCAGAGGTCAGGAGGTAAACTTTAGGAATGATGGCATAGGATACAGAAAGACCATATCCCGAATTGGTGCGCGCATCCCGGACCTCTTCCTTGACCGCCACTGCTTGCTGCCCTACCTGCGCAGACGTATACCAGGTATTCCCGATGGTTTGCTGATAAAGCTTATAGAACAGATTGGTCAACAATCGGTCATTCAGGGTTGAAGCCTCATAATTAAAGGAAAAAACATTTTTTGAGAGATCATTCTTACTTCTGAACTCCTGAGCGGCAACCACATTGAGCAGGTCGGTGTCCTTTCGGTCCACGGTATAAAAGACATGATTTGCGGAAAGACGATGGCCTTTGAAGACCTCATACGCCAAATTCGATCGGATATTGGCCACTTGCCTGTCGATATCGATATGCGTTGGTTTACCTTGTTGTGCGCCAGTGAGTGTCTTCAAGGGTTTGCCGTTCAGGTCCAAACGAATGGCACCATCCCAATTATAGGCCCATGGTACGGTATCGAGTATCGCGGTATTGCGGAAACTGTACACCCCATTCACGTTGAGACTCAACCCCTTTACGAAAAGGTCCCGTTTATTGTAATGTAGATTGAGAGCGTTAGCCTGTCCTTGTGATGTCCTTCCCATATAGGGTGTTCCCATCGTCTGCCCATGCTGGATCTCATTGTACACGTCTGAGAAGTTATAGCCCAAGAAAAAGGAATCTGCCCATTTCACATCGGAGAAACCAAACTCAAACCGGGCCGTCGCAGAACGGTATCCATCGAAGAATCGCTTCGTCCTGAAATTACGACGGACAACACCGTTGGGTTCGATGTATTTGGAGAATTTACCCCAGATCTCATAGTCATTATCCGAATTTAGGAATGCTCCGGATATACGGGTTGTAAAGCCGGTCTTCTGATCACGGTAAAATCCACTGACATCTGCTTGAGTTGTGTTGAAGGAACCGTAGGATAGGGACGCGTTCAAGTTGTTCTTGACGTTCCTTTTGTTCAGCACGATATTGATGGCACCGCCCAACAGGTCTCCGGAAAGATGTGCCGGGAGGACACCTTTGTAAACTTCGATCCGTTCGATCATGGCCGGCGGGATGTTATTGAGGTTAAAGGAGGCACCATACGTGGAAATCTCGATACCATCCACGAAAATGCCGACCGAACGACCGGTCATTCCGTTCAGGTTGTACTGCACTTCAGCACCGACACCGCCACTCTGCCGCACACGGACACCTACTGTCCGGTCTAATAACTCATTGGTCTGCACATTACGTGTTGCCGCCTCTTGGGTTTCAATGACGTTGACCGCAAAACCACTTGTTTCAATCTTCCGCTTTTCCGTTTTCCCTTCCACTCGAACTTCTTCCAATCCAATATCTCCGCGAAGCTCCAATGCTATCGGCAAAACGTGCATCCGGCTCTCCACCAGCACTGGCAGACGTTTCGGTTGTATTTCAACAGAAGTGACCACAATGTGCTGCTGCCCATACGGCACTTCCTTTAATTCATAACCACCATCTTCATTGGTCACTGACACAATCTTAGTCCCTTCCAAACGGACCGTTGCTTTGGCAATGGCCTTACCTCCTGTAGATTGCACCTTCCCCCGGATTGTAGCCGTTTGCCCAAAAACTAACGTACAGGTTAATAAAAATAATAGGATGAGGTAAAAATGTTTCATTATTCCAGATTAATACACTACTTTTGAAGTTCTTTAGAACAAGTCTAAATAAATACTGCTGCAAAACTAGAATTATTCTAAATAGCAAAATGACGCAATCAGAAAAAAAGATTTCACAATCGGAAATATTACCACCTTCTTCCCTAGAACCTGCTAGAAATATGCAGGAATTGGGTACTCAGCTGTATTTTACGGTGCTGAAAGGTAGGCAACGGTTCCGCTTTACCTCGCCGATTGATGGTTATCTGAATTTCTTGCTGGATGAAGATTCCAACCATTGCAGTGTGGTCATCGCTAACCAGGATTACCTCGTGCAAGCCGGCGAAAACATCCTATTTCATCTGAAGAAAGGCGATCAAATGGAGCTGAAGAGTATCAATTCAGACAACAACATGTTACTGATGCTCATTCCAAGCGATAAATTCCCAGCATACCACGATAAATACCAAGCAGATGAAACACGATTCCGCAACGGGATGCTCACCAAGGCGGATAAACGGATTGGGTTGGCACTCCAACAGATCTTTCACCTGTACCTTGCCGATTCCTACCTCAATCAACTGAAGATTCAATCCCTTATGTTGGATATTATCATCCACCAGGTGGAAACCCTTTACGTGGAGAATGAAAATAAGGAGATCTTGGTCAACAAGACCCACTTTGATAAAATCCAGCTGGCTAAAAAAATGATCGAAGAGGATCTCAGCCGCAACCACACCATATCCGAATTGGCAAAAGCCGTGGGTACCAATGAGCAGTACCTCAAGAAGCATTTTAAGCAGTATTATGGGAAAACAGTCATGAATTTCATTACGGAGATGAAAATGGAGCATGCCAAGCGCTTGATCATGATGGGGAAATACAGGATTTCCGATGTCGCTCGAATGACGGGATATAAGCACTCAACTCATTTTACGACCGCCTTCAAGAAATATTTCGGGATTATCCCCAATTCCCTACGCTATTCTTTCTTGGTTGCGCATGAAGGTATTTTGGCGATTCCAGATTTGATTTCTTCGTTTACCGTATAACTGAATACAGCAGGCACAATAAACATAAAGAGGCCCACGCTACTACACGTGGGCCTCTCCTATTCTTTACGGCTGTACGCTTAGTTAAACTTCCAGCGAACAAAAGCTTCGATTGCTTCGTAATTTGCCAATCCCAATTGGTGGTAAAGGCCAGCAGTCTCACTCGTACGGTCTTCCGCGCGCACCCAGAATTCTCTTGGATCATCTCCTGGGAAAACAGGTAGATCCTTCTGTGATTGGTGCTTGAAGATCGCCAGACGCTTGCGTTTCACTTCCTGTGGAGAAAGCGGAACGGCCATTTCGATATCATGGATTGGGTATTCATGCCATGCGCCACGGTATAACCACAACCAACAGTCTTTCGTCCATTCGTCGGTTTCACGAAGGCGCATCAAAGCTTCAAGGATAATATCGAAACATACCTTATGCGTTCCGTGCGGATCAGCGAAATCTCCTGCGGCAAATACCTGCTCAGGTTTAACCTCGCGCAACAGGGCCATGGTCTGTTGAATATCATCTTCAAAATCCACTTCTTTGGAGAATTTTCCACGATCGTAGAACGGAAGGTCCATAAAATGGATATTTTCGTCCGGAAGGCCCACAAAACGAGCACCGGCAATGGCTTCACCCTTACGGATCAGGCCTTTGATGGTACGGATAATTTCCGGATCAACCTGATTGGGTTGTTTTACCTTGAAGAATGCACGTGCTTCATCGTAAATATTACGTGTAATGCCGTTATCATCCTCAATGGCAACCGCGAAATCCTGAACAAATTCCAGATAACGAAGGACATCATCGTCCCATACGGCTGTATTTCCGGATGTTTGGTACGCCACGTGCACATTGTGCCCTTGATCCGCCAAGCGGATAAAGGTACCACCCATGGAAATGACATCATCGTCTGGGTGCGGTGAAAACAGAATGACGTTCTTATGTGCTGGTTCAGCACGCTCTGGACGGTTTGAATCGTCCACACCTGGCTTACCACCTGGCCAACCGGTAATCGTACGCTGCAATTCGTTGAAAATGCGGATGTTGATGCTGTATGCAGGACCCTGCTCGGTAATCAACTGCGCCATACCGTTGTTGTTGTAGTCGTCATCCGTAAGCTTCAGGATGGCTTTATCCAAGTGAAGGGATAACCATACCACGGCTTTCTTTACCAATTTGTCTTCCCAAACCACATCGTGCGCCAACCAAGGCAGGTTGAAGCGTGTCAGTGCGGATGCAGCATCCTTATCCAG